>ONIG01000013.1 GCA_900317855.1 uncultured Eubacteriales bacterium | reverse complement strand
GTATCGTTTGTTCGGTACGCCCTTTGCCATAGAAATGCACCCCATTTCTTAGTACTAAGTATTTTACCATACTCGTCTAACAAATGGGGTGCTGTTCAACCGGATGCGGGTGATTTTTTGCTTTTTGAGGGTCTCAGTACGTGGTCACGCCGGTGAAGGCGAGCTCGGCGTTGCCGGTCAGGCGTACGCCGTCGTCGTCATAGGTGACGATCAGGTCGCCGCCGCTGACCTTGACGGTGATGGGTTCGCCCTTCGGGCACAGGCCGTTTTCCGTGGCGGCCACCACGGCCGCGCACGCGCCGGTGCCGCAGGCGCGGGTCTCGCCGTTGCCGCGCTCCCAGACGCGCATTTTGATCGTCGTGCGGTTGACGACGCGGATGAACTCCGTGTTCGTGCGCGCGGGGAAGATGTCCGCGTGCTCAAACTGCGGGCCGAGGCGCGCGACGTCCACCTCATCCACGCGGTCGGCAAAGACGACGCAGTGGGGGTTGCCCATCGAGAGGCACGTGATGCGGTATTCCCCGCCGGCGATGGTCACCGGCCGGTCGATCACGCGGTCGCCCGCGAGCGTCACGGGCACGGCCTCGGGCCGGAACGCGGGCTTGCCCATGTCGACCGTCACGAGGCCGACCGTGCCGAAGCGCGTGTACAGGTGCAGCCGGTGCACAAGGCCGCCGGCCTCGATCGTAAGATCATCGCGCGGCACGATGCCGTTGTCGTACAGGTACTTGGCCACGCAGCGGATGGCGTTGCCGCCCATGCCGCCGGCGCTGCCGTCGCGGTTGAAGACGCGCATTTTCGCGTCGGCCACGTCGCTGTGCTCAATGAGCACGATGCCGTAGCCGCCGATGCCGCGGTGGCGCGAGCAGAGCGGGATGCACAGCGACTCGGGGCAGGTGATGTGCCCGTCAAAACTCTCGACGTAGATATAGTCGTCGCCGGTGGCCTGCATTTTTGCAAACTTCAGGCTCTGGCGCTCGGTGCGCATGTGGTTGATGTCCACGAGCTCGGTGTTGCGCTCATTGTAGCGGCTGGCGATGATGTCCGCCAGGGCGTTGGCCGTGTCGAGCGAGGTGAAGCACGGGATGCCGAGCTGCAGCGCGCGGCGGTGCAGGGCGATGTAATCGTCCATGGTCGCGTCCTTGAGCGCGCCGGTGTAGACGATGTAGTCGATGCAGCCGCTCTCGAGCAGGGCGAAGGCGTGGTCGCTCTCGCGGATGCCGTCCACGGTCACGACGTCGATGCCGAGGCGCGCGATGGCGGCGGCGGTCTCCTCGGTCGCGTAGAGGGCGAAGTGCAGGTCGTCGAGCTTCTTAGCCAGCGACACGATCTCGCCGAGGTCGTGCGTGTCCACGCTCACGAACACGCCGTGGCGGCCGTCCGGGTGCTGGCCGACGACCATGCCGGCCGAGGTCAGGCCCTTGAACAGCGCCTCCTGCATCGTCTTGCCGAGGCCGAGCACCTCGCCCGTGGACTTCATCTCCGGGCCGAGGTAGGCGTTGACGTCGCCGAGCTTTTCAAACGAGAACACCGGCACCTTGACCGCGTAATACGGCGGGATGGGGTGCAGGCCGGTGCCATAGCCGAGGCTAGCCAGCGGCGCGCCGAGCATGACGCGCGCCGCCACGTCCACCATCGGCACGCCCGTGACCTTGCTGATGTACGGCACGGTGCGCGAGGCACGGGGGTTGACCTCGATGACGTAGAGCTCGTTTTCCCAGATGAGGTACTGGATGTTCACAAGCCCCTTCGTGCCGAGCGCGAGGGCGAGCTTGCGCGAGCTGTCGACGATCTTCTCCGTCATCATGTCGTTGAGGTTGTACGGCGGGTAGACGGCAATGGAGTCGCCGCTATGCACGCCGGCGCGCTCGATGTGCTCCATGATGCCGGGGATGAGCACGTCCGTACCGTCGGAGATGACGTCCACCTCCAGCTCCGTGCCCATCATGTACTTGTCCACGAGCACGGGGTTGTCGATGCCCTGCGCAAGGATGCGCTGCATGTACGTCGTGACCTCGGCATCGTCGTGGACGATCTTCATGTTCTGGCCGCCGATGACGTACGACGGGCGCAGCAGCACGGGGTAGCCGAGCGTCTGCGCGGCGTGCAGCGCCTCGGGCAGCGTCTGCACGCCCATGCCCTTCGGGCGCGAGATGTGGAAGCGCTCGAGCAGCGCGTCAAACCGCTCGCGGTCCTCGGCGATGTCGATGCCCTCGGCCGACGTGCCGAGGATGCGGATGCCGTGGCGGTCGAGCGCCTGCGTGAGCGCGATGGCGGTCTGGCCGCCGAAAGCGACCACGACGCCGACGGGCTGCTCCACGTCGATGATCTGCAGCACGTCTTCTTCCGTGAGCGGCTCGAAATACAGCCGGTCGGCGGTGTCGTAGTCCGTGGAGACGGTCTCGGGGTTGTTGTTGACGATGACGACGTCATAGCCCATGGCCTTGAGCGTCCACACGCAGTGGACGGACGAATAGTCAAACTCGATGCCCTGGCCGATGCGGATCGGCCCGGAGCCGAGCACCATGACGACGGGCTTGCCGCTGCGCGGGAAGCTGCGCGCCTCGCAGCGTGCGTCCGCGCTGGCGTAGAAATACGGCGTCTGCGCGTCGAACTCGGCGGCGCAGGTGTCGACCATCTTGTAGCCCGCGCGGAAGGGGGGCAGCGTCTCACTGCCGGACAGGCGGCGCAGTGCCGCATCCGGATAGCCGAGGTACTTGCCGCGCTGATAAAGCTCCGGCGTCAGGCCGCTCTGGATGCTCGCCTCGTAGTCCACGAGGTTTTGCAGCCGGGACAAAAACCAGCGGTCGATGCGGGTGATGCCGTGGATCTCATCGATGGACACGCCGCTGCACAGCGCCTCAAAGACGGTGAACAGGCGGTAATCGTCGCAGTCGGCGAGCCGGTCGCGCACCGGGCGGTCGGACAGGGGCCTGGCGTGCAGCGTGTCGAGATGGATCTCGGCGCCGCGCACGGCCTTGAGCAGCGCGCTCTCAAAGTTCGTGCCGATGGCCATGACCTCGCCGGTGGCCTTCATCTGCGTGCCGAGGCGGCGGGACGCGCCGACGAACTTGTCAAACGGCCACTTGGGGAACTTCACGACGACGTAGTCCAGCGCGGGCTCGAAGCAGGCGCAGGTCTTGCCGGTGATGTCGTTTTGGATCTCATCGAGCGTGTAGCCGAGGGCGATCTTCGTCGTGATCTTCGCGATCGGGTAGCCGGTCGCCTTCGACGCGAGCGCCGACGAGCGCGACACGCGGGGGTTGACCTCGATGACGGCGTACTCAAAGCTGTCGGGGTTGAGCGCAAACTGGCAGTTGCAGCCGCCGACGATGTCGAGCGCGGAGATGATGTTCAGCGCCGCGCTGCGCAGCATCTGAAACTCCTTGTCCGAGAGCGTCAGCGCCGGGGCGACGACGATGCTGTCGCCGGTGTGCACGCCGACGGGGTCGAAGTTTTCCATGCTGCACACGGCGATGACGTTGCCCACACCGTCGCGCATGGTCTCAAACTCGATCTCTTTCCAGCCGTAGATATAGCGCTCGACGAGGATCTGCGTGATCGGGGACGCGTCGAGGCCGGTCTGCGCGGCGCTCGTGAGCTCCTCCGGGCTGTAGGCCACGCCGCCGCCCGCGCCGCCGAGCGTGAACGCCGGGCGGATGATAACGGGGTAGCCGATGCTGCCGGCTACCTCCAGCGCCTCGGCCACGGTGTTCGCAATGCCGGAGGGGATGGTCGGCTCGCCGATGGCGGCCATGGTCTCCTTGAAGAGCTCGCGGTCCTCGGCCTTGTCGATGGCTTCGGCGTTCGTGCCGATGAGGCGGACGTTGTGCTGCTGCAGAAAGCCCTCCTTGTCGAGCTCCATCGCGAGCGTCAGACCCGTCTGGCCGCCGAGACCGGCGAGGAGACTGTCGGGCTGCTCCTTTTCAATAATGCGCTTGACGGAGGTCAGCGTGAGCGGCTCGAGATAAATTTCGTCCGCGAGGGCCTTGTCGGTCATGATGGTCGCGGGGTTGGAGTTGACGAGCACGACGTTCACGCCCGCGTCGTGCAGCACGCGGCACGCCTGCGCGCCGGCATAGTCAAACTCCGCCGCCTGACCGATCACGATCGGGCCGGAGCCGATGACCATGACTTTGCGGATGCTGGAATCAATCGGCATGGTGCGCACCTCCCATCAGGTCACAGAATCGGTCAAAGAGAAAGGCCGTGTCGTGCGGGCCCGCGCACGCCTCGGGGTGAAACTGCACGGAAAAGGCCCGCAGGTCGGGGTAGTCGATGCCCTCGCACGTGCCGTCGTTGGCGTTGACGTAGCGGATGACGCCGGTCTTCACGCTCTCGGGCACGACGGCGTAGCCATGGTTCTGGCTGGTGAGGAACGTGCGCGTGCCGCACACGTCGCGCGCCGGCTGGTTCACGCCGCGGTGGCCGTACTTGAGCTTCACGGTGCTGCCGCCCTGCGCCAGCGCCATGAGCTGGTGGCCGAGGCAGATGCCGAACATCGGGATGCGGCCGAAGAGCCTGGCGATCTCCGCGATCTGGTCGACGTTGTCCGTCGGGTCGCCGGGGCCGTTGGAGAGCATGACGCCGTCATACCCGGCGGCGAGGATGTCCTCCGCCTTGGCCGAGCAGGGCAGCACCGTCACGGCGCAGCCGCGCTTACAGAGCTCGCGCGCGATGTTGCGCTTCGCGCCGTAGTCGATGAGCGCCACGCTGTGCAGTGTGGCGCCCTCCGGCCGGAGGGTGTAGGGCTCCGGCGTCGTCACCTGCGGCACGGGGTCCGTGATGCGGTAGGCGCGCAGGGGCGCGAGATCGTCCGGCACCGTGTCGCAGATGGCGGCGTTCATGGTGCCGGCCTCGCGCAGGATGCGCGTGACGGCGCGGGTGTCGATGCCGGCGATGCCGGGGATGTGGTTTTCCTTCAAAAATGCGTCGAGCGTTTCCTCACACCGGAAGTTCGAGGGCGTGGTGCACTGCTCGCGCACGACGTAGCCGCGCACGCAGCATTTGCCCTCAAAATCGGCCGGAATGATGCCGTAGTTGCCGATGAGCGGGAACGTCTGCAGCACGATCTGGCCGCAGTAGCTCGGGTCCGTGAGCGTTTCAATGTAGCCGTTCATGCCGGTGGTGAACACCAGCTCGCCCACCGTGTCGCACGGTGCGCCGAAAGCGAGGCCTGCAAAGACCTCGCCGTTTTCGAGTACCAGATAGCGCTTCATAGCTCGATCTCCGCAAGCGTCGCCGCCATGACGGCCTTGATGGTGTGCATGCGGTTTTCGGCCTCCTGAAACACGACCGACTGCGCGCTTTCAAACACGTCGTCCGTGACCTCCATGGCCTCGCGGCCGAAGCGTGTGCACATCTCGTTGCCAATGGCGGTCTTTTTGTCGTGATACGCCGGCAGGCAGTGCATGAAGATGGCGTTGGGGCCGGCCTTGGCCATGAGCGCCGCGTTGACCTGATACGGCGCGAGCGCGGCAATGCGCTCGGCCCAGACGCTCTCGGGCTCGCCCATGGAGACCCAGATGTCGGTATAGATCACGTTCGCGCCCTGCACGGCCGCGGCGGGGTCGGAGATGAAGTCGAGCGTCGCGCCCGTCTGCGCCGCGATGGCCTGACACGCTGCGACGAGCTGCGCATCGGGGAAGTAGCCCTCGGGCGCGCAGGCCGTGAAGTGCATGCCCATCTTCGCGCAGCCGACCATGAGGGAGTTGCCCATGTTGAAGCGCGCATCGCCCATGTAGACAAGGTGGATGTTTTCGAGCGAGCCGAAGTGCTCCCGGATGGTCAGGAAGTCCGCGAGGATCTGCGTCGGGTGAAATTCGTCCGTCAGGCCATTCCAGACCGGGACGGAGGCGTACTGCGCCAGCTCCTCGACGATGCACTGGCCAAAGCCGCGGTACTCAATGCCGTCGAACATGCCCGAGAGCACGCGCGCCGTGTCGGCGATGCTCTCCTTCTTGCCGATCTGCGAGCCGGTGGAGTCGAGATACGTGCTGCCCATGCCCAGATCGTGCGCCGCGACCTCGAAGCTGCTGCGCGTGCGCGTGCTCGTCTTTTCAAAGATGAGCGCGACGTTCTTGCCTTCGCACAGGCGGTGCGGGATGCCGGCCTTTTTTTCCGCCTTGAGCTGGGCGGCGAGCCGGAGCAGGTAGTCGATCTGCTCGGGCGTGTAGTCGAGCAGCTTGAGAAAATCGTTGCCTTTGAGATTCATGTCGGTGTTCCTCCTTATTCTCCGGCGCAGACGTCTTTGAGCACGCCGATCGCCTGCTCGAGCTGCGCCATGGGGATGTTGAGCGCCGGCAGCAGGCGCACCTTGTTCTTCGCCGAGATGACGAGCACGCCGCGCGCCATGCAGTCATTGATGACGTCCTTGACCGGGCGCTCGGTCTCCACGCCGAGCATCAGGCCCAGGCCCGTGACGCTCTTGACGCCCTTGGCGCCGGTGAGGGAGCTGACGATGAAGTCGGACTTTTCCTGCACGGACTGCAGCAGCGGACCGTCGAGCCGGTGCAGAATGCTCAGCGCGCCGGCGCAGCAGACGGGGTTGCCGCCGAAGGTGGAGCCGTGGCTGCCGGGCGTGAGCACGTCCTGCACCTTCTCGCCGAGCAGCGTTGCGCCCAGCGGCAGGCCGCCGCCGAGGCCCTTGGCCGTGGAGACGATGTCCGGCGTGATGCCGTAGTGCATGTAGCCATAGAGCTTGCCGCTGCGGCCGTTGCCGATCTGCACCTCGTCGCAGATAAGCAGCAGGTCCTGCTCGGCGGCGAGCTGGGCAGCACCCTTGACAAATTCCTGCGTCAGCGGGATGACGCCGCCCTCGCCCTGCACGACCTCCATCATGATGGCGGCGCACTTGTGCGCGGCGACCTGCGCCTTGAGATCGTCGAGGTCATTCGCCTCGGCGTAGGCGAAGCCCTCCGTCAGCGGCAGAAAGTCGTGGTGGAACACGTCCTGCCCGGTCGCGGCGAGCGTCGTGATCGTGCGGCCGTGGAAGCTGTTTTTGAGCGTGATGATGGTGGAGTACTCCGAGCCCTTGTGGTCGGCGGCGTACTTGCGCGCGGCCTTGATGGCGCACTCGTTGGCCTCTGCGCCGGAGTTGGAGAAGAAGACTTTCTTCATGCCGGTCTTTTCGCACAGCAGCTGCGCCAGTTGCGCGTCGGGCGCGGTGTAGTAGAGGTTGGAGGTGTGCTGCACGGTGCACAGCTGCTCGGTCACGGCGCGGATCCACGCGGGGTCGGCGATGCCGAAGCTGTTGACGGCGATGCCCGTCGCCATGTCGATATAGACCTTGTCGTCCGCGTCCCAGACGAGCGAGCCCTTGCCGCGCGCGATCGTCACGGGGAAGCGGGCGTAGGTGTTGGCGATATAGGTGTTATCAAGTTGCGGAATGTTCATCTGATTTTCCTCCTTGTCCGGCAACGAACATGGTGCCGATGCCTTCGTTTGTCAGCATTTCGATCAGGATGGCGTGCGGCACGCGGCCGTCGATGATAAAGACGCGGTGCACGCCCCAGCGGATGGCGTCGATGCAGCAGGTCACCTTCGGCAGCATGCCGCCGTTGATGACGCCGGACTCGATGAGCTGCAGCGCATCCGCCGTGTGGATGACGGGGATGAGCGTGGAGGGGTCGTCCTTGTCGCGCAGGATGCCGCTGATGTCGGTCATGGCGATGAGGCTCTCGGCACCCAGCTCGCCCGCGATGCGCGCGGCTGCCGTGTCGGCGTTGATGTTATAGACATGGCCCTGCGTGTCGCACCCGACGGTGGACACGACGGGGATGTAGCCCTTGTCGATCACGTCGAGGATGGGACGCACGTCGACCTTCGTGATCTCGCCCACGTAGCCGAGGCGTTCGTCGCGCACGCGCGCCTGGATCATCTGCCCGTCGATGCCCGACAGGCCGATCGCCCGGCCGCCCTTGTGGCCGATGAGGTTGACGAGCGTCTTGTTGATCTTCCCGGCGAGGACCATCTGCACGACGTCGGCCGTCTCCGCGTCCGTGACGCGCAGACCGTCGACAAACTGCGTCTGCTTGCCGAGTTTTTCGAGCGTTTCCGTGATCTCCGGCCCGCCGCCGTGCACGAGCACGACCTTCACCCCGATGAGCGACAGCAGCACGATGTCGCGCATGACGGAGTCTTTGAGCTTGTCGCTGATCATGGCGTTGCCGCCGTATTTGATGACGACGATCTTGCCGCTGTATTCCTGTATGTAGGGCAGCGCGTGGACGAGTACCTTCGCGCGCTGCGGATTCGTGATGTCCATGATGGTGTTCCTCCCGGTTCAGGTGCGGTAGTCGCCGTTGATCTTCACGTAGTCATACGTCAGGTCGCAGCCCCAGGCCGTCGCGCCCTCACCGCCGGACTTGAGGTCCACGAGGATCTCGATCTCCTTTTCGAGCAGGACCTTTTTGGCTTCCTCCTCGGAAAACGGGATGCCCGCGCCGTCGACGCACACGCGTACCGTGCCGGCCGCGGAGCGGAAGGCGACATCCACCTTGTGCACGTCCACATCGGCGCCGCTGTAGCCGATGGCGCACAGCACGCGGCCCCAGTTGGCGTCCGCGCCGAACATGGCGGCCTTGACGAGCGACGAGCAGATGATGCTCTTGGCCACGGTTTTCGCCGTCGCGTGGTCGGCCGCACCGGTGACGCAGCACTCGAGCAGGCGCGTGGTGCCCTCGCCGTCGCCCGCGATCTGGCGGCAGAGCCAGACGGTCACGCTGTTGAGCGCGCGGCAGAAGGCCGTGAAGTCCGCGCCGGGCGCGGTGATCTCGGCATTGCCGGCGAGACCGTTTGCCAGGATGGCGACCATGTCGTTCGTGGACGTGTCGCCGTCGACGCTGACCATGTTGAAGGTGTCCTGCACGTCGCCGGAGAGGGCGGCCTGCAGCATGGCGGGGCTGACGGCGCAGTCCGTCGTGAGGAAGACGAGCATGGTGGCGAGGTTCGGGTGAATCATGCCGGAGCCCTTGGCGATGCCGCCGATGGTGCAGGTCTTGCCGCCGGCGGTGAACTGCACGGCGATCTCCTTGCGGTGCGTGTCGGTGGTCATGATGCCCTCAGCCGCCTGGTCGGAGTGGTCGCCGAGCGCGGCGGCGAGCTGCGGCAGGCCGGCGCGGATGGGCGCGAGATCGAGCGGCTGGCCGATCACGCCCGTGGACGCGACGATGACGTCCTGCGGCGCGATGTGCAGCTGCGCCGCTGTGAGCGCGCTCATCTCCTCGGCGACGGCGACGCCGTCGGCGTTGCAGGTGTTGGCGTTGCCGCTGTTGCAGATCACGGCCTGCGCCCTGCCGTCAGAAAGGTGCGCCTTCGTCACGGTCAGGGGCGCGCCCTTGACGAGGTTGGATGTATAGACCGCCGCGGCGCTGGCCGGGACGGCGCTGTAGATGAGCGCGAGGTCGCGCTTGGACTGATTTCTGCGGATGCCGCAGTGGATGCCCGCGGCGGAAAAACCCTGTGCGGCGCACACGCCGCCGGTGACTTGCTTCATCATGCGTTCCTCCTTACAGATCGAGACCGAAGCCCTTTTCCTTGCCCATGACGAGGTTCAGGCACTCGAGCGCGGCGCCGGACGCGCCCTTGCCGAGGTTGTCGAACACGGACGTGAGCAGGATGCGCTCTTCATTGCCGGAGACGGACACGACCATGCTGTCCTTGCCGGACATGGCGGCGGCGGACAGGAAGCCGTCCGCGCATGCGGGGTCCTGATAGCGCACGACGGGGCCGGTGTACTTTGCGGCGTAGGCGGCCTTGATATCCTCCGCCGTCTTGCCGGGGCAGAGCTGCGAGGCGAAGAGCGCGACGCTCGTTTCCATGCCGCTGTAGAAATTCGCCACGATCGGCGCGAACACCGGCGCGTGCGTCAGGCCCGGGATGGCGCACATCTCGCGCAGGTGCTTGTGCTGCTGCGCCAGACCGTACTGCCGGGGGGCGGCGTACAGGGGGTCGAGCGTGTCTGCCTCATACTCGGCGATCATCTTCTTGCCGCCGCCGCTGTAGCCCGTGAGCGAGTAGCACGTCAGCAGCGCGTCCGGCGGCAGGATGCCCGCCTCGATGAGCGGGTAGACCAGCACGATGAAGCCGCTGGCGTGGCAGCCGGGCACCGCGATGCGCTTGGCGGTACGGATCGCGGTCTCGCGCTCGGGCGACAGCTCCGGGAAGCCGTACGTCCAGCCGGGGGCCGTGCGGTGCGCGGTCGAGGTGTCGAGCACGACCGTGTCCGGGTTCTCGACGAGGTCCGCCGCCGTGATGGCCGCCGCGTCCGGCAGGCACAAAAACGCGATGTCCGCGCGGTTGAGCAGCTCGCGCTGCGCTTCGATATCGTGGTGCAGCTCGGGCGGCAGGGTCAGCAGGTCGATGTCCGGGCGCTGGGCCAGCCGGTCATAAATGCGCAGGCCGGCCGTGCCGGAGCTGCCGTCGATGAAAATGGTCGTTTTTTCGTTATGCATATCTCGTCCCTCACAAGCGGATAAAAATCCATTTATATGAGGCTAATATACTACCGCGCGAATAAATATGCAAGACATTCATGAAAATTCCGACGCGATTTGTGGAATTTGAAAAAACAGGACCGGCGGGAGAAAAATGCCTTGTGCAGCATGTACATACATGGCCACGTAAAATTGGGACATTTGCCGGACAGCAAGGGTAAAAAACCGCCGCCCGGCCATTTTTGCAAATGGATAGGCGGCGGATATATGCATTAAATCTGAAATTCCTTGCTGTATTCGGCGTAATATTCATCAAAGCGATGCGAGTGCATGGCCATGACGCTGTTGATATATTCGTGGGTGTCGAACGAGTCGGACTCGAGCTCAATCATGGCGACGGCGATGTTCGAGCAGTGGTCGGACACGCGCTCGCAGTTGGTGAGCAGGTCGTTGAACGCGAAGCCGTGGTTGAGCGTGCACTCGCCGGTCTGCAGGCGGTCGATGTGGTGCAGCTTCATCTCGTCGCAGAGGTTATCGATGAGCTCCTCGAGCGGCTCGACGCGGTAGGCCGCGGCGACGTCGTTGTCGAGGAAGGCGTTGATCGTGATCTCGAGGATGCGCGTCACGGCTGAGAGCATGACCTTCAGCTCGCGCGCGCCGGTGGGCGAAAAGACGATCTTCTTCGTGTAGAGCTCCTGCGCCGTCTCGCCGATGTTGAGCGAGTGGTCGCTGATGCGCTCGAGGTCGCTGATCGTGTGCAGGTATTTCGACACGTCGGCGGTCTGGCGCGGCGTGAGCTCCTTGCTCGTGATCTTGATGAGGTAGGTGCCGAGCTTGTCCTCGTAGTGGTCGATGGCCTCCTCATTTTCCTGCAGGGCGGCAAACTGTTCGTCGCTGAATTGATCGAGCAGGGAGAACGCGGACAGAATGTTGTCCTGCGCCTGACGGGCCATGGAGTCGATGGCCAGGCGGCTCTGCTCGATGGCCAGCGCCGGGTGCGCGAGAAAGCGCTCCTCGAGCCGGTCGATGTCGGCGAGCGCGCCGGTGGATGCCTTGTCCGGAAACAGGACCGTGACGAGCTTTTCGAGCAGGGGGATCATCGGCGTGAGCAGCAGCACAGTCGCAAAGCGGAAGATCGTGTTGAGCAGGGCGATGCTCACGGTGGTCATGGTCGTGTCCAGAAACGGGAAGTGCACGGCTGCGTTGACCGCGTAGAACACGACGCCCCAGACGAGCGCGCCAATGACGTCGATGAGCAGGTAGACATAGGCGGTGCGCTTGCCCTTGACGCTTGCGCCGAGGGAGGACAGCAGCACCGGCACGGCCGCGCCGATGGCGATGCCGAGTGTGATGGGGAAGGCCACGGAGAACGTGATCGTGCCCGTGATGGCCAGCGCCTGCAGGATGCCGACGGCGGCCGATGCGCTCTGCAGGATGCAGGTGAACACCGTGCCGACGAGCACGCCGAGCAGCGGATTGGAAAAGCGGGTGAGCAGCTCGATGAACGCGGCGCTGTCCTTGAGCGGGGCCACGGCGCCGCTCATGGAGGACATGCCGTACATGAGCACGGCGAAGCCGAGCAGAATGTCGCCGATGTGGTGTTTGGTCAGGTCCTTGCAGAACATGCGCAGCACGATGCCGACCACGGCAACGACGCCCGTGAGCGTCGCGGTGCTCAGCAGCGACACCCAGCCGGAGCCGCTGATGTCCGACAGGCAGAGGATCCAGCCCGTGATGCTTGTGCCGAGGATGGAGCCGAGCACGATGCCGATGGCCTGACGCACCTGCATCATGCCGGAGTTGACAAAGCCGACGACCATGACGGACGTGGCCGAGGACGACTGGATCACGGCGGTGACGCCCGTGCCGAGCAGGACGCCCTTGAGCGGGGTGCTCGTGAGTTTATAAAGGATGATCTCGAGCTTGTTGCCGGCCACTTTTTTCAGCCCGTCGCCCATGAGCGTCATGCCGAACAGGAACAGGGCCACGCCGCCAAGCAGCGAGATCACGTTATGGATCCCCAAAACGCTTCACGCTCCCTCTGTGATATTTTGCGCTTATCTCTCACTATATCAGAAAGCGGTGCAAAGATAAATGCCGGAATTGCACTTGCGCGTGACAAAATTTGACGAAAAAACCGGACGATTTTTGTGCAGAATATGGCCTTTTCCACAAACGAACGGCTGTTGGAATCTTGACAATGTGCCGGTCTGCGTGCTATATTGCTATTATAATAATGTGTGTATATCTGCGCGCGGCTATGCGCGCGGGGAATGGAGGCATTTATGGCGGAAGAGAAGAAAAAGATCCTGATCCACACGGCGGATGGCGACCACGTGGTCGCCGTCGGAGAGCACAAGCCGAAGCAGACCTTCGGCGCCATGCCGGTCAAGGACTATGTGGCTGCAGTGGCGGACCCGGACGGCCTGCCGCAGGCGGGCAGTGTCGGCGCGGTCGTGTCGGCGCTGGCGGCGGCGATGGGGTCGCTGGCCGTGCGCGCGCTGCGCTCGGACGATGCGTCGCTGCAGAAAACGGCCGAGGAGCTGCGCCAGATGACCGACTACATGGTCTTTCAGATCGACGAGGAGCTGCGCGCGCGCGAGCCGCTTGATCGGCGCAGGGTCGAGGAGAACGTCACGCGCACCGATCTTGACAGCGCGCTGCGCGTCGCGAGCGACATTCCCAACGAGATCGTGTACATCATGTGCCGCTGCATCGAGCTCATGAAGGAGGTCGTGGACAAGGGTGACGACCTGACCGCGTGCAGCGCGCTCGCGGCCGTGCATCTGAGCATGGCGGCTATCCGCTGCATGCAGGCGGAGCTGCTGTCGTACGCCAAGATCATGGACGACGATGTGTTTGGCTACACGATCGTGCGCGAGGCCGAGCTGAACCTGGCCGACCATCAGGAGCTGGTGGACGGGCTGGTCGAAGAGCTCACGCGCCGCCTGAAGCGCGCGAAAAAGTAAGCGCAGAAAAAGGACGCCCGTCGGGCGTCCTTTTTCCGGTTGCAAAGCCGCGCCGCGTGTGCTAAGATGTACACGGAATCTATGCAATGCATTGGACAGAGTAGGAACAGCGCGTCAAGTGCGTCGGGATGGGAAGTTGTCCGGCGACGAAGGGGCCGCGCCCCCGCGGTGCTGTTGCCGCTTCCGCTGCCACCAGGGGAAGACCCCCGCCGTGGCAACTGTCACGAAAGGAGTCTTGCAAAATGCATACGAAATGGACCGCCCGCCGCCTTGCGGCGGACGCAATGTTTGCCGCCATGGTCACGGTGCTGGGGCTGGTGTCGATCAGCACCGGCAACCTGAAGATCACCGTCGAGGCGCTGCCGGTGTTTCTCGGCGCGCTGCTGCTCGGCCCGGTCGACGGAATGGTCATCGGCGGCATCGGCACGCTGCTGTATCAGCTGCTGTCCTATGGCGTGACCGCCACGACTGCGCTCTGGATCGCACCGTATGTGCTGCTGGGGCTGTGCGTGGGCGCGGTGTCGGCGCGGCACGGGTACGCCTGCACGCCGCGGCAGCTCGCGCTGCTGGCCGTGCTCGGCGAGCTGGGTATCACGGTGCTCAACACCGGATCGCTGTATATTGACAGCCTTATTTATGGGTACTATTCGCCGGTGTTCGTGTTCGGCACGCTGCCGCTGCGGCTGGCCATCTGCGCGGGAAAAGGCATCGTGCTCGCGCTGCTGCTGCCGACGCTGCTGCGCATCACGCGCCGCGCGCTGCAGCCGCGGGCCAACTGAGAAGGAAATGAAAAAACCGCCGCCCCGACCGGGGCGGCGGTTTTTGCGCGGCGGTACGCCGCAACAGATGAGGTGTTGGTGGATGCGCGGTGCATTTCCGGAGCCGCTGGAGGAAACCGCGGCATTTCTGCCGCATCTCATGCAGCGCTGGTCGAGCGGCACAGAAACGGAATTGCCATAGTGCCAGACGGCACGAAAAAGCAGCCCGGCAGGTTCCTGCCGGGCTGCTCCATCCGTTTGGGGCGGCGGGCCGCCCCGGTTCTCCCCCCTGCTGCACAAACGATCTACGCAGCAGCATTGGCACTTGGCCAGTGATCCGGCGGCGGGCATCCAAACCGCTGCCGGGTGATGACAAAAACTCAGTCGAACTTCGGCTGCTCGAGATAATCCGTGTACTCGCGCAGGAACTTCTTTTCCTCCGGCTTGAGATCCAGGCCGATCGTGCCGCCCGGGTTCATGTTGTAGTCGGGGTCAAAGTAGTCCTTGAGCACGCGGAACACGCCGTACTCCTTCTCGCCGATGTAGCCCTCGAGCCAGGGCGCGAACATCTTGCCGATGCCGTGGTGGTGGCTCACGGCCGCGCCGGAGCGCTGGATCGCGTCGAGGATCGTGGTGTGGTAGGCCTTGAAGGCGTCCTCATCCTGCATGCGGGTGAGGAAGATGAAATACAGGTTCGCGCCCTGCGGATAACAGTGCGACATGTGCGTCGTGACGACGGTGTTCGGCAGCGCGTGGCAGATCTTGCGCACGTCGGCGTGCACCTGCTCCATGTTCGACCAGTTGACCGTGCACTCGAGCGTGTCGGTCGTGATGCCGAAGTCCATGAGCGTGTCGCGCAGGTAGGGATCGTTGAAGCGGCCCTTTTCCCAGCTGCGGGTGACGTAGCCGGTCAGCGGCATGCCGCCGTGTTTGAGCGCAATTTTCGCGATGTTGCGCGCGACGTTGCGGCTGTAGCCCTTCTCGCCGTCGGTAAAGCCGAGGAAGAGGCAGCGCTCCATGTCCTTGTAGCCGAACTTGTCGAGCAGCGGCTGCAGCGGCGTCTCATCGACGTTGTAGAGCTTGAGCATGAGGTTGGTCTCTTCCGGGTCGGACAGACGGAACACGGACGAGTAGCCGCACTCGCACTGCATCATCTCGCGGGCGGCCTTCATGGCCGCGTCCCACGTCTTGAAGATGTAGGAGAAGCGCTTGCGGTTTTGCGGCATCCAGCGGAAAATGCGCAGCGTGACCTCGGTCAGCACGCCGAACGTGCCCTCGGAGCCCATCATGATCTGGTTCAGGTTCGGGCCGGTGGCCTCGCGGGAGTAGTGGCTGGTCTGGATGGTACCGATGGGCGTGGCGTACTTCTGGCTGAGCACGATGTCGGCAATGGTGCCGTAATACGTGCTGTTCTGGCCCGCGCCGCGCGTGACCGTCCAGCCGCCGACGCTCGAATACTCGAACGACTGCGGGAAGTGGCCGCAGGTGTACTGCCGCTTGGCGCCGAAGAGCTCCGGCGCGCTCTGGAGCGTCTTTTCCAGATCGGGGCCGGACATACCGGCCTGCACGGTGATGGTCTGGTCGATCTCGTTGAAGCTGATGACCTTGTTGAAGTTGCGGCGCATATCGAGCGAGATGCCGCCCTTGACCGGCTCGACGCCGCGGGTGACGCTGCTGCCGCCGCCGTAGACGTACAGCGGGATGTGGTGCTCGGTGGAGTAGGCCACGATCTGCTCGACCTGCTCGGTCGTCTCGGGGTAAAGCACAACGTCGGGTACGCTGTCAACGCGCTTGTGGCGCAGACGCAGGATATCGTAGGCCGTGAAGCCGTAGGCCACGCTCAGGCGGTCGTAGTCCGTGGTGGAGACATTCTGCTCGCCGACGATCTTTTTGAGCGCCTCGATGTGCTCGGGCGCGAGCTGCACCGGGTGGTCGGAGAGGTCGACGGGGTCAAAGCCGATGTCGTCGGAATACGCCTTGAAGTCGTCGTCCGTCATCTTGAACGTCTCTTTCATGAGCGTGTACAGAGACTCTTTCGGATATTTGAAGAAGTTCGGGTCGCCCCAGCGGAAAATGGAGCGGTAGCTGTCCGCCGGCGCGGGGGTGAGCACCCACTTCGGCTCGAATCCTTTGTACGGTTTGTTGCTCATTGTGCAATCCTCCTCTTGACTTGGATCAGTTTCTGATAGATCGGGCGCAGGCGCGGATAGATCTTGCGGTAGGCCTGCTCGTAAATGTCGTTATATACCTCGTGATTCCGCTCGTTTGGCTGGAACGTGTCCTTGACGTGGACCATGCTTTTGGCCGCCTCGTCGAAATCGGCGAACACGCCCTTGGCCACGAACGCGACCATGGACGAGCCGATGGAGCACGCCTCGTGCGTCTGCGAGCGCACGACCGGCAGGCCGAACACGTCCGCCGCGATCTGGCAGACCACGTCGCTCTTCGCGCCGCCGCCGCCGATGCGGATCTCGTGAATGGTCAGGCCCGAGCGGTCCTCCATGATGCGCAGCGCCATGTACAGCTCCAGGCACAGCCCCTCGATGATGGCGCGGTAGAAGTGGTAGCGCGTGTGATAGTCCGAAAAGCCGATGACCGCGCCGAGCGAGTCCGGGTGCAGGATGCCGGCCGTCCAGTACGGCTGCAGGAGCAGGCCGTCGCTGCCGGCGGGCAGGTCGCGGATGCGCTGGTCGAGCAGGGCCTCGGGCGCCATGCCTTTTTCCTTGGCATCGATGGCGTCGGCCGTGCCGAATTCCTTCACGAACCACGACAGCAGCCACAGACCGCGGTAGATCTCGATCTCGGGATTGTAGTGGTCGTTGAGCACGCCGGGATAGGCGGGCAGAAACTGCTGCGGCTCGACGTACTCGGTCGTGCTGAACTGGATGGTGGCCGTCGTGCCCAGCGAGATCGACGCCTTGTCGGAATCCATGACGGCGAGGCCGAGCGTCTCGCAGCCCTTGTCCGAGCCGGTCGAGATCAGCGGCAGGCCGGTGGGGATGCCGGTCAGGGCGCAGACCTCGTCCGTGATCGTGCCGATGACCGTGCCGGAGGGCACGAGGTCGCACAGCTTTTCGTTCGGCACGTCGCAGAAGCAGCGCGTGAGGCTGCCGGGCTTCATCCAGCGGCGGTTTTTGTAGTCGAACGGGATATGGCCGATCTGGTTCGAGGCCGAGTCGATGAGGTTGCCCGTGAGCTTGAAGTTCAGGTACGTGGGCAGCATGACGTATTTGGCGGTTTTGGCCCAGATCTCCGGCTCGTGGCGCATGATCCAGTTGCCGACGGAGGCGGCGTAGACCACCTTCGCCGTCGGCTCCATGCCGGCGACCTTGAAGAGCATCATGTTCTTGGCGGGCATGGCGCCGTTCGGGTCGACGGTGCGCTTGTCCAGCCAGAGAATGATGTCGCGCAGGGGCTCATTGTTCGCGTCCAGGCACACGACCGTGTCGCGGATGACGGTGATGGTCATGGCGATCACGTCCGGCAGCAGGGCGTTGCTGCGCGCGCACAGCTCGCGGCAGCATTCGCACAGGCGGTCGAAGTAGAAGTTCGGCTTCTGCTCGGCCCAGCCGGGCTCTTTCGAGAAGTAGGGCTCGGCATACTTGCTCTGCACGACGTCCACGATCCGGCCGTCCGGGTCCACGAGCAGGGCGCGTGCGCTCTGTGTGCCGATGTCGCAGGTCAGCACCAGCGGTTTGCTCAAGATGATTCCCTCCTAAGATTTATTTTTGCTCTCTATACAAAATATTCATTCGGGTCTGTGCCTGAGGAGACTGCTCGTGGCGATGACGTCCACGCCGAGGCCGAGCACGTTCGGGATCACGACGTCGCCGCGGCCGATGCGCTCTGATACGGTGACGGTTTTGAGCGCGTCCATGACGTCGAAGATGCGGTCCTTCGGAATGTCGGCCGACACGCGCACCGGCAGCACCGGCGCGTCCGGGAAGGCGGTGCGCACGGTCGAGCAGATGGTGCGCTTGGGCGCGGTCATCTCCGAAATGGCAAATTCTCTGCCGCGGGGGCAGGTGTTGCCGGTGACGGACCAGCCGTTGCCGTCGCGTTCGATTTTCAAGGTGCAGCCGCGCGGGCAGCCGATACAGGTGAGTTCTTTCATGCCTCTGCCACCTCGATCGTAAAGTGGGCATCGCGCGCGTGGGCGATGCCGAGCTTGTCAAAGTCCAGTGTGAGCTGCTGCATCTCGGGCGGGCGCAGGAAGGGGTAGCGCCGCGACCAGACTTCCTTGCCGTCGATGGTCAGCACCACGCGGCAGGGGCCGAGCACCGCCGCGCTGCGGAAATACAGCGTGACGCCGCTGTTATCCTCCGTGCGGTCGAGCCGCTGGGGGACGAGATAGCCGAAATCGTCCGAGATCGTGAGCGCGACCTCGTCGCGCGTGTGCGCGGCAAAGTGCGCCGCGCTTTTCCCGGCAAGCTCGCCGGAGGCGGACACGTAGTCCACGAGGTCGTTGACGTGCAGCGCGTTGCCGCACGAGAAGATGCCGGGCACCTCCGTCATGAGCTGCCCGTCGCACACGGGGCCGCGGGTGTGCCCGTCGAGCGGGACGCCGAGCGACTCCGCCAGCTCGTTTTCCGGGATGAGGCCGACGGACACGATCAGCGCGTCGCAGTCGATGCGCTGCTCCGTGCCGGGGATGGGGCGCATGGTCTCGTCGACCTCCGCGACCTCCACGCCCGTGAGCCGGTCGGCGCCGAACACGCGTGTGACCGTGTGGCTCAGGTGCAGCGGAATGTTGTAGTCATGCAGGCACTGGTGGATGTTGCGCGTCAGGCCGGAGGGGGTGGGCTTGGCCTCGTACACACCGAGGACCTCCGCGCCCTCGAGCGTCAGGCGGCGGGCCATGATGAGCCCGATGTCGCCGCTGCCGAGGATGACGCAGCGCCGGGTCGGCAGCTCGCCGAGCAGGTTTGTAAAGTGCTGCGCGGTGCCGGCCGTGAACACGCCCGCCGGGCGCGTGCCGTGGATGAAGACCTGCTTTGCCGTGCGCTCGCGGCAGCCGGTGGCCAGCACGAGTGTGCGGGTGTCGCAGCGCGCGACGCCGTCGCGGCTGACGGTGACGACCGCGAAGCCGGCGGGCGTTTTCTCCACGCGCGTGACGAAGGTCTGCGTGTGCGCCTCGATGCCCAGCTCCTCGAGCCGGTCGATGAAGCGCTCGACATATTCGGGCCCGGCCAGCCGCTCGCCGAAGCGGGCGAGACCGAAGCCGTCGTGAATGCACTGTTTGAGCATGCCGCCCAGGCGCGCCTCGCGCTCGATGAGCAGCACGTGCGCACCGTTTTCGTGCGCGGAGATGGCGGCCGCAAGCCCGCCGGGGCCGCCGCCGATGACGATGACGTCGTACATCATGCCTGCACCTCCCCGGATTTCGTCGGGCCGAACGTGATGGGCGCGTCGGCCGAGGACTTGCGCACTGCGCTCAGCGGCACGCCGAGATACTCCGCGATGATGCGCACCACCTGCGGCGAGCAGAACCCGCCCTGGCAGCGGCCCATGCCGGGCCGCACGCGCTTTTTCACGCCGTCGACCGTCGGCACGCACACGTTCGAGCGCAGCGCGTCGAGGATCTCGCCGCGGCTGATCTCCTCGCAGCGGCAGACGATGACGCCGTAGTCGGGGTTTTTCGCGATGTATTCTGCGCGCGTCGCGTCGTCCATCTCCCGCAGGACGGGGATGCCCGGGCGGTGGGGATCAAAGTCCGGATTGATGGCCACGGGGCGCTCGCGCGCGAGGATGCGCACGGCCATGTCCGCCACGTCCTCCGCGACGGCGGGCGCCGTCGTCAGGCCGGGGGACTGGATGCCCGCGACGTGGATGAGGTTGTGCGTGCGCCGGCCGCGCTCGATGATGAAGTCCTCCTCGAACGTGGGCGCGCGCACGCCGGTGAAATAGGTGATGATGTCGCGCTCGGTCAGCGCGGGCATCGTGACCTTCTGCTTGGAGAATACGTGCGCGATGCTCTCGGGATACGTCGCCGTGTTCTCTTTTTCGTACGTCTCCACCGCGTCCGGCCCGATGAGCAGGTTGTCGTGCACGGTGTGCAGGATGCCGCCGCCCTTCGAGTGCGTTTTGGACACCATGTCGTTGCCCTTCACGGACGCGATCGAGTGCATGAAGGCACCGGCCTTGCGGTCGAGGATGCTGTTCGTGCCGCGGCGGGGGTGGATGGAGAAAAAGCGGTCGTCGGCCATGCGCGCCACGTCCTCGGCGAACACGCCGGCCGCGTTGATGACGAGCGCGGGGTGCAGCGTGCCGCGGTTGGTGTGCACGGCGGTGATCTTTCCGTCCGCGACGTCCATGCCCAGCACGGCGGTGTTGAGCGCGATGCGCGCGCCGTTTTGCACGGCGTTTTCCGCGTAGGCGATCGTCAGCCCGTAGGGGCAGACGCAGCCGGAGTCCGGATTCGAGATGGCAAAGCGGGTCTTGGGATTGAAGTTCGGCTCGCGGCGCAGCAGCTCCCTGCCGGAGATGAGCTCGGTGTCGGCGATGCCGTCATGATATTTGCGCCACATGCAGTAGCCCCACACGGCCGGGCGCAGCCAGCTGTGCTGGAAGCAGACATACTGCCCCACACGGCGAAACGGCACGTCGAGCTCTTTGCAGATCTGATCGTACATGGCGTTGCCGCGGCGGATATATTTGTGCTTGACGCTGCCGCGCCCGAGGTCGATGCCCGGGTGCACCTCGCCGTCGTTGCGCCCCGAGGCGCCGAGGGCGAGGTCGCACTCCTTATCGACGACCAGGATGTCGAGCTTCTGGCGCGTGAGCTCACGCGCGATCGACACGCCCGAGATGCCGCCGCCGATGATGAGCACGTCGGGCGCCTGCCCGTCGAGCGCATCGTCCTGCAGCGCGGGCACGCGCATGGGCGCGTCCTTGCCGCCGGTGAACGTGATATCGTTGACGACATGGCACGTGGCGTATTTCGTTGCGGCCATCTGGCCGGCGCGCACCACGTCGTCCCAGCAGTCGAGTTCGCCGCGCAGGACGATGCAGCCATCGGCCAGCGCCGCCGTGACGCGGCCGCCGAAGGCGCGGTGCAGTTTTCGGTTCAATGCGGAGATCTTCATGAAAGACGGGCCTCCCGGAAGATGAGTCGGCCAAGCGGCCGACTGAATACCTCAAATATACCCTTTTTCGACCGGGAAGTCAAGAATGCGACCCGGGTCAAATCTGCTGAAATTTCCCTGCCAGACTGGACAAATCGCCCAAAATCGCGTACAATAAGACACGATTTATCTCATATGATCAGAAATGAGGAAAGCAAATGGCCGCTCCGCGCAACGACAATGTCAAGGAGAAGATCCTCGACGCCGCGACCGGCCTGTTGGACACGCAGACGTTTGCCGACATCTCGCTGGCCGAGATCGCCGCGGCGGCCGGCGTGTCCAAGGGGACGCTCTATTACTATTATAAAAATAAAACGGATATCCTTTTCGACCTCACCAACCGCTATCTCGACCGCCAGTGGGACGAGCTGATCGCCTGGACGGGCAACAAGGACAAGGACAAGGACACGTCCGTGCACCGGCTGGTGAAGTACGTCGTCGAGCGCAACACCGCCTCCGCCGGCATGCGCCTGCATCTCATCCATGCCGCCATGCTCGGCGACGAGGCGCTGCGCGCCAAGCTCATCGACCGCTATGCTGCCTTCGAGCGGCTCATCGCCGAGAAAATCGCCGAGCGCACCGACGCCGTCTCCGCCGACTATCTCTCGCAGCTGATCCTGCTCGCATCCGACGGCATGATCGTGCAGGAGGCGCTGCGCAACGACAATTTTGACGCTGCCGCCTTCGTGCGCCAGAGCGAGGCGTATCTGCGCGCCCTGCGCCCCGCCGGGCAGATCTGAGCGCCATTTTTCAACAAATGTGTCGAAAGTCACCCTCTTGTCTGGATTTGTGAAAGAATTAGCGTGTTTGCGGTTGACACCGCACGGAACACGTGATATTTTGAAAAGGATCAGGTGGTAGAGCAAGCGCCTGCTCGTTCCGCCACGGTGCCGGTGGGCACCGAGCCTGTTTTTCCGTATGTCAAAGGCGCCGGAATGCACCCGCATCCCGACGCCCTTTTACATAGCTGCAATGGGAATTATTTTGAAAGAAGGGACAATATGAAAGACCTGAAACATCTGATTTTCTTCGAAAATCTCCTGCAGGACGCGCAGAATGAGCTCGTCACGCAGGCGGTCAACGACGGGAAAATCGCCCTCGGGTACAACTGCTATTACATCCCCGAGGTCCTGCTCAATCTGCCGGGCTGCTTCTCGACCCGTCTGCGCGCGCCGCGCTGCGAGTCCACCGACGTGGCGACCTACTACATGACCAGCCGCACCTGCCCGTATGTCCGCTCCATCCTCGAGCGCGCCATTGAGGGCGGCTACAACTATCTGGGCGCCCTGTTCGGCGCCGAGAACTGCGCGGCCATGGAGCGTATGGAAGAGCACTTCTTCCTGCTCAACCCCGTCAAGAACGATCACTTCTTCGTCACCCAGATCGATCCCCCGATGAAGGGCGACAAGACGAACCTCGAATACTACGAGGGCCAGCTCAAGCTCAAGGTCGTCGATCAGCTCGCCAAGCGCTACGGCATCGACGTGTCCGACGCCGCCATGCGTGAGGCCATCGACAAGTTCAACGAGCTGTGCGATGTCATCACCGAGATCGGCAACTTCCGCAAGCTGCCCAACCCGCCCATTACCGGCTATGAGTTCCACGTCATCCAGCTCGTGAGCGAGGTCTGCCCGCACGAGCTGATCCTCCCGTACCTGAAGGAGACACTCGCCGAGATCAAAAAGCGCAAGCCCGAGCCGGAGTTCCCGTTCCGTGCGCGCGTCGTGGTCGCCGGCTCCGAGATCGACGATCCCGAGTTCACGAAGCTCCTCGAGACCTGCGGCGCCATGGTCGTGGCCGACCGCTACTGCTTCGGCAGCTTCCCAAGCCGTGAGCGCATCGAGATCCAGGACGGCGAGACCGCGTTTGACGCCATCTGCCGCCACTACCTGCACTGGAACCAGTGCGCCCGCTTCATGGACGGCATGAAGATCGACCAGCGCCATGATGAGGTCAAGCGCCTCGTCGATGAGTTCCACGCAGACGGCGTCGTGTACGAGAACATGAAGTTCTGCGAGTTCTGGAGCTATGAGAAGGTGCTCGCCTCCCATATCCTGACCGAGGAAATGGGCGTGCCGTGCTGCACGATCGAGAAGGAATACGCGCTCGGCTCCATCGGCCAGCTCCGTACCCGTTTCCAGGCCTTCGTCGAGAGTCTGGAAATCAAGAAAATCAATTCTTGACACAGGAGGGGAACGAAAACTATGAATTGCCCTGTTACAAAATTTATTGACTCCAAGATGCAGAAGTTCGACCCCATCTGGAGAGCGGAAAACGGCCTGGGCGGTCAGCGCAGCCGTTACTATGACAAGACCGGCGTCGCCAAGTACCGCGAGTGGCGCGGCGTGCACGACACGCTCGTCGACTACGGCGCATGGCTCAAAAACCTCAGCGCCATGGTCAAGATGGTCGCTTCCGCGCCGATCCCGTGCCTGAAGGGCTTCTGGGAATACCGCTGGATGGGTTCCTACCTCGGCACGTTCATGTTCATCGACCGCCTGTTTGAGGGCTATCGCGGCCTCGAGCTCAAGATCGCGCACATGCATATGTACGCCATCGTGCAGAGCCTGACCAAGCGCATCGCCTACATCCTCTCGCATGACCGCCGCCTCGGCGCCAGCGAGGAGAAGAGCAGCAAGCTCGTGCCCATCGACGAGGTGCTGCCCGAGCTGTTCATGACCGGCTTCCCGGATCTGTACCCGGTGCCGCTGCAGACGCTGCCGGAGTTCATCATCTGCGACATCGACCAGCACATCGAGCCGTACTACATCGACGTGGCCGAGTCCTTCGGCCTGCCGGCCGACGTGTGCTCCCGCTGCGCGGCGGAGACCGGCGTCGCCCTCGACGACGCGTTCCCGATCGTCGGCAAGGCGGTCGTCACCACGAACATGCCCTGCAACGCCTCCGAGGCGACGTCCATGTTCCAGCGCCGCCGCATCGGCCTGCCCGACTATCAGGCAACCCTCGCCATGATCCACAACGAGCCCGCGGCGCTGCCGTTCTCCCGCAAGGTCATGGAAGAGACCATCGCCTTCATCGAAGAGCACTACGACACGAAGTTCAACTGGAAGACGTTCTTCAAGGGCGCCAAGCGCATGAACGAGCAGAACCAGATCGAGCTCGAGAAGTGGGACTACTTCAAGACGCCGTACTCCCCGCTCGTCGGCATCGCCGAGACGCTCTACAAGCTCTATGAGTGGCAGTCCGTCAACGGCGCTGACCCGTACTACAACAAGGTCGACCGCAAGGTCATCAAGATCATGCGCAAGGCTTACAAGGATAAGTACGAGCCGTTCGGCGGCAAGACCCGCCACCGCGCGTTCCTGTGGGGCCCCTCCGCCGTGTATTACACCGACTTCCCGACCTGGACGCAGAACTGCTGGGGCATCAACATCGTCCTGAACATGGACTCCACGATGGGCCACAACATGGTCAACACCGAGGATCCGGACATCGCCATGGACGACCTGACCCGCCTGACCGAGAAGGCCTGCATGCGTCACATGGCCGTCGGCGGCTGGGACAACGTCAACTCCGTCTGGGAGTGGGCCACGAACTTCAACTGCGACATGGTGCTCATGAACGACAACATCGCCTGCAAGGGCATGCTCGGCGTGCACGCCATGATGGAAGAGCAGGCGCGCGACCTCGGCTTCCACTTCATCTTCATCGAGCATGACCTGGAGGACAGCCGCACCGTTTCCCGCCAGGATATGCGCAACTGCATCAACCAGTATATGTCCGTTGTCCTGAACGAGAAGCCGCTCGACCCGACGATCGTCGAGTTCGACGACTCCGCGGCGTACTAAGAAAGGCAGGTACCGACTATGAATATGAAACTGGCTGCGAAAGTGCTCGCCAAGGTCGGCGTGATCGGGTTTGTCGGCTTCGCCGCGACCTTCACGATCTACTTCTTCAACCTGGAGAACAAGCTGATCTACTACGTGGTGCGTCCGCTCCTGAACAAGCACTATGATTCTCAGGTGCGCGACAAGCGTATCGTCTGAGTTTTGCGCAAATCGCATAAATCGAAACCCCGCTGCTTCGGCAGCGGGGTTTTTGCGTGTGCCGCAGGCACACGCTCCACAGAGGACCGCTTCGCTGGGTCCTCTGTGGAAGAGACCGCAGCTCGCTGCAGCGCACGCATTGTACACCAAAGGCGCCCAATGCGCACGTTTGCGAGCCGAGCGGTATTTTCTCCGCCGTACACGCCGCCGGAGAAAATGATTGAAATTTTTTTGCGTCTGCGGACGCAAACTCTGCGAGGCTTCGTGACGTTACGAAGTTTTTCGGTCGTCCGGCTGCGGAGGCTCGACCGCGGGTACGGGCGGAGACGAGGCTTTATGACGTCACAAATGCCGCAGGGCGCGAAAAAGCCCGCGTGCAGTGCACGCGGGCTGATTTTCGCAAGGATCTTGTCCGATCTTACTTGATGCCGTACTTCTTGTTGAACTTATCCACGCGGCCGCTGGTGTCGACGAGCTTCTGCTTGCCGGTGTAGAACGGGTGGCACTTGGAGCAGATCTCGATGGAGATGTTCTGCTTCGTGGAGCGGGTCTCGTACACGGCGCCGCAGGCGCAGCGGATCGTGGTCGGCTGGTAATTCGGATGGATACCGTCTTTCATAGTCATTCACCTCATAATAGGCTGTCTTGAGCACGGACTGGTCCGTGGTTACAAAACGCAACCTGAATTCTAGCATACCGGTGACAAAATTGCAAGCGGTTTTCGGATTTTTTTACGCGTCCGGGTCCGGAACCTCGCTGGTC
The DNA here is from genome assembly GCA_900317855.1 of uncultured Eubacteriales bacterium. Classification (GTDB taxonomy): domain Bacteria; phylum Bacillota; class Clostridia; order Oscillospirales; family Oscillospiraceae; genus CAG-103. The sequence continues at coordinate 23,079 of ONIG01000013.1, read as the reverse complement.
CGGCCGCAGTGCAGGAAATACAGCACGCGGCGGCAGACTGGCCGAGCGGTGATGCGCGCCATGGCCCCGGCGTAAGCGCGCAGCTGCGCGGCGTAGTACGCCGTGCGCGCCGGCACGTCCTCAGGGTGGATGCGGTCAGTCTTGTAATCCACGATGACGAGACCGTCCTTTGTTTCGAACCACGCGTCCACCACGCCCTGCAGCAGCACCTGCTCGTCCCCGGCGCCGGGGAAGAACGTCTCCGCCGGGCACAGGAGCGAGAAGCGAAACTCCCGCCGCAGCGTGCCCGCCGCCTCCGCCGCCGCGAGCTGCGCGCCGAGCTCTGTGCGCCCCAGCCGCAGGAGCGAGGCTGTGTCCACGGCCTGCGCCTCGCGCGCCGTGAGCTGGCCGCGCGCGGTCAACGTTTCTACCTGCGCGCGGATGCCCTCCGGCGTGCGCGCGTCGGCAAAGTGCAGGTATTGCAGGATGCGATGCGTGGCCGTGCCGCGCTCGGCGGCAGTGAGCTTGCGCGCACGCGCCGAGAAGTCAGGCCGGCGGAAGGTCTGCGTGCGCGGCGCGCCTGCCAGCAGCGGTGCGCCGGCGTCCTCGGGCGGCGTGGTTTCAGCCTCCAGCCGCTTGAGCTCCGTCGCCGTCACTTTCGACGGCAGGTCGATCGCCTGCGCGTGCCCATAGCGGAACGTGAGCGCGCGCTCGAGCTGCGCCAGCAGGGCGGGGTCCGGCTCCGGCAGCGCGGGTTCGGTCTCCGCTTGCGCGCTTCCGGCCGCGGCGTCCGCCTTCAGATAGACGTAGTTCCGGCGCAGGAAGCGCTCGTCCCGGTCGAGCAGCGCGCTCTGCAGCAGCCAGAACAGGGGACTGGCCATGCCGCGCAGCAGCTCCGGCGGGAGCGGAGCGCACGCCGTGGCGTCCAGCCAGGCGGTCGTTTTGGCGATGCTGTGCGTGGTGCCCGTGATGACGAGGCGCTCCTTCGCACGCGTCATGGCCACGTACAGCAGACGCATCTCCTCCGAGAGCGTCTCGGTCAGCAGCTGCGCCGCGATCGCCTGCCGCGCGATGGTCGGGTATTCCACGCCGTGCTCGAGATCCGTGCACTTCGGCCCCAGACCGAGCGCCGGGTGCACGAGCACGCTCGCGCGCGTGTCGGATTTGTTGAACAGGCGCGCCGTGTCGCACAAAAACACGAACGGGAACTCCAGCCCCTTGGATTTATGGATGCTCAGGATGCGCACGCTGCGGCTCTCGCTGCCGGGGGCGGCGGGCTCTTCGCCCTCGGTCTCCTGCCGCTGCATCCAGAGCAGGAAGCGGTGCAGCCCGCGCGCACCCGTCTGTTCAAACTGCTGCGCAAGATCGAGCAGGAGCAGCACGTTGCGCCGCCGCAGCTCGCCGTCCGGCATCGCGCTCGTGAGTGCCATGACGGCGCGGTCGTCCACGACGTGCCACAAAAACTCGCCCAGCGGCAGCTCGATCGACAGCGCGCGGTAGCGCGCGATCACGTCGAGAAAGTCCCGGCAGTCGTCGCGCGTCTCGGCGGCGAGCGTGACCGCGGTGTAAAAATCATGCTCGCGGTCGCACGTGCGCACGGCGGCCAGATCGTCCGCCGTCAGGCCGAAGAGCGGCGAGCGCAGCGCCGCGATCAGCGGCACGTCCTGGTGCGGATTGTCCACCACCGCCAGCAGCGAGCGCAGCACCGACACCTCCTCGGACGTGTAGAACCCGCCGCTCGTCTCCGCCGACACGGGGATGCCGTGCGCCTCGAGCGCAGCGCGGTATACGGGGCCGACGCTGTTGGCGCTGCGCAGCAGGATGACCACGTCGCCATAGTGCGCGGGGCGCTCGGCGCCGTTTTCCCACACGGCCGCGCCGCCGTCGATGAGCGCGCGGATGCGCCGCGCAACGTAGTCCGCCTCCAGCGCGGCCTTTTCCGGCGTGGGCGCGTCGTCGTCCGCGTCCGGCAGCTCGAGCACGGCAAGCTCCGGCTTTTCGCCGTCGTCCGGGTAGCTTGCTCCGGCGCGCAGGCGGGCCGCGTCGTCATAGTCCAGCTCGCCGAGCGCGCGGGACATGATGTTGGAAAAGACGTGGTTGGCCGCGGCCAGCACCGCGCGGCGGGAGCGGAAATTCTCCCGCAGGAGGATGCGCCGCGGCGCACCGGGCGCGGCTGCGCGAAAATCCGCAAAGCGCGCGTATTTGTCGAGGAAGATCGTGGGGTCGGCGAGGCGGAAGCGGTAGATCGACTGCTTGACGTCGCCGACGAAAAAGAGGTTATTGCCCTCGCGCGACACGGCGCGGAAGATGAGGTCCTGCACCTCCGACACGTCCTGATATTCATCGACCATGATCTCGGTGTAGCGCCCCGAGAGCTGGCGTGCCAGTTCCGTCGGCGCGCCGTCATCGTCCGTGAGCAGCTGCGCGGTCATGTGCTCGAGATCGGAGAAGTCCACGAGGCTGCGCCGCCGCTTTTCGGCGGTATAGGCCGCGCCGAAGTCCAGCGTCAGTGCCAGCAGCGCCCGCATGGCCGGAGCGGTCGCGTGCAGGTCCTGCAGCGCCTGCGTGGAGGGGACATTGATCTGCTTTTGCAGCGTCTGGATGGCCTTTTTCGCCGCATCGCGCTGCGCCTTGACGCGGTCGCGCACGTCTGGGTCGGGCGGCTTGCGCGTGATGCCGAGGCGCGGGAACGGCACGTCCTGCAGCGCCGCGACCGCGGCGTCCCAGCTCTGATCGCAGGCGCGCACGACAGCGCGCAGACCGTCGGCCGTGGCCCCAAAGCTCGTGCCGTAGATGCCGTAGAGCCACTCCATGTCCTGCGCCGCCATGATGTCCAGCTGCTCGTCGAGCACGCGCGCCCAGTGCACCGCGCTCTCGCGCACGCGCGCGAGCAGCGACCGGCCCCACGGCGTGGCGCCGGCGTCGGCCACGCCGTCGAGCGCGAGCAGGTCCACCTGCCGCTGCGCCCACTGCTCGGGCCGCGCGTGGCACTGCATCTTGTCATAGAGCGAGAGCACCAGCTCGCCCAGGCGCGCATCGTCGCGCCCGCCGCCGACCGTGTCAGCCAGCAGGCGGAAGGGTGCGTCGGTGTCGATGTGCGTATAGGCGCGCTCGAGCGTGTGCTCAAGCGCCGTCGCGCGCAGGGCGGCGCAGCGCTCGGTATCGGCGACCTGAAAGTCCGGCGCGAGGGCGAGGGCTGCGCAGTTGGCGCGCAGGAAGTCGGCGCAGAAGCTGTGGATCGTGCCGATCTCGGCGCGGGCGCACAGCGCGACCTGCCGCCGCAGGCGGCGGTTTTCAGGGTCTGAAGCAATGCGCGCATAGATCCCGTCGAGGATGCGGCTGCGCAGCTCGGCCGCGGCCGCGCGTGTGTAGGTGATGACGAGGAAACGGTCGATATCGGCCGGATTTTCTGCATCCGTGAGGTAGGCCATGAGCCGCTCGGTGAGCACGCGGGTCTTGCCGCTGCCCGCCGCCGCGGACACGAGCACGGTGCTGCCGCGCGTGTCGATCGCGGCGCGCTGCTCGGGCGTGAAGTTCAGTTCAGGCATCCGGCGCGCCTCCTTTCAGGTTGCTCCAGACCTTGTCGGCCGGGAGCTTCGTGAGCACACGGTGGCAGTCGCCCCCCGCGCCGGGCGTGAAGTGGCAGACGGTCAGATAGTCGCAGTGGGTGCAGGCCGTGTCCTGCCCGGAGCGGAAGTAGGGGTCGGCTGTGATGCTGCCGCCGCGCAGCTCGTGCGCGAGGTCGAGCAGCGTTGTTTCAATATGCCGTGCGAGCAGGCCGAGCTGCTCCGCGCTCGCAAACGCCTCCGTCCTGCGCCGAGGCGAGACGGGCAGGTACTGCGGCGTGTCGCTGTGCTCCATGGCGTGCAGCACGGCGGCATCGTCGAGCAGCAGGCCGGAGCGGCGCACCGCGCCGGCGCGCTCTTTGGCCGCCTCCTCGGGAGAGAGCCGGCGGTCGGCCGGGATGAGCACGTCGCGCGCCGGAACGTAGAGCACGCCCGCCGGCACGATCTCGTGCCCGTAGCGCGCGGGGCCGGAGCGCTCGAGCGCGAAGAGGTACAGCAGCATCTGCAGCCCCATGCCGTACCACACGTCCGAGAGCGAGAACGCCTTGCGCCCGGTCTTGTAATCGACGACGCGCAGGTAGAGCTTGCCGTCGTGCAGCCAGCCGTCCACGCGGTCGGCCACGCCGCTCATGTTGAGCGTCACCTCGCCGTCCGAGAGCGTGATCGGTGCGATCTGCTCGGGGTCTGCGAAGTTGAGCTCAAAATCCAGCGGCACAAAGTCGCCCGCGCGCAGCTCGTGCGCCATGTCGGCCACGACCTGCCGTACCTGCTGGCACAGGCGGCGGAAGAGGTAGGTAAAGCGCGCGGATTTCTCCTGAAAGTCGTTGAGTTCGTCGTGGATGTAGCGCTGCGTCCAGCGGTCGGTAAAGCGGCCGAGCTGCTCGTCCGTCACGGCGGCGAAGCCGCCGGCGTCCGTCACGTCCTGCGCCGTGCGCTGCAGGACATAGTGGAAGAACGTGCCGATCTCCGGCGGGTTGAACGCCGCCGGGCGGCGGGGCTTGGCCTTGAGCCCGTATTGCAGGAAGTACGCGTACCGGCAGGCGGAAAAGCGCTCAGCCTTCGACGCCGAGAGGTACAGCCGCTTGCCGTAGAGCGCGCGCACGCGCTCGGGCGAGAGACGGCCGCGGGCGGTGTGCGCCGCGCGCATAAGCGCGGCGAGCGCGGCGGGGTCGTGCTGATCGAACCACGCGTGCGCCGCGACGGCGGCGGGGTCGGTCGCCCCACGCAGCGTGCGCCCGGCCAGCTCCAGCGCCGGGGCCGGGGCCAGCAGGCGCTGCGCGTCCGGGTTCACGGGGCGCGGCAGTGTGCCGAAGAGCTGCGAGATGCGCGTGACGAGAAACGACGGGCGTGTGGGCGTGCCATTGCCGTCAAAGAGCGGGTAGGACACCGCGAGCGTCTGGGCCGGGAGCGTCACGCACTGGTAGATGAGGTTATACTCGCGCCAGAGCGCGTCGTCCGTGCCGCCGCCGATGTCGAGCTCCAGCTCCAGCAGCTCGCGCCGCTCCTCGGGCGAGAACACGCCGTCCGGCTCGCCGGCGCGCGGCAGCCGGTCGTCCGACGCGCCGAGCACGATCAGGTGCCGGATGCCGCGGCGGCGCATGCGGTCGAGGTCGCCGGCCGTCACGCGGTCGAGCGCGACGGGAATCGTGCCGATGTCGTAGCAGGCGAGCATGCGCAAAAACAGCGTCGCGAACGTGTCGGCGTCCATCTCCGTGCCGCCGAGGATGGCGGCAAACTGCTCGAGCGCGCCGACCGTCAGCTCCCAGAGCTGGGCGTACTCGGCCGCGAGCGCGGCGCGGCCTTCGGCGCGCAGACTTTCGGCCAGCGCATCAAGCCGCTGCGCGAGGTGCAGCCGCTCGAGAAAATCCGCCAGCGCCATGGCCTGCGCCTCCGCCGTGGCAGCGGCGCTGCTCTCCGCGCTAAGCTGCCGCAGCGGCCCGGCCGCGCACTGCCGCAGGTCGTTGATCTCCTTCAGGCGGGCGGCGGATTCGTCCGTGTCCGGCGCGCCGTAGCCGTCCGGGTGCTGCTGCCACGGGGCCGGGCGCGTCCACGCGCTGCCGCGGATGGACCAGAGCAGGACGTAGTTTTCGAGCGTGTCCGTCTCCTCCGGCGTGAGCCCGGCGAGGCCCGTGCGCAGGTAGGCCGAGACGTCCTCGGCGTCCCAGCCGCCGGTCACGATGTCGTAGGCCGCGCGGATGAGCGCCACGAGCGGCTTTTGCAGCAGGTCGGTGCGGCGGGCGAAATAGAGCGGCACGCCGTAATAGGCGCACATGCGCTCAAGTGCGGGCGCGTAGTCGGAAAAGCCGCGCACGGCGATGGCAATGTCGCGCCAGCGGCAGCCGGACTGCACGAGCTGCAGCGCGCGGGCGGCCGCCCACGCGCACTCGGCCGCGAGATCGTCCGCCGTGTGGACGGTGATCGTCTGCGCGGGATCGTCAAAGTGCGCGGAGGTGTAGGAAAACAGCTGCTGCTCGAGCACACGCAGCGGCGTGTCGGCCACGCGGGCGGGGCAGGCTTCGACCGTGGCCTGCACGCCGCAGTCGTCCGCCATGTCGAGCAGGACGCGCGCCGTGCGCCGGGCGGCGCCGAAGATCTCGCTGCCGCCGGAGAGCGCATCGAGCGTGAGGCAGACCGTCACGTCCGCGCCCGTTTCCAGCAGCGCGCGCACGACGGCCAGCTCCTGCCGCGTGTAGTCGGTGAAGCCGTCGAGGTAGAAGTGCCCCGTGCGCCCGAGCGCGCTCGCGGGGATGCGCTCGGCCAGGCGGGTCAGCCGGTCGGTGGGGTCGGCGTGCCCCTGCGCGGTCACGGCGTCATACGCCGCGAGCACGAGCGCGAGGTCGCGCAGCTTGTCGCCCAGATAGCCGGGGCAGCGCGCGGCCGTGGCTTCGAGCGCGTCGGGTGTGACGCGCGCGGTCTTGAGCTCGTCGACCGCGCCGAGGAGCGTCTGCTGCATCTGCGGCCGGCGGGCGGCCGCGCCGAACAGCCGCAGCCGCGGCGCCACCTGGCCCAGCGCCAGCGCCATGCACAGCAGCCGCCCGCCCTGATCGAGCAGCGGCGCCTCGCCCGCGCCGGTCTCGGCCGCGACGCGGCGCGCCAGCCCCGTGAAGCTCAGCACCTCGGCGTACAGACTCAGGCTGTCGCCGCAGGCGGCGCACAGCGCGCGCTCGGCCTCGTGGCTGTATTGCTCCGGCACGAGCAGCACCTGCCCCGGCGTGCGCGCCGCAACGGCCGTGCGGATGCGCCCCATGAGCAGGTCGGTCTTGCCGCTGGCGGCAGGGCCATAGAGCAGGTGCAGCATAACATTGCCTCCTTGTGTGTTTTCTAAAGTGTAACATATCTTGTGTCCCAATAAAGGGACAGTGCCCGGCAATGCCGCTCACCACACCTGCCAACGCAGGATAAAGGCGATGAGATAGCCGAACGAGGCGAGCGCGCTCAGGGCGGTGAGGATACGGTCGGCGGCGGGCTTTCGTGTGCACTGCGCCAGCGCCAGCGGCACCGGCAGCAGCACGAGCAGGTAGCGCGGCGCGCTCAGCAGCCACGTCGCGCCGACGGCGACGATGTAGTACGCGAGAAACCACGCCGTCTGGCTCGCGCGCAGCTTCGGCGCGGCTGCGGCCAGCAGGCCGAGCGCAGCAAAGCACGCGATCAGGTTCGGCAGCCAGAGGCCGAGCGCGTCGCGCCAGCCGCCGGTGGTCAGACTGCGCAGAAAATAGTCCGTCTGGTACGCGGCGGTGCTGAAAAACAGGCCCGTGCGCTGGTTCCAGTGCTCGCGCTGGTAGATGAGAAACTGAAAGGGGTTTCCCGCCACGCGCCAGTTGATATAGCAATACGCTGCGAAGCCGAGCGGCACGAGCAGCGCGCCGACGACTTGCCGGGCGTCCGCCCGGCGGCGCTGCACGGCATCGTGCACGAGTTCCCACAGCAGCGGCACGAACAGCAGCAGCCCGAGCGAGCGCGTGAACGCAGCGCCTGCCCCGCACAGCCCGCCGAGGATGGGCCGACGCGTGCGGGCAAGGTAGAGCGCCGCAGCCGTCAGCAGCAGAAACAGGCTCTCGCTCATGGGCGCGGCGAAGAAAAAGCACCCCGGCGCGAGCACGAGAAACCGCAGCGCGCGCACGGCGTCGCGGTGCGGCAGGTCGAGCCGCAGCAGCCGGTAGACCACACACCCCGCGCCCGCGAAGCACAGCGCCGATGTGAGCAGCCCCGCGCAGATGTCCGACGGGACGAGCCGCATCACCGCGCGCACCACGAGCGGATAGCCCGGCAGAAACACGAGCTGCACGACGCGGTCGGGGTCGCCGGCGGCGATGTAGCCGTCGCGCGCGATGTCGAGATAGTGCCGGCTGTCGGTGCAGCGCCAGAATTCAAGCGCCTGCGTGAGCGTCTCGCTCTGACCGGCGAGGGCGCGGATGCCCCATGTGAGCAGGAGCAGGACAAGATCGAGCGCGAGCAGCGCAGCGAAAATGCGCGCGCTCATGTGCGCGGGCTCGGCAGCCGGGACGGCGGCGGGCGCAGCGTCCCCCCGCTGCCAGAAGCGCACCCACGCGGGCACGAACCGCAGCCCCACGGCGGCGAACAGCGCTGCGCTGCACCCGGCGGCGATGCCGCCCGGAACGGACAGGCCCGGCGTGCGCACGCACCAGAGCACAAACAGCGCCGCGAGCGCGGCAAGGCCCAGCGCATCGAGCGCAATGACGGCGCGGCGGAATCGCGGCTGCATGGCGGCACCTCCTGACGAAACGGGAATACTAAATTGTAGCACGCGCGGCGGGAAAAGACAATGCGCGGGCTGCGGTGGGGCAGCGCTGAAGGGCGTTGAAAGCCTTCTCCTCAAGGAGAAGGCATCGCCAGGGGCGATGCATGATCTCATCCGAAGCGGGCCTTGCCCCCTCGGGCTCCCCTGCGGCTCAGATATCTTGGAATGATGCATTATTTGCGCCTCGATGAAATGACTTCCGACGCATGGTGCAAAAACGGGGCTGACCGGCCGGTCAGCCCCGTTTCATTTCTGCAAAAGTGTTACGCCACCTCGACGACGCCGCCGTCGAGCACGCGCACGGTCTGCCCCGTCTGCACGGCGGCGAGAAATTCGTCGCCCAGGCAGTCGATGACCGGCATGTCGGCGTCCGTCCACACGGACGCGAGGATCGCGCCCGAGGCCGCCAGCGAGTCGATGTGCTTGGAAAAGAGCATGCACGCCGGCTGCTGCCCGGAGGCGCAGGCCGTGTAGAGCACCATGCCGCCGGTGGTCGAGCCGATCGTCTCCGGCAGGCACAGGGCCTTGCCGATCATCGGCTTTTTATACAGGTCGGGGTTGTTCTGGTCGCCGCATTTGACCTGCTTGTCGTGGAACATCAAGGCCATCTGGTAGCTGGCGAGCGTGTTGAAGCCGCCGTGCGACACGAGGGCTTCCGCCTCGCACGTGCCGGGGCAGATGACGCGACCCTGAAACTGTTTCATATTAGTTGGCCCCCTTCGTAATCATGGTGATGATCTCTTCCTCGGTGTAGTAGCGCGCGGTCGTGTACGTGCGCAGCTTGTTCGACGAGGTGATGACGGGCATGGCTTTGCTGAGCGGGTTGTTCATGTACATGAGCGGGCAGATGTAGCTGAGCACGACGCCGGTGTTGCGCAGGCGGGGTGCGTACTCTGTCTTTTCAAATTCCTCGATGACGCCGGGTGCGGCGGTGAACACCGTCGGGATGCAGACCTTGCGCTGGCCATGCGCCCGGAGGCTGGCCTCGACGCGCTCGGTCGTGTCGATGAGCTGGTGGAGCGTCATGTGCGGGCAGCCCATGAAGCACAGCTTCGGCTTGGCGTTGAGGTTCTTCCACACGCACGGATAGCTCTCGCGCACGCGCTGGAGCTCCGCGTCGTCGATGACGTACACCGGCGCACCGTCGCGGATGAGTGCCTCGCCCTGCTGCACGGCCTCGGGCGTGAGGTGCTCGATGTGGTACAGGCCCACGGCGCCGTTGGACGCGGTGGCCGCGCCGAAGTCCTTGAGATACGCAATGGCGTCCTCGTTGATCTCCGTGCCGATCCACTGGTCGAGCCCCTTGACATACGGCACCTTTTCCATGACCTTCATGCCGATGGCGGAGCCGAGCAGCTGCGGCTCGGGCTTTTTCGTTGTGCGCACCTCGACGATCCAGTCAGCCTTGCGTCCGTCGTCGGTCAGGAAGCCGAAATACGGCACGCAGCCCGCGATGGAGCCCATGAGCTCGATCATGCCGGAGTTGCGGTTGCAGCGCGCGCCGAGCACGCTGTTGGCGTACACCACGGCGGACGACTCCGCCCACGAGAGCACCTCGCCCTGCTTGGGCTTGTTGCCCACCTCGTCGAGGTAGCAGGTGCAGGTGTAGTCCTTGTCGCTGAGGATGCCGAGCTTTTTGAGCTGGGCCTCGTAGCGCGCCTGCTGCTTATACATGAACTGGTGGAACACCAGGTCCTGCAGCGGGTTCGAGGGGACGTTCTTGTCGAGCGGGAGCGGGTCGGCGGTGAATTTCTGCTCGGAAAACGCGCCGGCTTCGATCAGCTGGTCATACAGGTCGTAGACCGGCTTCATGGCGTTGATGCCGAAGCTGATGACCGTGTGGCCGTAGGTGCTCGTGACGGGCACCATCTTTTCCGCGCCGAAGGCGTCGCCGTACATGACGAGCGTTTTCATGACCTTGGCCATGACTTCGCCCTTGCTGCCGTCGAGCACGGCCTGCTGTTCGGGTGTCAGTTTCATGGGGAATCGACCTCCTTGTGAACTCATTTTCTGTGAATTTCTTGACGAAATTATAGCCCAATTTGGGCAAAAATGCAAGGGGCATTTGCGCACAAGTGGGCAGGATGGGAAAAACCCCGCCGCCCGGCGGGGTTTTTGCTTATTGTTCCGCGCGGGCGGTCTTGGCCGGCAGCGGGATCTGCGCGAGGACGACGGCGAGGAACATCAGTGCGCAGCCGAGGTATTCGCGCGGGGTCATGCTCTGGTGCAGGATGATCGCGCCCGCGATGACGGCGAACACGCTCTCGAGACTCAGCAGGATGGTGACGACCGTGGGGTTGGAGTCCTTCTGTGCGAGGATCTGCAGCGTGTAGCCCACGCCGCACGAGAATACGCCCACATACAGCAGCGGCAGCGCGCACGAGAGCAGAGCGGCGGCATCCACATGCTCGAAAAACGGGATGCAGACGGCCGACCACAGCGCCGCGAACAGAAACTGCACGCAGCTGAGCTTCACCCCGTCGCACGTTGCGCCGAAGTGGTCGATGACCAGAATGTGCACGGCAAAGCACACCGCGCACACGAGCACGAGCAGGTCGCCCGCGGCGAGGCGGAAGCTGCCCTTGATGCACAGCAGGTACAGAGACACGACCGACAGCGCGACCGCGACCCACACCGGCAGGCTGACCTTGCGCTTGAAAAACAGGCCGAACACCGGCACGAGCACCACGTACAGCGCCGTGAGAAAGCCCGCCTTTCCGGCATCCGTCCCGGCGGCGATGCCGGCCTGCTGGAAGTTCGAGGCGATGGCCAGCGCCGTGCCGCAGCAAAAGCCGCCGAGCCAGAGCTGTTTGCGTCCGGCGCGTTTTTCCGCCTCCGTGGGCTGCGGGCGGTCCTTGCGCGTGGCATTCAGCACTGCGATGAGCACCAGCAGCGCGAGTACGGCGATGAAATAGCGCACGGCGTTGAAGGTGAATGTGCCGATCGTGTCGGCGCAGACGTCCTGCGCGACGAAGGCAGTGCCCCAGATGAGCGCGGCCAGGATCGGGAAAACGACTTGACGGATCTGATTGTGTTTCATAGCGGGAACCCCTTGGCAATGTCGGCGGCAAATACAAAAGCAGTCAGACTTTCCTCGCCTGACTGCCGGTAGGTGCGCACCCGTGCCCATAGCATAGTACAGGCGCGGGTGCTTGTCAATCGGTGTTTTGCTGTAAATCGCGAAATTTTTTTTACGCCTTGTGCGCGCGGCCGCCGCTGTGCATGGCGGCGTGCTCCTTGGCGATCTCGGCATAGAGTGCGGGGGCCGTCCAGGCGGCGTTCGTGTCCGTCAGCATGGCCTTGAGCGCGACGGGCGGGATGTGCGCGGCGCGAAAGCCCTGCAGCATCCCCTCGAGCATGCCGGGGCGGAAGTGCGCCATGACGAGCATCTCCCCCGGGAGCGGGGCGGCGGGGGCGTCGGCCGCACGCGGCAGCACACCGGCCAGCGCGCCGACCGGCTGGCCGAAATCGGCCGGATCGACCGCCTGCACGCGGATGCCGAGCCGCAGGCACACGACCTGCATTCTGCCGAGCTTTCCGGGGTCGATTTGATAGGCGAGTAGAGTGGGAGTCATATCAGAGCACCTGCTTCCAAAGTAAGATGAGATACACCACGGCCGCGCACTGCAGGCACAGCAGCGCGGGAAAGCCGAAGCGAAATTCCTTGTGTTTCGTCTTGTGGTGGAACACGCGCATGCCCAGCGTGCCGCCGAGCGCCCCGCCGAGCGCGGCGAGGGCGAAGAGCGTGCCCTCCGCGATGCGCCACTTGCCTGCGCGGGCCTTCGCCTTGTCGATGCCCATGGCGGCGAAGGCGATGACGTTGATGGCGGCGAGGTAAAGGAAGAGATAGCTCATCGGCGGCCGCCTTTCCCGCGCGGGGGCTGCGTGCCCCTGCCGCCGGAGCGGGGCGCGCCCGGCTTGGCGGATTTTCCGGCCTGGCCGGGCTTGCCGGATTTGCCGGGCTTTCCGGCCCTGCCGCTCTGCGCGGCGCGGGCGGACGCGGGCTTTTTGCCGCCGCCGTAGACCTTGCCGTATTTGCGCTGGGGCGGCTGGGGTTCGGCGGGCTTGGCGGGTTTGCGCCGGTCGGCCATCGGGCGGACGAGACAGTCTTTGCCGAAGCCGATCAGATCCTCGCGCCCGGCCTCGTGCAGCGCCTGAATCACGAGCCGGCGCTTGTCCGGCCGACGCCACTGCAGCAGCGCGCGCTGCATGTCCTTTTCATGCGGCGTCTTGGCGACGTAGACCGGCTGCATCGTGCGCGGGTCGATGCCGGTGTGGTACATGCACGTGCTGATCGTGCCGGGGGTGGGGTAAAAATCCTGCACCTGCTCGGGCTGGCGGCCGCGGCGGTTGAGATACTCCGCGAGGGCCACGGCGTCGGCGAGCGTGCTGCCGGGGTGCGAGCTCATGAGGTACGGCACGACGTACTGTTCCTTATCATACTTGTGGTTGAGCTGGCGGTATTCGTCCATGAAGCGCTCGTACGTGCCGATGTGGGGCTTGCCCATATAGTCGAGCACGGTGTCGATGCAGTGCTCGGGCGCGACCTTGAGCTGGCCGGAGATGTGGTAGCGCACGAGTTCGCGGAAGAACGCGTCGTTATCGTCGCAGAGCATGTAGTCATAGCGGATGCCGCTGCGCACGAACACCTTCTTCACGCCGGGGATCTGGCGCAGCTTGCGCAGCAGGGCGAGATAGTCCGAGTGGTCGGCGTCGATATTCGGGCACGGCGTCGGCGCGAGGCACAGGCGGTTCGGGCACATGCCGCGCTCCAGCTGCTGGCGGCACGACGGGTGGCGGAAGTTTGCCGACGGGCCGCCGACATCGGACACGTACCCCTTCCAGAGCGGGTGGTGCGTCATGGCCTCGACCTCGCGGATGACGCTCGCGTGGCTGCGGCTCGTGATCATGCGGCCCTGGTGGAACGCCAGCGCGCAGAAATTGCACCCGCCGAAGCAGCCGCGGTTGTGGATCACGCTGAAGCGCACCTCCTCGATCGCGGGCACGCCGCCGAGCGGCTCGTACATGGGGTGCCACTCGCGTGTATAGGGCAGCTCGGCCACGCGGTCGAGCTCCTTCGTGTCGAGCGGCATGGCGGGCGGGTTGATGATCAGATAGCGCCCCTCGCACGGCTGGATCATGGCGCGGCCGCGGATGGGGTCGTGCTCGGCGTACTCGGTGCGCGTGGCCTCGGCATAGAGGCGCTTATCGTCGCGCACGTCCTCGAACGACGGGAGCGTGATGTGGTCAAATTTGCACACGGAGGGGTCACGCGTGATGTAGCCCGTGCCGGGGATGTCCGTCATCGTGCGCACAGACTGTTTTTTCTTCAGGCGGCGGGCGATCTCGATCGTCGCTGCCTCGCCCATGCCGTAGACCAGCAGGTCGGCCGGGGCGTCGAAGAGGATGGCGCGGCGGACGGAATCGTCCCAGTAGTCGTAGTGTGCGAAGCGACGCAGGCTCGCCTCGAGCGAGCCGAGAATGATCGGCATGTCGGGGCCGAAGGCTTCGCGCGCGCGGTTGCAGTAGACGATGGCCGCGCGGTCGGGCCGGCAGCCGGTGCGCTTGCCGGGGGAGTAAAAATCCTCGCTGCGGCGGCGCTTGGCCGCCGTGTAGTGCGCGACCATGGAGTCGAGATTGCCCGCGCCGATGAACACGCCCAGCCGCGGCCGGCCCATGGCGCGGAAGGCCTCCGCGTCGTGCCAGTCCGGCTGCGCGAGCACGGCCACGCGCAGGCCCTCGGCCTCGAGCACGCGGCTGATGACCGCCGTGCCGAAGCTCGGGTGATCGACATATGCGTCGCCGCCGACGACGAGCGCATCGTACCACCACCAGCCGCGCTCGTGCATCTCCTCGGCGGAGACGGGCAGGAAATCACACCGTTCCATGCGTCACCGTCCTGTGGATGAGCCGGCCCATGAGCAGCAGGTGCGCGCGCACGCCGGGGTCGCGCCCGATCTGCACGAAGCCGCTGCGTTGGTAGAACGTGATGGCCCGGGCATTGTTTTCCGACACGTGCAGGCGCACGGCCGTGCGGTCGTGATTTTCATAAAACCAGAACGCGTAGCCCAGCAGCTGGATGGCCCAGCCGCGGCCGCGGTACTCCGGCAGCATGTACAGCAGGCTGATCCAGCCGCAGCCGGATTGCTCGTCGCGCCCGGGGTCGAGCTCGACGAGGCCGACCACGCGGTCCCCGCTCAGGACGCGCACGACCGAGCCGGGGTGCTCCTGCGCGTGGCGGGCGGCGCTGCGGGCATAGAGCTCGGGCACGAAGCCCTCGTCCGTGTCGTGCACGTTGCGCCACGCGTCCCGGTAGCACTGGAGGTAAAACGCCTCGTCGTGCGGGAAGCGCAGCGGCTCATAGCGCAGATTTTCCGCGCCGCTGCCGCTGCCGCGCCACCAGGTTTGGCGGCCGAAGGTGCTCAGCGCAGGCGGGAGGTGGCGGTTGTCGTTATAATATTCCACGGTCGTGTGCTCCCCGTCGACGAGCAGCAGGCTCACGGACGTGTTGTCGCCGTAGGGCAGGGTGGCCATCTCGCTGTTCGGGATGCCCAGCACCGTGCACAGATAGGCGCGGATGGCCATGCCGTGGCTTACGAGGGCGATGGTCTGCCCGTCGTGCCGCGCGGCGAGGTCGGAGATGGCGCGCTTCATGCGCTTTTGCACGTCGCGGATCGGCTCGCACCCGGGCACGGACCAGCGGTCGGGGTCGGTGTTGAAATAGCGCATCTGCTCCGGGAATTCGTGCTCCACGTCGCCCCAGGCGCGGCCCTCCCACACGCCCATGCAGATCTCCGCCAGGCGCGGCGTGGCCACGGCCGGAATGTCATGATAGCGCGTGATCGCCTCGGCCGTTGCGCGTGCGCGTGACAGGTTGCTGCAGTAGAGCGCGTCAATGTGCTCGCGGCGGAACCGCTGCGCGAGCGCGTCGATCTGCTGCAGGCCGAGCGGGGTGATGCTCCCGTCCCAGTGCCCCTGGATGCGGCGGTAGAGGTTGCCCTCCGCTTCCGCGTGCCGGATCAGATAAATTTTCGTCATTGCGGGCCTCCAAAACTTGACCATAGTGGAATCATACAGTATAATAATCTGAATCCGCGCTTTGATTTCGCGCGGGAATGTGTCAGCACCTGTACGAGCGCATTATACCGTGTTTTCGCGGCGCGCACAAGTGCTTTGGAGGGCAAAGTGAAAGTAATCCACCTCATCAGCGGGGGCGACACCGGCGGTGCCCGGACGCATGTTTACTCCCTGCTGAAATATCTCGGTCAGATCATCGACGTGCAGCTCGTGTGCTTCCGCAGCGGTGATTTTGCCGACGGCGCGGCCGCGCTCGGCATCCCGACGATGGTGCTCGACGGGGGCTTCGCGTCCAACCTCGGCGCACTCAAAAGGATCATCTGCGACGGGGAGTATGACATCGTGCACTGCCACGGCTCCATGGCCAACGTCATGGGTGCCATGCTGCGGCCCAGCGTACACGTGCCGGTCATCAGCACCGTGCACAGCGACTACCGGCTCGACTATCTCGGCCGGCCGTTCGCCCGCGCCGTCTACGGTACGCTCAATACCTGGGCCCTGCACCAACTCGACTACCGCGTGTGCGTGTCCGACCCCATCCGCCAGCGGCTCATCGACCGCGGCTTTGAGCCGAACCGGCTCTTTTCCATCTACAACGGGCTCGACTTTTCCCACGTCGTGCCCAAGACCGACCGCGCGGCGTATTTCGCGCAGTTCGGCTATACCGTGCATGAGGGCGACGTCATCGCGGGCATTGCCGCCCGGCTCGATCCCGTGAAGGATATCCCGACGCTCCTGCGCGCGGTGGCGCTGGCAAAAAAGGCATGCCCGCAGCTGCGCCTCGCCATCGCGGGCGACGGTAAGGAGCGCAAAAAGCTCGAGGCGCTCACAAAGGAGCTGGACCTGGCCGACAGCGTGTTCTTCCTCGGCTGGGTCAACGACCTCGACAGCTTCTACGGCGCGCTCGATATCAACACGCTCTCGTCCGTGTCGGAGGCGTTTCCCTATGCGCTGCCAGAGGGCGCGCGCGCGCATCTGGCCACCGTCGCCTCGAACGTCGGCGGCGTGCCGGCCATCATCGAGCACGGCGTGACCGGTCTGCTCATCGAACCCGGCGACGTGCGCATGCTCGCGGCCTATCTCGCGCGCTACGCGCTCGACGAAAACTACCGCCGCGAGATGGGCGAGGCGCTCTACCGGCGCGGCAAGGCCGACTTTTCCGAGGAGGCCACCGGCCTGCGCCAGCTGGAGATCTACCACGCGGTCTTCCGCATGGAGCGCAACCGGCGCGACGGTGTGCGCGACGGCGTGCTCATCTGCGGCGCCTACGGCTTCGGCAACACCGGCGACGACGCCATTTTGCAGGCCATCATCGGCGAGATGCGCCGCATCGACCCGCATATGCCCGTGACCGTGCTCTCCCGCCGGCCGAAGGACACGCGCAGCACTTACGGCGTCAACGCCTGCAACCGGTTTCATGCTCCCGCCATCCGGCGCATCCTGCGCCGCAGCCAGCTGTTCATCAGCGGCGGCGGCAGCCTCATGCAGGACGTCACGAGCCGGCTGAGCTTATGGTATTATCTCGGTACGATCCGCCTGGCGCACCGCTGCGGCTGCAAGGTGCAGATGTACGGCTGCGGCATCGGCCCCATCATCTACGAGCGCGACCGGCAGCTCGCCGCGCGCATCATCAACGACTGTGTCGACAAGATCACGCTCCGTGAGCCGGACAGCCGCGAGACGCTCACGGACTTCGGCGTCACAGTCCCGGAGGTCATCCTCGCGTCCGACCCCGCGCTCACGCTGCCGGCCGCAGAGCGCAGCCGCATCGACCGCATTCTGCGTGAGCATGATATGGATCCGGAGGGCAAGTATATCGGCTTCGTGCTGCGCAAGTGGCCCGGCATCAAGGAAAAGGCCACCGTGTTCGCCGCCGGCGCCGTGTACGCCTATCTGAAATACGACCTGACGCCGGTGTTCCTCAGCATCAATTTCCGCACCGACGGCGAGGCCAGCCAGCTCGTCACGGAGCATCTGAGCATCCCGTTTTATACGCTCAGCGAGCAGATGTCCACGGGTGAGGTGATCGGCGTGCTCTCGCGCATGACGGCCGTCGTGTCCATGCGGCTGCACGGGCTTATCTTTGCCGCCGGACAGGGCGTGCCGCTCATCGGCGTCGCCTACGACCCGAAGGTCACGGCGTTTCTCGACTATGTCGAGCAGAATAACTACATGCAGTTCGAGGCGGTCAACGAAAAGGATCTGTCCGACCGGATCGATGCGGCCGTCGCGCTCGCCGGCAGAGGCGAGGAGCTGCGCCGCCGCACCGAACTGCTCAACCGGCAGGAGGACAATAACCGCGCCACAGCCGCCCGGCTGCTGGGGAAGGAGTAAGCGAGCATATGATCCGCAGCGCTGTTCTGGTTTCCGGCAAGGGAACAAAATTGCAAAGTCTGCTGGACTCCGTGTTCTTCGGCGAGATCCCGGAGCTGCAGCTCGTCGCCGTCATCTCGTCCGACGCCAACGCCTACGCGCTCAAGCGCGCGCGCAACGCCGGCATCGAGACCGTCGTCGTCGAGCCGGCCATGTTTCCGAACGACACGTCGTACGACATGGCCATCCGCAACAAGCTCAAAGACATGGATATCGAGCTGGTGATCAACGCGGGGTTTTATCCCGGCGTCGGCCGCGAGACGGCAAAGAGTTTTCGCAACAGGGTCATTGCGGTGCAGCCGTCGCTCGTCCCGGCGTTCGAGACGCTGCGCGGCGACGCGGTGCACGAGGCGGTGCTCGCCCGCGGCCTGAAGGTCACGGGGGCGACGGCGTACCTCGTGGACGAGACCGGCGGCGTCGGCCCGGTGCTGCTGCAGAAGGCCGTGCCCGTGCTCGAGGACGACGATGTCACGACGCTCAAGCGCCGCGTGCTCACCGACGCGGAGTGGAAGCTCCTGCCCGAGGCGGTCAAGCGCTTTTGCGCCGGGAAGATCCGCCTGCACGGCGGCCGCGCGCAGCTGCTCGAGTGAAAAACAGGTAAAAAAGCATCCCCGGACCATTTCGGTCCGGGGATGCTTTTGTTTTTCGTGGTCAGCCGGCCATGAGGTGCACGCGGATGATGCCGTCGGCCGCCTTGAGCGCCGCCATGAACGCCTCCATCGTCGTCTGCATGTTCTCGGTCGCAGCCGTGATCGTCACCGGGGCGACGCCGCTCGTCGGGATGCTCTGGTTGATGGTGAGTATATTTGCACCGTTTTCGGCAAAAATAGCGAGGACGGACGACAGCACGCCCTGCCGGTCGAGCAGCTCGAGGTTGAACGTCACCAGATGGCCGCGCGACATGTCCTGAAACGGGGACACGAAGTCCTTGTATTTATAAAACGCGCTGCGGCTGATGTCCACGCGCGCCACGGCGTCCGCCACCGTGCGCACCTGGCCGGTCTCGAGCAGTTCCTTGGCCTCGATCACCTTGGCGAAGATCTCGGGCAGGACGCTCGCCTCCACGAGATAGTATTTCGGTTTGCTGCCTGCTGCCATGGGCGGGCCCTCCTTTGTACGCGTGCTGCGGGCAAATGTTTTCCCGCACGACACAGTGTAACACATTCCGGGCGGCAGTGCAAGGATTATTCGGAAGGAGCCGATGAATTTTGGGTGGATTTCTCGCATGCATCCTCGCCGGGGCGGCGATGAGCATTCAGGGCGTGATGAACACGCGCCTTGGTGAGCACATCGGCACGATGGAGACCAACGCCTTCGTGCAGTGCGTGGCGGCGGTGCTGTCGCTGCTGGTGCTGGTGTTCTGGCGCACGGGCAGCTTTGCCGCGCTGGGCGCCGCGCCGAAATACTGCTGGTTCGGCGGTGTGCTGGCGCTGGCCATCACGGTCACGGTCATGCTCGGCATGGGCAGACTCGGCCCGACGCTCGCCGTGGCGACGATCCTCATCGCGCAGCTGGCTACGGCCGCGGCCATCGACGCCTTCGGCATCATGGGCACGGAAAAGCTCGCCTTCGGCTGGAGCAAGTGGGTGGGGCTTGCGCTGATGACGGGCGGCGTGCTGCTCTTTAAAATGAAATGAACTGAGACGGTGAGACGAGCGGTATTTTCTCCGCCGCACATATCGCCGGAGAAAATGATTGGAATTTCTTTGCGCCCGCGGGCGAAAACTCTGCGAGGCTTTTTGCGGATCCAACAGATCAAAATGAGGCGGCGAGCCACGCTCGCCGCCTCATGTTTTGCTTTTCTTACAGGCCGATGCTCGCCAGCAGGTCCGCGATGCCGGAGGACTTGATGAACGCGAAGATCGAGCCGATGTCATAGTGCTCATACGCCGCCTCCCAGATGCGGTCGGGGCTGCCGCCGGTCGCAAGGCCGACGCCGAGCACGATCTCGCCGACGATCAGGATGCACAGGGCGATGATGAGGATGGTTTTCCAGGCTTTTTTCATGCGGCGATCTCCTTTCTGCACCAGCGCTTACCCGTGCGCACGAGCAGCCGGACCCAGCCGATGACCATGCGGATGAACAGCCAGATGGCCAGCCAGATCACGACGAGCGCGATGGCGATCACGGCGGCGCCGCCGCCGAGCAGGATGAGCATATCCGCCACCATGGGCAGGCCGATGAAGGCTGTTGCGATCAGGCCCACACCGCCCGCGCCGCACGCGGCGCCGACGGCCAGCACAGCCAGATCCAGCACCAGCAGCACGGCCAGCACCGGCACGCCGACCACGATCGCGCCGAGCGTGTAGAGGATCGCCAGAAAGACGTTCGTCTTGTAGGCCGGTTTGTCGTCGTAATAGGCCTCGTCATAATACCCTTCCTCGCCGTCGGTGGCGTAGTTCGGGTCATCATAATTGCCCTCAGGCTGTTCGTCGTAGTAGCCGTCGTCCGCGGCCTGCTCGTCGTAGTAGCCGTCGTCCGCGGCCTGCTCGTCGTAGTAGCCGTCGTCGGCAGGCTGCTCGTCGTAATAGCCGTCGTCCGCGGGCTGCTCGTCGTAGTAGCCGTCGTCGGGCTGTTCGTCATAGTAGCCGTCGTCGGCGGGCTGCTCGTCATAGTAGCCTTCCTCGGGCTGCTCGTCAAACGAGAACTGACCGTCGAGCACGGGCGCGGCGGGCTGCTCGTCGCAGGTGTCCTCGGCGGCCTGGTCGGCATAGGCCGGCTGGGGGGCGGGCTGCGGCGCGATGGGACGGTACTGCTCGGCACGCGGGCGCGGCTGGGGCGCGCGCTTCGGCTGCACCTGCTCGGGCGCGACCACGGGCGCGGCGGCCGGCGTGATCTTGCCGCTGTCGGCGTAGCGGATGAGGGCGACGGCCACCTTCGTCGGGTTGCCGATCTCCTGAATGAGGCGCTCCTCATCGGGGGCGTTGTCAAACATGTTCTCCATCTGCGCGATGAGCGCCTGACGGGTATTGTCGTCGGTGATCAGGCCGAGCAGGCTGCTGATCTCCGCCATGTAACTCTGTCTGTTGATAGATGGTCACCTCCAAGGGGTTCGATTGCATCTTGAAATAGCATCTCTAATTTACATATTATATTGCACGAATGGTGCGCGGTCAAGCCCGAAATGCACTTTTCGGCCGCGATCCGGCCCTTGACAGGCGCTGCGCGGCGGGGTATCCTGAGGAAAAAGGACCGGTTTTCCGAAAAACCGGAAAGGAGTGGAACGCATGGAACAAGAGCGCCCCTACACCGAGACGGAGCCTGAAACGGCAGCCGAGACCGCCGAAACCATGACCGAAACCGCCGAAACTGCGGCCGAGGCGGCCGCGCCGAAAAAGCCGCGCGAGCCGTTTTTCCGCCGCCAGCGCCGCGAGCTTTCCGACGCCTGGCGCGAGATCTACTGCAACAGCCGCGCGCGGCGCATCCGCACGTGGCAGATCGCGGTGTTCGCACTGCTGATCGTCGAGGTGACGGTCATGGCCATCGCGCTCAACCCGGTCTACTGGATCGGCACCGCGCTGCTCGTGTTCTGGTGTGTGGGGCAGCTGTTTGACCGCCGGCCGGCGCGGCACTCCGTCGGCGCGGTCGTGATGTACTTTCTCATCGCCGTCATGATCGGTGTTTTTGCGGTGCAGGAGCTGCTTGGCGCTTGACAAGCGGCGGCGGATTCTATACACTATATAAGTTACCCCATACATTATGAAATACGCCCGCGCGGGATCTCTGCGCGGCATACAGAGGAGTGTTGCGCTTATGGCCAAAGAAAAGAAGGTCGAGCAGATCACCGATATGGAAGTCGACTTCGCCCAGTGGTTCACCGACGTGTGCATCAAGGCGGAGCTTGTGGACTATTCCGATGTCAAGGGCCTGTTCATCATGCGCCCGTATGGCTACGCCATCTGGGAGAACATCCAGAAGATACTCGACGGCAAGTTCAAGGCGACCGGTCACCAGAACGTGGCCATGCCGATGCTGATCCCCGAGAGCCTGCTGCAGAAGGAGAAGGACCACGTCGAGGGCTTCGCGCCCGAGTGCGCGTGGGTCACGATGGGCGGCAGCGAGGAGCTGCCGGAGCGCCTGTGCGTGCGCCCGACGTCCGAGACGCTCTTCTGCCAGCACTGGAGCCACATCGTGCACAGCTGGCGCGACCTGCCGTGCCTGTATAACCAGTGGTGCAGCGTCATGCGCTGGGAAAAGACCACCCGTCCGTTCCTGCGCGGACGTGAGTTCCTCTGGCAGGAGGGCCACACCCTGCACGCCACCGAGGACGAGGCCCGCAAGGAGACGCTGCAGATGCTCGAAATTTATGCCGAGACCTGCGAGCAGGAGCTGGCCATGCCCGTCATCCGCGGCAACAAGACCGACAAGGAGAAGTTCGCCGGCGCCGAAAACACCTACACCATCGAGTGCATGATGCACGACCACAAGGCGCTCCAGTCCGGCACGAGCCACTACTTCGGCGACGGGTTTGCCCGCGCGTTCGACATCACCTACACCGACAAGAACAACCAGCAGGCCTATCCGCACCAGACCTCGTGGGGCCTGTCCACGCGCGTCATCGGCGGCCTGATCATGACCCACGGCGACAACAGCGGCCTTGTCCTGCCGCCGCACATCGCGCCGATCCAGGTCATCGTGCTGCCCATCGCGGCGCACAAGCCCGGCGTGACCGAGAAGGCCGAGGAGCTCATCGCGCGCCTGAAGGCCGCCGGCCTGCGCGCGCAGGGCGACTTCAGCGACAACAGCCCCGGCTGGAAGTTTGCCAACTGGGAGATGAAGGGCGTGCCGCTGCGCGTCGAGATCGGCCCGAAGGACATCGAGGCCGGCCACTGCGTCGCCGTCCGCCGCGACAACGGTGAGAAGATCACCGTCGCGCTCGACGAGCTCGAGGCGCGCATCCCCGAGCTGCTCGAGACCGTGCAGCAGGGCCTGTTCGACAAGGCCAAGCGCAACCTCGACGAGCACACCTATGCCGCGCACTCGCTGGCCGAGGCCAAGGAGCTGCAGGAGAAAAACGGCGGCTTCATCAAGACCATGTGGTGCGGCGACCTCGCCTGCGAGCTCGAGATGAAGGACAAGGCCGGCATGTCCAGCCGCTGCATCCCGTTCGAGCAGGAGCACCTCGACGACGTGTGCCCCGTGTGCGGCAAGCCCGCCAAGTGCATGATCTACTGGGGCGTGGCGTACTGAGCCGGGCCCAAAACAGAAAAACCAACCGCCCGCTGCGATCTGAACCGAACCAGTAAAAACGGACAATAGACAAAACACCCCCTATGTAGGAAAATAAAAGAACTACATAGGGGGTATTGCTATGCCAAGAAAAT
>ONIG01000034.1 GCA_900317855.1 uncultured Eubacteriales bacterium | reverse complement strand
CGGCGTCGGCGGCAATCTGTTCGCGCCGAAGATGACGACGACGCGCGCGCAGATCGTCCAGATCCTCTATAACCTCGAGGGCGAGCCGAAAGTTTCTGGAACCATGCCGTTTACCGACCTGACGCAAAACTGGTACAAGGACGCAGTCCTCTGGGCGTATCAGACGGGTGTTGTGGTCGGAACGTCCGCCACGACGTTCGAGCCTGACCGGCCGGTGACGCGCGAGCAGATCGCGGTCATCCTCATGGAATATGTGACGAAGGTGCTCAAGCTCGAGCGCACGTGGACGCCTGCCGACCTGAGTGTTTTCCCGGACGCGGGCAGCGTGTCCGAATGGGCAAAGGACGCGCTGGCGGATGCCGTTGCACTTGGCCTGATTTCCGGCGCGAGCAACGGCGGCCAGACCCTCCTCGAGCCGCAGGGAAGCGCGACCCGTGAGCAGGTCGCGACGATCCTGATGGAGTTTTGCAAGAACGTGAAGAAGTAACACGATTTTTCTGAGATGCACCCTGCAAAGATCGCGGGGTGCATCTTTTTGCTGCGCGGGAAACATTTTTCTTTCTTTTTGCTACTGCACGTGGTACACTATACTGTACAATTTTATCAGGAGGTATTTTTCTATGCCGGAAAATTATATTACTTGCCAGGATGAAAAGGGCAGCATCAATATCTCTGAGGACGTCGTTGCCGCCATGGTGCGCGCAGCGATCACGGAAGTAGACGGCGTCGCCGGTGTTGCGACCTCTACCGGTACGGAGCTGGCCGAGCTGCTCGGCATCAAGTCTGCCGCCAAGGGCATCAAGGTGCAGATCGTCGACGGCACAATGACGGTCGATACGATCATCACGGTGCGCTACGGCTGCAGCGTCGTGGCGGTCGCAAAGGCCGTGCAGGAATCGGTCACGAGCGCGGTCGAGTCCATGACCGGCATGGGCAAGCCTATTGTGAACGTGCACGTGTCCGGCGTGGCTTTTGACAAATAAAGAAAAGCAGGAGAAATCACTATGACAAGAACAGTTGCGCGTGAGATCGCGATCCAGCTCAGCTTTGCCGCGCAGCTCGCTGGGGATGACGCCCGCGAGACGGCGGACACCTTCTTCAGCCGGGAATACTTTGCGACGCTGGCGGAGGAGGATCCACTGTTTCTGGAATATCCGGATGAGAAGCAGCTCGACTATATCCGCCGCCTGACAGGCCTGGTCTACGACCATATGTATGAGCTCAATCACATGATCGAGAAGTATGCCCGCGGCTGGCGGCTGGAGCGCATTTCCCGTGTTGCTGCGGCGATCATGCGCTGCGCCATGTGCGAGATCCTCTATATGGACGACGTGCCGAACGCCGCTGCGATCAACGAGGCGGTGGAGCTGGCCAAGGGCTACGAGGAGCCGGAGACGGTCGCGTTTATCAACGGCGTGCTCGGCAGCTTCGTGCGCAGCGAGGTCGAGCCGGAAGCCGAAGCGGAGCAGGCACCCTCCGAAGAGGGGGGCGCCGAGTCGGAATCGGCACCCGAAGATGGCGCCGAAGGCTGACATGGCGCGTACATCCTTTACCGTAACGGAGCTCAATGCCCACATCAAGCAGCTGCTGGATGCGGATACATTGCTTGGAAACGTCTGCGTGACGGGGGAGCTGTCCAACTATAAGGTCTACCCGTCAGGTCATCATTATTTCACACTCAAGGACGCCGAGAGCAGTCTGCGGTGCGTGATGTTTCGCAGCAGCGCGCAGTCGCTGCGCTTTCGCCCGGCGAGCGGCATGCGTGTCGCGGCGGTCGGCCGCATCGCGGTCTATCCGCGCGACGGCGCGTATCAACTCTACTGCACGCGGCTCATCCCGGGCGGCGTGGGTGACCTGTATGCCGCTTATGAGCAGCTCAAGGAGCAGCTCCAGAAAGAGGGCCTGTTTGACCGTGCACACAAAAAGCCGCTGCCGGCATTTCCACAGCGGATCGCTGTGATCACGTCGTCGGCGGGTGCGGCCGTGCGCGATATCATCCGCGTGCTCGGCAAGCGCTGGCCGGCAAGCGAGGTTGTGCTGCTGCCCGTGCGCGTGCAGGGGACGGAGGCGCCGGCGGAGATCGCCGGCGCCATCCGGTATGCCAATCGCTATCAGGTTGGCGACCTGATCATCACTGGCCGCGGCGGCGGTTCGATCGAGGACCTGTGGGCGTTTAATGACGAGCGGGTCGCGCGTGCGATCTATGATTCGGACATCCCGGTCATATCTGCCGTCGGACATGAACCAGACGTGACGATCTCGGACTTCGTGGCCGATCTGCGCGCCGCGACGCCGTCGAACGCGGCGGAGCTGGCCGTGCCGAATGCGGAGGATATCCGCGAAACGCTGCGCGGATATGACATCCGCATGGCGCAGGCGATGCGCAAGCAGATGACACAGCGCCGGGCCGCGCTGGAGAATCTGGCCGGCCGCCGTGTGCTGCAGTCACCGGCTGCTTATTTTGATCTCCGGCGCGTGGAGCTGGATTACACCCGCAGCCGCCTGACGGCGGCTGGGGAGCGCTGGCTCGCTGCGCGCAGACATGACTTTGCGCAGTACGCAGCGGCGCTGGACGCGATGAGCCCGCTGAAGGTGCTTGCCCGCGGGTATGCCGTGGCGACGGACGCCGATGGCGCAGTGCTCCGCTCGGCGGCGCAGGCGCAGCCCGGCGACCCGATCCACGTACAGCTTCAGGACGGTGCGCTGCACTGCACCGTGAACAACAGGGAGGATGCCCATGGCAAAACAGAAACTGACCTTTGAAGCGTCCATGCAGCGGCTGGATGAGATCGTCAAGCAGCTGGAAAAGGGCGATGTGCCGCTCGATGCGTCGCTGGCGCTGTTTGAGGAGGGATCACACCTGCTCGCGGCCTGCAACGAAATGCTGGATACGGCAGAGCAGAAGGTCGTGCAGCTCAAGAAAGGGAACGACGGTGCGCCTGTCGAGCTCCCGTTTGAAACCGAGGAATAACGCATGGATTATCAGACACAGTATCAGGAATATAAGTCGCTCACCGATGCGGCGCTCAATACCTATTTTGCGGACACGACCGTGTCTTACCACCGTCTGCTGGAGGCAATGCACTACAGCCTGACTGCCGGCGGCAAACGTCTGCGCCCGGTGCTGGTACTCGCGTTCTGCGCAGCCTGCGGCGGCGACGTGTGCTCTGCGCTCCCGGTCGCTTGCGCGGTCGAGATGGTGCATACTTATTCGCTCATCCACGACGATCTGCCGTGTATGGATAACGACGATCTGCGCCGCGGCAAACCGACGAACCACATGGTTTACGGTGAGTGCACGGCAACGCTTGCGGGCGACGCTCTGCAGGCGGAGGCATTCCGCACGATCCTTTCGACAGATCTGCCGGCGGATGTGCGCGCCGAGTGCGCGCGCCTGCTCGCCGAAGCTGCCGGTGAAAACGGCATCTGCGGCGGCCAGCAGCTCGATATGGAGGGCGAAGGCAAGGTCCTCACCAAAGAGGAATTGATGGACATCAATGACCGCAAGACATCGGCGATGATCCACGCCGCCTGCCTCATGGGCGTGACCTGCGGCGGTGGAAACACGCAGCAGCGCGCGGCCGCGGCGCAGTATGCCAGGGCACTCGGCCTGGCATTCCAGATCCGCGACGACATGCTCGATGTCATCAGCACGGAGGCGGAGCTCGGCAAGCCCATCGGCTCGGATGCGCGCGAGGGGAAGAACACCTTCATGGCGCTCTATGGTTTGGAACGCTGCAGCGCCTATGTGCATGAGCTGTCCGAGGAAGCGGCGGCGGCCGTAAGCGGCGCGTTTACAGACAGCGCCTTCCTGCAGCAGCTCGCCCGCTCGCTGGCAGACCGGAAAAACTGAATCGATAAAACTACCGGACTTCCGGTGAAATTGCGAAAAGTGTCGGCTTACTCTTGTAAAGTCCGGCACTTTTTGTTATAGTATACTTTGTATTATTATGCGTGAGGTATCCTGTTTTGAGTATATTAGAGCGTATCCATTCACCGGCCGACCTAAAGGCGCTGTCGGCGGAAGAAATTCCGGCACTGTGTGCGGAACTTCGTTCTTTTCTGGTCGAAAATCTCGCGAAAACAGGCGGGCATCTGGCGTCCAATCTCGGCGCGGTGGAGCTCACGGTCGCAATCGACCGTGTATTTAACACCGAAAAAGACCGGCTCGTGTTCGACGTCGGTCATCAGAGCTATGTGCACAAGATCCTGACCGGACGGCGCGAAGCGTTTTCAACGCTGCGGCAGTTCGGCGGCATCGCCGGCTTCCCGAAGCCGGATGAGAGCGCGCACGATGCGTTTGTGGCCGGCCACGCCTCCACGTCGATCTCCGTCGCGCTGGGCATGGCCCGGGCGCGCACGCTCACAGGCGCAGACTATGACGTCATCGCCCTCATCGGCGACGGTGCCTTGACCGGCGGTCTGGCATACGAGGGCCTGTCGGACGCTGGGCAGAGCGGCGAGCCGATGGTCATTGTGCTCAACGACAACGGCATGTCCATCAACAAAAACGTCGGCGGCATGGCAACACTGCTGTCCAAGCAGCGCGTGAAGCCAAGTTATCTGCACTTCAAGCAGTTTTACCGCAATACCGTCGGCAAGGCGCGCGGACTGTATAAGGTACTGCACCATGTGAAAGAACGCGTGAAAGACCTCGTCCTGCCAAACAACATGTTCGACGATATGGGCTTTTACTACATCGGCCCGGTGGACGGGCACGATGAGCCGCAGCTGGAGAAAATGCTGCGCTGGGCGCGTGACCTGCGCCAGCCGGTCCTGCTGCATGTGGTGACGCAAAAGGGCAAGGGTATCCCGTATACGGAGCAGGCGCCGGAAAAATATCACGGTGTCAGTTCGTTCGACCCCGTGACCGGCGCGCTGCCGGCGTCCAAACCGGACTTTTCGCACGTATTTGGTGAAACACTCTCTCAGCTGGCGGATGAAGACCCGACGGTCGTCGCCATCACGGCGGCCATGCTGACCGGCACGGGCCTGACGGCCTTTGCCGAGCGCCACCCGGACCGGCTCTATGATGTCGGCATTGCAGAGGGGCACGCGATCACGATGGCCAGCGGCATGGCCAAGCAGGGGCTCAAGCCAGTCGCGGCGATTTACTCGAGTTTCCTGCAGCGCGCGTATGACATGCTCATACACGATACGTCGCTGCAGCGACTGCATCTGGTGCTCGGTGTCGATCGCGCCGGTATCGTCGGTAACGACGGCGATACGCACAACGGCTGCTTTGACATCAGCTATCTGAGCTCCGTGCCGTATATGCGCATCCTCTGTCCGGCAAGCTTCACCGAGCTGCGCGCAATGCTGCGCAAGGCAGTGCTGGAGCTGGACGGCCCGGTCGCCGTGCGCTATCCGCGCGGCGGTGAGGGCGCTTATCGGGACTGTCATCCGGAGCCCGTCACAGTTTTGCGGGAAGGCGGCGATCTGACGCTCCTGACCTATGGCATCGTCATCAACGACGTGCTGCAGGCGGCAGATCAGCTTGCGCAGCAGGGCATTTCGGCCGAAGTTGTCAAGCTCGCGCAGGTCGCGCCGCTGGAATTGGCGCCGGTACTTGCGTCCTTACACAAGACGGGGCAACTGCTGGCGGTCGAGGACGTCTGCTCGGCAAACTGTGTGGGCGAGCAGGTGCTCTCGGCTGCAGAGCAGGCTGGCATCCCGCTGCACGCTGCGCGGTTGCTGAATCTCGGCAACGGCATCATCCCGCACGGCGCGCCGGATGTGCTCAAAGCGGCATACGGTCTGGACGCACGGGCAATCGTCGCCGCCGCGCGGGCGATGCGCTCCGGCGAGAGAGAGGGGAACGGCGCATGAAGAAAGTACGACTCGATCAGCTTGTCTTCGATCAGGGCCTGAGCGAGAGCCGCGAGCGCGCAAAAGCGATCATCATGAGCGGCGTGGTCTATGTCAACGGTCAGCGCGCGGACAAGCCCGGCGCACAGGTCGCTCCCGATGTGAAGATCGAGGTGCGCGGCAACACGCTGCCCTATGTCAGCCGCGGCGGTTTCAAATTGGAAAAAGCCCTCAAGGTATTTCCGGTCGATCCCACAGGTCTCACGTGCATCGACTGCGGCGCCTCGACCGGCGGCTTCACGGATGTGCTGCTGCAAAACGGCGCGGCAAAGGTCTACGCCGTCGATGTCGGTTACGGTCAACTGGCATGGAGCCTGCGCAACGATCCGCGCGTGATCTCCATGGAACGCACGAACGTGCGCTATATTACGACCGAGCAGATCCCGGAGCCGCTGGATCTCGCGGTCATGGATCTGTCGTTCATCTCCGTCAAGCTCATCCTGCCGGCGGTCTGTCCGCTGCTGAAGGATGACGCGGCCGTCGTCTGCCTCATCAAGCCGCAGTTTGAGGCCGGGCGCGAAGAGGTCGGTAAAAAAGGCGTCGTCCGGGATCCGAA
Source organism: uncultured Eubacteriales bacterium (assembly GCA_900317855.1). GTDB lineage: Bacteria > Bacillota > Clostridia > Oscillospirales > Oscillospiraceae > CAG-103. The sequence continues at coordinate 11,672 of ONIG01000034.1, read as the reverse complement.
GGTGCATCTGGAGGTGCTCGAGAGCTTCCTGGACTTTGTGCCCGGCGCGGGCTTTACCGTCATGGGGCTGGACTATTCGCCCATCAAGGGCCCAGAGGGCAACATTGAGTACCTTGGCTACCTGCGCAAGGGGGCGCACCCCGCGCCTGAGCTGGATCCGGCAGCCATTGTGGAGCAGTCGCACGGTGCGCTGGCCCACGGAAAAGAGAGCAGCGTATGAAACACATTGTCATTGCAGCCAATCCGTATCGGGACAGCGGCCTGCAAAAGGCACTGACGGTTTATCGGATGCTCACGGAGCACGGCCATCAGGTCATCGTCTCTCCGGTGTTTGCGCCGAAAGCCTATCTGCCGGAGAATATCCCGGTGCAGCCACTGGAGCAGGCGGCGCAGGACGCCGCGCTCATCATCGTCATGGGCGGCGACGGGACGATCCTGCACGTCGCGGTCACGCTGCGTGACCACCCAATCCCGATCATCGGTGTGAATTTCGGCGGCAAGGGATTTCTGGCCGGTCTGGAGGACGATGAGCTGGACATTCTGCTCGAGATCGCGGACGGAAAATATACGATCAGCCGGCGCATGATGCTTGACGTGGAGCTTGTGCGCAATGAACGGATCATCTGCACACAGTCGGTGCTCAACGATGTAGTCATTCACGGCGGGCACGTAGACTGCATCGGTGTGACCGCTTATGGCGACGGCGTGCCCATCACGCGCTTCAACGGCGACGGCATCATCGTCGCCACGCCGACCGGCTCCACGGCCTACTCCATGTCGGCCGGCGGCCCGCTCGTCGAGCCGGAAAATGAAAACATCATCATGACGCCCATCTGCGCGCACAGTCTGGCCGGAAAGTCCTTTGTGCTTGCGCCCGGGCGGCAGATCACGATCGTGCCGGAGCGGATCCATGACCGGCCGGCCATTCTCGTGGCGGACGGAGGGGACAGCATCGCGCTCATCCGCGGCGATCAGATCCGCATCCGCAGATCGGACAATTATACGCTGCTGGCCGATACCGGCATCCGCAGCTTTTATGAAACGGCCTTTGGCAAGCTGACAGACAGACTATGAGGAGGGACGACGTGAAATCCACCAGACAAAACATCATTTTGCAGATCATTGCAGAGCAGGAGATCGAGACGCAAAACCAGCTCATGGATGTGCTGGCACAGCGCGGCGTTCCGAGTACGCAGGCGACGCTGTCACGCGACATTAAGGAGCTGCACCTGACGAAAACGCTCTCGCCGAGCGGGAAATACCGCTACGCCGCACCCGCGGCGGACGAATTTCCCGGCTACGATGAGCGCCTGAAGAAAATTTTCCGGGAGTGCGTAACATCTTACGCCGAGGCGCAGAACATCATTGTCATCAAGACGCTGCCGGGCCTTGCCTCGGCCGCGTGCTCCGCGCTCGACAGTATGCGCATCGATACGCTCGTCGGCACGCTGGCGGGCGACGACACGGCATTTCTGCTCATGAAGGACAACACGTCCGCCGATGAGTTTTTCCACGAGATCGAAAAGCTGCTTTGACGACACCGCAGGAGGTGAAGCGCTTTGCTGCGAGAATTGCATATTGAAAACGTCGCGGTCATCGAGCGGGCCGATCTGGAACTCGGCCCCGGCCTGAACATCATGACCGGCGAGACCGGTGCGGGCAAATCCATCCTTGTGGACGCCATGCACGCGATCCTCGGCGCGCGTGCCTCGCGCGAACTGGTGCGCACCGGCGCGGAGAAGGCTGTCGTCTGCGCAACGTTCGATTCCGATCCGTGCCAAGCCTGGTGCGAAGAAAACGAGATCGAGTGCGACGATGAGCTCATCATCCGCCGCCAGATCACGGCAGAGGGCAAGACGTCCTGTCGCGTCTGCGGCGTCCCGGTCACAACGGCGCAGCTGCGCACGCTGGGCGCGCTGCTGCTCGACATCCACGGCCAGAACGACGGCCAGCACCTGCTCGATGAGCGGGAGCACCTGCGCAATCTGGACCGATTTGGCCAGTTAGAGCCGGAGCTCGCGCGCTATCGCGAGCAGTACCAGGCCTATCAGGCGCTGTGCAAGGAGCGTGATACGCTCTCGACTTATGAAAATGAAAAAGAACTGCTGACCGAAAGTCTCCGCCGCCAGATCGAAGAGTTGGAGCGCGCGGAGCTCAAGGCCGGGGAAGAGGCGGAGCTCACCGAGCGCAGCGACCTGCTGCGCAACTTTGAAAAGCTTTCGGAGGCAGTCGATCAGGCGTATGATTTGCTCGCCGGTCGGGACGATTCCGCATCCGCGCTGGCGGGTGAGGCCCTGTCGGAGATCGAGCGGGCCGCGAACTACGCGAGCGAGCTCGTGAGTCTGCCGGAAGCGGTCAAGGGCGCGGTGTTCACGCTGCAGGACGCGGCGGAGACGCTGCGTGACTTCCGCGACGGGCTGGACTTTTCCGACGAGGAGTTTGACCGCATTGAAACGCGCCTGTCGCTGCTGCGGCGGCTGGAGCGGAAATACAATACGGACGAGGCGGGGCTGATCGATACGCTCGAGGCGGCCCAGAACCGGCTCGATCAGATCGAATATGCCGGCGACCGGCTGCAGAAGCTCGAATCACTGATTCAAAAGCAGGCCGAACAGACGCGCGCAGCGGCAGCGAAATTGACGCAGGCGCGCCAGACTGCCGCAGCGGCACTCGAGCAGCAGGTCGAGCGCGAACTGCGCGAGCTGTCCATGCCGTCGGTGCGTTTTCACGTGGAGATCACACCGCTCGGCGGCGATCCCGGCTTTCAGGCCTCCGGGGCAGACAATGTGCGTTTCCTGATCTCGGCGAACACCGGCGAGGCGCTCGGCCGCATCAGTAAGATCGCATCCGGCGGCGAGCTGTCGCGCATCATGCTGGCGCTCAAAAACGTCTTTGCCGAGCGCGACGACGTGCCCTCCATGGTCTTTGACGAGGTGGACGCCGGTGTCTCCGGCGTGGCCGCGCAGCGCGTGGGGGAGAAGCTCAGCAAACTGTCCGTGACCAAGCAGGTCATCTGCATCACGCACCTGCCGCAGATCGCGGCTATGGCCGACCGGCATTACCTGATCGAAAAACGCGAGCAGGACGGCCGCACCCGCACAACGGTGCAGCCGCTTGACAGTGACGGCCGTCAGCGCGAGATCGCGCGGCTTTACGGCGGCGACCATATCACACCCCTGACACTGGCCAGTGCGGCTGAGCAGCTCGCCTCTGCCGCAGCCTATAAACAATCACGCAAGAAAGGTGAGGGAGAACCATGAGTATTCAGGAATCCGCCATTGCATATCACGATCAGGGCTATAACTGCGCGCAGAGCGTGCTCGCCGCGCTGCAGGAGGAGACCGGTCTGGACGAAAACACAGCTAAGCGCATCGCGGCCGGTTTTGGCGGCGGTGTGCGCTGCGGGGAGATCTGCGGCAGCATCACCGGTGCCGTGATGGCGTTCGGCCTTGCAGCCGACCAGGCCGCGGCTACGGCCATGACGAAGCAGATGACGCAGAGCTTCCGTGCCGAATTCGGCTGCCTGCGCTGCCAGGAACTCGTGGCGAAAAACGGCGGCAAGGGCCACTGTGCCCACATGATTGCCTGGGGCGCGCAGCGCGCTGAAGAAATTCTCGCTGAAAATAAAGTCAAAGAATAACGCAAAGGAGAGAAAACGATGACACTGTATGATGAACTGATCGCCCGCGGCCTGATCGCGCAGGTGACGAACGAGGACGAGATCAAAAACATGATCAACAACGGCAAAGCCACGTTTTACATTGGCTTTGACTGCACGGCAGATTCGCTGCACGTCGGCCACTTCATGGCCCTGTGCCTGATGAAGCGCCTGCAGATGGCGGGCAACAAGCCCATCGCCCTCATCGGTGACGGTACGACCCTCATCGGCGATCCCTCCGGCCGTACGGATATGCGCCAGATGCTCACCGAGGAAACCATCAAGCACAATGCCGAGTGCTTCAAGCGCCAGATGGAGCGCTTCATCGACTTCTCGGACGGCAAGGCGCTCATGCTCTATAACTCCGAGTGGCTCAAGCCGCTCAACTACATTGAGCTCCTGCGCGAAGTGGGCGCGTGCTTCTCCGTGAACAACATGCTGCGTGCCGAGTGCTACAAGCAACGCATGGAAAAGGGCCTGAGCTTCCTCGAGTTCAACTATATGATCATGCAGAGCTATGATTTCTACTACATGTTCCAGCACTATGGCTGCAACATGCAGTTCGGCGGCAACGACCAGTGGTCGAACATGCTCGGCGGCACGGAGCTCATCCGCCGCAAGCTCGGCAAGGACGCCCACGCCATGACGATCACGCTGCTGCTCAACTCCGAGGGCAAGAAGATGGGCAAGACCGCCAAAGGCGCCGTCTGGCTCGATCCGAACAAGACCAGCCCCTTTGAATTTTACCAGTATTGGCGCAACGTCGACGACGCCGACGTGCTCAAGTGCATCCGCATGCTGACGTTCCTCCCGCTCGAGGAGATCGACAAGATGGACGGCTGGCAGGGCGAGCAGCTCAATAAGGCCAAGGAGATCCTGGCCTATGAGCTCACGAAGATGGTCCACGGCGAGTCCGAGGCTGACAAGGCGCAGGCGGCTGCCAAGGCTGTGTTCGGCGGTTCCGGCGAAGGCGTGCCGACGGTCGAGATCACGGACGAAGACGGCACAGACATCCTCAGCCTGCTCGTCAAGAGCGGCCTGTGCGCGTCCAAGTCCGACGCCCGACGCAATGTGCAGCAGGGCGGCGTAGTGGCCAATGATGAGAAGGTCACCGACATTGCAAAGGCCTTCACGGAAGCGGAGCTGAAAGCTGGCGTTGTGCTCAAGCGCGGCAAGAAGAACTTCCGCAAGATACTGCTGAAATAACCGAAAATCCGACAGATTGATCGCGCCCCGCCGTTCTCGGCGGGGCGCTTTTGTTGACGTTGCCGAAATGTATAAATTTTCATTCCAGCGCTTGAAAAAAGTCGGTTTGAGTGGCATAACTTCAAGTTGGTGGTTAGTGATATCTAATTTAAATTCGAGTCAGCTAACCCGACCGCAGTCATGCGGATAAAAAAACACGGAGGTAATCATTATGAGCATGGAAAAATTGGGAGCATTTGTTGGCGGCGCACTGTTTGCAACGGTCGGCGCGAAGATTCTCGCAAGCAAAGATGCCCAGAAGGTGTATGTGTATACGACGGCAGCCGCGCTGCGCGAGAAGGAGGACGTCATGGCAGTTGTGACGAACATCAAGGAGATCGCGGGTGACGTTCTGGCTGGCACCAAGGCGTTCAACGAAAAGCGCGCGGCCGAGCAGGCCGAGGTCATTGAGGACACGGCAGAGAAGGCTGAGTAAGTATGAAATGCACAATCCTGCATGAAATCCGAGGCCGTATGCGCGTGCATACAATGCAGGGTGCCATGTCGCTGCAGCAGGCGGACATTCTGGAAGCATACCTGAATCAGACCCCGGGCGTGACGAAAGCGACGGTCTATGACCGCACCGGTGACGCTGTGATCTGTTATGACGGGCCGCGGGAAGCGGTTACAAAAGCGCTCTCGTCCTTTGCCTATGCCAATGAGCAGGCACTCGCGCCGGAGCACAGCAGCCGCGCCATGAGCCGCGAGTTTGAGGACAAGCTGGTCACGTCGCTGTGCTGGCGCGGTATCAAACAGCTGTTCATCCCGAGCTCTGTACGCACGCTGATCACGGTCGCGCGTTCTGTGCCGTATATCAAGGCCGGACTCAACTGTCTGATACACAAGAAGGTACAGGTACCGGTGCTGGATGCAATGGCAATCTCGGTCTCGATGCTGCGCAAGGACTTCAAGACGGCAAGCTCCATCATGTTCCTGCTGGGCATCGGTGACATTCTCGACGAGTGGACGCATAAAAAGTCCGTTGCGGATCTCGCACAGACCATGTCCCTGAATGTGGACAAGGTCTGGAAAGAGACAGACGCAGGCTCCGTGCTTGTGCCTGTGGCGGACGTTCAGGTCGGTGACCGGATTGTGATCCATACCGGTAATGTGATCCCGCTTGACGGCAAAGTCGTCGCCGGTGAGGCGATGGTCAATCAGGCGTCCATCACGGGCGAGCCGCTGGCAGTCCGCAGAACGGAAGGCGGCTATGTCTACGCCGGTACCGTCGTCGAAGAGGGCGACTGCACCATCTGCGTGGAAAAGGGCGCCGGCAGCGGCCGCTACGACCGCATCATCCGCATGATCGAGGAGTCGGAAAAGCTCAAGTCCGCAACGGAGGACCACGCGTCGCACCTTGCGGACCAGCTCGTTCCGTACAGCCTGGGCGCAACGGCGCTGGTTTGGCTCCTGACAGGGAACATGACCAAAGCGCTGGCAGTGCTGATGGTCGACTTCTCCTGCGCACTCAAGCTCTCGATGCCGATCGCCGTGCTCTCCGCCATGAAAGAGGCCAGCGATCACCATCTGTCCGTCAAGGGTGGGCGGTTCCTTGAGGCTGTGTCCGAGGCGAGCACGATCGTCTTTGACAAGACCGGCACGCTGACGCGCGCCGAACCGAAAGTTGCGCAGGTCGTGACCTTCGGCGGCAACGACGAGGCGGATATGCTGCGTCTGGCCGCCTGCCTGGAGGAGCATTATCCGCACTCTATGGCCAAAGCGGTCGTCGCGGAGGCGGCGCGCCGCGGCCTGCGCCACGAGGAGCGTCATTCGCGCGTGGAGTATCTCGTTGCGCACGGCATTTCCAGCAGTGTCAACGGGCAGAAGGTCGTCATCGGCAGCCATCACTTTGCCTTTGACGATGAGCACTGCGTCATCCCGGCAGGGGAGCAGGCCAAATTTGACGCCCTGCCGGATACGTATTCGCACCTGTACCTTGCTGTTTCCGGTGTGCTGGCGGCGGTCATCTGCATTGAGGATCCGCTGCGGCCGGAGGCGGCAGAGGTCATTCGCGGTCTGCGAGAGCTCGGCGTGTCCAACCTGGTCATGATGACCGGCGATAACGAAAAGACTGCCCGCGCAGTTGCGGAGGCGGTTGGTGTGGATGCCTATTTCGCCAAGTGCTCCCCGAGGATAAGGCAGCCTTTATTCAGGCGGAGCACGCGGCCGGGCGCAGAGTCATCATGCTCGACGACGGTGTGAACGATTCCCCGGCGCTCTCCGAGGCAGATGCCGGCATCGCCATCAGTGACGGTGCAGCCATCGCACGTGAAGTGGCCGATATCACGGTCAGCTCCGACGATCTGTACGCACTGCTGACGCTCAAACTTCTGAGCGATGCGCTCATGGAGCGCATCCACAGCAACTACCGCAAGATCATCAGCTTTAACTTCCTGCTGATCTGCCTGGGCGTGGCCGGCGTTCTGCCTCCTGCGACCTCGGCGCTGCTGCACAACGCCTCTACGCTGGTCATCAGCCTCAAGAGCATGACCAAGCTGCTGGCGTAATACCCTGTAAAGAAAAAAGCCTGACGAACCATCGTTCGTCAGGCTTTTTTACGTTCTGCTCACGCCTCGGCCGGGGCCGGGAGCTTGCAGACGTCGATCCACTCGAGGGCATTGGAGTATTTATAGAGCTCGTCCAGGTTCAGCTCGATCGCGCTCGACGGGCTGCCGACAGCGGGGAACACCGTCTCAAACCGCTGCAGCGACACGTCCAGATACACCGGAATGCCCTCCTTGCAGCCGAACGGACACACGCCGCCGACCGGGTGACCAACCAGCTCCAGCACCTCGTCGGAAGAGAGCATCTTGGCCTTCATGTGGAACTTTTCCTTGAATTTATGGTTATCAATGCGCGCATCTCCGGCGGCAAGGATCAGCATGCAGCCGTCCGCCGTCTTGAACGACAGCGTCTTTGCGATCCGCGCGCCCTCAACGCCAAGGGCCTTGGCGGCCAGATCGACAGTCGCGCTCGAGACCGTGAATTCCTGCACACGATCTTCCATGCCAAACTGACGGAAATACGCTCTTCCTGCTTCGATAGACATTTGATTCGCTCCTGTTCTTTGAAGTATCTGAAGCACATGATAGCGCAGGTGACGGCGTTCGTCAAGCGGCGATTTTTTGCCCCAGCACTTGCAGGATATCCGTAACAGGTGTATAATAACTTAGTTATAGAATGTGGATTGTGTCCGGTGCGCCGGATATCATAGATTGGAGTGACATCCATGACGAGAATTGCACCTTCCATTCTCTCGGCGGACTTCTGCACGCTGGGGGATGACATCCGTCAGATCGAGGCCGGCAATGCGGACTACGTCCATATTGACGTGATGGACGGTATTTTTGTGCCGAATATCTCGATCGGCATTCCGGTCGTGAAGTCCGTGCGCAAGCATACGCAGATGTTTCTGGATGTGCATCTAATGATCGATCGCCCGCATCGCTACGTCGGCGAATTTTGCGATGCCGGAGCAGATCTTGTTGTGTTCCATGTCGAGGCAGACGAGCCGCAGGACATTTTCGCCGCGATTGAGGACGTGAAGGCGCACGGCAAAAAGGTCGGCCTTGCCATTAAGCCGAAGACGCCGGAGAGCGTGTTCATCCCGTATCTGCAGCTGCTGGATCTGGCGCTCGTCATGACGGTGGAGCCCGGCTTTGGCGGCCAGCGCTTCATGGCCGATCAGCTGCCGAAGATCGCGCAGCTGCATGAGCGGATTGAGCAGGTCAATCCTGCGTGCGAGCTGGAGGTGGACGGCGGCATCGACCCGGAGACATCCCCGCTCGTAAAGCAGGCAGGCGCCAACGTGCTTGTGGCCGGCAGCGCCGTATTCCGCCAGAGTGACCGTGCGGCCGCCATCGCCGCCATCCGCAATGCTTGATTCAGGACGGTAGTACCATGTCTTTTTTCCCGAATGCACTTGAAAACCTCATTGACCAGTTCGCCGCGCTGCCCGGTGTCGGGCGCAAGAGCGCACAGCGGCTGGCGTTTCATGTTCTGTCCCTCCCGGAAGATGAGGCGCTGAAGTTTGCAGCCGCCATTGTGGATGCAAAGAAAAACATTCACTGCTGCAGCATCTGCCAGAATCTCACCGATCAGGAGACGTGCACCATCTGCGCATCTCCGAAGCGCGATCAGAGCACCATCTGCGTCGTGGCGCAGCCGCGCGATGTGCTCTCGTTTGAGCGCAGCCGCGAGTATAACGGCGTCTATCACGTCCTGCACGGTGTGCTGTCGCCGATGAATCACATCGGCCCGGATGATATCCGGATCCAGGAGCTGGTCAAGCGTGTGGCTGCCGGCGGGATCACGGAGGTCATCATGGCCACCAACCCCGACACGGAGGGCGAGGCGACTGCGATGTACATCGCGCGCCTGCTCAAGCCGTTTGACGTGAAGATTACGCGTCTGGCTTACGGCATTCCGGTCGGTTCCAATCTGGAATATGCGGACGATGCCACGCTCCTGCGGGCGCTGGCCGGCCGAATGGAAATGTAACAGGTTTGACGGCTCGGATTTCTGGGGATACTCTGGTCATCCGCCGCCGCAGGCAACGCATTTCGTACATATTTTTCGAAACATCAACCTGCTTCCGGGGGAGTGGTCTGCCCGAAAGCGAACGTAAAGGAGTTACGAATGGCATCTAAACTGAAAATCATCCCGCTCGGCGGGCTCGGTGAGATCGGCAAGAACCTCACCGTCTATGAGTATGGCAAAGACATGTTCCTTGCCGACTGCGGCATGGGCTTTCCGGATCAGGACCTCTATGGCGTCGACATGGTCATCCCGGACATCAGCTATCTGAAGGCAAACAAAAACCGCATCCGCGGCATGGTCATCACGCACGGGCACGAGGACCATATCGGTGCGATCCCGTACGTGCTCAAGCAGCTTGACATGCCGATCTACGCGACCCCGCTGACGGCGGCGATCATTGAGCTCAAGCTCGAAGAGCACGACCTGCTCTATCACACGCAGATCTTCACGAAAAAGCCGGGTGATAAGTTCAAGCTCGGCTGCTTTGAGATCGAGTTCATCCACACGAATCACAGCATTGCCGACTCCGTCGCGCTGGCGATCAAGACGCCGATCGGCACCGTCATCCACACGGGCGACTTTAAGATCGACCTCACGCCCATTCAGGGCGGCATGATCGATCTGCCGCGTCTTGGCCAGCTCGGCAACGAGGGTGTGCTCGCGCTGCTGTCGGACTCCACGAACGTGGAGCGCCCCGGCTACTGTGCTTCGGAGGCGCGTGTGATCGACTGCTTTGACGAACTATTTAAAGACTGCAATAAGCGCATCATCGTCACGACGTTCGCGTCCAATGTCCACCGCCTGCAGCAGATCATCAACGTGGCGGCAAAGTATAAGCGCAAGGTCGGCATCACCGGCCGCAGCATGGAAAATATCATGCGCGTGGCGACGGAGCTCGGCTACGTGGATATCCCGGACGGCGTCATGATGGACATGTCGCAGATCGGCAGCCTGCCGCGCAGCAAGACCGTCATTGTCTGCACCGGCAGTCAGGGCGAACCTATGTCCGCACTGCACCGTATGGCATTTTCGGAGCATAAGCAGGTCACGATCGACGCTGGCGACCGCATCATCATCTCTGCCTCGGCCATTCCGGGCAATGAGATCACGATCAGCCGCGTCATTGACGAGCTGTTCCAGAAGGGCGCGGAGGTCATCTATGACCGCAACACGCCGCTGCACGTCTCCGGCCATGCGTGCCAGGAGGAGCTGAAGATGATGCTCGCACTGACAAAGCCGCACTACTTCATCCCTGTGCACGGCGAATACCGGATGCTGTGCAAGCACGCCGAGATCGGCAAGCTCATGGGCGTGGAGCCGAAAAACGTGCTCGTGGCGAAAAACGGTGAAGTGATCGAGATCACCAAGCGCAGCATGCGCGCGACGAGCAATGTCCCGGCGGGCGACGTGTATATCGACGGCACCGGCATCGGCGACGTCGGCAGCGCCGTGCTGCGCGACCGCCGCCATCTGGCCGAGGACGGCATCGTGATGGCCATCATCACGCTCTCGTCCGAAAACGGCAAGCCGGTCGCCGATCCCGAGATCATTACCCGCGGCTTTGTATACGTCAAAGAGGCGGAGGCGCTCATGGGCGAGCTCAAGCGCGTTGTCAACGAGAGCCTTGCCAGCTGCGAGCGGCAGAAACAGCACGACTGGGCAACTATCAAGGGCCGCGTGAAGTCAAACATCAGCGGCTATCTGTATAAGACCACGCGCCGCAGTCCGATGGTGCTGCCCGTGATCATCGAAGTCTGAGCAGGGGAGTGCGTCATGAAGATCCAGATCTGGGGCAAATCCAAATGCTTCGACACGAAAAAGGCCGAGCGCTATTTTAAGGAGCGCCGCATCCCGTATCAGGCCATTGACCTGCTGCGCTACGGTATGAGCCGCGGCGAGCTGACGAGCGTAAAAAACGCCGTCGGGCTTGACGCCATGCTCAATCCCAAGGCGGCAGATTACGCACTTGTGCAGCATCTGGCCTATGAGCAGGACAAGATCGAGCGGCTGCTCGAGGATCCGTCCCTGCTGCAAACGCCCATCGTCCGCAACGGCAGGCAGGCCACCGTCGGCTATTGCCCGGATGTGTGGAAGACGTGGGAATGAAATACGAAGAAGCCCGATATGGCGATGATATGCTCCCTCTATGAGAGACAGTGAAATAACAAAAGCACTGTCATCATGGAGGGAGCATTCTTATGGCAAGAAAGAAAAGGTTAACAGCGGAAGA
>ONIG01000022.1 GCA_900317855.1 uncultured Eubacteriales bacterium | reverse complement strand
CATATTTTCTTGGCATAGCAATACCCCCTATGTAGTTCTTTTATTTTCCTACATAGGGGGTGTTTTGTCTATTGTCCGTTTTTACTGGTTCGGTTCACGGACGGCGGGGTGCTTTTTCTATATTTAAATAGTATCGCTCAAAACCACGCGGCGATCTGCTGCCAGACCGGCAGGCCGACCAGCCAGCGGATGAGCGGCACGAACAGCAGCGCCGGCAGATAGTCCGCCACCTTGATCTTTGTGGCGCCGGTCTGGTTGAGGCCGATGGCCGCCACGAGCAGCGACCCCGCGCACGTGAGGTCCGCGACCGTCGCCTCCGAGAGCAGCGGCGCGATGGCCCCGGCCAGCAGTGTGAGCGCCCCCTCGACCACGAACACCGCCGCGCCCGCGAGCATGACGCCCGCGCCGAGCGTCGTGGCCAGCATGGCGCAGAAGACGAGGTCGATCATCGACTTGGTGAGCAGGATGCTGTTGTCGCCGCGGATGCCGGCGTCGAGTGAGCCGTTGACCGCCATGGCGCCCACGCAGCACAGCAGGCTCGCTGTGACGAAACCCTCGGCCAGCGACGGGCCGCCCTCGTGCCGGTGAACGTGCGTCTCGACCCAGGTGCCGAGGCGGTGGATCGCCCCGTCGATGTTCAGCAGCGCGCCCACGGCCGCGCCGAGCGTCATGGACACGATGACGATGAGGATGCTCTGGCACGCAAACGCGCCCGAGATGCCGATATACAGCACGCAGAGGCCGAGGCCGATCATGACCGTCTTGCTCACGCGCTCGGGGATGCCCCGCCGAAACAGCAGACCGACCGCACCGCCGGCCACGATGGCCAGCGCGTTGACGATGGCGCCTGTCATGCTCATGAATGATCCGCTCCTTCCGCCGCGTCCGCCATATTTAAATAAGGTATCCCCCGGACACGGCGCGCCATGAAATGTACCGGTCTACGATAGCACAACCGCCCGACGGTGTAAACACCCAAATGCGGCAGATTCAGCCGCGCAGCGCGGGCCTGGACGCTTTGAGCTCGCTCAAAAACAGCTGCCCGGCGGTGGACAAACCGGTCTTCTGCTTATAGATGACGCCGATGGTGCGCTGCAGTTCCGGAGAAAGTCTGCGCGCGGTGAGCCGCTGGCCGCTGCGGCGCAGCACGGCCTCCGGCAGGATGGACACGCCGAGCCGGCTCTCGACCATGTTCAGGATCGTGTAGTCGTCGGCCACGCGGTACTGCACGTTGATCTGCGGGTGGCGCGCAAGCAGCTCGCGGATGCAGCCGCCGCCGCGCCCCTCCTCGAGGAGGATGAACGGCTCGGCCGCCAGCTCATCGACCTGGATGAAGATGTTCTCGCCCAGCGGGTGGCCCTCGGGCAGGACGGCGAGCATGGTGTCGCGGTAGATCGGCTCGCACGCAAACGGCGTCGTGCGCGACATGTCCGTGAAGCCGAAGTCGACCACGCCCTCGCGCACCCAGTCCTCGATCTCGTAATACAGGCCCTGATAGAGCTCGAAGCGGATGCCGCTGTGCTGGTTCCGGAAGCGCTCCATGGCCGGCGGCAGCAGAAAGCTCGACACGCTCGTGAACGTGCCGAGGCGGATCGTGCCCTGCTCGAGCCCGCTGAAGCCCGCCGCCTGCGACTGGAGCATGCGGTAGGCGTTGACCGTGTCGCGGATGTACGGCAGCAGGTGGCGGCCCTCGTAGGTGAGCGCCACGCCCGAGCGCGAGCGCACCAGCAGCGTCACGCCCAGCTCCTCCTCCAGCGACTTGATCATCTGGCTGACGGCCGACTGCGTGTAGCCGAGATCGCGCGCCGCGTCCGAAAAACTGTTGCGCTCAAAGACCTTCAGAAAGGCAATGTATCGGTTCATAAGCACCTCACAAATAAGAAACGCTAATCTAACTATCAGAAATATTTGCTTTACTTATCCATAAAGGCATTATATAATGGGCACTGTCAGATAGCAAGCGGGAATTTTCGTGACCGCACACGAACCTCTCCGCCCGCTGACAAGACACGCAATCTCTCCCCCAAGCAACATGATAATTCCTTTTTCCAACTCCATTTCTCCTATGGAAACGTCCCTGCCGGTTTGTCCGTTCCGGCAGGGGCGTTTTCCGTTTGCGGGAGATTTGCTGCGCACTTTTCAAGCCGTCTCCTTTGAGGGGAAGGCAGCGCCACACGGTACTGTGGCCGCAAGGAGAAAATATCGCCGTTCGGCGATGCCTCCCCTGTGTAAGGGGAGGTGGCACGGCGCTCTGCGCCGTGACGGAGGGGCTGCAGATACCGGCCGCAGTGCAAGAATGCGCGTATCAATCCCTCAGTCAGCCTGACGGCTGCCAGCTCCCTTTGCACAAGGGAGCCAAGGGGCGCGGGACGGATGTACCGGAAAAAACGATCACCCCGCCGCAGACAAAGCAGCCCTCCCAACAATCTGGGAGGGCTGCTGCTTCTCTCTGCTTTTCTTCATCCACCCGCGCGCACATCCGTTTCCGCGCTTGTGCGCGGGAGCGACTCGCGCAGAGCCGCAGCAATGCGGGCGCATTGCCTGCCCCAACGGTCAGTCCACCACCGTGACGGCCGCGGTGGCGGCCGCGGCGATGGCGTCCGCCTGCAGGGCGTCGGCCGTGACGGTCTGCAGCGGCAGACTGCCGAGTGCCGACCAGTCCAGCGACCCGGAAACGCCGCGCACCGTCAGCTCCGTGAGCCCGGTGAAATCCTCCAGACCGGATGTGCTGTCCAGCTCGCAGCGGATGAGCGTGAGCGACGTGATCGCCCGCTCGCGGTCGAAGCTGTGAAAGAAATCGCCGCGCAGATCGCAGTCCACGAGCGTGACGCGCGTGAGCGAGGACTTGTGCAGCGGGATCAGCAGCTCGCGGCGCGTGCAGTGCGAGAGCGTGATGTCCTGCAGCTTCGTGAGCGCGCGCAGCTCGGACAGGTCCGACACGTTTGCGCCGTTGAGACTCAGGGCGCGCACGTTCAGGCAGCGGCCGAGGCCGGTCAGGTCGGTGATGGCGTTGCCGTCGGCCGTGAGGGCCGTGAGCTTCGGCAGCTGTTTGATGCCCGACAGGCTCGTGAGCCGGTTGGCGCTGACGTCGAACACCTCCACGCCGCAGGCGGGCAGGCTCTCGAGCGAGGTCAGTGACTGGAACTGCACCGAGACCACCGTCAGGCTCGGGAAATACGCGAGGTCGGACAGGTCGCGGATGCCGCCGCGGCGCACGGTGACGCTCTGGCCGGAGGGGTCGGTCATCTCCGCCGTCTCGACGCCGGCGGCCGCCGCGTCCACGCCCTGCTGCGGGGCGGCGAACCAGTACCGGTCGCCGCAGACGTACAGCGCCGTGAGGCCCTTGAGGTCCGCGACCGTGAGCTCGCCTGCGGGCTTGCCGGCATAGTCGCGCGCGGCCTGCTCGAGCAGCGGGTTCTGGAACTGGGCCACCGTGTCGTCCGCGAGCGTCTGCACCGCGACGGCTTTCGCCGTGAAGCGGTAGAGCAGGCCCGTGAAGTGGCCGACGATGCCGGCCACGATCAGGCAGCCGACGAGCACGATGGCAATGATCGCCGCCGCGAGGCCGCGGCGCTTTTTCTTCGGCCGCTCAGGCTTCGGCGCCTTGGGCGGTTTTTCATGCCTTTCCCGGTGGGGCTTGGCGGCGCGGGGCTTTTTCTCCTTCGCTTTTTTCCCGGGCGCGGGCGCAGGAACATCCGGCAGCTCCGGCGCTTCTCCGGCGAACTTCGAAGCGTCCAGCAGCTCGGCCGAGAAGAGCTTGTCGTAGAAATATTCCTCGCTCGGGTAGGTGTACTTCATGAGCGCGAAGAGGTTGCCGATCTGCATCTCCATGCCGGGGGAGAGCTCCGTCTGCTCGAGGTAGACGTTGATGACCGGCTTGCGCTTGGTCAGGGCATAGTGCATCTCCTTGCGGCAGTTGTCCGAGCGCAGGTACGCCGGGGACAAAAACGCCAGCACGAGCTGCGCGCGCTCGAGATGCGACGCGATGCTCTCCGGCCACTCGCTGCCGGCCTCGATGCCCTCATCGTACCAGACGCGAAAGCCGCGCGACTGCAGGGTGCTGATGATCTCGAGCACGGCCGCATCGTCCTTGTGCGCGTAGCTGACGAAGAGATACGGCAGCGTGCCCTCGTAGGGGCGCAGAAGGGTTTTCACGAAACCACCTCCGGAAAAATTTCAAAAATTGACTGGATTCTGTTAGTGTATCACACACATTCGTGCCCGGCAAGGGCTTTGAGCCCGGCGAGGTAGGCATACGGCACGCGCAGCCCGCCCCGGCCGGAGCCGAGGGCGATGTCCGGCTTGCGCAGACCGTGATAGTCCGAGCCGCCGGAGGGCGCAAGGCCGAAGCGCGCGGCCAGCGCCTGCGCGGCCGCCGCCTGCTCGGGCGTATAGGTCGTGTAGCGCACCTCGACGCCGAGGGCCCCGGCGTCCGCCGCCGCAGCGAGCATGGCGGCGCGCTGCGCATCGTCGAAGCGGTACTTGAAGATGTGCGCCACGACCGGCACGCCGCCCGCCGCGCGCAGGGCGCGGATGGAATCCTCCAGCGGGACGTTGTAGCGCGGGACGTAAAATTCCTTCCCCCGGCCAAGCAGGCCGCGCATGCCGTCCGACACCGACGCGATGCACCCGCGCTGCACGAGCAGCGCCGCGATGTGCGGCCGGCCGAGCACCGTCTGCCCCGGGAAGGCCGCGTGCAGGTCGTCGATCGTGATGGGGTAGCCCGCGTCGTGCAGGCGCTGCACCATGGTCTCGTTGCGGGCATTGCGCTCGTCGGTCGCGCGGGTCATGAGCGCGCGCAGCGCGGTGTTGCCCGTGTCCATGAAGTAGCCGAGCAGGTGCACCTCCTCGCCGCCCCAGACGGTGGACAGCTCCACCCCGGGCACGACCTCGATGCCGCAGCGCTGCCCCGCAGCGCGGGCTTCGGGCAGGCCGGCGAACGTGTCGTGATCCGTGACGGCCACGGCCCGCAGGCCGAGCGCCGCCGCCTTGCGCACCACGTCAGCCGGCGCGTCCGACCCGTCGGACGCGAGCGTGTGCGTGTGCAGGTCAATCCGCTCCATGGCGTACCTCCAGCCCGTCCGGCAGCGCGTCGCCCTGCCAGAGGACATAGACCGTGCCGTCCGTGACGCGCACCGCGGCCGCCGCGCCGGTGAACGAATTGCTCACGCCGAGCGGCATGGCGCAGCGCAGCTCCGCGTCCGTGATCTCGTAGAGCAGACCGCGCAGCGTGACGCCGCGCGCGGCATCGCCGCTGCTGAACACGGACACCGTACCCTCCATGCCGGCGGGAAAGGTCAGCGTGCCGTTTTGCACCGCCGTGACCACCCAGCCGCAGCCGATGAGCCAGCCCTGCGCGCCCGCGTCCGTGAGCCCGCGCAGCGTCTGCAGGCTCGCGATCGTCTGGTCGAGGCGGCCGCCGAGCGCGCCCGCCATCACGAGCCGCCGGTACCCGTGCGCCAGCGCCCAGCGCACGGCGAGACCGAGGTCCGTGTCGTCCTTCATGACCGGGTGCGTCTCCACGTTCGGGTGGTCCGGCCGGTAGCCGAGGGAGTCAAAGTCGCCCATGACGAAGTCCGGCTCGATGCCGCGCGCTTTCAGCGAGCGGTAGCCGCCGTCGGCCGCGATCACGTAATCCCCCGCCCGGGGGCTCAGGCGCACGCCGTCGAGACTGGCCGCGCCGACGATATAACAAGTATTTTCCAAATTCATTCCAGCTTTCCTGAATTTTCGCCCGATATTGTACCACATTCCGCGCGGCGAGAAAAGAATTGCGTGTAAATTACGCGCCGGGCGCATTTGTTAGATTTTAAACTCGCCAAAATTTCAAAATTTTATTTCTATTGTTACTGATATATGATATAATTCCGACGTTGACAGCGCGCCGGGGCACGCCTCTGCGCCGCTGCAGCCCCCACCTCTGCGGCCCGCCGCAGTCAGAAAGGAGACACGACCGTGTCAGAAAAAGTTTTCAACAAGGTCCTTGCCGCCAACCGCGGCGAGATCGCGGTGCGTATCTTCCGCGCGTGCTACGACCTCGGCATCCACACCGTGGCCATGTACTCCAAGGAAGACGAACTGAGCATGTTCCGCACCCGTGCCGATGAGGCCTACCTCGTCGGCGAGAACAAGAGCCCCCTGGGCGCGTATCTCGACATCCCCGAGATCATCGACCTGGCCAAGCGCCGCGGCGTCGACGCCATCCACCCGGGCTACGGCTTCCTGTCCGAGAACGCGGACTTTGCCCGCGCCTGCGAAGCGGCCGGCATCACGTTCATCGGCCCCCCGAGCGACGTGCTCGGCAAGATGGGCGACAAGCTCTCGGCCAAGCAGATTGCCATGGAGTGCGGCGTGCCGGTCATCCCCGGCTGCTCCGAGCCCCTGCGCGACGGGCAGGAGGCGCTCGAGAAGGCCATCAGCTTCGGCTTCCCCGTCATCCTCAAGGCGGCGGCCGGCGGCGGCGGCCGCGGCATGCGCCTGTGCGAGATGCCCGAGGACGTCATCCCCGCGTTCGAGCTTGTCAAGAGCGAGGCGCGCAAGGCCTTCGGCAATGACGACATCTTCATCGAGAAGTACCTCGTGCAGCCCAAGCACATCGAGGTGCAGATCCTCGCCGACCAGTACGGCAACGTGCGCCACCTCGGCGAGCGCGACTGCTCGCTGCAGCGCCGCTACCAGAAGGTCGTCGAGTTCGCGCCCGCGTGGAGCGTGCCCGAGAGCATCCGCGAGCAGCTGCACGCCGACGCCGTGAAGATCGCCGAGGCCGTCGGCTATGTCAACGCCGGCACGGTGGAGTTCCTCGTCGACCGCGACGGCAACCATTACTTCATCGAGATGAACCCCCGCATCCAGGTCGAGCACACCGTCACCGAGATGGTCACGAGCATCGACCTCGTGCGCGCGCAGATCCTCATCGCCGAGGGTCAGCCGATCAGCCACCCGGAGATCGGTCTCGGCGACCAGAACAACCTCAAGGTCAACGGCTACGCCATCCAGTGCCGCGTGACCACCGAGGACCCGGCCAACAACTTCGCGCCCGACAACGGCAAGATCGAGGCCTACCGCTCCGGCGGCGGCTTCGGCGTGCGTCTCGACGGCGGCAACGTCGGCACGGGCTCGGTCATCTCCCCGTACTACGACTCCCTGCTCGTCAAGGTCACGAGCTGGGACTGCACCTTCCCCGCCGTCTGCCGCAAGGCCACCCGCGCCATCAATGAAGAGCACGTGCGCGGCGTGAAGACGAACATCCCGTTCGTGACGAACATCCTCACGCACCCGACGTTCATCGCCGGCAAGTGCCACACGAAGTTCATCGACGAGACGCCGGAGCTGTTCGAGTTCACCGAATCGCGCGACCGCGCGACCCGCGTGCTCAAATACATCGCCAACATCCAGGTCAACAACCCCGATGCCGAGCGCCACCAGTACGACACGCCGCGCTTCCCGAAGGCGCAGCGCGAGATCTCGAAGCAGGACGGCCTCAAGCTCCTGCTCGACACCGACGGCCCCGAGGCCGTCAAGGACTGGGTCCTCGGCCAGAAGAAGCTGCTCATCACCGACACGACGATGCGCGACGCGCACCAGTCCCTGCTGAGCACCCGCCTGCGCACCCGCGACATGCTCAAGGGCGCCGACGGCACGGCCGACATCCTCGCCGACTGCTTCTCGCTCGAGATGTGGGGCGGCGCGACGTTCGACACCGCCTACCGCTTCCTGCACGAGTCCCCGTGGGAGCGTCTGGAGATGCTGCGCGAGAAGATCCCGAACATCCCGTTCCAGATGCTGCTGCGCGGCTCGAACCTCGTCGGCTACGCGAGCTATCCGGACAACCTCGTGCGCGCCTTCATCGCCGAGTCCGCCCGCGAGGGCATCGACGTGTTCCGCGTGTTCGACTCGCTCAACTGGATGCCGAACATGGAGACCGCCATGGACGAGGTCCTGCGCCAGGGCAAGTTCCTCGAGGGCACCGTGTGCTACACCGGCGACATCCTCGACCCGACGCGCGACCGCTACACGCTCGAGTACTACGTCAACTTCGCCAAGGAGCTCGAGCGCCGCGGCGCCCACATGCTGGCCATCAAGGACATGTCCGGCCTGCTCAAGCCGTATGCCGCGAAGAAGCTCGTGAGCACCCTCAAGCAGGAGATCGGCATCCCCATCCACCTGCACACGCACAACACCACCGACAACCAGATCGCGACCTATCTCATGGCGGCCGAGGCCGGCGTGGACGTGGTCGACACCGCCATCGGCCCGCTCGCGAACCTCACGAGCCAGCCGTCGATGAACGCCGTCGTCGAGTCCCTGCGCGGTCAGGAGCGCGACACCGGCTTTGACCCGCAGCGCCTGCAGGAGCTGGCCGATTACTGGGCCGACGTGCGCCTGCGCTACGAGA
The DNA here is from genome assembly GCA_900317855.1 of uncultured Eubacteriales bacterium. Classification (GTDB taxonomy): domain Bacteria; phylum Bacillota; class Clostridia; order Oscillospirales; family Oscillospiraceae; genus CAG-103. The sequence continues at coordinate 29,630 of ONIG01000022.1, read as the reverse complement.
GCTTCGACAAGGGCCTCAAGGTCCCCGTCACCGATATCTACCGCTACGAGATCCCCGGCGGCCAGTACACGAACCTGCAGCCGCAGGTCGAGTCGCTCGGCCTCGGCCACCGCTTCGCGGAGGTCAAGGAGATGTACCGCACCGTCAACCTCATGCTCGGCGATATCATCAAGGTCACGCCGTCGTCCAAGATGGTCGGCGACCTCGCGATCTTCATGGTGCAAAACGACCTCACGCCCGAGAACATCGTCGAAAAGGGCGAGCACCTCGCCTTCCCCGACAGCGTCGTGAGCTACTTCAAGGGCATGATGGGCCAGCCGCCCTGCGGCTTCCCGAAGGATCTGCAGCGCATCGTGCTCAAGGGCGAGAAGCCCATCACCGGCCGCCCCGGCGACCTGCTGCCGCCCGTCGACTGGGATCAGCTGCGCCGCGAGATCGTCAAGTTCTACCCGAACTACGAGGAGCCGCGCTCCCTCATCTCCTACGCCATGTATCCGAAGGTCTATGAGGAGTTCATCAGCCACCGCAAGGAGTACGGCTACATCATGCGCATGGGCAGCCACGTGTTCTTCAACGGCATGGCCGTCGGCGAGGTCAACAAGATCAACATCGAGGACGGCAAGACCCTCATGATCAAGTACATCGGTCTCGGTGACCGGAACAACGACGGCACGCGCAACGTGCAGTTCGAGCTCAACGGCATGCGCCGCGAAGTCGCCGTGCCCGACCCGACCGCGGCCGACACGGCCAAGACCGTCGTCATGGCCGACCCGAACGACAAGAGCCAGGCCGGCGCGTCCATCCCGGGCATGGTGTCGAAGGTCAACGTCAAGCCCGGCGACCAGGTCAAGGTCAACGACGTGCTCGCCGTGATTGAGGCCATGAAGATGGAGACGAGCGTCGTCGCCCGCATGGACGGCACGATCGACGAAGTCTTTGTCAAGCCCAGCCAGTCGGTCAAGGCCGGCGAGCTGCTGCTGACGATCAAGTAAATTTCCGGTTTTTCCAGGCGGAGCGCACCCTCGTGCGCTCCGCCTTTGCGCGCGAAAAACAAAGGCAGATGGCAGTTTTTCAAGCCTTCTCCTTGAGGGGAAGGCTTGAACCCCCCCCGCCGCTTTTTGTCCATTTTGCCGCTTTTGTCCCATCCGGGACGGAAAGGCTGGAAATACCCGGACCATTATGTTATAATATTTGAATGATTATGATTAGCCTGGGTCAGTATCGCCCGCAGGCACCCAGATCTGAGAGGAGTTTTTTTCGTGCTTGTGCCCTATTCCTGGTTCCAGATCCTCTGGTACTTCTACATCTATGGATTTCTCGGCTGGTGCTCTGAGGTGGCCTTCGCTGCCATCGCGCACGGCAAGTTCGTCAACCGCGGCTTCGTCAACGGCCCCATCTGCTCCATCTACGGCTTCGGCGTGATGAGCGTGCTGCTCGTGCTCGGGCCGCTCAAGAGCAGCTTCTGGCTGCTGTTCGGCGGCAGCGTGCTGTTCACGAGCGTGATCGAATACCTCACCGGCTGGGTGCTCGAAAAAGTGTTCCACGACAAGTGGTGGGACTACTCCAAGCGTCCGCTGAACATCAAGGGCTATGTGTGCCTGGAGTTCTCGGTGCTGTGGGGACTGGCGTGCGTGTTCGTAGTCGATGTGTTCCAGCCGCTCGTGGCCAAGGCCGTCGACCTCATCCCGAAAAAGCTCGGCTGGGTGCTGCTCGGTACGTTCAGCGCCCTGTGGATCGCGGACAACATCATCACCGCCATGGAGATCCGCAAGCTGCCGAAGAAGCTGCGCGCCCTGCAGGCCATCGAGGATTCGCTCACGGCCATCTCCGACGAGATCGGCGAGGAGATCTATATTCGCGCCTCTGACGCGAAGGACCGCGGCATGGAGGTTTACACCGACGTGAAGGAAAAAGGCACCGAGATCGCGGAAAAGCGCGCCGAGAGCTCCCTCATGCGCCGCAGCGAGCTGCTGGCGCGCCGCAGCGAACTGCTGCAGCGCCGTGAGGAGCTGCTGGGTCAGCGCAACATCGTGCACGAGCGTATCGCGCAGGCGTTCCCGGCGCTGCGCGAGGGCAAGACCAACGGCCCGGCCTTCACGCGTGTGCATGAGCATGCGCAGCGCCGCAAGCAGCTGGCCAGGGCCGTGAAGGCGAAGGCCAGAGAACTCAAGAACAAGGCCAAGGACCGCTCCTGACCTGACACAGGAAGAGGAGAAAAAGAATACCATGAATCTCTATCTGATCGGACATGATTACCGCTATGCGGTGGAGCAGATGCTCCTGACGCTGTTTCCGGACGAGCGCCCGGAGTATCCGGACGGACGGCCGACCGGCGACCGCGTGGAGCTGCGGCTCATGCCCGGCCCCAAGATCACGACCGCGACGTGCGTGCTCGTCTATCAGGGCCGGACGGCCAACGGCCGCACGAGCGTGCCCAACAGCGAGCTGACCGACCCCAATGAGACCGACCGGCGGCTGCAGGGCGCGGTCAAGCGCGCGTTTTACCGCGCGGCCATGGGCATCGGCATGCCGCACAAACCGTGGGGCATGCTCACGGGCGTGCGCCCCGGCAAGCTCATGACCCCCCTGCTCGCGCAGGGCATGGGCGACGCGCAGGCCATGCGCTATTTCGAGCGGCACTACGACGTGGCACCCGCGCGCGCCGCGCTCGTCGTGCGCACCGCCCACGCCACGCTGCGCGCCATGGACGCGCTCGGCGACAAGGACGTGTGCCTGTACGTGGGCATCCCGTTTTGCCCGACGCGCTGCGCCTACTGCAGCTTCGTGAGCCAGTCGGTGGAAAAGAGCATGGCGCTCGTGCCGGAGTTCCTGCAGGCGCTCGCGCGCGAGATCGCCGCGACGGCAGAGGCCGTGCAGCGCGCCGGTCTGCGCGTCGTGTCGCTCTACATCGGCGGCGGCACGCCGACCACGCTCTCGGCGCGCCAGCTCGACGCGCTGTGCACGCAGCTCGAGGCGGCATTCGATCTCAGCGCCCTGCGCGAGTTCACCGTCGAGGCCGGCCGGCCCGACACCATCACGGCCGACAAGCTGCACGTGCTGCGCGCGCACCGGGTCGACCGCATCAGCGTCAATCCCCAGACGCTCGACGACCGCGTGCTCGGGACCATCGGCCGCCGCCACACCGCGCAGGATATTTTCGACGCGCTGCGTCTCGTGCGCGAGACCGGCGGCTTCGCCGTGAACATGGATCTGATCGCGGGTCTGCCCGGCGACACGCCGGACGGCTTCCGCGCCACGCTCGAGCAGGTGCTCGCGCTCGCGCCCGAAAACGTGACCGTGCACACGCTGTCGCGCAAGCGCGGGGCCGACCTCATGACGCAGGACGCCCCCATCCCCGACGGCGAGCAGGTCGGCGAGATGCTCGACTTTGCCGGCACCGCGCTCGACGCCGCCGGCTACGCGCCGTATTACCTCTACCGGCAGAAGTTCATGTCCGGCGGGTTTGAAAACGTCGGCTGGACGCGGCCGGGGCAGGAGAATCTCTACAACATCTGCATCATGGAGGAGCTGTGCAGCATCCTCGCCATGGGCGGCGGCGCCTCGACGAAGCTCGTGCGCCCCAACGGCGGCAAACTCGAGCGGCACATCGACCCCAAGTATCCCACGGAATACATCGCCAATATCGACCGCATCTGCGCGGCCAAGGCAGAACTGGAGGCGTTTTTTCAATGAGTTACCACATTCAGGAGATCAACCGCCGCATTCAGGCTGACCCCAAGGAATTCGTCGACGCGTGCGACGCGGCCTACGCCGAAAAGATCGAGCGCGCGGCCCGCGCCATCGCCGAGAACGTGCACACGTGCCCGATCGTGCTGCTGTCCGGCCCGTCCGGCAGCGGCAAGACCACCACGGCCATGAAGATTGCCGAGGCCCTGCGCAAGATGGGCATCGGCAGCCAGAGCCTCGCCATGGACGACTATTTCCGCACCGTGAACCCGCGCACCGCGCCGCGCACGCCGGAGGGCGACATCGACTTCGAGTCCCCCGCGTGCCTGGACATGGACCTGCTCGGCGAGCACCTCAATGCGCTCGCCCGCGGCGAGGAGATCCACCTGCCGCGCTATAATTTCGTCACGCGCGTGCAGTCCGGCCCCATCGGCCGGCCCATGCGCCTCGGCAAGGACGAGGTCGCCGTGTGCGAGGGCATCCACGCGCTCAATGACGACATCGCCGCCTACTGCCCGGACGCGTTCCGGCTGTATATCAGCGCGCGCTCCATCGTCGTGGACAGCGACGGGCGCGAGGTGTTCAAGGGCACGTGGATGCGCCTGCTGCGCCGCCTCGTGCGCGACAGCAACTTCCGCGGCACCCCCGCCGCCGCCACGCTGGACATGTGGGCCAACGTCCGCCGCGGCGAGAAGCGGTTCATCTCCCCGTTCAAGGAGCGCGCGAACCTGATGTTCGACTCGTCGTTCCCGTGCGAGGTGTCCATTCTGAAGAATTACGCCGCGCCCCTGCTCGCGGCCGTGCCCGAGGGCGCGGAGCGCTATGCGGAGATCCGCAGCATCCTGCCGGCGCTCGAGCGCTTCGAGACGATCGACCCCGCCCTGCTCGCGCCCGAGAGCATGCTGCGCGAGTTCATCGGCGGCGGCGTGTACAGCTACTGAGCGGGCGATAAAAAACAGCACCCGATCCCATGGGATCGGGTGCTGTTTTGTCTGTCCCATCTGCGCGCCGCGCCGTCAGCTCAGCCGCTGCACGAGCGCGTCCCACAGCTCCAGCAGCCGGAAGCGCACGACATAGCCGCCGCCGGACTCCGTGACGAGGCGCACATCGTTGTCCGAGAGCGCCTGCACCGCCTGCTCCGACAATCCCGCCGCCTGCGCGCACAGCGGCGGGAAGATGACGCACCACCAGTTGTGCCCCGCGCCCGCGCCGAGCGTCACGCGCAGGGAGGTATACACCCCCGCCGGGAGGGCGAACGTGCCGTAGTCGCGCGTCGGGTAGTGCTCGGGGCCGAGCGACACGCGCACCGGCCGCTCCCCCGCCGCCGCCTGCGCCGCGCGGGCGATGCCGTCGAGGTCGCCCGCGATGAGCTGCTCCGCCGCGTCGATGTCCGTCACGTCGGCAAGCTGCGGCCCGAGATAGGCCAGCACCGCGTCGCGCACCTGCAGCTTCACGGCCTGCTCGGTGTCGTCGTCCGAGACCGCGATCACGTGCAGCCGCACGAGCCGGGCCGCGAGCAGCTGGCTGCGAGCCTGCGCCCACGTGCCGGTCAGCAGCGTCACGCACACGGCCAGCAGCAGCGCCAGCTCCCACGGGCGCAGCGCGCGGCCGGAATCGGGATGGATGGAGAGAGAATGGGTATGCATCGTATGTCCGCCTTTCTGTGATGAAAAAAACTGCCGGTACCGGGCATCTGTGCTCAGTATCGGCAGTTTTGTTCGGTTTTAATCCGGCGGGCGCTCAGATCTCCAGGCGGGCAATGGTCTCGGTCAGGAAGCACTCTTGATAGTCGCGCGCGAGCCGGCGCTTGGTATACGCCGCGCTGTCGGCATCGGCGAAAAGGCCGAACACGGCCGAGCCCGTGCCGCTCATGACCGCGCCGAGCGCGCCGCCGTCGAGCAGGCGGCTCTTGATGGCCGCGATCTCGCCCTCGCGGTGGGTGAGCACGTCCTCAAAGACGTTGTACATCCGGCGGGCGAGCCGGGGCATGTCCCCGTCGGCGAGCGCGGCGCAGATGCCCTCCGTGTCCGGGCGGCAGCGCGAGGTGCGCGCGTCCACGCGGTGGAACAGCTCCGGCGTCGAGATCGGGAAGTCCGGCTTGCAGATCACGACCGGCAGGCGCGGCATGGGCGTGACGGGCGTGAGCCGCTCGCCGCGGCCCTCGGCCAGCACCGTGCCGCCCGCGACGCAGTACGGCACGTCCGAGCCGATCTCGGCCCCCATTTCCTCGAGCTGCGTGCGGGTGAAGCCCGCGCCGGTCAGCCGCTCGAGCGCGCGCAGCACGGCCGCCGCGTCCGACGAGCCGCCGCCCAGCCCCGCGCACACGGGGATGCGCTTGTGCAGCCGGATGTGCACGCCGCAGGTAAGCCCCGCGCGCGAGAGAAACACCTGCGCCGCGCGCACGGCCACATTGTCCGCCCCGCAGGGCAGATAGCTGCGGTTGGTCTCGGCGCGGCAGGTGCCGGTATCGTCAAGCGTAACGGTCACATCGTCGTGCAGATCCACGCTCTGCATGACCATGCGCAGGTCGTGAAACCCGTCGGGCCGCGCGCCGAGCACGTCCAGCGACAGGTTCAGCTTCGCCCACGCGGGCTCCATCGTCGTGCCGGTCACAGCTTTTTGAGTTCGAAGAGCAGGTCCATCAGCTCCGCGCCGTCGTCCACATACGGGCCCTTGCGGCCGTTGGCCTCGGAATACGGCAGACCGGAGCCCTCCGTCACGCGGCTGTCATAGAGCACGAACGGCACGGGATCCGCGCCGTGCGCGCCGTTGGCCATGTACGTCATGTGGTCTGAGAGCAGCAGCAGGCGGAAGTCCTCGCCCGCGGCGCGCAGCGCCTCGGTCACGGGGGCGACGACGTCGGCGCTCAGGCGCTCGATGGAGTAGATCTTGTGCTCGAGATCGTGGTTGTGCGTGGCCTCGTCCGGGCCCTCGAGGTGCAGGGCCACGAAGTCGTGCCGTTTCAGCACGCCCAGCGCGGCGGCAACCTTGGCGGCGTAGTCGGTGTCCCACTCGCCGGTCGCGGTCGGGACGGTGACGGCCTCCAGCCCCGTCAGGATGCCGATACCGTGGCACAGCGGCACGGCCGAGACGACGCCGCCGTCCGACCCGTAGTGCTCCGGGAAGTTCGGCAGCGCGGCCGCCGTGCCCTCGGCCCAGAACCAGACGCCGTTGGCCGGGAGCTTGCCGGCGGCGCGGCGCGCGACGTTGATCGGGTGCTGGTCGAGAATGTCGAACGCGCGGCGCATGAGCTCGCGCAGCACGTCGGCGTTCGGGCAGCCGGTGGGCAGGATGGGACCGATCTCCTCGCCGAGGTGATCGTGCGGCGGGGCGAGCCGGATGCCTTTGATGTCCACGTGGCTCTGCACCGCGAGGTGGCGGAACGACGAGCCCTTGTGGATGACCATGCCGGCCTGCTCGGCCAGCGGGCGGAAGTCGGGGTGATGGAAGAGCATCCTCACGAGCTCGTCCGACTCGCGGCCCTCGATGCTGCCCGCGCTGTGGGAGAGGATGTGCTTGTGCTCGAACGGCACGTCCTCATCGGCATACGTGACCATGTTGCAGCGGTAGCACGCGTCGCCGGGGGCGAGCTTGATGCCGGACGCCGCCGCCTCGAGCGGGGCGCGGCCGAAAAAGTACTTGCGCGGCGAGCAGCCGAAGATGGACATGATGGCCGTGTCGCTGCCGGGGGCGAAGCCCTCGGGCACATTGCGCACGCTGCCGAGGATGCCGTGGCGGGCGAGATCGTCGATCGCGTCTTTTTTCGAAGCTTCCAGCGGCGTGCGGCCGCCAAGCGTGTCGAGCGGGTGGTCGGCCATGCCGTCGCCGATGACGAGAATGTATTTCATACTGTATCCCTCTTTTCGGAAGATTTTTTCGCCGCGGGGTGCCCTGTGGGATGCCGGGACCCGCGGTTTTTTCTGCCCCACAGTATATACTATTTCCCCCGGTTTGTGAAGCGGAGCAGCAGGTTCCGGGGCATTTTGTTGCTATTTGTAGAATTCAACAAAATTATTCAAATTCCTGAATTGGGTATTGCAATTTTTCGTCGTCATGATATAGTAGAATACTGTTAAGTATCCGCTAAGTTTTCGCTAAGAAATCGCCCCGGCCGTGTCGGGGCTTTCCACGCATCGGGAGGAACAGCCAATGTCGATCGGACAATATCTGCTCGGCGGCGCGGCCGGACTGGCGTTCGGCCTGCTTGTGGCCGCCGGCAACACGCTGCTGACGCGCCGCAGCCTGCAGCGCGCCAAACAGAACACCGCCTCCGTCATGGGCACCAGCGGTCTGCGGCAGGTCATCAACCTCGCCGCGCTCGTGCTCGTGTACCTGCTGCGCAACGTGCTGCCGCTGCCGCTGGCCGGCACGCTCATCGGCACGGCCGTCGGCCTGTCAGGCGGCAGCATCGCCGGCGTGTGGATCCTCGCCCGGAGGATGGACGACACCATCCCCGCCGAGGGTGTGGAGGTGCCGGACGCGGAGACGATCGAGCTGCCCGCCGACGCGGCGCAGGAGCAGATGCCGGACACCGAGCCGGCGGACGAACGGAGGGACGACACCAATGGGTGAGACGAACGTATTGTTTTCCATCGGCCCGCTGGAGGTGACCGGCGCGGTCGTGACCATGTGGGTCATCGTGGCCGTGCTGGCGCTGCTGTCATGGCTGGCCACGCGCAGGCTGCGCGATGTGCCCGGCCCGCTGCAAAACGCCGCCGAAATGGCCGTTGAAAAGCTGCAGGGCTTCTACGGCGGCATCCTCGGCCCGGCCAACGCCCGGCGCTATTTCCCGATGATGGCGACGTTTTTCATCTTCATCGTCGTGTCCAACTACATCGGGCTGCTGCCCGGCGCGGGCGAGGTGTTCACCGTGCCGACGGCCACATTGTCCGTCACGGCAGGCCTGGCCATCATCGCCTTCTGCATGACGCACACCGTCGGCATCCAGCGCCGCGGACTCAAGGGCTATCTCAAGAGCTTCATCAAGCCCTTCCTGCTCATGCTGCCGCTCAACCTCATCGAGCAGATCGTGCGGCCGTTCTCCCTCGCGCTGCGACTGTACGGCAACCTCTACGGCGAGGAAATGGTCACGCACGAGCTCGGCAACCTCTTCCCGCTCGTGCTGCCGCTGCTCATGCAGGTGCTGAGCCTGCTGTTCTGCCTGATCCAGGCCGTCGTGTTCACGATGCTGCTGTCGATCTATATCGAGGAAGCCATCGAGGAGTGACGCGCATCCCCCATGAAAATGTAAGTAACAACCTTTCAGACAGCTAAGAAAATTTAGGAGGAAAAGAGTTATGTCAACCGGAATCATCGCGATCGCCGCCGCGCTCGCCATCGCCATCAGCACCATCGGCCCCGGCATCGGCCAGGGTCTGGCCGCCGCCCACGCCATGGACGCCATCGCGCGCCAGCCCGAGGCCGCCGGCACCATCCGCTCGAACATGATCATCGCCATGGGTCTGCTCGAATCGCTGACGATCTACGGCCTGCTGATCGCGTTTCTGCTGATCGGCAAGATCGGCTGAACGGCACGGAACAAGGGAGGCACACGCTTTGAGCATCAACATCTCCGAACTGATCTGGACGGTGATCTGCTTTTTCGTGCTGCTGGTGGTTTTGAAGAAGCTGCTGTTTGACCCGCTGGTGTCGTTCATGGCCGCGCGCGACGCGCGCATTCAGGACGGGCTCAGCGCCGGGCGCACCGCCCAGCAGCAGCTCGACGCGGCCGCGCACGAGCGCAGCGAGGCCCAGCGCAAGCAGGCCGCCGCGGCGGACGCGCTGCTGGCCGAGGCCAAGAGCGCAGCCGAGCGCGCGCGCGCCCAGGCGCTGCAGAGCGCGCACCAGGAGGCCGCACAGGCCACGCGCGCCATGCGGGCGCGTGTGCGCGACGAAGAGACCGCCGCGGCCGCTGCCGTGGACGCGAAACTGCCCGAGCTCGTCACGGCGCTGACCGGCGGGCTGCTCGGCAGCGACGCCGCCGAGCGCAATGCCGCGCAGATCCGTCAGTGGGTCGCCCCCACACATGAGGGCTGAACCATGCATGAAATGAATCGAAAGGGGGCGCCGACGCCATGGAATTTCTGAGAGCCATCGGCCCCGTCTTCAACTTCCTGCTGCTGGCAGGCGCGCTGTTTTTCCTGACGCGCAAGCGTATCCGCAAGCTCTTCCGCGACCGGAAGGAGCGCATTGCCGACGCGCTCGGCCGTGCGGCCGACGCGCAGGATCAGGCCCGCCACACCGCCGAGGACATTGCCGAGGCGCAGCAGGCGGCCGACGCGCAGGCACAGTGCCAGCTCGCGGACGCGCAGCGTCAGGCGGCGGCCAACACCGCAGCCGCCGACTCCGAGACCGCCCGTCAGGCCGAGGCCGTGCGCCGCAGCGCGCAGCAGACCGAGGCGCAGCTGCGCCGCGACATGGAGGACCGCGTGAGCGACGCGGCCATCGGCCGCATCACGGCCGCTGCCGCCGGTGTGCTGGCGCAGGACGCGTTCGCACCCGCGCGCGCAAAACTGATCGACGACTTCCTCGCCCACATCGGCGAGCATCTGACCACCCAGCCGAGCGACGCGCTCGCCCTCGCCGAGACCGGCACGCTGACCGTGACGGTCGAATCGGCCGAGCCGCTGCCCGCCGCCGCGCTCCGGTCGCTGACGGACACACTCACGCGCGCCTACGGCCACGTCACGTGCATGACGACCGTGCGCCCGGAGCTGATCGGCGGCATCTGCCTGCGCATCGGCGACACGCACTATGACGGCACGCTGCGCCACGCGCTCGACCTGCTCGAGCAGGACGCGGCCAACAGCGTCCTGCACACCTCGGACGAACAGCCCGATCTGGCCGCGTGCATCCGCGCCAAGCTCGCGGACACGCACGTCGCCATCGACGTGTTCCAGACCGGCGTCGTGACGAGCCTGTCGGACGGCATCTGCCGCATCCGCGGCCTGGCCGACGTCATGGCCGGCGAGCTGCTGGCCTTTGACGGCACGCTGCGCGGCATGGTCATGGACCTCGGCCGCGAGGACATCGGCGTCGTGCTGCTCGGGCCCTACGGCCACCTGCAGGAGGGCGACCACGTGCGCCGCACGGGGCAGATCATGTCCGTGCCCGTGGGCGAAGAGATGACCGGCCGCGTCGTCGACGCGCTCGGCCGCCCGATCGACGGGCTCGGCCCCATCCGCACGGCGGAGCGCCGCGCCATCGAGAGCCCCGCGCCCGGCGTCATCGCGCGCAAGGGCGTGAGCGTCCCGCTGCAGACCGGCATCAAGGCCATCGACGCGCTCGTGCCCATCGGCCGCGGCCAGCGCGAGCTCATCATCGGCGACCGGCAGACCGGCAAGACCGCCATCGCCATCGACGCCATCCTCAACCAGAAGGACACCGGCGTGCTGTGCATCTACGTCGCCATCGGCCAGAAGGAATCGACCGTCGCGGGCGTCGTGCAGAAGCTGCGCGACCGCGGCGCCATGGCCTACACCACCGTCGTGTGCGCGCACGCGTCCGAGACCGCGCCCATGCTCTACATTGCGCCCTACGCGGGCGCCGCCATCGGCGAGTACTTCATGTACCGCGGGCGCGACGTGCTCATCGTCTACGACGACCTGTCGAAGCAGGCCGTGGCCTACCGTGAGATCTCTCTGCTGCTGCAGCGTCCGCCCGGACGCGAGGCCTACCCCGGCGACGTGTTTTATCTGCACTCGCGCCTGCTCGAGCGCGCCGCGCGCCTGAGCGAGGAAGCCGGCGGCGGCAGCATGACCGCCCTGCCCATCATTGAGACGCAGGCGGGCGATATCTCGGCCTATATCCCGACGAATGTCATCTCCATCACCGACGGGCAGATCTTCCTCGAGACGGACCTGTTCCACGCCGGTGTGCGCCCGGCCATCAACGTGGGCCTGTCCGTGTCGCGTGTCGGCGGCGCGGCGCAGCTCGGCGCCATGAAGCAAGTCGCCAGCCGGCTGCGCATGGACCTGGCGCAGTACCGGGAGCTGGCGTCGTTCGCGCAGTTCGGCTCCGACCTCGACAAGGCCACGCGCGACACGCTCGCGCGCGGCAGCCGCATGACCGAGCTCTTAAAGCAGCCGCAGTACGCGCCCATGGACGCGGCCGATCAGGTCGCGGTGCTCTTCGCCGCCGGCGAGGGGTACACGGACACGATCGCCGTCGAGGACGTGCCGCGCTACGCAGACGCCCTGCTCGCGCGCATCCACCGGACGTATCCGGAGCTGCACGACCTCGTGCACAGCGGCAAAAAGCTGCCGCCCGAGGCGCTCGAGCGCCTGCGTGAGCTCGCCGCCGAGACCCTGAAGAATCTATGAACCATCATCCCCGCCGCCGGCAGAAAGGAGTTGACGCCCCTTGACGAACCTGCATAAGATCCGCGCGCGCATCCGCAGCGTGAACAGCACGCAGCAGATCACCCGCACGATGAAGATGATCGCCGTGTCGAAGCTGCGTAAGACGCAGACGAGCCTTGCGGGCGTGCGCCTGTTCGCGGACAAGAGTCAGGCCGTGCTCAACGCCCTGCTCGCCGGCGACGCGAGCTTTGAGCACCCGTATCTCACGCCCCGGCGGCATGTCGGCCACGTGTGCTACGTGGTCTTCTGGGGCAACCGCGGGCTGTGCGGGGCATATAACCAGCTGCTGCTGCGCCACCTCGAGGGGCTCGTGCGCGCCGAGGCGCGCCCCTGCTCCGTGATCGTGTGCGGCCGCTGGGGGCGCGACGTGCTCGCGGGCACCGACCTGCCCGTGCGGCAGATCTTCTCCGACCTGAGCGACACGCCCACCATGGCCGAGGCGCTCGAGATCGCCGAGACGCTCAAAAATCTCTACCGCACCGGCGAGGCGGACGAGATCCACCTCGTCTACCAGCACTTTGACTCCGTGCTGCACCAGACGCCGACGCACCGGCAGCTGCTGCCCGCCGCGCCGGAGGCCGACGCGCCCGCCGCGAACAACAACTATCTGTTCGTGCCGGACGCGCAGACCGTGCTCGACAACGTGCTCGAGCTGTACCTGAACAACACGGTCTACGCCGTGATGCTCGAGGCCCGCGTGGGCGAGCACGCCGCGCGCATGACCGCGATGACCGCCGCCACGGACTCGACGGCGGAGCTCATCGAGGACCTGAATCTGGAGTTCAACCGCGCGCGCCAGGCCGCGATCACGACGGAGATCTCCGAGATCGTCGGCGGCAGCGCCGCGCTGAAAAAATCGGACAAATCGGACTAACACCGCGGCGGCAGCGCCGCGTCCCACGAAGGGAGAACGTATGGAAAACGGTATCGTCAAAAGGGTCATCGGCCCGGTGGTGGACGTGCAGTTCCCGGCCGGAAAGCTGCCGGAGATCAACAACGCCATCGAGGTGCACGCCGGTGCGCGCCGCATCGTCATGGAGGCGGTGCAGCAGCTCGGCGACAACGCGGTGCGCTGCATCTCGCTCTTTTCCACCGACGGGCTGCAGCGCGGCTGCGTCGCCGTGGACACCGGTGCGAGCGTGAAAATGCCCGTCGGCGAGGCGACGCTCGGCCGCATGTTCAACGTCATCGGCGAGCCGATCGACGGCAAAGGCCCCGTCCACGCCACGGAATATCTGCCCATCCACCGCGACGCCCCGGCCTTCACGGACATCGCCCCCGCGACCGAGCTGCTCGAGACCGGCATCAAGGTCGTCGACCTGCTCGCGCCCTACGCCAAGGGCGGCAAGATCGGCCTGTTCGGCGGCGCGGGCGTCGGCAAGACCGTGCTCATCATGGAGCTGATCCGCAACATCGCCTACGAACACGGCGGCTACTCGGTCTTTGCCGGCGTGGGCGAGCGCTCGCGCGAGGGCAACGACCTCTGGAACGAGATGAACGAATCCGGCGTCATCAGCAAGACGGCGCTCGTCTTCGGCCAGATGAACGAGCCGCCCGGCGCGCGTCTGCGCGTGCCGCTCTCGGGCCTGACGATCGCGGAAAACTTCCGCGACGAGTCCGGGCAGGACGTGCTGCTGTTCATCGATAACATCTTCCGCTTCACGCAGGCGGGCAGCGAGGTGTCGGCCCTGCTCGGGCGCATGCCCTCCGCCGTCGGCTATCAGCCCACGCTCGCCACCGAGATGGGCAAGCTGCAGGAGCGCATCACCTCCACGCGCAACGGCTCGGTCACGAGCGTGCAGGCGATCTATGTCCCCGCCGACGACCTGACCGACCCCGCCCCGGCCACGACCTTTGCCCACCTCGACGCCACGACCGTGCTCGACCGCAGCATCTCGGAGCTCGGCATCTACCCGGCCGTCGACCCGCTCGGCTCCACGTCGCGCATCCTCGAGCCGGACATTCTCGGCCGCCGGCACTATGACACCGCGCGCGCCGTGCAGCGCGTGCTGCAGAAGTATAAGGACCTGCAGGACATCATTGCCGTGCTCGGCATGGACGAGCTGAGCGTGGAGGACAAGGCCGCCGTCAACCGCGCGCGGCGCATCCAGCGCTTTTTGTCGCAGCCGTTCCACGTGGCGGAAAACTTCACGGGCATGGCCGGCAAGTACGTCCCGCTCGACGAGACCATCCGCGGCTTCGAGGCCATCCTCGGCGGCGAGTGCGACGACATTCCCGAGCAGGCATTCCTGTTCTGCGGCTCGATCGACGACGTGCTGCGCAAGCGCGACGCGCTGCAGTGAGGTGCGCCATGGCGGACACACTGCATCTGGAGATCGTCACGGCCGGCGGCGCGGCCGTGGACACGCAGGCCGCGCAGGTCACGCTCCCCCTCGCCGACGGGGAAGCCGGCATCCTGCCGGGCCACGCGCCGCTGCTCGGCGCGCTCGTGAGCGGCGTCGTGCGCTATACTTCCGGCGGCGCGGAGCACTACTGCGCCGTGAGCCCCGGCACCGTGAACGTCGCGGCCAACACCGTGACCGTGCTCGCCCGCACGGCCGAGCCCGCGCCCGACATCGACCTGCCGCGCGCCGAGGCGGCGCTGCGCCGGGCCGAGTCGGATCTCGAGGCCCGCGGCATGGAGATGAACGTCTCCACGGCCGAAGCGGCCCAGGAGCGCGCCCGCGCGCGCATCCACGCAGTCCGGCTCTGGCGCAAAAACGGATAAAAAGGCGGGAAATCCTCTGCACTGTCCCATTCAACGGACAGCGGTGGGGTTGCATTTTCGCCTGGGATATGAGAAAATGTCTGCGTATTCGCTTACGCAGACATTTTTGCACATTTTCAAGCCTTCCCCTTGAGGGGAAGGCATCGCGCACTCCGGCCGCTCCCGCAAGGAGAAGACGAGGGGTGCGAGCCCTGCACGCGCCGCAATATCGAACGGTGCCCCCGCCCTTTTATCATCAAACAGGAGATGTGACCCATGGCCCAACCCACTCGCGGCCGCAATTCGCAGGCCAAAAATCATCTGATCACCATCGTGCTCGCGCTCATCATCGCGGGCCTCGCCACCTGGTTCGGCTACGGCCGCGACCATGCCGCCGACCCCAGCGCCACGGCCGCGCCCGGCGTCACCGCGACGGCTATGCCCGGCGACGGGCTGACCGTGACGTATCTCGACGTCGGTCAGGGCGACTGTACCCTGCTGCAGTGCGACGGGCAGGTCATGCTCATCGACGCGGCCGAGGGCAACCAGGCCAACAAGATCACGGCCTACCTCAAGCAGCACGGCGTGACGGCCATCGACTACCTCGTCTGCACGCACGCGCACGCCGACCACTGCGGCGGCATGCGGGCCGTCATCGCGGCCTTCCCGGTGCGCACGCTCTACAGCTCCGTCACCTCGAGCAGCAACGGCGCGTTCCAGCGCGTCATGCGCGCGGCCGAAACGGCGAACCTCGCCATCACCGTGCCGGACGTGGGCGACACGTTCGCCCTCGGCAGCGCGACCGTGACCGTCCTCGGCCCGCAGCAGCACTACAGCGACGTCAACAACCAGAGCCTCATCCTGCGCGTGGACTACGGCAGCAGCGCCTTCCTCTTCACCGGCGACGCCGAGTACGAGAGCGAGACGGACGTGCTCGACGCGGGCGAAAACGTCCGCTGCGACGTCATCAAGGCCGGCCACCACGGCAGCCGCACCTCCACGGGCTACCGCCTGCTGTACGAGGCGCAGCCGAAGTACGCCGTCATCAGCTGCGGCGCGGACAACGAGTACGGCCACCCGCACGACGACACGCTCAGCCGCCTGCGCGACGCGGACGTGACCGTCTACCGCACGGACCTCAACGGCACGATCGTCTGCCGCTCCGACGGGGTCAACCTCACCTTTACCACCGAGAAAGAAGGCTGATCCCCTTGCACCGCACCCTCTCGGCGGCGGGCGCGTTCTGGCTCGCCGCGTTCACGTATTTCATCTGGGGCTTCACGTTCCTCGCCTCGCGCATCGCGCAGGACTACGGCACGCCGTTCGTGCTGCTGTTCTGGCGCTTTGCGCTGGCGTTTGCGCTGCTGAATCTGCTGCGCCTGACGGGGCGCTTCCCCGTGCGTCTGTGCGGCCGGAGGCTCTGGCCCGTACTGCTGGCCGGCCTGTTCGAGCCCGTGCTCTACTTCCCCTGCGAGCAGTATGGGCTCAAGCTCACGAGCACGTCGTTTTCCGGCGTCATGGTCGCGCTCATCCCGCTGTGCTCGCTCGTCTACGGGGCGGTCTTCCTGCACGAAAAGGCCACGCGGCGGCAGGTCGTGTTCTCGGTCCTCTCCGTCGCGGGGGTGATCGTGCTGGCCGTCTACGCCACCGGCATCGGCGCGGGGAGTTTTCCCGGCTTTCTTGTCCTGCTCGGCACAGTCTTTGCCGGTGCGGGCTACATGGTAGCCTGCCGCGCGTGCTCGGGCAGCTTCACCGCCTTTGAGCGCACGTACATCACCTGCGGCATGGGTGCCGCTGCGTTCGGGGTGCTGTCCGTGCTCGAGCACCGGCACGACCTGCGTGCCGTCGTGCTGCCGATGACGCACGCGCCGTTTGCGCTCGCCATCGTGTTTTTGAGCGTGGTGGCCTCGGTGCTGTCCTACCTCGCGCTCAACCGGGCGCTGGAGGTGCTGCCCGTCGCGCGCACCGCAGCGCTCATCAACTTCTCGACCGTCGTGTCCGTGCTCGCCGGGGTGCTCCTCCTGCGCGAGCCGTTCGGCTGGGTCAGCGCCGTGGCCTCGGCCGTCATCCTCGTCGGTATCTGGGGCGTGCAGCGCTTCGCCGCGCCCACGGTGCCGGATACCGCCGAGAGCGCCGAACCGCTGTCCCCGTCGTGAATGGCCCCGGCCTTTGCCCCACTTCCAGTCTAGTATGCTTTTGCATAACTTGTCAAGAAATTTTTCTCCCAGCGAGAAAGCCAGCCAGCGCGCCCTGCGCTGCACCCGCGCCCTGCACCGCACAGCCGCCATCACGCACCCAGCCGCAAACGCGCACCAGGCCACACCGTGTCCGCCGATCACCGGCACAACCCCCAACGCACCCGGCCGCAGCGCTGCACCCGCACCGGCCCCATCCGCCGCAAATCCGGTTTTCCACAATCTTTCCACAGAGTTTTCCACAATTTCGCCGGTTTTCCACAGCGGCTTTCTTTCCCCTTGGCTTTCTTTGAGAGAGACAGGGTAAGATATGCTGGTAGCGTGGGTTCTTTCTGCGGCGTAGGATACGGTACGGTACTGTACGGTACGGTATGGTACGGTGCCACGTGACGCCGCTGCTACGTCACGCGTGACAGGACACGCCCGCTATTTCAGCCCAAAACCGATAAATATTCATTTCAAAGGATGACCCCTATGCAATCTACCGAACAGAAGATCGAACGCGCCGCGCTGGCCGGTCTCGCCGCAGCGAGCATGGACGAACGCGAGCGCTCGACGGACATTTCCCTTGCCGAGCTCGCCGCGCTCGTCGAGACGGCCGGCGGCCAGCCCGTCGTGACGCTGCTGCAGAACAAGCCCACACCCGACCCGCGCACCTTCCTCGGCGAGGGCAAGGTGGCGGAGCTCAAAGAGCTCATCACCGCCAACGACTGTGACCTCGCGGTGTTTGACAACGAGCTCTCCCCGTCGCAGATGCGCGTGCTGGAGGAGGAGCTCGGCGTGCGCGTGCTCGACCGCTCGGGCCTGATCCTCGACATCTTTGCCCAGCGCGCTCAGACGCGCGAGGGCCAGCTGCAGGTGGAGCTGGCGCAGTATCAGTACCTGCTGCCGCGCCTGACGGGCATGTGGACGCACCTCGTGCGGCAGACGGCCTCGGGCGGCTCGTCGCCGATCGGCACGCGCGGCCCGGGCGAAACGCAGCTCGAGACCGACCGCCGCCACATCCGCCGCAAGATCCAGAAGCTGCAGTCCGAGCTCGAGGACGTGCGCAAGATCCGCCGCACGCAGCGCCGCCGCCGCGAGAAAAACGCCCTGCCGGTCGTGGCCCTCGTCGGCTATACGAACGCCGGCAAATCCACGCTGCTCAACTGCCTGACGGGGTCGGACATCCCGGCCAACGACCGCCTGTTCGACACGCTCGACACCACGACCCGCCGCTGGCGCATCGACGCCGCGCAGGAGGTGCTGCTCTCGGACACGGTCGGCTTCATCCGCAAGCTGCCGACGCACCTGGTCGAGGCGTTCAAGGCCACACTTGAGGAGCTGACGTATGCCGATGTGCTCCTGCACGTGATCGACCTCTCGAACCCCGAGTGGGAGGCGCAGGCCGCCGTCGTCGACCGGCTCATCGACCAGCTCGGCGCGGCGCAGACGCCGTGCATCCGCGTGTTCAATAAGTGCGATGCCTACCTCGGCATCCTGCCGCACGGGGAGAACATCGTCTGCATCTCGGCCCGCAGCGGCGAGGGCGCGGCGGAGCTGACCGAGCGCGTGCGCGCCATTCTCGGCCGGGCCGACCACCATGTGACGCTGCTGCTGCCGTATGCGCAGGGCGCGCTGCTCGAGACGCTGCACCGCGACTGCGCCGTGCTGCGCACCGACTACCGCGACGACGGCATCGCGCTCGAGGTCATCATCCATCCGGAGCAGTGGCCACGGCTCGAGCCGTTCGTCATTCCGGGCGAGGAGGAGTAATATGGACAGCTACCGCATCCCGACCAAATCCGGCGCGTCGGAATACGTGGACAAGCGCTCGCGCTTTCTGGGCCTCGTGCAGCCGGTCAGCTCCGAGGACGAGGCGCGCGCGGTCATCGCCGCGTGCAAGAAGCAGTATCACGACGCGCGGCACAACTGCTGGTGCTACCTGCTGCGCGACGGCACCGAGCGCTACTCCGACGACGGCGAGCCGCAGGGCACGGCCGGCATCCCGATGCTGGAGGTGTTCCGCCGCGCGGGCGTGACGAATGCCGTCTGCGTCGTCACGCGCTATTTCGGCGGCGTGCTGCTCGGCACGGGCGGCCTGCTGCGGGCGTACACCGCCGCCGCGGCTGACGCGCTCTCCGACGCCGGCATCTCGGAGGTGCGCCGCTGGCTCGCCTGCGAGGTCAGCACGCCCTACGCGCTCTATGAGCCGGTGCGCGCGGCCGTCGCCGCACTCGGCGGCGTCGTGCAGGAGACGCAGTATGCCGCCGCCGTGACGGTCTGCGCCCTGCTGCCGGAGGAGGCCGGCGAGGCCTTTGCCGCGCAGGTGCGCGACCTGACCGCCGGCCGCTGCGCCGTGCGCCCCGTCGGCGAGACGGAGCGCGCCGTCCCCCTCGCCGGTTCCGGCCTGTGAGCGGCGGGTGTGCGCCGTACATATGCGCGCCGCACAGTGAATAACATAAGGTATCGCAAAGCCCTCCCAGCCGGGAGGGCTTTCGTGCCGCCGCGCACGCTCTCAGCCTTCCCCTTGCAGCGCGAATGATAGATGGTTTCAAGATATTTGCGCCGCGGGGGAGCCCGAGGGGGCAAGGCCCGCCTCGGATAAAATTTTTGCATCGCCCTCTGGCGATGTATCCCTGCATCCGCGTCAGACCTTGCCTTACGGTGCGTGCCCCTCCATTCCTTTTCTTAAAAAGCGCATAAACATTCTGCTTGACGCATATATATCCGCCCCAGAGATCCGCAGAAAATGGGCAGAAAACCGCGGCCAAACTCCGGTTAAAAAATTAGCACTCGATTTTAAAATTTTTTTCTCTGCATTTTTCAAAAAAAAGAGGGAAATGCACGGCAATGTCGTATAAGAATATTGCAGCCGGAAATGGCGCAAGGCACTCCGGCCGCAAACATCGATTTTTTGTGGAAACGGAGGGATCCCTGTGCCCTGCCCGAGAGAAAAACGCGAGACCGCCGAGGCGCTGTTCATCGGCCCGCACGGCCTGCTGAGCACGCAGTCCACCGGCCGCCCGGCGCCCGAGCCGCCGTGTGAGATGCGCACATGCTTCCAGCGCGACGTGGACCGCATCACGCACTCGAAATCGTTCCGCCGCCTGAAGCACAAGACGCAGGTGTTCCTGCGCCCGGAGGGCGACCATTACCGCACGCGCCTGACGCACACGCTCGAGGTCGCGCGCCTCGCGCGCACGATCGCCCGCGCGCTCGAACTCAATGAGGACCTCACCGAGGCCATCAGCCTCGGGCACGACCTCGGCCACACGCCGTTCGGCCACGCGGGAGAGCGCGCACTCAACGCGATCTATACCGGCGCCGGCTTCCGGCACTATGAGCAGAGCCTGCGCGTCGTCGACCGCATCGAGCGCGACGGCCGCGGTCTGAACCTCTGCAACGAAACGCGCATCGGCATCCTCAACCACACGACCGGGCAGCCGCGCGGCACGCTCGAGGCCGACGTGGTGCGCCTGGCTGACCGCGTGGCCTACATCAACCACGACCTCGACGACGCCATGCGCGGCGGCATCGTGCAGCCGGAGGACGTGCCCGCCATCGTGCGCGAGCGCGTGGGCGAGCGCAACAGCGTGCGCATCAACTCCATCCTCTCGGACATCATCGCCCACAGCGGCGACGGGGAGCTGCGCATGTCGCCCGATATGCGCGAGGCCGTGGACGTGTTCACGACCTTCATGTACGAGGGCGTGTACTACAACCCCATCGCCAAGGGCGAGGAGCGCAAGGTGCAGAATATCCTCGGGAGCATCTGGGAATATTATGTCAACCACATTGCCGAGCTCCCGGCGGTCTATCAGTCCATCGCGGACGACGAGGGGCCGCAGCGCGCGGTGTGCGACTATGTGTCCGGCATGACCGACAGCTACGCGCTGGAGGTGTACTCGGAACTCTTCATCCCGGCAGCCTGGACGATCAAATAAGGAAGTACATCCAACGGAAACCACAGAAAGAAGGTGACGCGCGTGGCCTTTCCGGAATCCTTTCTGCAGGAGCTCGCCGAGCGCAACGACATCGTCGACGTCGTGAGCAGCTACGTGCGCCTGACGAAAAAGAGCGGGTCGAACCTCTTCGGGCTCTGCCCGTTTCACAGCGAAAAGACGCCGTCGTTTTCCGTCTCGCCGGATAAGCAGATCTACCACTGCTTCGGCTGCGGCAAGGGCGGCAGCGTCATCAGCTTCATCATGGAGATCGAGAATCTCTCGTTCCCGGAGGCGGTGGCCTTTCTGGCCAACCGCGCGGGCATGCAGCTGCCCGAGCAGTCGGACGACCCCGGCGCGAAAAAGCGCCAGCGCCTGCTCGCGCTCAACCGGGACGCGGCGCGCTTTTTCCACGCGCAGCTCAAGACCCCGGCCGGCCAGCCGGCGCGGGACTATCTCGCCCGCCGGCAGCTCACGGCACAGACCGTGACGCGCTTCGGCCTGGGCTTTGCGCCCGACACGTGGGACAGTCTCGTGCGCGCGATGAAAGCGCTCGGCTACTCCGAGCAGGAGCTGTTTGACGGCGGGCTCGTGCGCCACGGCCGCTCCGGCGGCGTGTACGACACGTTCCGCAACCGGCTCATGTTCCCGGTCATCGACGTGCGCGGCAACGTCATCGGCTTCTCCGGGCGCATCCTCGGCGACGGGGAGCCGAAGTACATGAACAGCCCGGAAACCATCGTTTTCAGCAAGAGTCACAATTTGTTCGCGCTCAATTTGGCTAAAAAGTCGAAATGCGGGTATATCATACTGGCAGAGGGCAACATCGACGTGGCAAGTCTGCACC
This sequence comes from uncultured Eubacteriales bacterium, assembly GCA_900317855.1. Taxonomy (GTDB): domain Bacteria; phylum Bacillota; class Clostridia; order Oscillospirales; family Oscillospiraceae; genus CAG-103. The sequence continues at coordinate 7,911 of ONIG01000022.1, read as the reverse complement.
AGGCGGGGTTTGACAGCGCGGTCGCCTCGCTCGGCACGTCGCTCACGCCGGAGCAGGCGCGGCTCCTGTCGCGCTACACGAGCGAGATCGTCATCGCCTACGACAACGACGGCGCGGGGCAGAAGGCGTCGCAGCGCGCGATCGGCATCCTCGAAAAGCTCGAGGTGCGCGTGCGCGTCCTGCAGATGCAGGGCGCAAAGGACCCCGACGAATATATCAAGACCTTCGGCGCGGACGCGTTCCGCAACTTGCTCGAGCAGTCGGAAAACCACATCGACTACCGGCTCGGCGCCGTGCAGCGCAAGTATGACCTCAAGGTCGACGAGCAGCGCGTGGCCTTCGTCAAGGAGGCGGCGGGCGTAGTGGCCGAGCTGCCCGGCAGCGTCGAGCGCGAGGTGTACGCCATGCGCGTCGCGGAGACGGCGGGCATGCCCGCCGCAGTCGTGACCGACGAGGTGCAGCGCCAGCGCAAGCGGCGGCTCAGCCGCGCGCGCAAGGAGCGCGAGCGCGACCTGCTGCGCCCCGCGACGGCGATGCAGCCGCCCGGGCGGAGCATCCGCTTCGACAACCCCCGCTCGGCAGCCGCCGAACAGGGCATCATTAAATTATTGTATCTCGACCCCGGCCTGTTCCGGGGCCGGGCGAACGTGCCGGACGCGGCGCAGTTTTCCTCGCCGGAGCTGCGGCACATTTACACCGTCCTGCTCGCCCACGGCGGCACGGGCACGGTGCAGATCGCGGCGCTCTCGGGCGAGCTGAGCCCGGACGAGCTGGCCCTGCTGACCGGCATCATCCAGCAGCCGGCGGAGCTGGCAAACGGCGCGCGCGCGCTCGACGATTACATAAGCATCCTTCAGACCCAGGCCACCGCCGGCGCAGCGTCGTCGGAGGCGGACCTGCTGGCCTTTGCAAAGCAACTCAAAGAACATAAAGGGTATGGTGGTAAAGATGGAACAGAAAGAACTTAACAACCTCTCGGCCGAAGAACTGGACGCCATGGCGGACGCGCTGCTCGCAGCGGACGACGCCGCGCAGGCAGCACCCGCGGACAAGCCCGCAGCCGAAAAACCGGACGCGGAAAAAACCACGGAGGAAAAACTCAATGATCTGGTGGAAAAGGGCAAAAAGGCGGGCAAGCTCTCGAGCAAGGACCTCATGGTGCTCGAGGACATGAACCTCTCGAGCGAGGAGACGGAAAAGTTCTATGACCGGCTCGAGAGCCTGAACATCGACGTGCTGAGCGACGATGCGCTGCCCCCGGTGGACGAGGACGCGCTGCCCGAGCTGGAGGAGCTCGAGGAGATCGAGGAAGTCACCGAGGAAGAGATGAACGAGACCGAGGCCATGGCCGACACGTTCTCGACCGACGACCCGGTGCGCATGTACCTCAAGGAGATCGGCAAGGTGCCGCTGCTCACGCCGGAGGAGGAGCAGGAGCTGGCCAAGCGCATGGCCGAGGGCGACGCGGAGGCCAAGCACCGCATGGAGGAGGCAAACCTCCGTCTGGTCGTGTCGATCGCCAAGCGCTACGTCGGCCGCGGCATGCTGTTTCTCGACCTCATTCAGGAGGGCAACCTCGGTCTGATCAAGGCCGTCGAGAAGTTCGACTACACGAAGGGCTACAAGTTCTCCACCTACGCCACGTGGTGGATCCGGCAGGCCATCACCCGCGCCATCGCCGACCAGGCGCGCACGATCCGCATCCCCGTGCACATGGTCGAGACGATCAACAAGGTCATCCGCGTCTCCCGTCAGCTCCTGCAGGAGCTCGGCCACGACCCGAGCGCCGAGGAGATCGCGGCGGAGATGAACATGCCGGTCGACAAGGTGCGCGACATTCTCAAGATCGCGCAGGAGCCGGTCTCGCTCGAGACGCCGATCGGCGAGGAGGAGGACTCCCACCTCGGCGACTTCATCCCCGATGAGGACGCGTCCGAGCCGAGCGAGGCGGCGAGCTTCTCGCTGCTCAAGGAGCAGCTCATGGAGGTGCTCGACACGCTTACCCCGCGCGAGAAGAAGGTGCTCGAGCTGCGCTTCGGCATCGTCGACGGCCGCACCCGCACGCTCGAGGAGGTCGGCAAGGAGTTCAACGTCACGCGTGAGCGCATCCGCCAGATCGAGGCGAAGGCCCTGCGCAAGCTCCGCCACCCCAGCCGCAGCAAGAAGCTGCGCGATTTTCTGAACTGAATCCGGATATGACAGCGCATCCGGGCGCGGCGGGTCAGCCTGCCGCGCCCGGATTTTGCAACGCAGCGCAAGAAATGAAAGGAAACGGTGATAAACATGGAACAGAAAGACCGCACCGCGGCGCAAAGGCTCGACGCGCTCGTGGAAAAGGGCAGGCAGGCGGGCGCGCTCACGATCGGGGACCTCCTGACACTCGAGGAGCTGGATCTCTCGCTCGAGGAGACGGAGCAGTTCTACGACCGGATCCAGCGCCTGAACATCGACATAGCGTTCGAGGAACCCCCCGCGCAGGCGTCGGACGCGGCCGCAGACATGACCGACCCGGTGTGTCTGCTCCGCGTCCCTCCCATGTGTGAGTCCCCGGAGGTGAACCGGGTCATCCGCGTCTGGCGGCAGCTCCGGCATGCACTCGGCCGCGACCCGAGCGCCGAGGAGATCGCGGCGGAGATGCACATGCCGGTCGGCAAGGTGCGCGGCCTGCTCGAGCGCGCGCAGGCGCCGGTCGACTGGGAAACGGGTGCGTCCGAGCCGGAGCACCCACTGTAAAACCGCCCGCTCCCCCGCCCCGAAACGGCCGGGAAAATAATTATGAACAATCTATCAATAATATAGGAAAAGCACTTGACTTTCCGGGCGGCGGGGTGTAAATTAGCACTCGAAGGTCAGGAGTGCCAACAGTCGGCAGCTCCGAGTGCCAGCGGAGGAGATCATGGACATCAGCAGCCGCAAAAAGAAAATACTTGCCGCGGTCATCGAGGAATACATCCGCACGGCGGAGCCGGTCGGCTCGAAGGCCATCGCCGCGAGCGCGGACCTCGGCTGTTCCTCGGCCACGATCCGCAACGAGCTTGCGGAGCTGGTCGCCATGGGCTATCTCGAGCAGCCGCACACGTCGGCGGGCCGCGTGCCCACGCCGCTCGGCTACCGGATGTACGTCAACGAGCTCATGGAGCACAAGGACCTCACCGCCGAAGAGACGCAGGCCATCACGCAGAGCCTGACGGGCCGGCACCAGCGCGGCGAACTCATGACGGACGCGAGCCGTCTCGCCTCGCAGCTGACGAACTACCCCGCCGTGACGCTCACGACGAGCGCCGGCGTGACCATCCGCCGCTTCGACCTCATCTATCTCGACGCGAACAGCTTCATCATCGTGCTGCTGCTGAGTGACGACACGGTGAAAAACAAGCTCGTGCACCTGCCGGTCTCGGCCGACGAGCGCATGATCCAGAAGCTCGCCACCGTCTTCAACGCCCACTTCACGGGCATCCACGAGAGCGACATCACCCCGGTGCGGATCCGCTCGGCGGAGCGCGCCGCGCAGGACAACCTCGGCATCACGGCCGTGATCGCGGCCTTTGCCATCGAGGTGCTCACGGGCGCGGGCGCCGCGCAGACCTACCTCGTCGGCGAGTCGCAGCTGCTGCACCAGCCGGAGTTCCGCGACCCCGACAAGGCGCACCGCCTCATGAGCTATCTGTCCGACGGCAGCAACCTGCTCGACATCCCGATGGAGCAGCTCGGCGGCGACAACGAGGTGCGCGTGCTCATCGGCCCGGAGAATGTGGCCGAGGAGCTGCGCGACAGCAGCGTCGTGCTCGCGACGTATGACGCGGGCGAAAATATGCGGGGCCTGATCGGCGTGGTCGGCCCGACGCGCATGGACTATTCCAAGGTCGCCGCGAAGCTCAGCTTCATCGCGGCCGGCCTTTCCAAGCTGCTCGGCGGCGGCACGCTTCCGCCCCCCGGGCTGGACAACAAGCTGATCATTAAGGGAGACGATACAGATGAGCACGAAAACGAACGACCCGAAGCAGACGGCGCCGGAAACGGCTCCGGCCGCTGAAGACGTAAAGACCGACACGGCCGCCCCGGCCGCCGGGACCGAAGAAACTCCGGCAAAGCAGGACGGCAAGAAGGCCGACAAGAAGGAAGCCAAAAAAGAAAAGGAACCCAAGGAAAAGAAAGAGACGAAAAAAGAGATCGAAGCCGATCTCGCAGCGGAGAAAGACAAGTACCTCCGCCTGCTCGCCGAATATGACAACTACCGCCGCCGCAGCACCCGCGAGCGCGAAGCGATCTACGCGGACGTCCGCTGCGACACGCTCAAAAAGTTCCTGCCGGTGTACGACAGTCTGTCCCGCGCGCTGGCGCAGACACCGGACGATGACCCCGCCCGCAAGGGGCTTGAGGGCATCATGAACCAGTACAACACCGCGCTCAATCAGCTCGGTGTGACGGCGATCGAAGCCGTCGGCCAACCGTTTGACGCCAACCGCCACAACGCCGTCATGCACATCGAGGATGATGCCTACGGCGAGGGCGTTGTCGTGGAAGAGTTTGAAAAGGGCTTTTGCATCGGCGACCGCGTGCTGCGGTATTCCGTCGTGAAAGTCGCAAACTGATTCCAATATAAATTTGTATACACAATCTGCTTTCAATACAGGAGGAAATCATTATGAGTAAAATTATCGGTATCGACCTTGGCACCACGAACAGCTGCGTCTCCGTCATGGAGGGCGGCGAAGCGACCGTCATCCCCAACGCGGAAGGTCATCGCACCACCCCGTCCGTCGTCGCGTTCTCCAAGACTGGCGAGCGTATGGTCGGCCAGGTGGCAAAGCGTCAGGCCGTCACGAACCCGGACCGCACGATCAGCTCGATCAAGCGCGAGATGGGCTCGGATTATAAAGTCGAGATCGACGGCAAGAAGTACACCCCGCAGGAGATCAGCGCCATGATCCTGCAGAAGCTGAAAGCCGATGCGGAAGCCTATCTCGGCGAGCCTGTGACCGAAGCTGTCATCACCGTGCCGGCCTACTTCACCGACGCGCAGCGCCAGGCGACGAAGGACGCCGGCAAGATCGCCGGCCTCGACGTCAAGCGTATCATCAACGAGCCGACGGCGGCCGCGCTGGCCTACGGCCTCGATAAGGAGACCGACCAGAAGATCATGGTCTACGACCTCGGTGGCGGCACGTTCGACGTCTCCGTGCTGGAGATCGGCGACGGCGTCATCGAAGTGCTGGCCACGGCCGGCAATAACCGCCTCGGCGGCGATGACTTCGACCAGTGCATCACCAACTACCTCGTGCAGGAGTTCAAGAAGAGCGACGGCATCGACCTGTCCGGCGACCGTGTGGCCATGCAGCGCCTGAAGGAAGCTGCCGAGAAGGCAAAGATCGAGCTGTCCGGCGTGACGAGCACGAACATCAACCTGCCGTACATCACGGCGGACGCGACCGGCCCGAAGCACCTGGACGTGACGCTCACGCGCGCCAAGTTCAACGAGCTGACCGCCCACCTCGTCGAAAAGACCGCCGGCCCGGTGCGCCAGGCCATGAGTGACGCCGGCATCACCGCGTCCGACCTGACGAAGGTCCTGCTCGTCGGCGGCTCCAGCCGTGTCCCGGCCGTGCAGGAAATGGTCAAGAAGCTCACCGGCAAGGAAGGCTTCAAGGGCATCAACCCCGATGAGTGCGTGGCCGACGGTGCTGCCATCCAGGGCGGCGTGCTCGGCGGCGACGTCGCGGGCGTTGTCCTGCTCGACGTGACCCCGCTGTCCCTCGGCATCGAGACCCTCGGCGGCGTGTGCACGAAGCTCATCGAGCGCAACACCACCATCCCGACCAAGAAGAGCCAGGTGTTCTCCACCGCGGCCGACAACCAGACCTCTGTCGAGGTCAACGTCCTGCAGGGCGAGCGTGAGATGGCCGCTTACAACAAGAGCCTCGGCCGCTTCCAGCTCGACGGCATCGCCCCGGCCCGCCGCGGCGTGCCGCAGATCGAGGTCACGTTCGACATCGACGCCAACGGCATCGTGAACGTCTCCGCCAAGGACCTCGGCACCGGCAAGGAGCAGCACATCACCATCACCTCCTCGACCAACATGTCCAAGGAGGACGTGGAAAAGGCCGTCCGCGAGGCTGAACAGTACGCCGCCGAGGACGCCAAGCGCAAGGAAGAGATCGACACCCGCAACCAGGGCGACCAGATGGTCTACCAGACCGAGCGCACGCTCGAGGAGCTGGGCGACAAGGTCGACGCGGCCGAGAAGGCCGAGGTCGAGAGCAAGCTCAACGAGCTCAAGGAGACCCTCAAGGGCAGCGACACCGCAGCCATCAAGGCCGCGACCGAGGCGCTGACGCAGGTGTTCTACAAGCTCAGCGAGAAGATGTATCAGCAGGCCAACCCGCAGGGCGGCCAGCCGGGCGCGAACCCGGGCTGTGACCCGAACTGCCAGGGCGGCGACTGCGGCAACGGCGGCGACAACGGCCAGCAGTACTACGATGCGGACTACACCGTCGTCGACGACGACAAGAAGTAAACACCCCGCCCCCGACACGGGCAAAGCAACGCGGGCGCGCCACAAGCGCGCCCGCATTTGGAGCTTTCTGACCCCCGCGCGGGGGGAATCCATAGACAGTTGAGGTTCATGTATGGCTGAAAAACGAGATTATTATGAAGTGCTCGGTGTTGAAAAAGGCGCATCCGAGGACGAGATCAAAAAAGCCTACCGCAAACTGGCCAAGGCCAACCACCCGGACCTGCATCCTGGCGATAAGGAATGCGAGGAGCGCTTCAAGGAGATCAACGAGGCCTACGAGGTGCTGTCCGATCCCGACAAGCGCGCGAAGTATGACCAGTTCGGCCATGCGGCGTTCGACCCGTCCGCCGGCGGCCCCGGCGGGGCCGGTTTCGGCGGCTTCGGCGGCTTTGGCGACATTTTCGGCGGCGGCTTCGGGGATATCTTCGGCGATATCTTCGGCGGCGGCTTCGGCGGCGGACAGACCCAGCGCAGCGGCCCGCGCCGGGGCGACAATCTGCGCGTGCGCCTGAACATCACCTTTGAAGAGGCGGCGTTCGGCTGCGAGAAGGAGATCAACGTCGGCCGTGTCGAGCAGTGCCCGGACTGCAAGGGCACCGGCTGCGCCCCCGGCACCACGCCGGAGGTCTGCCCGGACTGCAAGGGCACCGGCAGCGTGCGCACCACGCAGCGCACCCCGTTCGGCATGGTGCAGACCAGCGGCGCGTGCAAGAAGTGCGGCGGCCGCGGCAAGATCATCCACCAGCCGTGTCCGCGCTGCGGCGGCCGCGGTGCCGTGCGCAAGAATCAGACCATCAAGGTCAAGATCCCGGCCGGCATCGACGACGGCCAGACGCTGAATCTGCGCGGTAAGGGCAACGCCGGGCTTGACGGCGGGCCGGCGGGCGATCTGCTCATCACGGTCTTTGTCAAGCCGCACCCGCTCTTCGAGCGCGACGGCAACTCCGTGCTCATGGAGATGCCGGTGTCGTTCGCCCAGGCGGCGCTCGGCGCCGAGATCGAGGTGCCGACCATCGACGGCCGCGTCAAGCTCACCATCCCCGAGGGGACGCAGCCGGGCAGCGTGTTCCGTCTGCGCGGCAAGGGCATCCCGTACCTGCAGAGCAAGGGCAACGGCCGCGGCGACCAGTTCGTCACGATCACGGTCACGGTGCCGAAGAACATGACGGCCGAGCAGAAGGAGCGCCTGCGCGCCTATGCCGACGCGATGAACGAATCGGTCAGCGAGGGCCGCAGCGGCATCTTCGGCAACAAGAAAAAGCGCTGAGCAGAAAACATAAAAAAGCCAGTCACGGCACCTGAACCGCCCCAGATTGTGCGGACAGCACAAAAAACACCCCCTAAGCAGGGATATGAAATTTTAAGCAACATACTGGCACCGAAATTCCATCGGTGTC
>ONIG01000001.1 GCA_900317855.1 uncultured Eubacteriales bacterium | reverse complement strand
TTACATTGTTTAATTTACAAGGTACACGCCGCTGTGCCTCTCGGCGACAGCTTGTTTATACTACCACACGCGGCTTCGCTTGTCAAGAACTTTTTTCAACTTTCTTTTGGAAGTTTCGGTCGTTCCTGACGCACAACCCCTCGCGTGTTTGATAATATAGCACTTCCTGTTGCCATTTGTCAATACTCTTTTTAAACTTTTTGACGTTATTTTTTCAGTTCTCAATATGTAGCGGGGATACGCTGCCGCATCCCCTATTTTGCAGTGTTTCCGGACACTCAAGAGCAGAACCGGTGCTTACCGATGACCGTGATGAGCGGCCGCGACCAGATCCACGAGCTGGTGGCCGTGGACGGATTGAAATAATAAATCGCGCCGCCGGACGGATCGACCCCGTTGAGCGCATCGCGCGCGGCCCGATAGGCGCTCTCCGCGACCGGCTGATTGAACTGCCCGTCCGTGATGCACGTGAACGCCCCGCTCTGATAGATAACGCCGGAGAGCGTGTTCGGGAACGACGGATGCTTAATACGGTTGAGCACAACGGCACCAACGGCCACCTGCCCGGAATACGGCTCACCACGGGCCTCGGCCGAGATCAGGCGCGCGAGCAGATCGACCTGCGAGCTGGATGCGCCGCCGGAGCCGCCGGAATTGCCGGAATTGCCGCTGCCCGCAGACAGTCCCATGGCCGCCAGCGTCTGGGTGCCGGCCTTTCCATCGACCGTGAGGCCGTTTTTCTGCTGGAAGGCGCGCACAGCGCGCTCGGTCCCGCTGCCGTAGACGCCGTCCACGGTACCTGTATAGTAACCCCAGCTTTTGAGCTTCGTCTGGATCTGCGTGACCATGGCGCCGCTGGAGCCCTTTTTATACGAGGCGGCCTCGACATCCGGGGCAAGCGCGACGAGCGCCATGCTCACCGAGAGCAGCACCGCGAGCACGAGACACAAGCGTTTGGATCGTTTCTGCATATACAAAACTCCTTCGCAGACGTTTGGTTCTAGTCTGCGAAGGAGCGTTTTTTCTTATACGGTCAAATTTGAAAAATCAGCTTTTGCGCGACTTGACATCCGCCTGCAGGCGCGCGATGAAGTCCGAGAGGGTCTCAACACTCTGCTCACCGGAGAGGGTGCGCACGGAAATCGTGTCGCTTTCCGCTTCCTTATCGCCGAGGACGAGCATATACGGGATCTTCTGGCTCTGTGCCTCGCGGATCTTGTAGCCGATCTTCTCGTTGCGCAGATCGGTCTCGACGCGCAGGCCAGCCTTCTCCAGACGGTCGGCAACGTGCTTGGCGTAGTTGTTCGTGCGGTCAGTGATGGGCATGACCTTGACCTGCACGGGCGCGAGCCACAGCGGGAACGCGCCGGCATAGTGCTCGGTGAGGATGCCGATGAAGCGCTCGATGGAGCCGAAGCAGACGCGGTGGATCATGACCGGGCGGTGCTTCTCGCCGTCGGCGCCGACATACTCGAGGTCAAAGCGCTCGGGCATCTGCATGTCGAGCTGGATGGTACCGCACTGCCAGGTGCGGCCGAGGCTGTCTTCCAGATGGAAGTCGATCTTCGGGCCGTAGAACGCGCCGTCGCCCTCGTTGATGACATAGGGCTTGCCGAGCTCGTTGAGCGCGGAGACAAGGCCGTTGGTCGCGACTTCCCACTGCTCGTCCGTGCCGATATGGTCCTCCGGCATGGTGGACAGCTCCATATGGTACTTGAAGCCGAAGAGCGAGTACACATCGTCAATGAGCTTGGCCACGCCCTTGATCTCGTCCTTGACCTGATCGGGCGTCATGAAGATGTGCGCATCGTCCTGCGTGAAGCAGCGGACGCGGAACAGGCCGTGCAGCGCGCCGGACAGCTCGTGGCGGTGCACGATGCCGAGTTCGCCGACACGCAGCGGCAGGTCACGGTAGGAGTGCGGCTGGGACTTATAGACCAGCATGCCGCCGGGGCAGTTCATCGGTTTGAGCGCGAACGGCACATCGTCGATGACGGTCGTGTACATGTTGTCTTTGTAGTGATCCCAGTGACCGCTGCGGTGCCAGAGGTCCTGGTTGAGCATGATCGGCGTCGAGATCTCGACATAGCCGGCCTTCTTATGGATCTCGCGCCAGTAGTCGATGAGCTGGTTTTTGAGCACCATGCCATTGGGCAGGAAGAACGGGAAGCCCGGGCCCTCGTCCATGAACGTGAACAGGCCGAGCTCCTTGCCGAGCTTCCGGTGGTCGCGCTTTTTGGCCTCTTCGATACGGGCCAGATACGCATCGAGCTCCTCCTTCTTCGGGAAGCAGGTGCCGTAGATGCGCTGAAGCATCTTGCGGTTGCTGTCGCCGCGCCAGTAGGCGCCGGTGACGCTCGTGAGCTTGATGGCGTTGCCCTTGACGCGGCCGGTGGAGTCCAGGTGCGGGCCGGCGCAGAGGTCAACGAATTCGCCCTGGCGGTAGAAGGAGATAACGGCGTCTTCCGGCAGGTCGTTGATGAGCTCGATCTTGTACGGCTCATCGCGCTCCTCCATGAACTTCAGCGCTTCGTCGCGGGGGAGCTCAAAGCGCTCGAGACGCAGCTTTTCCTTGCAGATCTTGCGCATCTCGGCCTCAAGCTTCTCGAGCACCTCGGGCGTGAACGGCTGGGGGCTGTCAAAATCGTAATAGAAACCGTCCTCGATGGCCGGGCCGATGGCCAGCTTCACCTCGGGGTACAGGCGCTTCATGGCCTGGGCGAGAATGTGGCTGGTGGTGTGACGGTAGGTATCCTTGTAGGTCTTGTTTTCAAAGGTGTACTGATCGTCCATAATGTCTCCTCCTAAACTAAAAACACCCCTGCGCCTTGCGGCACAGGGGTGCTGAAATCACACGGTTCCACCCTGAGTTTCACTCAGTTGGCGCTGTAACGCGCGCCGCACGGGTCGCCTTACTCGAATGTTCGGGCGATCGGCTCGGGGAAGGTCTGCGCCGGAGGGGTGCCGCAGGCGGCTCACAGCCTATGACCGCCATTCTCTGTCCGTCCTCGCTCGGGTGCAAGTCCCGTCACTGCCTTTTGAACGGTATCATCGTAACACCGACTGTTATCCCCTGTCAAGCACAATTTCATACGAAATCCGGGCGGAAATGCCGCCGTTTTTGCATGAAACGCTGCACAGAGCGCTTGCTAAATGTGGGAAGCGCATGCTATACTGAATCTGGAAACGCAACCAGCGGCAGAAAGGAGCGCACCACTATGACCATAGGCGACAAATGCCCCTACTGCGGCAGTGAATTGTTCTCCGGCTATCTGCAGAGCGCGCGGCAGATCATCTGGAGTCAGGAGGAAAAGTCCATATCCTTTCGCGCGGACGAGGACGGCGATCTCGTGGTGAGCCACGGGATCTGGGAAGGCAGCTTTGCCGACTGCCGGTACTGTGCAGACTGCGGCATCTTCCTGCTGGAGCGCCCCGCGCAGCCGCCGAAATTCGGCGAGCGTCTGCACGGGAAATTCGGCCGCCTGCGCGGCGGCGAAACAACGGAATAAGAAAAGACCGCACGCGGCGTTTTGCCGCGTGCGGTTCGTCGTTTTCCAGAAAGATCAGACGTTGAAGCGGAAGAGCGTCACATCGCCGTCGTGCATGACATAGTCCTTGCCCTCGGAGCGGACGAGGCCCTTCTCCTTGGCGGCGGCCATGCTGCCGCAGGCTTTCAGGTCGTCGAACGCGACGATCTCGGCGCGGATGAAGCCGCGCTCAAAGTCCGAGTGAATCTTACCGGCAGCCTGCGGCGCCTTCGTGCCGCGTGTGATCGTCCAGGCGCGGCACTCATCGCTGCCGCACGTCAGGAATGAGATGAGCCCCAGCAGGCTGTACGAGCACTGGATAAGCCGGTCAAGGCCGGACTCTTCAATGCCGAGCTCTTCGAGGAACATCGCGCGCTCATCGGGCTCGAGCTCGCCGATCTCCTGCTCGACCTTGGCGCAAATGGGCAGTACCTGCGCACCCTGAGACGCAGCCAGATCGCGCACCTGCTGATAATACTTGCAGTCCTCGTACCCGGCGGCGAACGTATTCTCGTCGAGGTTGGCGGCGTAGATGACGGGCTTGATGCTCAGCAGGTCACTCGTCTCGAGCAGGGCGCGGTCCTCGCCGCTGCACGCATAGGTACGGGCGCTTTTGCCGTCGTTGAGGTGCTCGAGCAGGCCGCGGAACACATCCGCCTCGTGCAGGCAGGCCTTGTCGCCGCTCTTGCCGGCCTTGGCCGCCTTGTCGATGCGGCGCTGGACCATCTCGATGTCCGCCATGATGAGCTCGAGGTCGATGATCTCAATGTCGCGCAGCGGGTCGGTCGAGCCCTCGACGTGCATGACATTTTCATCGTCAAAGCAGCGCACGACGTGCACGATGGCATCCGTGGCGCGGATGTTGGACAGGAACTTGTTGCCGAGACCCTCGCCCTTGGACGCGCCCTTGACGAGACCGGCGATGTCGACAAACTCGATCACCGCGGGGGTCTTTTTCTTCGGCTGATACATCTCAGCCAGATAGTCCAGCCGCGCGTCCGGCACGGAGACCATGCCGACGTTCGGGTTGATGGTGCAAAACGCATAGTTGGCGACTTCCGCGCCCGCGTTCGTGATGGCGTTGAACAGCGTGGACTTGCCGACGTTCGGCAGGCCGACGATACCCAGTTTCATTTATCTTTACATCTCCTTCAAAAGTCCAGTATTTTCAATGCTTTCCGGGCTTGCCTGAAAATGGCTTACGCCCTTTTTACGCCCATTTTTGCCGTTTGAACTTAACTTTTAGGCGTAAGCTGATTCAAACTGATGGACGGCTTTCAGCATCGAATCATCAGTGACATGGACATATCTGTCCATAGTAGTTTTGATACTTGCATGACCAAGGAGCTGCTGCAAGACCTTAGGCTGCACGCCACGTTCGATTGCCCGTGTTGCGTAGGTGTGACGGAGTGCGTGCATACAGAAGCGCTTAATGCCGGCCTCATCACACAGCTTGTAAAGATGCGTGTCATAAGAGCTGTTCTTGTTTGGCTCTCCGGTTCGGAAATTGATAAAGACCAAATCTCGCATGACCATGCACCTTTTCTCCCCCGTCCGGCTGTCTGTGTATTCCAGCACTTGTGACAGGGAATCAGCCTCTTTTCGGGTACTCCGTTCATCGTAACAGCTTTTCAAGATCTGATAGGCTTTTTCTGTAAGTGGAATGGTGCGATAGCTCTTTTTGGTCTTGGGAGGCCCGGCACGCCAGTACCCTTGCTTGTGTCGGTACTCCAAGCTCTTGTTGACCGTCAAGGTACGTTTTTTCCAATCTATCGCATCCCATGTAAGCCCGATCAATTCAGCCGTCCGCAAGCCCGTTTCCAACAGCAACGCATATTGTCTGTAATTATGGGAATGCTCTGCCGCCTTCAAGAACTTCTCCTGCTCTTCCACGGTGAGATACTTAATATCATCGACCGCACGGACAGGCTTTGTATATCGGACACCGTTCATCGGATGCTTCCCGATAATATCATTCATCACGGCAGACTTGAAAAACGTCCCCATTGCAATGTACGTTTGCCTTATGGTCGATCCGGCGTAGGTGGTCTCCATTCTGTTCAGAACAGCCTTGCAATGCATGGGCTTTACATCCCCTATGCACATAGCTCCCATGACAGGCTGGATATTGAACTTATACCGCTCTCTGTAATTCCTCAACGTGTTCGGAGCCAGATCGCACACGATGTTCTCAATCCAATAGGAAAACCATTTGTCGACTGTCATATTGGGATCGGCAATGATCAGATTGTGCCGTTCCTCATATCTCGCATCGGCCAGCCAGTTTTTAGCTTCCGGCAATGTATCAAAGTACTTTTCCTTGCGTTTGCCATCCTTGGCATAGTATCGTGCTGAGTATTTACCATCCTTTCTCTGGTAGATGCCCTTGCCGCATTCTCTACCTTTAAGATTCTTGCCCATAACGAACTCCTTTCTCGACACGCGAAAAAAAAGAGTCCAACGCAAATATGAAGTATATCACAGAAGTCCTCTTTTCTCAATAGTTTTCGGCGTTTATTACCGCCTGTTTGGGTGGTAGTTTCATCTTGCCGGTTCGCCCAGAATCTTCAAATGACGAGCTGCGCATGAATGAAATCTTCAAACTCCCGCCGCTTTACCAGCTTTTTATTCCCGACATACAGGACAAATGGGCAGTTGGGTTGCTTCAACATGGCGTCGATTTTGTTGATCCCGATGTTGCTGTATTCCGCAGCCTCGCGGATCGTGAGCGCCATTTTTCGATAAATCGGCACCCGTTCCTCCGCTGTCCTCTGCGCCGCAAGAAAATCCAGGACCAGCGATTCATTTTCCATCCGCATCTGCCTCCCCTCCCTCAAAAATGTCCTTTACGATTTCCCGCTTGGTGCTGCGCTGGCCGCTGCGCAGGCTGTCCCCTGTGAAGCGGATCGGAACAGTCATGGCAAGCACGCGATCGTAGATGCGCTGATGATCAACATCCTGCGGCTTTTTCAATTCGTCCAGCGTCAAATTCGTTGTCACGATCAGCGGCTTGCCGGATAAATACCGTCCGTCTATCACGTCGTATACTGTTTCCAGCGCAAAGCTGGTGTCACGCTCCATGCCGAAATCGTCCAGGATCAAAAGCTGGTAGGAGCACAGCTTGCGGATATATTCCTGCTTTCCGGCAAAGTCATGATTGATCACGGCAGCCAGATTGGTCATGCACACCGTCACTTCCTTTTCCAAAAGGGCATTGGCGATGCACCCGGCAAGAAAGCTCTTGCCCGTACCAACGCTTCCCCAGAAAAGCAGACCGCAGTTTGCCTCCCGTACCCTTTCCCATTTCGCCACATAGCGCATGGCTTGTTCCACTCGCTTATTGTGGATGGTAGCATTTGCAAACGTCCAATTTCGCATGATCGGATTGACAAAGCACCGCTCCCGCAGATCCCGGATTCGCAGCCTGCGGTGGTATTCTTCACGCTCGGCTTCGTCAGCTTCCCGCCGCTTGCGCTGGCAGGCACACTCTGCCGGGTGACGATCTTTGCTGAAGAAATTTTGCCCAGCTGGGAAAAACGCTTCCTTCGGTTCATGGCAAACTCCGCAGTACAGCAATCCATCCTCACCGTAATAATCCGCAGCTTCTGGCTCGACTGCCGGAACAGAAATCAAATCTTTGAAATTCATAAACTGTCCTCCCCTTCATAGCTGTAATCCGCGCTGCCATGGTCAGCAGATTGCTTTTTGTCGTTGGCCGCCCACATGCGAACGGCTGCTTCATAATTTTTATAGGTACGCCCGTGCGCGGAAAGGTATCGGCTCATTTCTTCGATGTACCGATCCAGATCGCCGGGGTAATCCAATCGGAGCTGCGCATACTCCGCTTCGGACAAAAAAATATTTCCGTAGCGACCGAAAACGGTGCGCTCGAAAATTTCATCTTTTCTGTCACTCTGGTATTGTGACTCTATCATGTTACTTGGGGTCAAGTTTTCGGCTGCTGTAGCGTCAGAATCCCGGCTGTCCGACGGTCGGGTTTCCGGCTCTATGGCAGTCGTTTTTTCACCTATGGGGATCGCGGTGCGCAGATAAATTCGGTTGGCCTTCCCAAATCCTCCGCGCTCTCGCGTCAACAAATCAAAATGCTCCAGATCGGCCAGCGCCTTTTTCACAGTGCTGAGTCCTTTTTGGAGCGCCGCACACATTTCTGCCTCGGTAAAAACAATGAACACGCGGCCCAGATCATCCACCCAATTATTGATCTGCGACAGCATGGCCCGATTGAACATCAGCGCGTACAGCACCCGCGCAGTCATGCTCAAATCGTAATCCATCAAAAACACAGGAAACGGTGCGTAGATCGGGCGCTTGCTTTCGCGCCGGATGTAAACCGTCCTGTAGCTTTTTTCGTTCAAAGGCACCGCCTCCTCTCTCTGCTCCTGGCAATGATCGCAATGCCGGGGATGTTGTTAATCCCCATATTCTCTCTCCAATTCCCGGTTGCAGCGGATCACCATTTTGTCCATCTCACCCAGCAGGTGATGCAGCTCCCGCGCCAGCGAATTTGTCATGAGTCCGCCCTCATGAAAGTATCGGGCGATCTGGTTAAGATTGCTGCCCAGCTTATTTAGATTGCGCAGCTCATGCACCAGCGCAGTATCATCATGAAACACAAGCGGGCGCTGCACGATTTTTCGATTCAGCACCGCGTTCCGGCAATAAACAGAAATGCTCATACCCGCTTTTTCCGCGTCCGTGCAGATCAGAACGAACATCTCCTGGGTCACGCGGAAATGGATTTGCTTCTCGCGAATAGGGATCAACTTTCTCTTTTTTCTCATAATCGGAATCTCCTTTTGATGGATTTTTCTATCAAAACTGTGACCGCCTTTGGGCGGGAACCGTTGCGAATTGCAACAGAGTATCGAGGGCTTGGGGAAACGAAATCCCCAACAAGTGGCGGACACCAATTCATTTTTGGCGGCCGCGGCGAAACTTGCTCTTGGCAAGTTTTGGTCGCGGAATAAACAGGCAAAAACGAATAAGTGTGGCACGGGGCGAAACTTGCTCTCAGCAAGTGGAGCCGCATAAATGACAGACAATGCGAAACTTGCTCTAAGCAAGAGACGTCAATTCCGGGCATAAAAAATAGCCGGTTTCACAGAAGTCACTCTGTAAAATCGGCATCCCTTGTGCTATAATATATTTTGTATTTTTAGACGCTGGAGGCGGGCGAAAAGCTTTTAGTCCTCTCGATGCTTCCCGTCAATCATAATCTAATCAAGACTAAAAACGTAGTGCTTTTAGTCCGTACTTCTTAAAGTCGGCCGTTGTGATCGAAAAATTAACCCATAAGGTTTTCACGCGGCGGCTCTTTCCATTCTGAGATCAAGGAGAAATGCTATGGCCGCCATACATGACTTGCTGCAACAGGTTTCCGATCCGGCCCTGCGCGAACGGCTGGAAGCGGAGATCGACCGCATGACAAAGCAGAAAAAATTCGGTCTGGTTTTTGAAGATCATCTGCCGGAGTGCACGCCGCTTTACGACATGCCGGTCACCCGCGGCGCGAAGGTCGCGCTGCGCGGCGGGAACGTCAGCGATATTTTCACCGTTCTGAAAATCGAAAACGGGATCGCATCCTGCGTGCGAAAAGGGGAAGCGGAGCTGCACGAATTTCCTGTGGGCGATCTTCTCTGCGTCGCGGAATTTGGCGAGCCGATCTATCCCTATCTGAAACCGCTGGACAGCGTGTGCAACGCGCCGGACAGCGACCTTTGGCATACGCTGATCGAGGCCGACAACTATCACGCGCTCCAACTGCTGGAATATCTGTACGCGGGCAAGGTGGACTGTATTTACATTGACCCGCCCTATAACACAGGCGCGCGGGACTGGAAGTACAACAACGATTACGTAGACGGCTCGGATTCCTACCGGCACAGCAAATGGCTCTCCTTCATGCAGAAGCGTTTGAAAATTGCGAAGCGTCTGCTCAATCCCAAGGACTCCGTTCTGATCGTGACCATTGACGAAAAAGAATATCTGCATCTCGGCTGCCTGCTGGAAGAAATGTTCCCAGCTGAAAACATACAGATGATTAGCAGTGTGATAAATCCCAAGGGAAACCGGCGAGACAATCAGTTTTCCCGATGCGAGGAATATATCTTTTTCGTTTACATCGGTGATGCTGCAATTACATCAAACGGTACAGATATGTTGCGCCAGATTGATAAGGATTCATCCGATGAAGAAGATAAAAGCATTCGGCTTAGGGGACTTCTTCGCCAAGCCAGCAACCATGGCAAAAGAACAGATCGGCCTAATCTTTTTTATCCCCTGCTCTTTGACAAAGAAAGCGGTAAATTCTTGGGTCATGGTCCTGTTTTACCGCTGTCAGAGAGCAGAGATTCATATAATCCTCCCGAAAATGCAGTTGCTATGTGGCCGATAGGCTCAAACGGGACAGAACTCACATGGAATTTACAACCCGAAACTTTGATGAGCAAGCATACTCAGCATTTTCTGAGTTTTGGCAAGTGGGATGGGAAACAAAGAACGGGATACTACCTTTCTGCCGGGCAAGAAGAAAACTTCAAAAAAGGAATGTACGAAATAGTTGGCGTTGATGATGACGGTGCATATCAGATTCAGCTTAAAGATACTGCAGCAAAGGATGTTCGTCCGCTAACCATCTGGCACAGGAAAGAACATTCCGCGAGTGAGTACGGTACAGCATTTTTAAATAGCATTATTGGTAGTGGACGGTTCAGCTTTCCCAAATCGGTTTATGCGGTTAAAGACACAATTCGCTTCTTTGTGGCAAACAAGCCCAATGCCCTTATTGTAGATTTCTTCGCTGGATCTGGAACGACCCTCCATGCAGTCAATCTTTTAAACGCAGAAGATGGTGGCCATCGGCGCTGCATCATGGTCACTAATAATGAAGTTTCGGTTGATGAGGCGAAAGCTCTGACTGAGAAGGGCTACCAGCCCGGCGACGAGGAGTGGAACAAGCTGGGCATTGCCCGCTATGTCACATGGCCGCGCACGGTCTGTTCCATTGAGGGGCACGACGTAAACGGCCAGCCTTTGAAGGGCAATTATCTTGGCAGCGATCTTCCCATGGCGGATGGTTTCAAGGCCAACGCTGCATTCTTCCAGCTCAGCTTTCTGAACAAGACGATGGTGGCCCTCGGCCGCCAGTTCCGGGAACTGCTGCCGGTGCTCTGGATGAAAGCCGGGGCACACGGCCCCTGCCCCTCTCTGACAGCGGACGAGCTGCCGGACATGCTGGTGCTGCCGGAAAACAAATTCGCCGTGCTGCTGGACGAGAGCGCTTTTTCGGATTTCCTGCCGCTGGTGCAGGACGTGCCGGAGATCCAGACCATTTTCCTGATCACGGACTCCAGCGACGGCTACAGGGAAATGATCGCCCATCTGGACGGCAAGGAGACCTATCAGCTTTACCGGGAGTACCTGGACAATTTCCGTATCAATATCGGGAGGTGAGGACATGAGAGCAGAATTATTTCCGTTCCAGCGGAGAGCGGTTGCCGATTTGCGAGACAAGGCCGCTGCTGCGCTGAATGTCTATCGCCTCACCCATACGCCCCAGGTTGTTTCCTTCACTGCGCCCACCGGTTCCGGCAAGACGATCATCATGTCCGCGCTGATCGAAAATATCCTGTACGGAGACGAGGGGAAATACGTGGAGCAGCCGGACGCGATTTTCGTGTGGCTCTCGGACTCCCCGGCGCTGAACGCGCAGTCCCGGCAGAAGATTGATCTGAAAGCGGATAAAGTCCGCTTCGATCAGTGCGTCACCATCGACGACGAATCCTTCAACCAGGAATACCTGGATGATGGGCATATCTATTTTCTGAACACCCAAAAGCTGGGCAAGAAGGGCAATCTCACCCGCTACAGCGACGGGCGGCAGTATACCATTTGGGACACGCTTGCCAATACTGTCCGGGAGAAATCAGACCGGCTGTATTTCATCATCGACGAGGCCCACCGCGGGATGCACGGCAAGGACGCCGGACGTGCCATGTCCATCATGCAGAAATTCATTAAGGGAAGCCCCGCCGATAAGCTCCCTCCGATCCCTGTGGTCATCGGCATGTCCGCCACGACGCAGCGGTTCAATGCGCTGGTTGAGGGGACAACTTCGACGATCCACAAGACGATCGTTACCGCGCCTGAGGTGCGCTCTTCCGGTCTTTTGAAAGACCGCATCATTATCACTTACCCGGAGGATGCTTCGGGACGGAACGATATGGCCGTGCTGCAGGCTGCCGCCGATGAATGGAAGGATAAGTGCCTCCATTGGAATCAGTACTGCACGGAGCAGCACTACGCCCAGGTCAATCCCGTGTTTGTGATCCAGGTGCAGAGCGGCACGGGCAAGGCCATTTCCAATACCGATCTGGACGATTGCCTTGCCAAGATCGAGGCCCGCACGGGCTGGCGCTTTTCGGAGCATGAGGTCGTACACACCTTTGGTGAGACCGGCGATCTGACGTTGAACGGGCTGCCCGTGCATCATGTGGAGCCGGAGACCATTGCCGAGGATCGGCGCATCCGCATCGTGTTCTTCAAGGAAAACCTGTCCACCGGCTGGGACTGCCCCCGCGCGGAAACCATGATGTCCTTCCGGCGTGCCGAGGACGCCACCTATATTGCGCAGCTCCTTGGCCGCATGGTCAGAACGCCGCTGCAATCCCATATTCTTGTAGACGAATCGCTAAACGACGTTCACCTGTATCTGCCGTATTTCAACGAGGCCACCGTTACCGAGGTCATCAATGAGCTGCAAAGCGCCGAGGGCGGCGAGATCCCCACGGTTATTGAGGGGGAATACCTGGATGACAGCAACTATGTCACGCTGACCACGCGCCCGGAGCGTCATAAGAAGCCGGAACAGCAGGTCGAAGGCCAGCAGTCATTGTTTATCCAGCCGGACAATACGCTGACCGTGGCCGAGCCTGCAGCGCCGTATACAGCAGGCCAAGAGCCGGTAAAACTCGTCTCTGGAGACGCAGAGCCGGTCAAACAGCCCCATCCCCAGCAGGAGCCAACGCCTGTTCCTGTATTTGTTCCTGCGCCCGAAGAGCCGGAAACACCGGCTCCGGCCTTTGATCCCGGCCCCAGCGGACACCAGGAGAGCCTTTTTGAAGAGCCGATTGACCGGGATGCTGTGGTAAAGGCGATCAATGATTTTGGATTGCTGACCTACGTTGTAAAGAGCGTGCGCATCCGGGAGTATCTGCCGTCGCTGCTGAAGCTGGCGCGGCTGCTCTCCATGACCAATATCGCCCGCAGCGCAAGCAACATGGTGGAAGTCCAGATCGTGAAAATGATCCGCGATTACATTGAGGGCCTTATGGCAAAGGGCCTGTATGAGTCCTATTCGCAGAAAGTCCTTGAATACAAGCTCTCCACACAGATCTATGACGTATTCGGGGAGAGCATCAACAATCATGCGGTGCTGAATCTAATCACGTCCACCGATACGGACTTGGACAGACAAGTACGTATTGCGGACAAGCAGCTTGGAGACTTCGGGGCATCTAACCGGTACGGCCACCACTATTTCGATCCCGAGAATCCCAATAGCTATAAGATCGACATTATCCTTTTTGCCGCCGATGATGCCTGCATGGCCGCGCTGCGGAAATATGCAGAGGACGCGTTCCATGAGATGGACGATACATACAGAAAGTATGTCATCAAGCAGTCTGAGCAGTACCGGACGCAGTATGACGCCATCATCACGGACGGCGAGCTGGTCAGCCGTCACAGCTTCCGGCTGCCGGAGACCATCCGCGTCCGCTTCGATAAGGACGGCAAGGAATATAGCGATCACCTGTTTGTAGACGAAAAGACCGGCACGGCGCGGATCAAGCTCAACGATTGGGAAGCCGATCTGATTAAGCAGGAAAGCAAGAAGCCCGATTTCGTATGCTGGCTGCGTAATCCGTCACAGGAAAAATGGGCCCTCTGCATCCCCTATGAAAAGAACGGGGAAACGCGCTCCACCTATCCGGACTTCCTGGTTATCCGAAGAGACCCGCTGATGCCCGATGGGTACGCAATCGACATTCTGGAGCCGCACAGCCCCGATTTCGCAGACAATCTCGGCAAGGCGAAGGGCTTTGCTAAGTACGCAGCCGAGAATCCGGGAATTGGACGCATCCAGCTTATCCATAAGGGGAAGAACGCTTCCGGGAAAAGCAGCTTCCGGCGCCTGGATATGTCCAAGGGCGCGATCCGTAACAAGGTGCTTGCCGCGCAGAGCAACGACGAGCTGAGCCATATTTTCCAGACAGACGGGATCTTTGAAGATTAAGACAAGCATACAGCGGGGGGCGACAGATCAAACATCTGCCGCCCCCTTTTTTTGTTCCAGTGTATGTACTTACCGCGCTATCTCACGGGTGCGGTGATTGCATAAATCCTTGCCAGATTGGAGGTGAAACCGTGAACAACAACTCAAATATCGAAGAAAGGAGCGGACGCTATGCCAACACACAGAGTAGCCGGGAGGTCGTTCTATGGCACGGAAATTAGACGCTGAACGTATCGAAAAATCCCGTACCAGGCGAGCCGAGGATGAACAGCAGGGCAGCAACCGGCAGCAGCTCCAACAGGATTTGGAGCTGCATCGGAGCGAGAACAGCCGCCTTACGGTCATTGAGCCTACCCCGCCGTCTGAAAGAGCAGCGCCAGCCAAGAAACTGAAAGTCTGTGCGTATGTGCGCGTAAGCACGCAGGAAGAAGCCCAGCAGGGCAGTTTCCAAATGCAGATCACGCATTTTACGGATCTTATCACAAGCAATCCGCAGTATGAGCTGGTGAAAATCTATGAGGATGAAGGGATCTCCGGCACCCAGGTTGCCAAACGGAAAGGCTTTCTGGAAATGCTGGAGGATGCCAAAGCCGGGAAAATTGACCTTATTTACACCAAGAGCATCACCCGGTTTGGCCGGAATGCGGCAGATATCCTCAACTCCCTGCAAATCCTGGACTCGCTCAGTCCCCCTGTCCCTGTTATCTTTGAGACCGATCACATCGACACGGCAGACGGCAAGAATAAAATCCTTATCTCCATCATGTCTGCCCTGTCAGAACTGGAGTCTCAGCTCAAAAGTGAGGCGATCAAAGCCGGTATCGCGTGGCGCATGGCAAACGGCGTATACAAATACGCGGTGCGCAATACGCTGGGCTATTACCGTGACTATGCCGGTCGGGTGCAGATCGAGGAAAATGAGGCCGAAATCGTGAAGTACATCTATAACGAGTTTCTGGACGGTGCCTCGCCCAGAGAGATCGCGGATGCACTCACGAAAAGCGGCATCACTTCCCCGAAACGGCTTAGTAGCTGGCGTGAAAGCACGATCCGCAGCATCCTTTCCAATGAGAAATACTGCGGGGATGTGCTCTATCAGAAAACCTATACGACCAGCTATATCACCCACAAATCGGCCAAGAATAACGGTGTCCTTCGGCAATACAGGTGGGAAAACGACCATCCCGCAATCATCGAAAAAAGCCGATGGTTGGAAGCGCAAGAGCTTCTACGCACGCGCAAAGGGCGCTCTGGCGCTCACACCATAAAATCCATTGCCCAGCGAATCATCTTCTCCCGTATCAAATCTGGTCGTCTGGCCGGATATTACCTCATCGACCCGGAATGGGATAAAGAGGCGCGGGAGAAGTTTCTCGCTCTTATGGATGAAATTCAAGAAAACAGCCTCATTGAAGGCCAATATCATGAAAAGGAGTAAATTACAATGGCATTCGATTTTTCTTCCATCACCCTTGAGGTCATCGACATTAACACCAACGCAGATCCCGATCTGTACGTCAACATTAACGGGCTTACGTTCAGCAAGCGCGTCCTGGAGGATATGAATTATCCGCAGAATGTGCAGTATTGCACCGATCCGGCGCACGGCATTTTTGCTGTCCGCGCCTGCAAGAGCAACGAGGCCAAGGCCACGGCGTTCTGCAAGCCCCGCGCGGAGCAGACCACGACCTACAGCACGGGCAACAAGAATTTGAAGGATGTTGTGACAAAGATGATCCCCAACTATGACCGCAGGAAGCGGTACAAGGTGACTGGCCACTATGATCCCGATGGAAAGACCATGTATTTTGTCATGGCCGAAGCAGAGGTTTCCGAGTTTCGGAAGAACCCCGGAGATTCCGAGGAATAAGCTTTTTTCCTACCGCTGATCTGGCGACAAGCCAATAAATCAGCGGAGGCCATGTCCATTGCGGGCATGGCCTTTTTTACGGCATTTCGATCTTGCCGTACTGCTTCTCAAATTCTTCAATGGCCTTGCGAATCAGATAAATCACTTCTCCGTTGGCAGACCGTCCCTCATACTGCGATATATAATGCAGCTTATAATGTAATTCGCTGTCAATACGCAAGCCAAGGTGCTTGTCCTTTTCCCTTTTCGGTATATCCATATATCTAACCTCTTTGTACTTGATAGAAGATAATTTGAGTTTATTTCAAGTACATGTTAGAATGTGCAATGTGTACTTATTTTAAGTACAGAATACTTGTAGGGAGAGATAGAGATGGATCTACACGGCTATGCCTATTTCGTGGAGCGCCCCAGAAGATTGGAAGATCTACAGCGGCCACATCTGATAGAACGGGAACGGCCATACAGTATCGTGACCGCTGTGCAGCTTCCGCAAATCGACTTTGAAAACTTCATTACCGACATGCTGGCAGATCGGCAATTCATAGAGGACTACGGGAAACGATGCAAGGCCGGTGATGTATGGGACTGCCTGCTGGTGCAACAGCGAGGCCGCACAGACGGCGTGCTGGTGCTGCCAGAGCAGGGCTGTTTTGTCTCATGGGCAGCGTATGTTTCGGAGGTTAAATAGCAAAAAAGGCCGCGCCCATTACGGGCGCGGCCTTGAAACCAAATTCTCAAAAATTTGTGTCAAGTTGCTTCAAAGAATTTATATAAAACCAAATCGCTTGACTTTTGGTTTTAAGCTGTTATAATATACAGCGGAAAGGGGTTGTTGCAACCATGACTGGGTCTTATCAAGCAAGTAAGCTTCCTCTGCAAAGCGGGGTCATTGATCAATCTGTATTCTTTGAAGAGCTGATCGACGCCACGTCCAAGCTGGAGGTTTACAAGGAGAAACTGCGTGACAGTAAGCTGGACTCGTCTTGGTTTATGCCTACACTCCAGCAAAAAGAGGCAGTTGCTTCCTCTGCAATTGAGGGAACACAGGCGACATTGGACGGCGTACTGATTAGCCAGCTTACCCCCAATGAAAAAGACCAGGATGTAAACAAGGTCATGAATTACTATCTGGCCACAGTAACCGGATATGACCTTCTTCACTATCACGATTTTTCTCACGAGTTTTTCTACACCATGCACTCCGCGCTGATGCGCGGCAACGTGGAAAAGCCGGATATCGTGGGCGCCTATCGTATTTCGCAAAACTATATTGGCAAGAAGGACAAGTCCCATGCCATCACCTTCATTCCCCCTGTGCCGGAAGATGTGCCTGGTCTGATGGACAACCTCATTGCCTATATCAACACGCCCAACGACAATTTCCGGCCCCTCGTCCGCACAGCCATCATCCATGCGCAATTCGAGTCCATCCACCCCTTTATGGATGGCAACGGGCGTGTGGGCAGAATGCTGATCCCCATGTATCTGTATGCGAAAAAGCAGATTGATCTTCCTTGCTTCTTCATCAGCGAGGCTCTTGAACGGGACAAGATCAAATACTACACGCTTCTGAACAACATCCGCTTCAAAGGTGAATGGAACGAGTGGATCAAGTTTTTCCTCCAGACAGTAGCGACGCAATGTGACAAGTATATCCAGCTGGTCACAAAGATCAACGCACTCTATAACGATCACATGACGAGAGCCTGTACGTTGGCGCGTTCCTCCGGGATGGTCGATGTTATCGACGCGCTCTACAAAAACCCGATCACGAACGCAAAGCAGGTGGCCGAGGTCACTAAGGCACCTCCGACGAGCGTAAACCGCTTCCTCGGCCTGCTGGTGGACAACAAGATTCTCTACTCGGACAACAAGCCGCGCAATCGTACCTATTATTACTACGCGCTTCTTGACCTGCTCCGAGAGTGAGAAACGATACTGAAAGGCGGTGATGCCATTGCTTGTGTTCAATTGCATAAGAAAAGCACCGTATTGACTGTTGGCGCAATCAACACGATGCTTGTCTCCGAGTATTTCTACCCGTAGTCTGGTGTACTTATTGTAGAAGAACTCGGAGCGAAAGTCAAGAAAAAACCACTGGAAATCCGTAGGAAATTCTTGGTTTTCAGTAATCCGCGTCTCCGAGTATTTCTACCTGTAGTCTGGTAAATTACATCTGAGATCCTTGGAGGCGCGGCCTCAGGGCAAATCTTTCTTTAAGGCACAACCATGCCCTGTTGACCCGTGCCACAAAGGATCCTCTCATGACAAATATGAAATGCATCCGGGCAGGATGTAAGGATGTTTGGAATGCCTACATGTGCGAAGGCGCATCCTTCTCCGAAAGGGATATTCCCCTCTGCCCCACAACCGCATCCACGTTGCCCAAGCGGATGATTCTGTGGGATGAGGCCAAGCACATCTACAAAAATGCGCTTGCCCGCAACGATAGAGATTTCTTCTATGATGCCGTTGTCTGCTTCTATCAGGACGATTACAAATTTGACGGCCCCCGCGGGATCTGGCATGACAGCGCACATGCGTTGAAAGTCCTCTGTCATTTTGCGGGCGTCATCACCCCGGACTTCTCTACCTACCAAGATTTCCCTGAACCGATCAAGATCTACAATACTTATCGGATGCGTGCGTTCGGGTATTGGTTGGGTAGGAACGGTGTGCCTGTCACTAACAACGTACGTTGGGGAACTCCGGAATCCTATCGCTATTGCTGGGACGGCATTCCGAAGAACAGCATGGTAGCAATCGGGACAGCCGGTGGCAGCCCGCGCAGGTTGGCTGACCGTCGCCGTTTTGAGGACGGGCTGTTTGAAATGGTGCGCGTCTTGCAGCCCCACACCATCCTCGTTTATGGCTCCGATCGTTACGCCTGTTTTGATGTGCTGCGTGCAAAGGGAATCCAGGTCGTGGCCTTTCCAAGTAAAACTGCCGCAGCCTTTGAACGGAGGCGAGCGGTATGAGTAAGGGAAATAGTGGCTACTTCTCCGGGACAAGCGGTGAAGGAAAATCTCTAATCGCAGAGGTAGAATCCCGCGGGGATAAGATCACCAGCGAAGAGGTTATCGGTATCACCAAGAAAGCAAACGGAGATATTATATGGCTAGAGAACGGGCATCTTGGGAAAAACCCCAGTGGTCTAAAGCACATTTTAGATGCCCATGAGGGCCAGTTTGTACGCAAAGGGGTATCTTCTTCTGACATATCCGATCTTGTTCTTACAGCAGTATCAAAGGGCGAAATCATAGGGTATCAAGGGAAAGGGACTGGGCGTCCGATCTATAAGGTGACTTATGACGGAAAAGAGTATAAGATAGCAGTTACAGTGGGCAGCAACGGTTATATCGTTGGCGCAAATCCGTGTTCATGAAAGGATGAAATAAGATGGTTAAAAGGATTAGACTATTGCTAGACTATGGGTGCTACCCCGTATGGCTTTACGACGAGAACGACGATGTAATTGACACGCTGCTCCCGGAAGAGCTGAGATCGGATATTGACCTGGACAAAAAGTTTGATGATCTTCAAGCTCGGTATGAGGCGCTATTCATCAATGATGCCCATGAGTTTTCTTACGTCGGATTCAAAAACGATGCGGATCGCGAACTCTTTCTCCGCGATTGGGCGCTAACCACAACCGAGTTAAAAGAAAAACTCCAAGGGAAATATCCACTCACCGATGATGTTGCTTTAGCTGGTATCTGAAATGTGGGTTGTATAGGCCATGCTCTATGCAGGCACGGCCTATACAGGAGAAGTAAGCTATGACTATCACGAACACTTCTATTCAAAGGTCTATCGTTTTGACCGAGTATATTCCTGTACAGGTGCGTGCGGAAACGGCGTGCAACACAATAGATTACTACTCTTTCCGCAAAGATGATACCTCTTTGCTGGAGCTGGCTTTTGATCAGATGGATCACATTATCTCCCGTGTTACGCTTGTGATCTGCGCTGATTATCGGCAAGTGGCAGAGGAGTATCCACTTCCGGCAGAGTACACCAAAGGGGATCTGCTGGTGGATGTTCCAGGCGAAATTGATACTTCCACTTTCTCCTGTGTAATCTACCAAAACGCTGTGAAGATCATCGTCTCCGATTTGCCTGTCAGCAAAACCATTCTCTCTAACAACATCGTATGGGAGCTATCTGAACAGGGTAATTTGGTCTCTGTGTGTTTGGTTGACCCGACAGGGAAAGCCTCAGAGCACTGCAACCTGGAATTGTCCAGCAACTAACAAGTATATAGGCCATGCCTACTCTGGGCATGGCCTATAGTGAATCTTTTGGAAGACTTTCGGGAGGCGCATGATGAACAACAATAATAGGGAATCTTTAATCGCCCTACTGACTCAAACACAAAATGTTTATCAAGATATATCTCGCAAAATCCTTTGGTCAGCAGCCGACACAGAGCATCTTGACGATTTGATGCATGCAAAAGAACTGCCAAAGGAGATCGGGAGCAGGTTGCTAAGTGCTTCCGGTTCAAGGGCTTTGACAGAATATGTGCCGTCTTTTTTGGCGTATAAGGCGTGGCAACGGACAAAAGCAGTATATTCATTCAAACAAGAGCTTGTTGAGGCTATGTCGCAGACTGCGGATTCCAGTATATATGTCTCTCTTCTTGAACGCCTCCCCTTCAAGGATATGCTGTTCTTCTTTCCGGAAGAAGGGCTTCCCCTGCTCAATGATGAGAGAATACGCGGTATGTATGTTCATATTGAGAGCCATCCCGAAAACCTTTGGATCGTCGTTAATACTCTTGACCACGCTCCGCAGTATGGCTCAAAGGTGCTGCCTGGAATCGGTATGGGGTTTCCAATCACGAACGGTATGAAAATATCGGAAGTTTTTGAAACACCGCAATTTCTGGAGTGGCTATCTGCTTATAAGCGGTCGTTGGGGTATTTCAACCAACTGGACGAACAAAGAATAGAAGATCTCATCTCCGCGGAAAAACGGGCCTTGAATACTGCAATCAATTTGCTCTACTACCTTTCTGCAAAAAACGCGGATATCAAAACCGTAAAACGATCTAAAAAGCAGCATAAGCCGTCTCCTTCCCAAAACGATGACCCTGTTCCAGCCGTCAAGCAGTTCGATGTTGGTTCCGAATACGCGGAAATCGTTTACCGCCACCTTAGCGACAATGTTGACGCAGATGAAGATGACGATGATATTCCCGAAGAGGCTCCAGCTGTACGCGCTAAAAAAGCTGGGAAAAAAAGACGCCCTCACGCACGCAGAGCACATTGGCAGCATTACTGGACTGGAGAAGGGCGGAAAAACCTTGAATTGCGCTGGAAATCCGATCTGTTTGTTGGTGCGAGTCGTGATGATCAGGCCACCGTTGTGTATGAAGTATCAAAAGAACCATTGAAGGGAAAGCGAAATCCCAACACAAGTAAGAAAAAGAAGAAAAAATAAGCCCTTCTTCGGCTGGATTTTCGATTTTGACTGCGAAGTCCGCATCGCCGCCCCGGCTAAGATGAAACGGGCGTATGCGAAGATGCTGTAGAAGGTGATCGAGAACAACTGAAAGCCGGACAGGACATAGTGGGTTACACAGCTTTTTCAAAGTGTGTAACCCACTATGACACTTTCAGCTCGAAGAGCTGCAAAGTGTCGTGGGCCAGGGGACGCGGTACTTCCCCTGAACCTCTTTACTGACGGTGCTTGCAAATTGATAGCGCTGTTCAAACCACATGCTTTCAATTTGCAAGCATCCGATTTGTAGCATATTGGGAAAGAAAAGAAGTCCACCTTCGAGCGAGGATGAACGGGTGTTGCTTGCAGTAAACAACACGCTTGCATACTGTAATCAACCATGGATCAACTAAAAAGATCCTCAAAAACACTTGCTACTAGCGGCTGTTTCTGCCGGTAATGCCCGGATAGTCAAGTACCGGTCAACTAAAAATGCCTGCGCCATAGTGGATCTACCACCACTGGCGCAGGCATTCATATTTCTTTCTGTGCGTCGGACTCTGTTTTCGCAAGGTTTTTCTACGCCCATTCATACGCCCTTTTGGTATGAAACTGCATAGATTTATGTGGAAATACATGAAGTTGGTTTTTGAAAAAGTCCAGCATTCATGCGGCTTTGCGGGCTTTTGTGGGGATACATGGAGATACAGAAATTGGCCGATTCACTTCGATACCGAGTTTCATAAAGGAAATCCTCCTTTTTATTTTCAACAAGGTATTGTATCATCCAACGGCACAAAGTGCAAGCACGATTCTCCGGTGAAACGCCGAGCCATGCAAACCCCCGGATCACAGGCGCCGCATCGTGGCGCCGCACCGCGGGCACGTGCACGTGTCCCCCAGCACGCGGATACGCGTCGCGTAGCCGCACGGACCGCACTTGAACATATCGCTGACGTAAAATCTTGCGCCGAATACGTATTTTCTCAACATGATCTGCTCTCTCCCTTCACGAAATAAAAATCATTCCGCATCGTTCGCACTGATACCTCCAGTGTCCGCCGTCGATCGAGCAGAGCGGATGCGCCATAAAGCCGCATTTTGGGCATGTCTTTTTCTCCATAAAAACGTCCTCCCAATAAAAAATTACCGATGATTCCTGTAGATCTCGCAGCGTTGATAGGCATCTCCGCTGTCGGAATTGCAGGTGAAGCGAACCTGCGAGCTGTCCGGCGCAAACTCCTGCTTACATAATCTGCAAACATATCTATCATTCGCGGATGAAAATATGCCGCTCGACCTGTAATCAAGATAATGGCATCGCGGCACCGCAATCGCCCCTGTTTCATTACACTCAAAGATTGAGCGTAGTACTTTTTTGAAATACCATTTAGGAGCGCAACATGGATTATCGGGATATCATCCGCGGCGTTCGCGAGGACAGAGATGATACCCAGGCAAGGATCGGAGAAGTATTGCACAAGTCGCAGCAGGGCTATAGCCATATCGAATCCGGAAGAGCCGAGCTCAAAATTGACGATCTGATCAAGCTATGCAAGTTCTATAACCTTTCGGCCGACTATCTGATCGGTTTGACCAGCACGCTAAGGAGCTACAAATGAAGGCACACATCCACCGGCGCGGCCGGTGGATGTGTGCCTGTTCTATTTTCGTATACACTCGGTTTTGCCGCAGCCGTCTGTCGGCTGCGTCGATAGGCTTCCGTGCCCAGCCATTTCAAGCCGTCACTTCACCGGGTGATAGTTTTCCGGGTCGAGGTACTGTGCCGTCATGTGCACGTACCAGTCCTTCGTCTCGCGCCAGTCGGTGCGGTCTTTGTCGGTCAGCTCGCGCAGCGGCTTTGCAGGCACGCCCGCGACCAGGGTATCCGGCGGGATAATCTTGCCCTGCGGCACGAGGGCCGACTCGGTCACGACGCTGCCCGCGCCGATCTCGCTGCAGAGGCTGAGCACCGCACCCATGCCGATGCTGGCCTCCGGCCCGATGGCGCGCGCATGGATGATCGCGCCGTGGCCGATGGTCACGCGGCGCGAAATGGTCACGACGGGGTCTTCCCCGCCGGTGTGGATGATGACGCCGTCCTCGACCGCGACCTCCTCCTCAAGCACGATGCGCGAGGCATCGGCGCGTATAACGGCAAAGGGGCCGATATAGCAGCGCGGGCCGACGATCACATCGCCGATGAGCTCCGCGCTCGCGCTGACGAACGCTGTGGGGTCGACCTGCGGGTCCTTCCCGCCAAAGGTATAGAGCATGGGGTTTCTCCTTTCACAGATAAAGGGCGGGGTGTGTCCCCCGCCCTTTCGTTCATCATTCGGTTTTGTCGCTGCCGGCCTCCGGCGTATCGCCGTCCGTCGGCTGGGCCGGCGCTTCCGCGCCCGACTGCGGGGCCTCGGGGGCCTCGTCCATTCTGCGGATGACCTTCGCCGGCGGCTCGATGGTGTCGTCCGGGTGGACAGGCATCACACCGTGCTCGCAGTAGTAGCGGAAGTCGTCGCCCTCGATCGTCTCGTGGATGAGCAGATACTCCGCGAGGCCGGTCAGCAGATCGGCATGCTCGCGCAGCAGCGCCTCGCACTTGGCGTAAGCCTGATCGAAGATGTGCTTGACCTCTTCGTCGATCGTGGCGGCAGTCTCCTCGGAATAGCTCTTCGTGGTGCCGAAATCGCGGCCGATGAAGATGCTGTGGCTCGAATCGTCAAACGAGATGGGGCCGAGCTTCTCGGACATGCCGTATTTCATGACCATGTCGCGGGCGATGTTCGTCGCCTGCTGGATGTCACCGGACGCACCGGTGGAAATATCCTCGAGGAAGAGCTGCTCGGCAATGCGGCCGCCGAGCGCGGAGACGATGCTGTCAAACATCTCGCCGCGGGACGTGAAGTCTTCGGCGTCCTCGGCCTTGCGGTACCAGGTGAAGCCGCCGGCCGCGCCGCGCGGGATGATGGTGATATAGTGCACAGGGTCGGCGTTCTTGAGGAAGAACGACGCGATCGCGTGGCCGGACTCGTGGTACGCCGTCAGACGGCGCGCACGCTCGGACACGACGCGGCTCTTCTTCTCCGGGCCCATGACGACCTTCAAAATTGCCTCGTCGATATCCGCCTGCATGATGAAGCGGCGCTTGCTGCGCGTGGCCATGATGGCGGCCTCGTTGAGCAGGTTCTCGAGATCTGCACCGGCGAAGCCGGCCGTGCCGCGCGCGATGCTCTTGAGATCGACATCGTCGCCCAGCGGCTTGCCGCGGGCGTGGACCTTCAGGATCTCCTCGCGGCCCTTGATATCGGGCAGACCCATATACACGCGCCGGTCAAAGCGGCCGGGGCGCAGCAGCGCGTTATCGAGAATGTCGGCACGGTTGGTCGCCGCCATGACGATGACGCCCTCATTATTCGTAAAGCCGTCCATTTCGACGAGCAGCTGGTTGAGCGTCTGCTCACGCTCGTCGTGGCCGCCGCCGAGGCCGCTGCCGCGCTGGCGGCCGACCGCGTCGATCTCGTCGATGAACACGATGGCCGGGGCGACCTTCTTGGCCTGGTCGAACAGGTCACGCACACGCGACGCGCCGACGCCGACATAGAGCTCGACAAAGTCGGAGCCCGAGATAGACAGGAACTGCACGCCGGCCTCGCCCGCGACCGCGCGGGCCATGAGCGTCTTGCCGGTGCCCGGAGGGCCGACGAGCAGCACGCCCTTGGGGATGCGCGCGCCCATCGCGGTATAGTTCTGCGGACGCTTGAGGAAGTCCACGATCTCGGACAGCTCCTCTTTTTCCTCTTCTGCACCGGCGACATCGGCAAACGTGACCTTCTTGAGGTTCTCCTCGCCGGTGCGCGTGTGCGCCTTGCCGAACTTGCCGACGCCCGGCGCACCGCCGCCGCCCGCCTTGTTCATGAGCAGGTACCACACGCCGATGAACAGCACGATCGTGATCAGGTACGGCAGGATGGACATCCACCACGGGGCCGTCCAGCCCTTGACGTAATCATACTCCGTCAGCACGCCGCTGGCGGTCTGCTGCTCGATCAGATCACCCAGATCCTCGCGGAACCAGGTGGGGCTCGGAAGCGTCTTTTTGATCGTCGTGTTGCCGTCACTGTCCGGCGAATAGAGATTGAGCGTGAGCTCATCTCCCTCGAGGCAGAACGACTTGACCTGCTCCTGGCGGAACAGCTCCTCGATCTCGGAGTAGGTGTATTCCTTCTGCTCTGCCGGCGTGGTCAGATAGAAGATGACGGCGAGAATGATCACGCCGATCAGCAGGTAGAACCCGATGCCTCTGGCACGGTTCTTATCAGGTTTCAAATCAAATCACATCCTTTATGGGATCCGCACCGGGGCGCTCAGGTGGAGTAGACCTCCGGCTTGAGCACGCCGATATACGGGAGATTGCGATATTTTTCTGCGTAGTCGAGCCCGTAGCCGACGACGAACGCATCCGGCACCTCAAAGCCGGCATAAGCGGCATGGATCGGTGCCTTGCGGCGAGCAGGCTTATCGAGCAGGGTGGCAATGGTGATGGAGGCAGGACGGCGGACACTGAGATAGTCCTTGAGATAGTGCAGCGTGACGCCGCTGTCGAGAATGTCCTCGACGAGGATGATGTCGCGGCCCTCGATGTCCTGATTCAGGTCCTTGTTGATCTTCACGGCGCCGGTGGTCGTGGTCTGGTTGCCGTAGGACGACACGGCCATGAAATCGACCGAGCACGGAATGGTGACGCTACGCATCAGGTCGGCCATGAACACAAAGCAGCCCTTGAGCACGCCGACGAACAGCGGCTCACGGCCGTCAAAATCCCTGGAAATCTGGGCACCCAGCTCCGCCGTGCGCGCCTGGATCTCCTCGGCGGACAGCAGAACGGACGCAATGTCATCTCTCATATCGCTCATAGTATTCTCCCCCATATGTCTGGATCTGTTCCACTCGGACACAAATCATGGTTTGATCCGGCACCGCCGCCCATTGTTCGGCAGCGCCGAAGCCGGCGATGGCCGCCGGAGTCTCCGCTGCGCGGATGATCGGCACGCGGTCACGCGCGCTCTGCGTCAGCCCCCGTTCGGCAAACAGGTCGCTCACGCGCTTCGTGCAGCCGCGCCCCGCCAGACGGATCCGGTCACCCGGACGCCGCGGCGTAACAGATAGTTTATCATGGATAATCGCAGATTTAAAGCAAAAAGTCGTGAACGCGCTGTGAATTTCACGAAACGGTTCCGGCTCTCCGACCGTGATGCGCAGCCCCAGCTCCGGGATCTCCGTCGTCTCGCCGGGACGCAGAGTGTGCGTCCCGAGCGGCGGCAGCGCCTGCGCGCCGAAAAACAGCCGCCCCTGCTCGCGCGTCACGCGCAGACCGGGGACGTCGGCATAGCCGAGTCCTTCTCCATTGCACAGCCGCTCGAGTGCCAGCAGATGCCGGCGCGACAGCTCCCATCCGGCTGCCTGCTGCAGCACGCGCACGCGCACCGGGCGCGGCAGCGCCAGCAGCTTTGCGATCGGGATGCCGTCCGAAACCGTCTGTCCGGCCAGAAAATCGGCCGCCAGACCGTTGAGAAACCGCTCATCCTCGCGCAGGAGCGCCGCCGTATCGGCCGCGTGCTGCACGAAGGCGGCGTTCACGCTCTCAAGTGCCGGCACGGCATGGTGCCGCACGCGGTTGCGGGCATAGGCGTCGGCTGCGTTCGTACTATCCTCCACGTGCGGGATGGCATGGGCAGTCAGATACGCCTCCGCCTGCGCGCGCGTCGTATCCAGCATTGGGCGCAGGAGCTTGCCGCGCTGCGGCGGGATGCCTGTCAGGCCGCGCAAACCGCAGCCGCGCGCAAGGTTGAGCAGCAGCGTCTCGGCGTTATCGTCCGCCGTGTGCGCCGTTGCGATCCAATCATAGCCGTGCTCGGCCGCGCAGCGGGTCAAAAACGCATAGCGCAACTCACGCGCGGCAGCCTCGGTGCCCATGCCGCGCACGGAAGAGACATCGCCGCGGCCGGCGTAAAACGGCACACCCAGTTTTTCGCACTGCGCGCGCACGAACGCCTCGTCGCGGTCGCTCTCCGCGCCGCGCAGGCCGTGGTTGAAGTGCGCACAGCCGACGGTAAAGCCGCGCTGCGCACCCAGCTCCGCCATCCGGTGCAGGAGGTACATGGAGTCCACCCCGCCGGACACGGCACACAGCACGCGCGCACCGGGCACAATGGCATCAATAGTCATCGTCGTCGTACTTCTTCTCGATGGCCGCGAAGGATGTGTACTCCGGCAGCCACATGAGCTCGAGCGTGCCGGTCTCGCCGTGGCGGTTTTTGAGGATGATCGCCTCGGCCAAGTTCGGATTCTCGCACTCCTTGTTGTAATACCCGTCGCGGTAGAGCGCGAGCACGATGTCCGCGTCCTGCTCGATGGCGCCGGACTCACGCAGATCGGAGAGCATGGGGCGCTTGTTCTGGCGCGACTCGTTGGCACGCGACAGCTGCGACAGGCAGATGACCGGAACGTTGAGCTCCTTGGCCATGATCTTGAGCATGCGGCTCATGTCGGAGACAGCCTGCGTGCGGCTCTCGTTCGACCAGCTGTGGCCGCTGCCGGCCGACTGCATGAGCTGCAGGTAGTCGATGACGACGAGGCCGAGGTTCGGGATGCGGCGGCACTGGGCGTTCATGTCCGCAACGGAGAGCGACGGATTGTCGTCAATACGGATATCGGTCGCGCTGATGGTCGTGGCCGCAGCGCCGACGCGCCGCCACTCGTCCGCCGAGAGCTTGCCGGTGAGGAGCTTCTGGCTGTCAACCAGGCCCTCGCCCGCAAGCAGACGCGTCGTGAGCTGCTCGCGCGCCATTTCGAGCGAGAACACCGCGACCGTCTTGCCGGACGTCTTGCCGACGTGCAGTGCAATATTGAGCGCCATACTCGTCTTGCCCATGCCGGGGCGGGCCGCAATGAGGATGAGCTCGCCCGCGTTCAGGCCGAGGATCGTCTGGTCCAGATCCGGCAGGCCGGTGGCAAGACCGGGGATGCCCCCACCGCTGCTCGCCGCCTCGGAGAGGTTTGCGTACACGCGCTGAATGACCATGCTGATTGGCTGCAGGCCGCCGACGTTGCGCCCCTGCCGGAGCGCATAGATCTTGCGCTCGGCCGCCTCAAGCATGGCATCCGCCCCACCAGAACCCTCAAAGATCATGTTGTTGATCTCATCGGCCGCCGTGTGCAGGTTGCGCAGCAGCGCCTGATCGCGCACGATGGCCGCGTACTTGAGCACGTTCGCCGCCGTGGGCGTGACCTGCATGACCTCCATGAGGTACTGCTGCGTCGTGTCCTTGTACACGCCGCGGACCTTCATCTGCTCGAGCACCGTGACGGCATCCACGCTCTGCCCATAGGAGAACATGGCGAAGATGGTGTCAAAAATGTCGCGGTTGACCTGAATATAAAATTCGTCGGACTTGACCTTTTCAATCACGTCCGGGATGCAGCTCGGATCGATGAGCATCGCACCGATGACTGCCTGCTCCGCCGGAGCGGAATGGGGCGGCTGTCTGCCCAGCAGCTCCTCCATGACGGGTCCCTCCCTCGCCTGCGCGCGGTTTATTTCTCTTCGATGACCAGCACGTGGATGGTGCCGGTGACTTCGTAGCCGAGCTTGCACTTGACCTCATACGCGCCGAAGCTCTTGATGGGCTCGGCCTGCACGATCTTCTGCTTTTCGATGGTGAGGTCAAACTGCTCGTGCAGCGCGTCACTGATCTCCTTCGAGGTGACAGAGCCGAAGAGCTTGCCGTTGCTGCCGGCCTTCGCCGCGATCTTCACCTGAATGGCGCCGAGCTTCTTGGCGTTTTCCTCCGCCTCAGCCTTCTCGCGGGCGATCTGCGCCGCCTTGGCCTTCTCCTTCAGGCGGAAGGCATTGAGATTGTCAGCCGTGGCCTCCGTCGCGAGCTTGCGCGGCAGGAGATAATTGCGGGCATAACCGTCGGACACTTCCTTGAGTTCACCCTTTTTGCCCTGGCCCTTTACGTCTACATTCAAAATCACTTTCATAGCAAGATACTCCTTTGCTTAATTTTCCAGATTGTCGTCGATCGCCCTGCGCACCATCTGCACCGCCTGCGCGACCGACACGTCATGCAGCTGCACGGCCGCCGACGAGCGGCTGCCGCCGCCGCCGAGCGCCTCCATGACCAGCTGCACATTCAGTTCACCGATCGAGCGCGCGGAGATGAACACATCCCCATCGCCCATCGGATAAATGACCATGGACGCCGTGACCCCGGCGATGTTGAGCAGCTCATCCGCCGCCTGCGCTGCGACGATGCGGTCCTGCGGCTCGGTGGGCGCGGCAATGGCAATGTCCGCGCGGTAGATGGACGCCGTCTGCAGGATCTTATAGCGGGCGACCATGTGCTCCATGTCCGTCTGCAGGAGCTTTTTGACCTCCGAGGTGTCGGCCCCGGCGCGGCGCAGGAACGCCGCCGCCTCAAACGTGCGCTCGCCGGTGCGGACGGTGAAGTCCTTCGTATCGAGCATGATGCCCGAGAGCATTGCCTCCGCCTCCACGCGCAGGATGTCCGGCTGCTCGACCAGTTCCTCGAGCAGCTCCGTCATCAGCTCGCAGGCCGACGACGCATACGGCTCATGGAAGCTCATGGTCGCGTTGGTGATATAGGTCGCCGCGCGGCGGTGGTGGTCGATGACCGCCACGCGGGTGCAGGCCTCGAGCAGGTTGTGGTTCTCGACCTGATCCGGGCGGTTGGTGTCTACTACGACGAGCAGCGTGCGGCTGTCGGCGTGCAGGTACGCCTCCTGCGGGGTCAGAAACGCTTTGGCATACTCCGGCACGCGCAGCATCCGGTCGCGCAGCTGGCCGGCTGCCGTCTTGTTCGCATCCATGACGATGCGGCAGGGCGTGCCGAGCTTACGCGCGATGCAGCAGACACCGGCGGCCGCGCCGAGCGTGTCCAGATCGGAGAATTTATGGCCCATGACATAGACCTTGGACGAGTCCTGAATGAGCTGACTGAGCGCGTTGGCCATGACGCGGGACTTGACCTTCGTGCGCCGCTCGACCTCGCCGCCGCGGCCGCCGAAAAACTCGAACGTGACGCGGTTTTTCACCACGGCCTGATCGCCGCCGCGCGAGAGTGCCATCTCGGTGCCGAGAATAGCGAAATTATAATTTTCATCCAGGCTGTCGCCGTCGCGCCCGATGCCCACACTGACGGTCGCGCGGATGCCGCTGGGGCTTGCCACGCTGCGCACGCTGTCGAGCAGGGACGCGAATTTATTCTCGCGCAGCTCGTCGAGATGCCGCTCCTCGAACACGTACAGATACCGGTCGCGGTCGTAGCGGCGGAAAAAGCCGCCCTTACCCTCGCACCACTGCAGGAGCTTGTCCTCAATGGCGTCACGCATCTCGTTGCGCTTGCGGTCGGTCAGGCCGCGGATGAGCTCGTCATAGTTATCAATGACGATGACGGCGATGACCGGGCGGGACGCGTAATACTCCAGCCGGATCTTTTCATAGTCCGTGACATCGACCCAGTAGGTGATGCCCATGTAGCTGGCTACATCGTCCGGGTTCGTGCGCACAAGGTTGCCGTGGATCTGGTACTTATGGCCCTGATACTCCAGCAGCTCCGGGCACTGCGTGTTGCCTTCGAGCAGCCAGCGGCCGGAAAACTCCGGGATCACGTCCGTGATGCGCATATCGACCGACGGCTTGTGTCGGCCGCAGAGATCGAAAAAGTTCTGGTTGGCCCAGATGACCTGCGAATCCGCCGGGCGAAAGACCGCCATCGGCAGCGGGAAATTCTGCAGGGTATTATTTCGTGCAGACTCCGTATCATAGGTGACGGATTCAATATATCGTTCGAGCGTGCGGCGCTTGCGCGCGCGCATGATGACCGAGTAGATAATGAGCAGCAGAATAATGACGCCCTCGCCGATCGACAGCCAGAGCCGGTCGGAGAAGAGAAACGTGAGCACTGCAAACACGATCAGAAACAGCAGAAACATCCGCGAATTGGGCATCAGCGCCCGCTGCAGCTTGGATTCATTGGGTACATTGCTGACTTTGGGGTCCCGCATCGTCATACCTCCTTGCACCCTGTGGGGCAAAAGCTATTACCCCTATGATAATCAATGATTATACCAGCTTTTGCGGGTATCCGCAAGCCATTTTCCCGTTTATGAAAGGAGCATGCGCATGAAAGCCATTTTGCTGGCCGGCGGTCAGGGCCGGCGGCTGCGCAGCATCACCGGAAACCTCCCGAAACCCATGGTGCCGCTCGTCGGCGTGCCGGTGCTCGACCGGCTGCTGGATCTGCTGCGGCGCAACGGCTTCACGGACGTGTGCATGACGCTGTGCTACCGGCCGGAGGTCATTCAGGAGCACTGCGGCGACGGCAGCGACTATGGCGTACACCTGAAATACCGCATTGAGTCCGAGCCGCGCGGCACGGCCGGCGGTGTGCGGGCGTGCCGCGATTTTTACGGCAAGGAGGATTTTCTTGTCATCAGCGGCGATGCCGCATGCAGCTTCGACCTGCTGGGGCTCTACCGCCGGCATCAGCAGGTGGACGCGGCCGTGACGATCGCGCTCTACCCGAATGCCGAGCCGCTGCAGTACGGGCTCGTGCTGCAGGACCGGCAGGGGTTTGTGCAGCACTTCATCGAAAAGCCGGATTGGGAGCACGTCGTGACCGATCTTGTCAACACCGGGGTCTATATTGTCTCCCCGCGGGCGATGGCCTATGTGCCGGAAGACCAGCCGTTTGATTTTGCCAAAGATCTCTTCCCGCTGCTGCTCGCCGCGCACGAGCCGATCCTCGGCGTGCCGATGGACGGCTACTGGTGCGACATCGGCACGCCGCGCGCCTACTACCAGTGCAGCCTCGACGTGCTCGACGGGCGGCTGAGCCCGGCACGGCCGGACGCCCCGGATGACCTGCCGCCGCAGATCGCGCGCCCGGACCCGAACTGCCGCACAGTCCCCTGCCGAGACCGTGCGCACCTGATGCGCACGGTCTCGGAGGCGATGATGGAGGCCGGGGCGGACTTCACCGACGGTCTGCGCATGCGCGACGGCGGCTGGGAGCTGACCATCCGGCCGGACGCGAATACCTCCGCCCTGCAGGTCGAGGCAAACGCGCCGGACGCCGCCGCCGAGACGGCACATCTGCTCGAGCTCATGGAGCGAGACGAGAACCAATAAAACAAAATGGCGCGCAAAAACCGCCGCATCCGAAGATGCGGCGGTTTTCCGATGTTTATTGCTTGTAGTGGTGTGCGTCCTCGAGGACCATTTCCTTGACCTTCATCAGGCGCACCTTGGTCGAACTTTCGTTCTCGTCCAACTTCATGGAGATGTAACGAATGTTCTGCTCCAGCTCGGGGATCATAACGTATTCGAGCGCGTTGACGCGGCGGCGGGTCTTTTCGATCTCCTGCGCGAGCATCTGCGTGGTCTTTTCGACCTGCGCGAGCTCAAGCATGTCCTTGAACACCTCCGCCAGCTTCTCGAGCGCATCGTCCAGCTCGCCGGACGTCTGCGCGAAGCCGTACGGGAAGATCTCGGACGGATCGCTGTTGCGGGTCTGGAAATCGTAGACCGGCACGTTCACGCTCATGATGTTCTGATAGGTCATGCCCAGCTCGACGCTCTGCCGCGGGTAGAGCAGCGACTGCTCGAGCATTTCCGGGGACATGATCGCGGACGCGACCGACAGAGAGCCGAACGCCTCCGTGAGTCCCTGCTCGACCTTCGCACGCAGCTGCTTGTTCAGGCGCACGTTGTCGAGGAACTGACGCATCAGCTCGTCACGCTTATCCTTGAGGAGCTTATGACCCCTGCGAGCGGTTTTCAGCCGGCCCTTGAGCTGGTTGAGCACCATTCTGGTCGGGGTAATTGCCGTATTTGCCATCAAATCACCTCACTTGGTAAGTCTGCGGGACGGGTGCGCTCAGGTCTCGGGCATATACTTTTCGATCAGTTCGGGCTTGATACGCTTGAGCTCGGTGCGCGGCAGCAGGCTCAGCAGCTCCCAGCCGAGGTTGAGGGTGTCCTCAATGGAACGGTTGGTGTTGTTGCCCTGGTTGACGTAGCGCTGCTCGAACGCATCGGCGAACTTTGCAAACTGCTTGTCGTCGTCGGACAGGGCCGCCTCGCCCAGGATGGTCATGAGCTCCTTGGCGTCCTTGCCGCGGGCATACGCCGCGAACAGCTGGTTCATCGTGCCGGCATGGTCCTCGCGGGTCTTGCCCTCGCCGATGCCCTTATCCTTCAGACGCGACAGGCTGGGCAGCACGTCGACGGGCGGGATGATGCCCTTGCGGTACAGGTCGCGGGAGAGGATGATCTGGCCCTCGGTGATGTAGCCGGTCAGGTCGGGGATCGGGTGGGTCTTATCGTCTTCGGGCATGGTCAGGATCGGGATCATGGTGATCGAGCCGGACTTGCCGATGCGGCGGCCGGCGCGCTCGTAGAGCGTGGCCAGGTCGGTGTACAGGTAACCGGGGTAGCCGCGGCGGCCCGGGACTTCCTTCTTCGCCGCGGAGACCTCACGCAGAGCCTCGGCGTAGTTGGTGATATCGGTCAGGATGACCAGCACCTGCATGTCCTTTTCAAAGGCCAGGTACTCGGCCGCGGTCAGCGCCATACGCGGAGTGGCGATACGCTCGACGGCGGGGTCGTTGGCAAGGTTCGAGAACACGACCGTGCGGTCAATGGCGCCGGTGCGGCGGAACTCCTGAATGAAGTACTCGGATTCCTCGAACGTGATGCCGATGGCGGCGAAGACGACGGCGAAGTTCTCGTTGTCGCCCAGCACCTTCGCCTGACGCGCGATCTGCGCGGCCAGCGCGGCGTGCGGCAGGCCGGACGCCGAGAAGATCGGTAGCTTCTGGCCGCGGACGAGGGTGTTCAGGCCGTCGATGGTGGAAACACCAGTCTGGATGAACTCTGCCGGGTAGGCGCGGGCTGCCGGGTTCATCGGCAGACCGTTGATGTCGCGGTGCTCCTCGGCGAGGATCGCCGGGCCGCCGTCGATGGGCTCGCCCATGCCGTTGAAGACGCGGCCGAGCATATCCTCGCTCACGCCCAGCTGCAGCGGGTGGCCGAGGAAGCGGACCTTCGACTGCGCAAGGTTGATGCCCTGCGCGCTCTCAAAGAGCTGCACGACCGCGTGGTCATCCTCGACCTCGAGGACCTTGCAGCGGCGGACTTCACCGTTCGGGAGCTCGATCTCGGCCAGCTCGTCGTAGGTCACGCCTTCGACGTTCTTGACGATCATCAGAGGGCTGGCGATCTCCTGGATTGTTTTGTACTCTTTAATCACTGCTCCTCACCTCCGGCGATAATCTCTTTGATCTGTGCGGTCATGTCCGCGGCGATCCTGGCATAGACCTGCTCGTACTCGTCGCTCGGCACGCTCTTGGCGCGGCCGATGTCGACGCGGGCGGGGATGGCAAAGAGCTTGAGCATCGGCGCGTTCTTCTCGAGCGCGTCGCGGCACTCGGCGTCATAGTGCAGGATGAGGCCGAGCAGCAGGAACTGCCGGCGGTACTCGGAGTAGCTGTCGATATCGACGAAGGCGTTCTGCTGCAGGAAGTCCTCACGGATCATCTTGGCAGTCTCCATCGTCAGGCGGTCAGCCGGGGACAGCGCGTCCTGGCCGACGAGGCGGACGATCTCCTGCAGTTCGGATTCCTGCTGCAGGATGCTCATGGCCTTGTCGCGGTTGGCCATATATTCCTCGCCGAACGTGGCCTCATACCACGGCTTGAGCGAGTCGACATACAGCGAGTAAGACGTCAGCCAGTTGATGGCCGGGAAGTGACGGGCGTAGGCCAGGCTCGAGTCAAGTGCCCAGAACACCTTGACGATACGCATGGTGGCCTGAGAGACCGGCTCGGAAATGTCGCCGCCCGGAGGCGAGACAGCGCCGATGGCGGTGACGGAACCGCGGCGGTCATTCTCGCTGCCGATGCAGCGGATGCAGCCGGCGCGCTCGTAGAACTGCGCAATGCGGGATGCGAGGTAGGCCGGGTAACCTTCTTCGCCGGGCATCTCTTCCAGACGGCCGGACATCTCACGCAGCGCCTCTGCCCAGCGGGAGGTGGAGTCAGCCAGAACGGCGACGTCATAGCCCATGTCGCGGAAGTACTCGGCGATGGTGATGCCGGTGTAAATGGACGCCTCACGCGCCGCCACGGGCATATCGGAGGTGTTGGCGATGAGCACGGTGCGCTTCATCAGCGGCTCGCCGTTGCGCGGGTCGGTCAGTTCCGGGAACTCCATGAGAACGTCGGTCATCTCGTTGCCGCGTTCGCCGCAGCCGATGTAGACGACGACGTCCACGTCCGACCACTTGGCGAGCTGGTGCTGCACGACGGTCTTGCCGCTGCCGAACGGGCCGGGCACGGCGGCCGTGCCGCCCTTGGCGATCGGGAAGAGCGTGTCGATGATACGCTGGCCGCTGTTCATGGGCTTGTTCGGGGCAAACTTCTGCGCATAGGGGCGCGCGATACGCACCGGCCAGCGCTGGATCATATTCAGCTCATGGTCGACGCCGTTGGCATCGGTGAGCACGGCGACGGTCTGGTCGACCGTGAAGTCGCCGCCGGTGATGCTCTTGATCGTGCCCTTCATCTGCGGGGGCACCATGATCTTGT
Source organism: uncultured Eubacteriales bacterium (assembly GCA_900317855.1). Lineage (GTDB taxonomy): Bacteria > Bacillota > Clostridia > Oscillospirales > Oscillospiraceae > CAG-103. The sequence goes on along the minus strand of ONIG01000001.1, from coordinate 99,773 downwards.
GCAGGATGGCCGTCGTCTCCTGGACGGTGCCGATCACGTCGCCGCCGGTGACGGCGGTGCCGGGCTGCACAACGGGGTCAAAGTGCCAGACGCGCTCGCGGTTGAGCGCGGGCACCTCGATGCCGCGGGTGATGTTGGAGCCGGTCAGGTCACGGATCTCAGGCAGCGGGCGCTGGATGCCGTCATAGATATTCTCCAGCATGCCGGGGCCAAGCTCCACGGACAGCGGCATACCGGTGGTCTCGACTTTCGCGCCGGGGCCAAGGCCTGAGGTCTCCTCGTAGACCTGGATGGACGCACTGTCGCCGGTCATATTCAGGATCTCGCCGATCAGGCGCTGCTCGCCGACACGCACAACGTCGGAGACGTTGGCATCGGCAAGGCCGTTCGCCACGACCAGCGGGCCGGAAACTTTTGTAATGGTTCCGCTCAATTTCATTCTTCCTTTCCTTAAAGGATATCGGAGCCAACCGCTCGCTCGACGGCCGCCTTGAGCGCGGTCTGGCCGAGGCCGAGGGGGCCTTCCCTGCCGGGGATCAGGATGATGGCCGGCTTGGGAACATCTTTGAATTTGTCGATCTCATGCTGAAGCTCCTGCGCCAGATTCTCTTCGACATAGATGATGGCGTAGTCCTCAGAGTCTTTCGTCAGGCGGCGCAGCGTCTCGCGCGCCTCCTCGGCATTGGCGACCGGGCAGGCCTCGAGGCCGAGCGCCTTGAAGCCCATGACGGTCTCCGCACCGCCGACAACTGCAATTTTAAGCATAAGTCTCACGCAGCCTTTCCCGGATGACCGCGGGCTGAAGCCCGGCGAGTCTGCCCGTCAGGATCATTCTGGCGGCCGTGGTCTCGTTTTCCATGGCGGCGAGATAAGCGGTCACGTGCGCCGCGCCGAAGCTGCGCAGCTTGGCCGCGCGGATATAGTCCATGAGCGCGTTATCGCACAGCAGCTCAAACGCCGTCAGCGCGCCGCCGCTCATGGCAGCTGCACCGGCAGCCGCCGCATTGCCCAGCCACGTGTTGCCGTAGAGCGCCGCGAGCGCCTCGGCCGAGTCAAACGCCGCGAGCACACGGTCCGTGCCGATCGTGCCGCCCGGGATGAGCGCGGTCTTGAGAAAGTCCGCATCCTTGGCCATGCGGCGCGTGCGCACGGCGGCGCGCAAGTTTGCGCTGTCGATCTGCAGCTGCACATAGCCCCTGGCAAAGCCGCCGTCGCTCAGACCGTCGGCAAGATCGAGCATCTGCGCGAAGTACGCGCGGTCGAACTCGAAGTCCGCTGCCTGCGGATTGGTCGTGCGCGCCAGGATCGCAGCGGCGCTGACCATGGCCTGCGCCAGAACGGGCGGGATGTCACGGTAGTCCTCCTCGAGAAACGCCGTGAGCAGTTTCTGCGGCGCCACGGTGCCGCGCTGCGACAGGATCGCGCCGCACTCCACGCCCATGGCCTGCGCCTTGATGAGCGCCTTGGCATTGTGGTAGTCATACTTGAGGCGGAACAGCTGCACGAGCTGCGCCTCCGGGACCATGCCCTCGACCTCATCGAACAGCGCCGCGATGTGCGCCTCGAGCGCAGCGCCGGCCTCCTTCGCGGACAGGCCGCTCAGGTCGCCGTAGCCGCATTCCTCCAGGATCTTGGCCGCTTCGTCGTTCGTAGGCGCATCGATCATACGCTCCATACGCTCAGCGGAGAGCATTTTTGTCTCACGGGCTGCCAGCATTGCCGTAATCGCAAGGTAATTCGTATCTTTTACTTTAGACAATTCGGTTCCTCCCTCATGCGGCGCAGCACTCTGCGCCCCATATAGGATAATTCATTCCCCCGCGCGGGGCGGGGCAGGTCACGCGCCGAACAAGACCTCGGCAACCTGAGCAGCCAGATCACTGCGGCAGAGCTCTGCGATCGTCTCCACTGCACAGTTGACCTCGATATCTCCCTGCTGGAGCACAAACCCGGCGCGCAGGTCGCGCGTGGCCTGGCTCATGGTGAGCCGGCCGGGCTTGCCCTGCTGCGCGAGCAGCGCGTTGGCAGCGTCCACGACCGCCTGACCGCACGCAGCCTGATCCTTGGCGTTGAACACCAGGGTCTCGGTGCCGGTCGTCGCGGCTTGGGCTGCGAGCTTGGCCAGATACGCCACGTAGTCCGCCTGCGGCATGGCGCAGATCTTGTCGAGTGCGGCGGCAAACGCCGCGTCGACCATCTCCTGCTTGAGGGCAAGGACGCTCTTTCTGGCTTCCATTTCCGCCAGACGGCCCATGCGCTGCACGCGGTCCTCGCACGCTTTCACACCGTCACGGACGCGGGCCCAGTACTGGTCCTGCGCCTGTTTGTCATAATCGGCGCGGATCTCGGCGCACTTGGCCTCGGCTTCGGCCGCGATGGCCTTCGCCTGCTCCTGCGCGTCCGCCTCGATGCGGCCGGTGATTTTTTCAATACCATTCATAGATCTTTGTTCCCTTCTGTCGGAAGAGGATGGGGATTACTTCAAGCCGTTGAGCATCAGGAAGGATGCCAGCAGGCAGAGGATGGCGTAGAACTCGACCGTGATGCAGAAGATCATGCCCTTGGACCAGTCGTCGGGCTTCTTGGCCAGGATGTTCAGGGACGCGGCAGCGACCTTGCCCTGCGCGATGGCGGAGATCAGACCGCCGAGCGCGATCGGCAGGCAGGCTGCGAAGTACTGCAGGCCCTGAGCAACGGTCAGCGGAGCGGCGGCGTTGGCAGCGAAGATCTGGCTCTGAGCCAGGAACCAGATGACGAAGCCGTACAGACCCTGGGTGCCCGGGATGACCTGCATGATCATCGCTTTGCCGAACTTGCTGGGATCTTCCGAAACGAGACCTGCGCCGGCCTCACCGGCGATGCCGGTGCCCTTTGCAGAGCCAATGCACGCGAGAGCCGCTGCGAGCGCAGCGCCGAGAAGGCCGAGAGCCAGACCACCGATGGATTCGAGAAATGCCATTTTCATTTTCCTCCTTAAATATCTTATCTCATGAATACGAAATGTTTAGAAATTATGATTTTCCACGTCGACATAGCGCGTGTTGATCTCGAGCGGGCGGAACGGTTTGCCGCCGTCGACATAGAACTTGCCGAAGAACTCCAGGCACTGCAGACGCAGGTCATGCACGAAGCAGCCGAGCAGGTTCAGGCCAAAGTTGAGCAGATGGCCCAACAGGAAGATGATGATGAAGATCAACATCGACACGACCGTCACGCCGCCGCTCGACGGCATCGCGGCGAGGGTGTTGAACACCTGCGCGATGACGCTGCCGGCCAGCATCAGAGCCATGAGTCGGGAATACGAGAGAATGTCGCCGAACCAGCCGGTCAGGCCGTTATAGACCGCACCGAACACAGCGGTGACTTTGCCGAAGCCCTTGGCCTCACGGCCGGAGCCGTAGATCAGCATCAGACCGCCGATGCACAGCACGACCGGGACACCGGCGATGTTGCCGATCTTGAGCACATACAGCGCAAGTCCCGCAAACAGGACCAGCCATGTGCCCTCGTTGAAGATCGCGTCGCCGACCTTGCCCTGACGGCACTCCATGACCATGTTCACGATCATGCCGGTCACGAGCTGGATAAAGCCGAGCACCATAGCGCCGATGAGGATCGTCGTCGTATCCTTGAGCGGGTCGAGCAGCGGGCTCGTCAGGATGCCGAGCTTAACGTCGTGACCGAACATGTTCACGATCGTCGGCACGGCGTTGCCGAAGAAGCCGCCCGTCACGATGCCGAGCAGGAACGTCGACACGCCGCAGGCGAGCAGCAGCTCGCAGAAATACTTGCTGCCGCGTTTCGGCTTCATCTTGCCGAGCGCAACGAGCGCCGCGATCATCATCACAAGGCCGTAGCCCATGTCCGCCATCATGATGCCGTAGAACAAAATGAAAAACGGCGCCATGAGCGGGTTCGGATCCACCGTGCCGTAAGCCGGCAGACTGTACATGTTCGTGACCATGTTCAGCGGTTCAGTAAATTTGTTGTTTTTCAGTTTGACCGGCACCTCGGGGTATTCGTCCTCCGTGGGATCGGCCAGATCCCAGGCGCAGTCATACTTTGCAAGCACCGCGGTGAGCTCGTCCTCCTCCGGCGCCGTGAGCCAGCCGCGCATGCACACGACGCTCTCGGTGCCGACGAGACGCTCTTCCGCCTCCGCGCGGCCGAGCTTCACGCTCGCGCGGTCGATGCAGAGCTTGAACGCATCCCGGTGCGGGGCAAAGGCGGCGATGTCCGTCTCCGCCTGCTCGCGCTTGCGGATGACGTCCGCGATCTGCTGCTGCGCATCCTCGATGTTCTGCTTTGCCGTGCCCGGCGTGCCGTTCAGATTTGCCAGCGTGAAGCCGGACGCGCGCAGCGCCGTGATGGCTTCCGTCAGCTCCTCTTTCAAGCAAATGAGCAGCACATAGTGCTGTTCCTTGTCCGAAGAGACCTCATACAGCTGCGACTCGGGCGCAGCGTCCGCCAGCGCTTTGGCGGCCTCGGCAAGATCCACCGCCGCAGGCAGCATGCCGAGAGAAATGCGGGTTCTTACGGTCCCGCCCAGATCCAGCGGCAGGTCCAGCGTCTGCCACGGGCGCAGGGCCTCCATATTGCTGCGGAGCTTGGCTTCCTCGCCGTTGAGCCGGCGCACAGCCGCTTCCAGCTCCTCGAGCTGTGCGACCGCATCGAGCTCCTTCCGGTATGCACCGTCATCCAGGAAGTCGGCCTCCGTGACCTCCGGCCGGGAGCTGAGCAGCTTGGACTTGACCGGCGCATACTTGTCGAGCAGCTTAAGTGCGGCGGTCAGGCGCGTGAATTCACTGCGCACCTCCGTCACATTGCCGCTCTCCTGACGCAGGACCGCGGCAGCTTCCGTGTCCGCAAGCAAGGCGTCCGGTTCCGAGATCTGCACGCAGCCGAGCAACATCAGCTCCCGGAGCAGCTCATCTTTCTGCCGGCGAACGACCATAAGCCGCAGCTTTTTCATGTGTACAATGGCCATCAGCCGTTCACAATCCTTTCCACGATGAGTGATGCAGCCCGATCCAGATTGGTCTTGGCCTTGATGCGCATGGCAGCTTCCTTGTTCTTGGTCTCCGCTGCCAGCGTTTCTGCATCCGCCTTCGCCTTTTCATCCGATTTGGCCCGCAGCGTCTGCAGTTCCTGCTGCGCCTTGCCGACAGCAGCCTCTATCGCTGCCTTTCCCTCGGCCTGGGCCGCTTCCACTGCCGCCGCAGCGGCTGCCTGCGCGTCGGCTTTGATCTGCCTGGCCCGGTTTTCTGCGTCACTGATCGTTGTTATCGCCTCAAATGACATCCGTACACCTCCCTACGAATCAAACTGGTATTATGCCGCGCAACGCCCGCTTTCACGAACTGTTTCTACATAATGTAGGTATTTTACCTTATTCACCGCTGTTAATCAAGTAAAATTGCCCAAAATTGTCTGTCAAAATTCAAACACCTATGTGTTAAAAAACTATTGATCCTGCTAGCTTTTTCACGTCATTGACGAAAATTAAACGTTATCGGATTTGCATGATTTCTCGCGATGGAATCGTTCGGGATTCCTGATACGAATCCGGTATAAAAATGAACAAAATGTTGGAAAATACGCGATTTCAACATTTTAAGTGTTTTTCCCCTTGCTATTGTGCCGGAAATAGCCTATAATGTTTCTGATAAAGTTAAAAAGTTTGAACTATATTCGTATGTTCGGAGGTACTTTCAATGGAGAGCAAACGCCGTTTCGGCGACCGCAAGGACGGCCGCCTGATCCAGTCCCTCGCGCCGTTTTACAAGTTCATGCCCTACATCATGCCCACGAAAAACGACGCCTGCAATCAGTTTGAGGACTGCATCGAGATCACGAACACCGACCGCTGGCTGCGGCAGAAGCGCCTCGAGGGCTACAAGGGTCTCGGCTACCTGCACCTGTTCATCGCGGCCTACATCCGCATGGTCTCCCTCCGCCCCGGCATCAACCGCTTCGTGGCCGGCCGGCGCATCTATGCACGCAACAACATTGAGGTCGTGCTGACCGTGCGCCGCAGCATGTCCACCACCTCGAATGAGACGACCATCAAGGCCGTCTTTGCCCCGACGGACACGATCTTTGACGTCTACCGCAAGATGAACGAGAAGATCGACGAGATCAAGTTCGGCGGCGAGGACAACAACACCGAGCAGGTCGCCGGCGCGCTGCTGAAGCTGCCGCGTTTCCTGCTGCGCTTCGCCGTCGGCTGCCTGCGCGTGATGGATTACTTCGGCATCATCCCGCAGAAGCTGCTCGACGCCAGCCCCTTCCACGGCTCGATGATCATCACCGACATGGGCTCGCTCGGCATCCCGCCGATCTATCATCACCTGTATAACTTCGGCACCCTGCCGATGTTCATTGCCTTTGGTGCCAAGCGCAAGGCGGTCGAGCTCGACCGTGAGGGCAAGGCGGTCGAGCGCAAGTACATCGACTTCATGGCCGTCATGGACGAGCGCGTGTGCGATGGGTATTATTACGCCTCTTCGTTCAAGTACATGAAGATGTATATGCACAACCCGGCTCTGCTGGAAGTCCCGCCCGAGAAAGTGGTCGAGGATCTGTTCTGAGCACCGATACATATGGGAAAACCTCCTGCTGTGCAGGAGGTTTTTGCATTTGTACGGCCCGCGCGGTGGGCACCGACCGGACCGCACGCGCAGCCGAGCACAGCAGCAGCATGATGAGCATGACAAAGATCACAAAGCGGAGTTTCTTCACGGATCCATCCTCCTTTGCTTTTGTTTGACACCAGTATACACAGCCGCCGCAAAAAAAGCCGTCGCATCCTGACGGTGGGCAGAAAACTTTGCGGAGACAAGGAGCCCCCGGCGCGGAGTGAACCCGCACCGGGGGATTTTTACGCATTCAGGGCAGCGCGATGCACCGCGAAAAAACAGAGCCATCCGAACGGATAGCCCTGTGCGATGTTATGCCTCGTCCTGATTTGTGCTGAACTCCGCCAGCGTCAGGCCGGGATTTTTCTGTTCCGCCCAGCGGATGCTCCACTCATTGTTGAAAATGAGCAGGTTGTGGCCGCGGAAGTCCTGCACCCACTTCGTGTCGGAAGCGAGGTTGAGCGCCGTGGGGTCGGTGCCCTCGCTCGTGATCCAGCGGATATAGGAATACGACAGGTCGCGGCGGCGGATGTCGATGTTGTACTCATTCTTGAGCCGGTACTCCAGCACCTCGAACTGCAGCACGCCGACCGCGCCGACGATGACCTCCTCCATGCCGCTGTTCGGCTCGTGGAAGATCTGGATGGCGCCCTCCTGCGCGATCTGAGTGACGCCCTTGACAAACTGCTTGCGCTTCATGGTGTCCACCTGCGAGATGACGGAAAAGTGCTCCGGCGCGAACGTGGGGATGCCCTCGAAGCGCACGCGCAGCTTCGGGTCGCAGATCGTATCGCCGATGGAGAAGATGCCGGGGTCGAACACGCCGATGATGTCGCCGGCGTAGGCCTCGTTGATGATCGCGCGCTCCTGCGCCATGAGCTGCTGCGGCTGCGCGAGCTTGAGCGTCTTGCCGCCCTGCACGTGCAGGTACTCATGGTCGCGCTCGAACTTGCCCGAGCAGATGCGCATGAAGGCAATGCGGTCGCGGTGGGCCTTGTTCATGTTCGCCTGGATCTTGAACACGAACGCGGAAAACGCCGGCTGCATCGGGTCGACCACGCCGTCGGCCGTCGTGCGCGGCAGCGGCGGCATCGTCATGTGCAGGAAGTTTTCCAGAAACGGCTCGACACCGAAATTCGTCAGCGCGGAACCGAAGAACACCGGACTGAGCCGGCCGGCGCGCACCTCGTCGAGATCGAAGGCGTAGCCCGCGCCGTCGAGCAGCTCAATGTCCTCGGTCAGCTTTTCGCGCTGGCGCGGACCAATCAGCTCGTCGAGCCGGTCAACGTCCGTGAGCTCGCACTCGATGGGGCGGATCTTGTTCTGCCCGCGGTGAAACTCCTGAAACGCCAGAATTTCACGGCGGTCGCGGTCGAACACGCCCTTGAAGTCGTGCCCGCAGCCGATGGGCCAGTTGACCGGATAGGTGCCGATGCCGAACTCGTTTTCCAGCTGCTCCATGAGCTCAAACGGGTCACGTGCCTCGCGGTCGAGCTTATTGATGAACGTGAAGATCGGGATGTGGCGCATGGCGCAGATCTTGAAGAGCTTGCGCGTCTGCGGTTCGATGCCCTTGGCCGCGTCGATGACCATGACGGCGCTGTCCGCCGCCATGAGCGTGCGGTACGTGTCCTCCGAGAAGTCCTGGTGGCCCGGCGTGTCGAGGATGTTGATGCAATAGCCCTCGTATTCAAACTGCATGACCGACGACGTGATGGAGATGCCGCGCTGCTTTTCGAGCTCCATCCAGTCCGAGACCGCGTGGCGCGCGGTCGCCTTGCCCTTGACCGAGCCGGCGAGCTGGATGGCCCCGCCGTACAGCAGCAGCTTTTCCGTGAGCGTCGTCTTGCCGGCGTCCGGGTGCGAGATGATCGCAAACGTCCGGCGGCGCTCGATTTCCTGTTTCAGATCCATAGTCCGCTCCTCTGTTGTTCTTTCGAATATCAAACCTAGATAGTATACCCGATTTTTCCCGCGAGTGCAACAAAAACCTGCCCGTCAGGCCGTCTGCTCGCGCAGATAGAGCGTGAGCGTGGCGAGGAAGATGTCCCTGGCGTCATAGCGCGGCGTGAGCGGGGCCAGCTGCGTGAAGAAATGCTCGCTGCCCAGCGACGCGCACAGCGCGTGCGCACGCTCGAGCGCCGGGGTGTCCTCGTCCTCCGCCAGACGCATGGCCAGCTCCGGCAGCAGGAGCTTGAGGTCGTAGATCTCCCCGCGCGGGTAGGCATACGCCTCCAGCACGCACTCTACGCCCGCGAGCGCGCAGGCCGTCAGGTCGCTGCGCTGATCGCTGAGGATGCGGTCGGTCAGCGGCGTGTCGCTGCGGAAAAAGTCCAGCATGGAGTCCGGCGGCGTCAGCTCCCGGCGCAGCAGCCAGAGCAGATAGTCGCGCGCGACGCCCTCGAGCAGCGTCTGCCCGTCGGGCTCGAACGTATACGTATGGCCGATGTAACTGCCGAGCACGCGCAGTGTGTCCGTATAGCCGAGGGAAATGCTGCAGCGCAGCGCATCTGGGTCAAACTCCAGCAGCTTGCCCAGCGGCTCTGCCGGGGCGATGTAGGTCACGAGCGGGTGGTTGGTGTATTTTTTCTCCGGCGTCTCCGGCTTGAGGCCGATGGCGATGACGCGGTCGGCCCCGAGGCGAAACGCCGTGCTGATCGGAAGATTGTCCGAGTACGCGCCGTCGAGATAGTTCTGCCCGTCGATCTCGCACATCGGAAACATCGGATAGCACGCCGACGACGCAAGGATCCACTGCGGCAGGTAGCCGGGCGCAATGTCCCGCTTGCGCACCTCGACCGGCTGGAACGACGGGAAGCGCGCCGTCATGAGTCCGAAATCCACCGGCGAGGCGAAAAAGCGCGCCTCGTCGAGATATTGGTGCACGAGCGCACGGTACGGCGTGATGTCCGCCGTGCGGCGGTTGAGATCCGCCCAGTCCTTCACGCGCGCGATGAGCTGCTCCGGATGCTCGGCCAGGGCCGCCAGCTCGCGCTTCTCGCGCGGCGTGGCGTCCTCACGTTCAAGCATGATCTGCTCTTCCGTGATGTGCGTCCAGAGCTCCCACGCACGGTCAAAATCGTCCTGCACCATCAGCGCCGCCGTGACCGAGCCGATGGACGTGCCTGTGACGATGTCAAACGGGATGCCCAGCTCCCGCATTGCCTTCCACGCGCCGACCTGATACGCGCCCTTCGTGCCGCCGCCGGCCAGCGCGATCGCCTGCTTCATGGTACATCCCTCCTTGGTTTCTGACATTTTAGTTTACACGCGGCGGGTGCAAAAAGTCAATTCCGAATAGCAAGCACCGGAGGACAGGCTGTCCTCCGGTGCGCTTTTTCATGCCTGCAGCAGGGCGCGGCGGGCCTTCCAGTCCGGCAGATAGCGCGCGATGAGCGCGTAGAACTCCGCACCATGGTTCATGTAGCGCAGGTGCGCCAGCTCGTGCACGACGACGTAGTCGATCGCCTCCGGCGGGTACTGCATCAGCCGCCACGAAAAGCAGATGTGCCCCTGAGAGCTGCAGCTGCCAAAGCGCGTGCGTGCGCCCGTGATGCGCACCTGCGTCGGGCAAAGGCCCATCTGCTCGGAATAGTACGCCACGCGCTGCGGCAGATAGGCTTTTGCCTGCCGGATGTACGCCGCCCGCTCAGCGTCCGTCGGCTCCGGGTGCGCGGCAGCGCGGGCCTCCTGTTTGGCCACCCCGCGCGCGATCCATTCGGCGTGCGACGCGACAAAGCGGTCGATCGTTGCCTGCGGTGTCCGGTACGGCGCGCGCACGATCACGCGCCCGCCGCGCAGCTCAAGCGCCAGCGTGCGGCGGCCGGAGCGAATGAGTTCATACGGCTGCATGGCCTGTCCCCCCCCTTTTCAGATAGCATACACCATCCGCGGCGCGGTGGCAAGCTTGGCAGCCGCCGTGCGGTGTGCTATGATAGGGACATCCATTCTTTGAGGTGATCGTATGTTCCGGATCGGCTGTCACATTTCCTCCGCAGGCGGGTATCTCGCCATGGCAAAGCGCGCGGAGGCGCTGGGCGCAAACACGTTCGCGTTCTTCACGCGCAACCCCCGCGGCGGCAGCGCCAAACCCATTGAGGACGCAGACATTGCGGCCTTTCACGCCGAGTGCGCACGCGCGGGCATCGACCAGCTGGTCGCGCACGCGCCTTACACGCTCAACCCCTGCGCGGCCAAGGCGAACGTGGCGGAGTTTGCGCGCATGGCCTTTTCCGACGACCTGCAGCGCATGGAGCACACGCCCGGACAGCTCTATAATTTTCACCCCGGCAGCCACGTCGGGCAGGGCATCGACGTGGGCATCGAGAAGATCGCCGCGCTGCTCAATGAGGTCCTCTTCCCCAACATGGCCACGACCGTCCTGCTTGAGACCATGGCCGGCAAAGGCAGCGAGGTCGGCGGCCGCTTCGAGCAGCTGCGCGCCATCATCGACCGCGTGGAGCTGCGGGAGCACATCGGTGTCTGCCTCGACACGTGCCACGTCTGGGACGCGGGGTATGACATTGCCGGCGACCTCGACGGCGTGCTCGCGGAGTTTGACCGCGTGATCGGGCTCGAGCGCCTGCACGCCGTGCACCTCAACAACAGTCTCAACCCCTGCGGCAGCCACAAGGACCGGCACGCAAAGCTGCTCAACGGCTGCATCCCGCCGGAAGCGCTCGTGCGCGTCACCCGGCACCCGGCGCTGGCAGAGCTGCCGTTCATCCTCGAAACGCCGAACGACGACGCCGGGTACGCGCAGGAGATCGCATGGCTGCGCGCGGCACAAAAATAGCGGAATCTTTGCCTCCACTGTCCTGATTATTGGACTTTGCATGTGCTATGCTGTGATAAAAGGGAGAAAACAGAAACACAACATGGACATGGGAGGAGAAGAATCATGAACCTGCGAACGTACATTGACCACGCGATCCGCGACGGGGCCGACTTTGACGCCGTCATCAGCGGCTGTGACGTGCAGCAGACCTTCTGCTGGCAGCCGGACATGTGCATCACAGACGCCTGCGAGGCGGAGTACCGCCCGCTGCTCGACGCGGAAATCCGCATCCTGGCCGCCGCGCCGGGTGAGCGGTTTTCCATCATCGAGATCTGCACGGACAGGCTCTTTCTCGGCGACGCCTTTTCGCAGTGCGCGGCGGGCTACTGCAGCCCGCGCGAGTACCGGCGGCTGTTCCGCGCCGGATAAGACAAACAGTGCCCGCCCCGGAGCCTCGGCTTTGGGGCGGGCGTTTCTTTTGCCGCGCTTCCCATTCCATGCAAGCAACGATAAAGCAGCAGGGGCGCTCGAGTGGGCAAGACCCGCCTCGAATCGGATCGTGCGGTTTTCTCCGGCGTGCGCCGGACAAAGCTTCTGCCGCGCTCCGTATTCCGCGCAGGGAAACATCCACAGAGCAGCGGGGGTGCTCGAGGGGGGGCGAGGACCGCCTCAAATCAGATTATGCGGTTTTCTCCGGCGTGCGCCGGACAAAGCTTTTGCCGCGCGGCGTATTCCGCGCAGGGAAACATCCACAGAGCAGCGGGGGTGCTCGAGGGGGGCAAGGCCCACCTCGAATTGGATTCTGCGGTTTTCTCCGGCATTCGCCGGAGAAAACCGCCCCGGAGCTTTGGCTCCGGGGCGGTCCCGCAATTACGGGAATGGGGGATGCAGCACGCACATGACAGCGCGGCGTTAAGCGAGAGAATACTGGCTGACGAACCGCCACAGGAGCGCCGCGCATTCGGCGCGCGTCGCCGTATCCTTCGGGTCGAGACGGTTGCCGTCCTTGCCGTAGAGAATGCCGTTTTCCACGGCCCAAGCCAGCGCCGCGCGGGCATATTCGCTGACAGCGCCCGCATCGACAAAGCCGCTCAGAGCGTCCTCCGGCTGCGTTTCATCCGCAGCGCCCGCAAGGCAGGCATAGCGGTAAAGGATGGCGGCCAGATCCTGCCGGCTGATCGCCTGCGTGGGGCAGAACGTATCGGCGCTGCAGCCGCTGACTACGCCGGCATGATAGGCCCAGAGGACGGACTGCGTATAGTAAGTATCGGCCGGAACATCGCGGAAGGGCATGTCCGCGCCCGCCGCAGCCGGTTCTCCGGCGATGCGGTGCACGATGGCCGCGACCATGGCGCGGTCCACCGGCATATCGGGCGCAAAGCGCGTATCCGTCACGCCGACCATAAGGCCGCGGTAGTAGCAGGCCGCCACGTCCATGTAGTACCACGCGCCCTCCGGCACATCTTCAAACGACAGCGCCGTGTCCGGAAGCACGGAGAGGATACGGTCGGCAATGTAGCGATGGCCTGCCGCCGTGGGGTGCACGGCCGGGAGATATGCCGTCCAGAAATCGTCCTGCGTGAACGCCAGCTCGCCGCACTCGACATCCGGCACATCGCAGTAGATGTACTGCCCGGCGTAGGCGGAGCCGGTCTTCATCCAGGCGTTCATCTTGTCCATGATCGGCTGCAGGAGCTTGCCGGTCTTGATGACGCTGCCGACCGTGAGAGAGGTATTGGCAAACGCATTGTGCATGCCGACCGCGACGAGCGTCACGTCCGGGTTCAGGCGGTAGATGTTCTTCACGATCGCGTCCCAGTTTTCGGTGAACTGCTGGTAGGCGATGTTCATGTAGTGTGCCAGCGACGCAAGGAGCTTCGCGCCCTGACCGATGGACTCGGCGTAGCCGATGAGCTTGAGCAGCGCCGTGCCGAAGTCGCCGGTCTTCTGCAGCTCGGCCTTGATGGCATCGAGAATGGCCTTGTCCACGCCGTCGGTGTTGTACATCTCGCGCATGGCCTGACCGAGCGGGTTGCCGAGGATGTCGTTCGAGCCGATATTGACCGTGATGAGGTCGGCCTCTTCCACGGCCTGAATATACATATCACGGCGGGACTCCAGATCATCGTACTGCACGTAGCCTGCGCAGTTATCGGCGTATTCCCAGTCGGTGATCTCCCAGTCGGGGTCGAGCAGATGGCGCATCTCGTGGCTGCGGAAGCCGCCCCAGCCGCGGGCGTTGAGCTTGGCGCCGAGGTCACTGGCGACCATGGAGTGGTACGCGCCCGGCGTCACGGTGCACGGCTGGTCCTGATAGCCCTCGGCAGCGTAGCCGGCGGCGTTGCTGTCGCCGAGGCAGGTATAGACGCGGTAGCGGGCATAGCGCGCGGGAACGGCATCCGCCGCCAGCGCCGGCAGGCACAGCAGGCTCGCCGCAAGCACGAGCGCGAGCAGCAGGGCGATGGGTTTTCTGACGTGTTTCATATCGTTTCTCCTTCCTGTATGTCAGGCACAGTGTTCTCGTTCGTAGTCGTCCTCCAGCCGGCGGTAGTCGATCTTGCCGACGGCCGTGTGCGGCAGCTCCGGCACGAATGCCAGGTCATACAGCCGGTCCTTGAGCGGGAGCCGTGCGTTGCACAGCGCCAGGATCTCGTCCCGGACGGCCTGGAACCGCTCGTGCGGGATCGTGTCTCTGAGCTTCACAAACGCCATGGGCAGCTTGCCCTGCGCCCGCTCCCGGTCGCGCACGGCGACGACCGCGCACGCCTCCACCTTGCCGCAGCCGCCGATGATGCCCTCGAGCTGCGTCGGGAACACCTTGTGCCCGTCGTGGCGGATGATGATGCGCTTCATGCGGCCCTTGATGTAGACGAAGCCGTCCGCATCCATGCAGCCGAGGTCGCCGCTGTGGATCCAGACCGTGCCGTCCGGGTGGCGGCGCATGACGCGGGCCGTCTCCTCGGGGTTGTTGAGATAGCCGAGCATCATCGTCGGGCCGGTGATGCAGATCTCACCCATCTCGTCGTAGCCCAGCTCCTCGAACGAGTCCGGCCGGAACACGGACACGGTGGTTTTCAGCAGCGGGATGCCGACCGAGCCGTTTTTGTGCACATTATTGAAGTTGCAGCACGCGGCGGCGCTGACCTCGCTCATGCCGTAGCCCTGCGAGAGCGGATAGCGGCAGCCGCGGCCGTGCAGGAAGCCGTTGAGCTTGTCCTCCAGCCCGGCGTTCATCGTGTCGCCGCCGGGCTGAAATATTTCAGCCACGGTTTCGCCTCGGACGGGCGCGGTTTTGCCTGCATGTCATAAGAAAGCGCATACATACTGATACCCCCTGTCTGGAGTCCTGCTCCAATGAATGTGCAGCGGCATGCCCGAAAGCCCCGCCGCGAGTTTTTTGAACAGAAGCTCGCGATGTGCCCGCTTCTGAACAGAACTTCTTTTCCCTGTATTGCGTTTCCATGGAAAAAATATTGCAGGCAATTTGAAAAAAATTTTAAACGCTTAAAAACGGGACCTTAAAATTTCCATTTCCCACAGTTTCGTGCAATATTTTGCCGCCGGATTTGCAATATGGTATGCAGGTGTGTTATGCTGGTGACAGATAGGCCTACCTTGCGAAAAAAAGAGGTCCCCGCTATGAGCAACACCACCCATCCTGCGGTCAGCGAGCAGCTGCTCGTGCGCATCGCCGCCGGAGACAAAGCCGCGTTTGCCGAGCTGTATGTGCAGGCAAAAAATCCCGTCTACTGCTTTGCCCTGTCCATCCTGCGCGACAGTTTCGCCGCCGAGGATGTGATGCAGGAGACATTCCTGCAGGTCTGGAAGAGCGCGCCCACCTACCGCCCCGGCGGCAAAAACGCGCTGACCTGGATCCTGGGCATCACAAAATACACCGCGCTCGCCCGCCTGCGCGAGGGGCAGCGCGCCGGCGTCCCGCTCGAGGATGCCGCAGAGAAAGCCGACCCCGGCGATGCGTTCCGGGACTGCGAAAACCGGATCGTGACGCAGGCCTTGCTCGCGCAGCTTGCGCAGGACGAGCGCGAGATCGTCGTTTTGCACGTCGTCACGGGGCTCAAGCACCGCGAGATCGCGGAGCTGTTGGAAATGCCGCTGCCGACGGTACTGAGCAAGTACCGCCGCAGCCTGAAAAAGCTGGAAAGGCTGGTGAGAGAGCCGTCATGAAACCGGAAGAGATCAAAACACGTCTGCGCGATGAAATGGCCGACCTCGCACCCGACCGGCTGGAGGATCTGCTGGCCGCCTGCGATGCGCAGCCGCAGGATACCGCGCCGCAGCCGGTGCCAGTGCCGGTACCGGCGCCCCGCCGCCCGGTGTGGAAGCCGCTTGCCGCGGCCGCCGTGTTCGTGCTGCTGCTCGGCGGCATCTTCGGCTACCGCGCGCTTGACAAAAACGTCTGCACCGTCACCGTCGACATCAACCCCAGCGTCACGCTGACGGTCAACCGCCTCGGCCGCGTCAAGGCCGTGGATACCGGCAACGCGGACGCCGCCGCCCTGCTCGCGGACGTTGATCTGGCAGGCAAGCGCACGCAGGATGCACTCGGCACGCTCGCGGATGCGCTCACGGACGCCGACTACCTCACGGACGCGGACAACACGCTGCTCGTGACGGTCGATGGCACCTCCGCCGCGCGGGCGCAAAAGCTCGGCAAGGCCGTCTATGACGCGGCGCAGGCGTCTGCGCAGCAGCGGCAGTTTTCCGCCGCCGTGCTCTGCCAACAGGCAGCGGACGCCGAGCAGACGCGCACGGACGCCGATGCCTGGCAGGTGTCGCCCGGCAAGGCGGCGCTGGCCGAGACGATCGCCCTGCAGACGCAGCTCGACACGGCGCAGGCGCTCAGTGCCCTGCCGGTGCAGGATCTGCTCGTGCTGGCAGAGACGTATGATGTCACGTTCGACACGGCGCAGCTCTACGGCACCGTCAGCCGCGACGGATACCGGAGCGAGGACGACGTGCGCGCGATCGTGGGCTTCGACGCGGCGATCGATCCGGCCGACTGCACGCAGGAGCTGACGCAGTACGGCGGACAGCTCGCCTACCGTGTCCGCTTTGCGGCGGCCGGCGGGGAATATTGCTACACGATCGCCGCGCGCACCGGCGAGATCCTCGATGTGCAGCACCCGGAACGGCCCGCGCAGGCCCCGGAGACGCGCGTGCCGAACACTCCGGCGATCCCGGCCGAGACCACGGATTCGGACATCAGCATATCCGAGGCCCTGCACCGCGTGCTGCAGGAGCTCGGTGTCTCGCTGCCGGAGATCCGCGATGTCGACGTCCGGCGCGTGCAGGTTTCCGGCCGCGACGCTTACCACATCACCTTCACGGCGAACGGGAAGCCGTATCCGTTTTACGTGGACACCCACGACGGCGATATTTTCTAAATCCATATCGTGAGACGGCCTGTCATTTGACAGGCCGTCTTGTTGTCCGCACTTGACTTCCGGCGCGCACAAGATTACAATACAGTCCGAATTTTCAAAAAAGGCGTGAGATACGTTGCATCATCCGATCATCAAACCAAACCATATGCAGATCCCGTGGCACGATCCCATCCGGGATCAGAAAGAGCTGCCCGTCTCACAGGCGCCGCTGCCCATCCGGGCCGGTGTCGTCGGCCGGGTCGGGCTGCTGCTGCTCTCGTGCGGCACCGGCGCGTGGCGTGTGCGCAGCTCCATGAACGAGATTGCCGAGGCGCTCGGCCTCGTGTGCGCCGCCGACATCGGGCTGCTGTCCATCGAGTACACCTGCTCCGACGGTGAAAACAGCTTCTCGCAGACGCTGACGCTGACGGCAACCGGCGTCAACACCGCAAAGCTCGACCAGCTCGAGCGCTTTGTCAAGCGCTTCCCGCTCGACGGCGTGTATATGACGGCCGACGATCTGCACACACAGCTTGACAAGATCGCGCAGACGGGCGGCAGCTATACCCCGCTGCAGTTGGGACTGGCAGCCGCGCTTGCCTGCGGCGGGTTCACGTTTCTGCTCGGCGGCGGGCCGATCGAGATGCTGCTGGTCTTTCTGAGCGCAGGCGTTGGGCAGTATATCCGCGCGCGGCTGACGCAGCGGCACCTGACGCTGTTTGGCTGCATCGCGCTGTCCGTCGCGGCGGCGTGTCTGATCTATGCCGGGCTGTTCCGGCTGGCATCGCTGCTCTTCCCCATCGAAGCACAGCATCAGGCGGGGTATATCTGCGCGATGCTGTTCATCATCCCGGGCTTCCCGTTCATTACGAGCGGCATCGACATGGCCAAGCAGGACATGCGCTCCGGGCTCGAACGGCTGGCCTACGCGATTATGATCGTCGTCGTGGCAACCTTGACCGCCTGGCTCATGGCGCTGCTGCTGCGGCTGCAGCCGATGGATTTCCTGCCGCTGGGGCTGCCCGTCTGGGCGCGGATCCTGCTGCGGCTGGCCATGAGCTTCTGCGGCGTGTTCGGCTTCTCGCTGATGTTCAACAGTCCCGTGAAGCTCGCGTCCGTCGCTGCCGTGATCGGCGCGCTGTCAAACACGCTGCGGCTCGAGCTCGTCAGCCTGGCCGGCTTCCCGCCGGCGGCGGCCGCGTTTTTCGGCGCGCTGGCAGCGGGCCTGCTCGCGTCGCTGTATAAGCAGCGCTCAGGCTACCCGCGCATCACGATCACCGTGCCGTCGATCGTCATCATGGTGCCGGGGCTGTATTTCTACCGCGCCGTGTACGATCTGGGCACGATGAACCTGAGCGACAGCGCATCGTGGCTCGTCGCCTCGCTGCTGATCGTCATTTCCCTGCCGCTGGGGCTGATCTGTGCGCGCATCCTCACGGACAGCAGCTTCCGCCGGTGCACATGAAAAAGGCATGAAAAAAGACCGCCGATCGGCGGTCTTTTTTCATGCAGAGATATTGGATTACAGGTGCTTTGTATTGAGTGCGCGGGCGGCGTTGAGCACGCACAGGACCATGACGCCGACATCGGCGAAGATGGCGACCCACATGTTCGCAATGCCGAGCGCGCCAAGCACGAGGCAGACGGCCTTGACGGCCAGCGCAAAGACGATGTTCTGCCAGACGAGGCGCATGGTCTTGCGCGAGATGCGCATGGCCAGCGAGAGCTTGCGCGGATCGTCGTCCATGAGCACGATGTCCGCCGCCTCGATGGCCGCGTCCGAGCCGATGCCGCCCATGGCGGCGCCGAGATCGGCGCGCGCGAGCACCGGCGCATCGTTGATGCCGTCGCCGACAAAGGCGAGGTATTTCCCGGGTGCGCCCTCGCCGAGCAGCCGCTCGACCTGCGTAACCTTATCCTCCGGCAGCAGCTCGCTGTGCACCTCCGCGATGCCCAGCTCCTCCGCCACGGCGTCGGCCGCGCTCTTGCGGTCGCCGGTGAGCATGACGACGCGCACGCCGTCCGCCCGCAGGCGGGCCACCGCCTCACGCGAGCCGGTCTTCGGCTCGTCGGAGATGACGATGTAGCCGAGATACGCACCATCGGCCGCGACGTGGATGACCGTGCCGGTCTCATCGACCGCAGGCACCGTCAGGCCGAGGGTGTCCATCAGCTTCGTGTTGCCGGCGGCAACGGCCCGGCCGCCGACCTGCGCAGTCACACCGTGACCGGCAAGCTCCTTGGCATCCGTCGTGACCAGGTCGGCCGGCAGCTCCCCGGCCGCGCGGCGCAGGCTCTGGCTGACTGGATGGTCGGAGAATTGCTCCGCCGCTGCCGCAAGCCGCAGCAGCGCCTGTTCGGACAGCTCCGGCTGCGCGGGGTGCACCGCCGTGACGGCGAACGTGCCGCGCGTGAGCGTGCCGGTCTTGTCAAAGACGACACGGTCGGTCTTGGCCAGCATCTCCAGATAGCTGGAGCCCTTGATGAGGATGCCGCGGGCGGACGCGCCGCCGATACCGCCGAAGAACGACAGCGGGATCGAGATCACGAGCGCGCACGGGCAGCTGATGACGAGGAATGTCAGCGCGCGATAGACCCATTCGCCCCAGTCGGCCGGGATGCCCATGATGAGCCGCACGACCGGCGGCAGGATCGCCAGCGCGAGCGCCGCGCCGCACACGGACGGCGTGTAGACGCGGGCAAACTTCGTGATGAAGCGCTCGGTATGCGCCTTCTTGAGCGAGGAATTTTCCACGAGCTCGAGGATGCGCGCGACCGTGGACTCGGCATACACCTTCTCCACGCGCAGGCGCAGCACACCCGACAGGTTCACGCTGCCGCTGACGACGGCGCTGCCCTCCGTGACATCCACAGGGGCGCTCTCGCCGGTCAAGGCGCTCATATTCAGCGCCGACGTGCCCGTGAGCACCGTACCGTCGAGCGGGACACGCTCGCCTGGCTTGACGACGATCGTATCGCCGACCGCGACCTGCTCGGGCTTCACCCGCGTGACGCCGTCCGCCGTCTCGACATTGGCGTAGTCCGGGCGGATGTCCATCAGGTCGCCGATGTTTTTGCGGCTGCGGCCGACGGCGTAGCTCTCAAACAGCTCGCCGATCTGGTAAAACAGCATGACGGACACGGCCTCGGGATAGTCCCCGAGCACCATCGCGCCGATGGTAGCCACAGCCATGAGCAGGTTCTCATCGAACGGCTGGCGGTTATAAATGCCCTTGCAGGCATCGACGAGCGTCTCGCCGCCGACGAGCAGATATGGAATGAGGTACAGCACGAGCTTGAGCCAGCCCGTAACCGGCACAAAGTGCAGCCCAATGAGCAGCACGGCCGCTGCTGCTATGAGCAGCAGCGACCTTTTCTGTTCGCGCGACATGATATTCAGTCCTCGAAGCGGAAGTCCGGCTCCACCTTGAGCGCGGTCTTGAGGATCTCCGCCTTGGCCTCAGCTTCGTCCACGCCGGGGGCATATTCGACCAGCATTTTCTGTGCCACGTAGCTCACGGTGACTTCCTTGACACACTTGAGCTTTGCCACGTGCCGCTCGATGGTCGCCGCGCAGTTGGCGCAGTCTACTTCGATCTTATAGGTCTTTTCCATGATGATGTACGCTCCTTCATCTGTCATTGAATGTTATTTGAAAAGATGGCCGGGCCATCATTTTTCCAGCACATGCTCCATGCCGAGAGCCAGCACGGACCGGACGTGATCGTCGTCCAGGGAATAAAACACGGTCTTGCCCTCCCGCCGGAAACGGACGAGGTTCGACGCTTTCAAAATGCGCAGCTGGTGGCTGACCGCCGACTGCGTCAGATTCAGCAGCCGCGCGATGTCGCACACGCACAGCTCGCTCTCAAAGAGCACATAGAGGATCTTGATGCGCGTCGAATCGCCAAAAACGCGAAACAGCTCCGACAGATCGTAGAGCGTCTCGTCGTCCGGCAGGGCCGCGAGCACCTGCGCCACCGCGTCCTCGTGCACGTTGAGATATTCGCACGCCGGTGCGCAGTCGGTTTTCGGTTCTGCCATGGGATCTCCTCGCTTTCATTTTAACATATGAATGATTGTTCATGTGTTTATATAACCACTTCTCTGCCCGTTTGTCAATAGGATATTTGCATTTTCTCAAAAAGAATTCCCGGATGTACACACATCCGGGAATGGGTCTCAGCTTTCTTCGGTTTTCGGGCTGCGGAAGGCAAAGAAGCGCTGGCCGAGGTAATTCAGGCCGGTAAAGAGCACCATACCGACGAGCATGGCCACATTATCGCGCGTACTCACCGCAGCGTTGGCAAGCAGACGCAGACACAGCGGTTTTGCGATGCCGTAGGCGATCAGGTAGCACACGGCGATGTTCGCCGCGAAGCGCACGACCTGACCCGCGCCGCGCTCCCGGCTCTGGAACGTAAAGTGCTTGTTGAGGAAAAAGCTCAGGATGCTCGTGAGCACGTAGTTTGCCGCCGAGGACACCCAATACGAGCAGTTGGCAAGGTTATACAATCCAAACATGATGCCCGTGCCGACAAGCGTGTTGATGACGCCGACGAGCAGAAACTTCCACAGCTTCGCGTCAAAGAGCGTGCGCAGGCGCTTCAAAGCTCCGCCTCCCGGTCATCAAGCTCCGTCTCGATGCGGTAGCGCGGGCGCGCCTTCGTCTCGAGATAGATCTTGCCGATGTACTCCCCCACCACGCCGATGGCCAGCAGCTGCAGCCCGCCGATGGCCCAGATGGACACGGCGAGACTCGACCACCCGGCAACGGTGTGGCCGGTGAAATAGCGCACGAGAAAATAGATGAGCATGGCGATGCTGACGAGGAACATCACGATGCCGATGCGCGTGATGAGCCGCAGCGGCGAGACCGTCAGCGACGACACACCCTCCCACGCGAACGAGAGCATCTTGCGCAGCGGGTACTTGCTTTCGCCCGCAAAGCGCTTGCCGCGCTCGTAATACACGACCGTGCTCGGGTAGCCCACGAGCGGCACGAGCCCGCGCAGGAACAGATTGACTTCTTTATACTCCGCGAGTGCGTCGAGCGCGCGGCGGCTCATGAGCCGGTAGTCGGCGTGGTTATACACCACGTCCGCGCCGAGCGCGCGCAGCAGGCGGTAATACCCCTGCGCGGTGGCGCGCTTGAAGGCAGAGTCCTGCTTCCGGCTCGCGCGCACGCCGTAGACGATGTCATTGCCGCCCTGAAAGGCCGCGAGCATGGCGTCAATGGCGTCAATGTCGTCCTGCAGATCGGCGTCCATGGAGATGACGCAGTCGGCGCGATCGCGCAGCGTCATCAGGCCGCACAGCAGCGCGTTCTGATGGCCGCGGTTGCGCGACAGGCGGATACCGGAAAAGACCGGGTCGTGCGCGTGCAGGTCGGAAATGAGCTGCCAGGTGGCGTCCTTCGAGCCGTCGTCGATGAAGCAGATGCGGCTCATGGGGCCGATCGTCCCGGCAGCGCGCAGGGCGGTGAATTTCTCCCGCAGGCGGCGCGCCGTCTCCGGCAGGACCGCCTCCTCGTTATAACAGGGGATCGCAAGATAGAGCGTCACGGACATGGCCGCGCCTCCCTTCCAAAAAACACAGTTCAGTCGATCGTGCCGCCGCCGAGCACCGTGTCCCCGTCGTAGAACACGACGGCCTGGCCGCGCGTGATGGCGCGCTGTGGGGTCTCAAACGACACGTGCACCGTGTCCGGCCCCGTGGCCGTGACGGTGCACGGCTGCTCCGGCTGCCGATAGCGGATGCGGGCCGTCACGCGCAGGGGCGCGCCCGGCACATCGCCGGAGATCCAGTTGCAGCCGCTCGCGTCCAGTTCGGTCGAAAAGAGTTCGTCATTGCGGCCGAGCACGACCTCGTTGTTCGGCACGTCGATGCCGCAGACGTACAGCGGCGCCTCGGCCGCGATGCCGAGACCCCGGCGCTGGCCGATTGTGTAGTGGATGATGCCGCGGTGCGTGCCGAGCACCTTGCCCTGCGTGTCCACAAAGCGGCCGGGCTCGCTGTGCGCGCCCGTCAGCCGCTCGACCGCGGCGGCATAGTCGCCGTCCGGCACGAAGCAGATGTCCTGACTGTCGTGCTTGTGCGCGTTGCAAAAGCCGTGTGCCTCGGCAATGGCGCGCGCCTCGGTCTTGTGCAGGCCGCCGAGCGGAAAGTGCGTGTGCGCAAGCTGCTCCTGCGTGAGCCAGGCGAGCACGTAGCTCTGATCCTTCGTCGTGTCCACGGCCTTTTTGAGCGTGTAGCGCCCGTCCGGCAGCTGCTCGATGCGGGCATAGTGCCCGGTCGCCAGCACCTCGCACCCGAGCGCGCGGGCGCGCGTCTCGAGCAGGCCGAATTTCAGATACCGGTTGCAGTCCAGACAGGGGTTCGGCGTTGCCCCGCGCTGATAGGCCGCGGCAAAGCGCGCCATGACCTGCTCGCGGAACGCATCCTTGTAATTAAAGACATAGTACGGCATGCCCAGCGCATAGGCCACGCGGCGGGCATCCTCCACATCGTCGAGCGCGCAGCAGGTGTGGCCGCGCGGCACGCCGGCGTCCTCATTTTCATACAGCTTCATGGTCACGCCCATGCAGTCGTAACCCGCCTGCTGCATCAGGTATGCCGCCACGCTCGAATCCACGCCGCCGCTCATGGCGATCATCGCCTGCGGGCGGCCGTCGTTTGCTGTCTGCATCCGTGCACCTCGTCTTCCTTGGAATTCTCTTTAGATTATACCGCACAGCCGCAGCTTGTCAACGCAAAACACCCCGCCTGTGCGCGGCAGGCGGGGTGCGGCAGCGAAAAAAGCGTCAGGACTGTGGATCATTCGGGATGTCGGTGAACGAGCCCTCGTAAATGCGCGGGCCGCCCTGTGCGCCGACGAGCCGGTTATAATAATTTGCGTTCGTGATGGCACGGTACGGGTCGAGCCAAATCGTCACGGGCGCGAACATGGCGCTCAGCAGCATCCAGCCGAGGAAGCTCAGGTCCAGCACGAACAGCTCCCACTTGTGGCCGCGCATGAGCGCTCCGCTCTCGCGCAGGCACTGCCAGGTGGACTTCTCCGGGTGGTCGAGCAGCAGGTAGAGCGCCTGCCGGTAGCGGTAGGCCGCGATGATGCCCGGCACGACCAGCAGCAGGCTCCACAGGAACACAAGCAGCCCCTGCAAAATGGCAAGCCACAGCGCACGGAAGAAGATGCCGAACCCGTCAAAAAGGTTGCCGATCTCGGCGGTTTCGTCCCGGCTGACGTGCAGTGAAAAGATCACGAAGCCGACGCTGACCATATAGCTCATGATCTCGAGCGCGATAACGAGCACGACCGCAACGCCGGACACGCTGTAGTGCTCAAAGAAGCTAATGTATGCCTGCTCGACCGCGTCGGGGCCAAACTGCGCAGCGTTCGTCAGCGCCGTAGTCAGGCGGTCGGCGCCCATCAGGTACGACGAGAGCGTCGAGATGAGCAGCCCGAGGGCAAAGACGATCAGCGCCGCGAGGATCGGGCTCGGGTGATAGCCGGCGGCGCGCCGGCGGGCGTCTGCTTTGAGTGCAGCACGGTTCAAATCCATTTTGATCACAACTCCGTTCCCGGCGTGGCCGGGTCTCATTTTCATTGATATAGTATACCAGATACCGCCGGATTTGAACACCCGGCGCGGGAAAAATTCACGTTTTCGACACACGTTGCGATTTTTTCGGGCAGTTGCGAAAAATACGCTTGACAATCCGCGCGCGAAATGCTATATTAAACAGGCTTTGAACGACAAGGCTTATGCGCGAGTGGTGGAATTGGCAGACTCGCTAGATTCAGGTTCTAGTGTCCACTCCGGACGTGCGGGTTCAAGTCCCGCCTCGCGCACCAAAACCCCGAGAGCTTCGGCTCCCGGGGTTTTTCTGTCTGCAGCAAAAAAGCGCCGGTCTCCTGTGGGAGACCGGCGCCGGTTTTTTACGCGCCGAAGCACGTGAACATGATGACAAGATACGCGATATACAGTCCGCCGATGAAAAAGCCGACCCAGCGCTTGAACCTGCCCTGCACGAGCGCCGGGATGAGCGCACCTGCGCACACGACAAGACACGCCGGAATGTCCAGCAGCATGCCCTGCCGCTCGACCGGCAGGGGCTTGCCAAGGATGAGCGCGCACAGCGGCATGATAAGCGTGAGGTCCATGATATTCGCACCGATGATGTTGCCCACCGACAGGGACGACTGCTTTTTGCGAATGGCCGTGATGGTTGTCACGAGCTCCGGCAGCGAGGTGCCGATGGCGATCATGGTCGCGCCGATGATGGCGTCCGGCACGCCGACCATCTGCGCGAGCGCGGTGCCGTTATCGATCAGCAGCTGCGCGCCGAGCACGATGGCCGCAGCGCCGAGCACGAACTTGCCGATGTTGAACGCGATCGTCCGGCCGTCCGTTTTCGGGCGTTCGTCGGCCTCCGGCCCCTCGAGCGTCTGCTCACGCCGTGCGGCAACAAGACTCTCGACGACAAAGCACACGAAAATGACGAGGATCACAACGCTCTCGACGATGGACAGCTGCCCGTCGCGCGTGAAGCCGAACAGGATCGCAATCGCCGCCAGCAGCAGCACTGCCTTGACGGCATACTGCCGACGCGGCATGGTGCACTCCATACAGATCAGCGACAGGCACATGATGAGACCGGTATTGGCCGTGACGGAACCGATGGCATTGCCCACGGCAATGTCCGCGTTGCCCTCGAGGGCCGAAAACACGGACACGAGCATCTCCGGCATGGTCGTGGCAAAGCTCACGACCGTCGCGCCGATGATGTATTTCGGGATGCCGGAGGCCTCCGCGATCCACGTGGCGGCGTCGACAAAAAAGTCGCCGCCCTTGATGATGCACACAAGGCCCGCCGCGAACAGCAGCAGGACGAGAAAGAGGGTACTGCCGGTAAAATCGAGGTTCATAACGCATTCTCCTTCGTGATCGCGCAAAAAAAGAGACTTTCGGCACGATCATAAATATGATGTGCTAAAAGTCTCATTACCTATCGAATAGGCGCATGGCCACCGGCGGGTGCCGGGAGATTGTTGGCCATGCATTTGCAACTACTCCCTTTTAACGAGAAAGCATCATAGCACACCGCGCCGGGCTTGTCAAGCGATTCCACGCCCGGCTGCCGCTCAGCGCACCAGCTTCATGAGCAGGCGCTCAAACTCGCCGAGCATGCCCACGGAATCGGCAAAGATCATGCTCTTTTCGTACATACGGCGGTAAGCGTCCACGTTCTCGTCCGTGCGCGCAGTGTAAATGATGGGGATGACGAGCAGGCCCCGGCGGCGCGCCGCCTGCACGGCCGTGCGCACATCGTCGATTGCCTCCGCCTCGCTGAAATAGCCGGACGGCAGCCCGTCGGAGAGCACCATGAGGATCTTGCGGCGCTCGGTGCGCTTGGCCAGATCCAGCGCGGCAGCGCGGATGGAATAGCCGTCCTTGTTGCCGTTGCCGGCGGCGATCTGCGTCATGGCGTCGATGCAGCGGCTGCCGATCTCCTTCTGGTCAAAATCCTTGATGACGCAGTGCTCCACGGCGTTCGTGCCGCCGTCAAAGGCAACGATCTTCGTATAGGCGATGCCCTTGAGCGCCTCCTCGAGCACGGCCGCCGTGGCCAGCGCCGTGAAGAGCTTGGAGTTCCCGTCGCCGATTCCGGCGCCCATGCTGCCGCTGCGGTCGATAAGCAGGTAAAACGCCGTCTCACGCTTGGACGGCGGCGCCTTGCGGCGGAAAACGTCCTTGGCATCGAGCGGCACCTTCCACAGCTCCCGCTGCGAGAGCGCGCCGGTGCGCTGGCTGGCACTGCGTTCGCGCTGCTGGCGCAGGAGCTTGTCGAGCCGGTGGTGCAGCGCCTTTGCCCGCTCGGCAAACGCAGGCGGCAGCCGTCCGCCGCCCGGCGTGATATACGTCTCCGTGAACGTCAGACCGGCGTAACGCTCGGCCAGGCCCTGCCGCTCCCCGGCGTCGAGCCGGGCGGCACGCGGGCCAGCAACATGCAGCTGCTGCTCGAGCGCGCGCTCGCGCGTGAGCGCCTGCGCCGCCGTGGCAAGCATGGCGTCCGTCTCGGCCGCGCTGAGCGCAAAGCCGCGGTGCGCGCCCCAGCCCGTGCCGAGCACTTCGCGCAGGCTCTCCGGCTCGCCGGAGGCCGCCTTCTGCGCGGCGGACACCGTGTCCGACGTGGTTGCGGTCGCCCCGCTCTGGCCATGATTGCCGCTGCGGCCGACGCTGGACGACCGGCCGCGGTCCTCCCTGCCGTTGGTTCCGGCCGAGCCGCTCGGCTTGACCTCCTGACTGGCGAGGCTGCCGCTCATGTCGCCTTGGCGCTCGGAGTTGTCGCCGCTGCCGCCGGCCGCACTGTCGCCCTTGTCGAGGTCTGCGTCCTCCCCGTCGGCAGAGGGGCCCTGACGCGCCGCGTCCTGCGCCTCGCTGCGCAGGCGGAGGCGGCTGTCGCACCCGTCGCCGAGCGCTTCGGCGCGGTCCGCCTCGCTGAAGGCATAGTCCTCGAGCTGCGATGCGATGCGCGCGAGCGCATCGGCGTCCGCGATGCGGCACAGGCGCGCCAGCTCCGGCGCGAGCGCCGTGAGGATGCGGCGGCCGATCTCCGCACACGCGGCGGCCGACGGCGCGAGAATGGCCGCCTCCACCTCCGCCCGGACGGCGGAGAGTGCCGGGTCCCGGTACGGGATGCCCGTGAGGGCAAAGGCCTCCAGCTCACAGAGCAGCGCCTCGAGCGCGCTGCCGGGTTCGGCCGCCTCGAGCTGCGCATAGCACACGAAGCGCAGCAGCGGCAGGTAGCCCGGAAAGCGGCGGCAGAGGATGTTATCCGTGCGCGCCTGCTCCAGAATATTCAATATCCGATGCCCGAGCAGCGCCCCGGTCTCGGTCGCGAGGGCATAATGCGCGTAAAAATACGCACCGGCGTCTGCTGCGAACGCCGCGCAGACGTCCCGGTCGGAGCTGCTGTCGTGCTGAATTTCCCGCGCGAGCAGCACACGCAGCGCAGCCGTCCAGTGGCGGGCGTCAAAATCCGCGCGCAGCAGGTATTCCGCCCCGCCAACGGTGACGGCCGTACCGTCCGTCGTGCAGCGCAGGCTGTCATCCGCCGTGACGGTATCGACCCGGATATTCCCCGGGACGAGCAGCGCAAGGCTGCGCCGGAGCAGCGGCGTGATGGGATCATGCGCGAGAAACGCCCGGTAGCGCGCCAGCGCGGCGTCAAATCCGCCCATCCTGCGGCACCATGCTCTCAATGAGCTCGGTCAGCTGGAGGCGGGTGTAGGCGTCCTGCGGCTTGGAGGCCACGTTATCGAGCAGGCCCCAGCGCAGGCCCAGCAGCGGCTCTGCGCGCAGGGCGTCGATGAAGCCGCGGATCGTCATGGCGTCCGGCTCGAGTCCGCCGGCACTGCGGATGCGGTCGCGGATGGCACAGTAGACATAGTCGCAGATATTCAGGCTGGCGGCGCCCGCCTCCGGCACGACGCGGTGCAGCACATCGACGATGCTCTCCGGCTCCGCGATGTGGATGGGCGTAAAGCGGTCGATCGTCGCCTCGTTCATGAAGTTCGTACCGGCATAGTCCTCGTTCATCGTGATCGCGAACGCCGAGTGCGGGTGCATCTGCACGAGCCCGTAGCCGGGCACCTGGATCTGGCGCGCGGCGTCGGTCAGCGAGTGGAGCACGTCGGCACACTCGGGCTTGATGGTGTTGCCCTCGTCGAGCACGACGTCCGCGCCCGCCGCGAGATAGCGCAGCATGTCGCTCAGGCGGTAGCGCATGGTGCCGTTTTCGATCGTCGGGCCGCCGAGCAGGTCGAGCTTGTCGAGCTCGGCATTGCCCTGCATGCGGTACTGCGGCACGTTGAGCAGCCAGTCCACCGTCTGGATGAGCGTGTTCTTGCCGCAGCCCTTGCTGCCGACGAGGCGCAGGTGCATGCCCGAGAGCCGGTAGGCAAGGCAGCGCGTGAGCGCGCCGAAGCTGTCCGCCTGCACATAGCGCACCGGCGGGTCCGGCACCAGTTCGGGGTATTCCGGCAGGGAGAACATCTCCGCGAACACGCGCAGGATGATCGGCTCCGGCACCGCCTGCTCGAGCAGGTACTCGGCGCGCGCGGTCAGCGCCTCCGGGGACGCGCACCCGCGCGCAGCGGCCCCGTCGATGGCCGTGCGCACCGCGCCGCTGAGCGGATCGCCGCAGCGGTATTCGGCGAGAAAGCCCCAGACGTCCGGCGCGTCGCCATCGCACGGCTCGCCCGTGGCGTCGCACAGCGCCGTGACCCGCGCCCGCACGGGCGCCGTGCGCAGCAGCGCCGTGAGCGCCTCCGACGGCGCGGACACGATGCCCACGCGCGAGAAGAGGTCACCCGCCGCCGCCTCGGACAGGCAGCACACGGGCAGCGGCTCGCCCTCGACACGGCAGAGCACGACCTCCGGCCACGCATGGCGGTCCTGCGCGCAAAGCGAGCGCAGGAAGTCGAGCTTCATCGGTGCTTTCAGGTTGCTGCCGCCGCAGACGACGGCCTCCGTCTTTGCAATGTTCATGTTCCCTTCCCGCCTTTCTCAGTTGCCCCGCGTCGCGCCCCAGGGAAAGCCCTTGGCGCCGCCGTGGTAGATCACGCGCCGCACATTCAAAAACGCGCAGCGGCCGATGCGCTCCACGCTGTCGGGGATGACGACCGTGTCCAGATTGCTGCACTGGTAAAATGCCTCGTCGTGGATCTCGCGCACGCTGTCCGGGATGACGATGCCCGTCAGGCCGATGCAGCGCGAGAACATGCCCTCCGGGATGACGGCGAGACCGCGCGGCAGATTCGTACTGCGCAGGTGCACCTTATCATAAAATGCATAGGGCTCGACCGTCTCGATGCTGTCCGGGAGGATGAGCGTGTCCAGATACGTATAGGAGACCATGGCGTAGGACGCCAGAGCGCGCACGCGCACCCCGTCGACCGACGACGGCAGCTCGAGCACCGTGCCGCCGTTGAAGCAGCCGTCCGTGCCGATGCGACCGGTCGCCGCGTCAAAGACGAGGTTCTGCGCCGCCGCCTGCGCCGCCGTCACGGGGTGGGTGTCCCACGGGCGGTCGCGCAGCCAGGTCTGAATGTCCGCCCGCGTGCGCTCTCGCTTTTGCGTCAGGTAGTCCTGCATCTGCTGCAGGCCGCACTGCTGCGAAAAAAAGACCGCCAGATCCTCGGCCTCCAACGGAATGGAAAAGCCCTTTGGCAGCTCCAGCCCGAGCTGCATGGTCAGGATGCGGCGGATATCGGCGCACGCATCGTCATAACGCGAGAGCACCTTCTGGTCGCAGACGAAGGGCACATCCAGCCGCGAGGCCTCGATGCCGCCGGCCGTCAAAAGCCCTGCAAAGCCATGGGCGCGGTACAGGATCTTTTTCACGTCGCGAAACTGCGTGCTCTGGTAAAGAAGCATCTCCATCACGAGGCCCTCCGTCAAATTGTTATTAATCTATCATACAGGCGCAAGGGCCTTTCTTCTGTAACCTTTGCTGCACAGAAGGCGGTTTCCTTGTCTCTTTTCCGGCGCTTTGGGCAAATTTTGTACACGGTGTACATAGTTTATTCACTGGACAGTTCTTTCCTGTTGTGGTAAACTAAAGTTATGTTACACAAGTCCCAAAAGTGCACACATTTTATCAAGATAAAGGAAGCGTTCACATGAATGAAGTGAAAAGCCCCAAAAAGCCGTTGATGTATTATTACGCCATCGTCATTCTCGTGATTCTGGCGCTCAACTTTCTGGCGGTGCCCTGGCTGAGCCAGCGGCAAGTCAAGGAGGTCGACTACGGCACGTTTATGACCATGACGGAAAATCAGGAGATCGGCCGTGTGGAGGTGCAGAACAACCAGATCCTCTTCACGAACAAAGACGACACGCAGGTCTATAAGACCGGCCTGATGGACGATCCTGACCTGATCTACCGTCTGAAGGACTCCGGCGCGGAGTTCTCGAGCGAGATCGTCGAGCAGATGTCGCCGTTTCTGTCGTTTCTGCTGACGTGGCTGCTGCCGATCGTGTTTTTTGTCGCCCTCGGCCAGTTCATGCTCAAGCGCATGACGAACAAGGCCGGCGGGCCGAACTCCATGATGTTCGGCCTCGGCGGCTCGAACGCGAAGGTCTACGTCAAGTCGGCCGAGGGCATCAAGTTCTCCGATGTCGCCGGTGAGGACGAGGCCAAGGAAAACCTGACTGAGATCGTCAACTACCTGCACGACCCGGCAAAGTATCAGGAGATCGGCGCGTCCATGCCCAAGGGCATCCTGCTCGTCGGCCCTCCGGGAACCGGCAAGACGATGCTGGCCAAAGCCGTTGCGGGTGAGGCAAACGTGCCGTTTTTCTCCATCTCCGGCTCGGAATTTGTGGAGATGTTTGTCGGCATGGGCGCATCGAAGGTGCGTGACCTGTTCCGCCAGGCCAAGGAGAAAGCGCCCTGCATCGTGTTCATCGACGAGATCGACGCCATCGGCAAAAAGCGCGACGGGCAGGTCGGCGGCAACGACGAGCGCGAGCAGACGCTCAACCAGCTGCTGACCGAGATGGACGGCTTTGAGGGCAACAACGGCGTCATCATCCTCGCCGCCACGAACCGGCCCGAGTCGCTCGACCCGGCGCTGACGCGCCCCGGCCGCTTTGACCGGCGCGTGCCCGTGGAGCTGCCCGATCTCAAGGGCCGCGAGGAGATTCTCAAGGTGCACGCCCGCAAGATCAAGGTCGCCGAGGACGTGGACTACAATAAGATCGCGCGCATGGCCTCCGGCGCCTCGGGCGCAGAGCTTGCGAACATCGTCAACGAGGCCGCGCTGCGCGCCGTGCGCGACGGCCGCCGCTTTGCCACGCAGTCCGACCTCGAGGAGAGTATCGAGGTCGTCATCGCGGGCTATCAGAAGAAAAATGCCATCCTCACCGATAAAGAGAAGTGGACGGTCGCCTATCACGAGATCGGCCACGCGCTCGTCGCCGCGCTGCAGACACACTCCGCCCCCGTGCAGAAGATTACCATCATCCCCCGCACGTCCGGCGCACTGGGCTACACCATGCAGGTCGAAGAGGGCAACCACTATCTCATGACCAAGGAGGAGCTGGAAAACAAGATCGCCACGCTCACCGGCGGCCGCGCGGCCGAGGAGGTGCGCTTCGGCGTCATCTCCACCGGCGCGTCCAATGACATCGAGCAGGCGACGAAGCTCGCCCGCGGCATGATCACGCGCTACGGCATGAGCGAGGAATTTGACATGGTCGCACTCGAGACGGTCACGAACCAGTACCTCGGCGGCGACACCTCCCTCGCCTGCTCGGCCGAAACGCAGACGCAGATCGACCATCAGGTCGTCGCGCTCGTGAAAAAGGAGCACGCCAAGGCCGTCGGCATCCTCACGGAAAACCGCGCCAAGCTCGACGAGCTGGCCAAGTACCTTTATGAAAAGGAGACCATCACCGGCGAGGAGTTCATGGCCATTCTCAACCGCGCCTGACGGACTGCGATGCGGTCGTGCAGCGATCCTGAATCCCCACGCGAAAGGAGGACCACCGCAACCGTATGAATGAAAAACTGAAAGAAAAAGTCAAGGAATCTCTCTCGAGCGTGCTGCCCATCACCCTGATCGTGCTGGTGCTGAGCGTCACGCTCGTCCCGATGGAGATCGGCACGCTGGCGCTGTTTCTGACCGGTGCCGTGCTGCTGATTGTCGGCATGGGGTTTTTCCAGCTCGGCGCCGAAATGTCCATGACGCCGCTCGGCGAGGGCGTCGGCAAGACGCTGGCAAAGCGCGAAAAGGTGCTGCTGATCGTGCTCGTGGCGTTCGCGCTCGGGACGATCATCACCATCGCGGAGCCGGACCTGCAGGTGCTGGCAAATCAGGTCGCGTCGATCCCGAACAGCGTGCTGATCTGGACGGTCGCCGTCGGCGTGGGCGTCTTTCTGGCGCTGGCCGTGCTGCGCATTTTGTTCCGCGTCTCGCTGGCGAAGTGCCTGCTGGCAGCCTATGCGCTGCTGTTTGTACTGACGCTGTTTTCCCCGAAGGAATTTCTCGCCGTCGCGTTCGACGCCGGCGGCGTCACGACCGGGCCCATCACCGTGCCGTTTATCATGGCGCTGGGCGTCGGTGTGTCGGCCATCCGCAGCACGCAGGGACACGACGACGACAGCTTCGGTCTCGTCGCGCTGTGCAGCGTCGGGCCGATCCTGATGGTGCTGCTGCTCGGCATCTTCTACCACCCGACGGACGCAGCCTACTCCGCCGTGGAGATCGCGCCGGTCATCACGACGCGCGACGTGGCGCGGCAGTTCGCGCTCGGCTTCCCCGGCTATGCCAAAGAGGTGCTGCTGAGCATCCTGCCGATCGCGGCGGTGTTCGCGCTGTTTCAGCTGCTGACGCGCTGCTACCGGCGGCGGCAGCTGCTGCGCACGGGCGTCGGCTTCCTGTACACGGTCATCGGCCTGATCCTGTTTCTGACCGGTGTGAACGTCGGCTTCACGCCCGTGGGCAATCTGCTCGGCTCGGGTCTGGCCGGCAGCGCGTACCGCTGGGTGCTCATCCCGATCGGCACGCTCATCGGCTACTACATCGTCAAGGCAGAGCCCGCCGTGCAGGTGCTCAACAAGCAGGTCGAGGACGTCACCGGCGGCACCGTATCGCAGAGCATGATGAACACGGCGCTGTCCATCGGCGTCGCCTGCGCGGTGATGCTGTCCATGGTGCGCGTGCTGACCGGCATCAGCATCTACTGGATCCTCGTGCCCGGCTACGCGCTCGCGCTCATCCTCGCGCGGTTCGTGCCGTCCGTGTTCGTGGGCATCGCCTTCGACTCCGGCGGCGTCGCAAGCGGGCCCATGACCTCTACCTTCCTGCTGCCGCTGGCCATGGGCGCGTGCACCGCGCTCGGCGGCAGCGTCGTCACGGATGCCTTCGGCGTCGTGGCGCTCGTCGCACTCGCCCCGCCGGTGGCGATCCAGATCATGGGCGTTCTTTACGTACATAGATCCAAAGCCGTGGCACAAAACAAAGCTGACCTGCTGTCCGATGACGGCGTCATCGACCTGGAGGACGAAGAGATATGATACCTGCCGAAAACCGACTCGCACCGCGCATGGTGCTCATCATTACCAACCACGAATATCGCCGCAGGCTCGAGCAGACGTTTCAGAATTTCCGCATCCCGATCTATTATCAGTGCCAGGGACACGGCACCGCGCCGTCGGAGATGCTCGACATCTTCGGCCTGAGCGGCAGCGGCCGCCTGCTCACGATCGGGCTGCTGCCGAAATGTCTCGTGCGCGACCTGCTCGACGCGCTGCAGCAGCGCATCCCGCTGCGCAAACGCGGCGGCGGCATCGTGCTGACGATCCCGATCACGGGGCTGCAGCGGCCGATGCTCCAGCTGCTGAACGATCAGGTGCGCGAGACGATAGAACAGAAGATCAAAGAAAGGGTGGATAGCGATATGTCCGATATGCAGACCAGCGCCGGTTACGCCGCCATCTGGGTCGCGCTGAGCAACGGCTACAGCAGCGACGCGATCGACGCCGCCAGAAGCGCCGGCGCCACGGGCGGAACGATCCTCAAGGGCCGGCGGCAGAACTCCGAACGCATCAGCCAGAAGCTCGGCATCTCCATGCAGGAGGAAGAGGAGTTCGTCGTCATCGTCACGCCGCGCGAAAAGAAGGCCGCCGTCATGAACGCGATCAGCGATGCCTGCGGCCTGCGCACGGACGCGCACGGCATCATCCTCTCGCTGCCGGTGGACGAGGTCATCGGCCTTGAGACCGGCGAGAGCGTACTGTAACATTTTTGAATCGCAATCGTAATGCCGCAGGCAGCCGCCTGCGGCATTTTTGCCCCCGCACACATATCCCGCCCAAAACGGCAAATCCTATGGAAAAATGAAAAAGGAGCCAGAGCCTATGGACTTTCTTTGGACCGACGGCACAACGCCCCCGCCGGGCGAGCCGCTGCGGGAGGATGTGCACACCGAGGTGTGCGTGATCGGCGGCGGCATGGCGGGCATTCTGTGCGCGGCGCAGCTGACCGCACGGGGCATCGACAACGTGCTGCTCGAGGCGCGGCAGATCGGCACAGGCATCACGAAGGGCACGACCGCCGTGCTGACCGCACAGCACGACACCCTGTACCGCGACATTGCAAAAATGTACGGCATGGAGCGTGCGCGGCAATACCTGCGCGCGAATCTGGACGCGCTGGCACAGTTCCGCGCGCTGGCGCAGCACATCGACTGCGCGCTCGAGACGCGCCCGTCGGTCATGTACTCGCTGACCGGGCAGGAGCATCTGCGCGAAGAGGCTGAACTGCTGCACACGCTCGGCTTTGACGCCATGTACACGACCGACCCACAGCTGCCGCTTTCGGTCGCGGACGCGGTGATCTACCCGGACATGGCGCAGTTTCACCCGCTGCGATTTCTCAACGCGGTGGCCAAAGGGCTGCGCATTTACGAGCACACGTTCGTCACGGCGCTCGAGGGCACGACGGCCGTCACCGCGCACGGCCGCGTGCACGCGAAAAAGATCATCGTCGCCACGCACTTCCCGTTTCTCAACCGGCACGGCGGGTATTTTCTGAAGCTCTACCAGAAGCGCTCCTACGTCATCGTCTACGACAACGCGCCGCAGGTCGGCTGCACAGCCGAGGATGCGGGCAGCGGCTGCTACTTCCGCAATTATGGTGACCTGCTGCTCATCGGCGGCGGCGACCACCGCACGGGCCGCAGCGGCGAGGGGTATGCGGCCGCGGAGGCCTTTGCGCGCACCTGGTTTCCGGGGACGCACGAACGATACCGCTGGTCGAATCAGGACTGCATGTCGCTCGACGGCATCCCCTATATCGGCCGCTACAGCCCGGCCCTGCCGGACGTATATGTGGCGACCGGCTTTAACCACTGGGGCATGACAACGTCCATGGCGGCGGCCAGCATCCTGTGCGACGCTGTCATGGGCCGGGAACACCCCTGCGCGCCGGTGTTCGCCCCCGACCGGCGCATGCTGCACCCGCAGCTGTTTTGCAACCTCGGCGCGACGCTCGCGGACTTCGTGATCCCGACGGCAAAGCGCTGCCCGCACCTCGGCTGCGCGCTGCGCTGGAACGCCGCCGAGCGCAGCTGGGACTGCCCGTGCCACGGCTCGCGCTTCGGCCCGGACGGGGAACTGATCGACAACCCCGCCATGAGGGACGCCCATGTCTGACGGACGATTCGAGGGCTGGTACTACAAGCAGCGCACGGGCGACTATATGCTCGCGTTCATCCCCGGCCGCGCCGCCGACGGCCCGTTCGTGCAGATGATCGACTCGAACGGCACGCGGCGCTTTGCCATGCCGGACTTTCACGTCCGGGGCGACACGGTGCGCACCGGCGGGTGCGTGTTCTCCCCCGCCGGGCTGCGCATCCGGCTGCCCGGCGTGACCGGCGACCTGCGCTATGACGGCCGGACGCCGCTGCGCTCGGACATCATGGGCCCGTTTGCCCACCTGCCGATGCAGTGCCGCCACGGCGTGGTGAGCATGCGCCACAGCGTGCACGGCCGCGTGACCGTGGACGGGCGCACGCACGTGTTCGACGGCGGGAGCGGCTACGCGGAAAAGGACGCCGGCCGCTCGTTTCCAAAGGCCTACCTGTGGCTGCAGTGCAACGATTTCTCCCCGCCGTGCGCGCTGATGCTCTCCATCGCGCACATCCCGTTTCTCGGCGGCGCGTTCACCGGCTGCATCTGCGCGCTCATGTTCGCGGGGCGCGAATACCGCCTCGCCACCTACCGCGGCGTGCGCATCCTGACGCTGACGGACGACACCGTCCGCCTCCGGCAGGGGGATCTGCTGCTGGAGCTGACGATGCGCCCGCTGGACGGCGGGCATCCGCTGCGCGCGCCGCAGCGCGGCAGCATGACCGAGACCATCCGCGAGAGCTGCGATGCCTATGTGCACCTGCGCCTGACGCAGGCAGGCCGCACGATCCTCGTCTGCGAGAGCGACCGCGCGGCCTACGAGCGGCGATGATATGGCACAGGCCGGCAGCCCGTTGGGCTGCCGGCCTGTGTGATGTTCATTTCCGGAGCACGCGCACGAGCGCCATGACCGCGCCGTAGAGCACGCCCGCGACCGCCCAGAGAATCCAGGTGTCCTGCGGCTGCGCGTCCCACCACGGACCGAACGTCCAGAGCAGATATACCGCCGTGGCCACGAGCCAGTAGATGCCGCTGACCGCGCCGACGACGCCGTTTTGCCGCTTGCGCGGCCGGACATAATCGCCCTCTTCGAGCAGGCGGTCCATCGCCGCCCAGTACACGCCGCCATGGACAAACACCGCGCTGCCGATGCCCGCCAGCACAAGCAGCAGGCAGACCGCCCCGACATACAGCAGGTCCGGCCCATTGAGGCAGACGGCAATGAACAGCGGCACTGCCGACAGGATGCACAGCACCGTGCCCGCGACCTTGCCGCGTGTGTGGCGCGGCGCAAACGCCGCCCGGCGCTCGCGCACCATGTCGGACACGCCGGAAGCCGTCGCAAACGGTTCGGTCTCCAGAAAAGCGTATGCTTTCACCTGCGCGGCACACGTGATGAACACCGCCACCGCGGCCGCCACCAGCACCAGCAGCACGCACAGGCCGATGCCTGCCGCCGCATGTTCCGAAATGGCCGCGCCCGGCCGGTCACTGAGCGCGGCGAGCAAAAGCAGCGCCACCGGCGAGAGCACGCACAGCAGCGTCGCCGCCGCGAGCTTCGGCGCAGCCGCCTGCCGCAGCGCCAGATAGTCCGCCGCCTGCTCCATGGTCACGCAGCGCAGCGGCGCGTCCGGCTCGGCCGGGGCGGGTTCCGGCTCGCCGAGCTCTTCTTTTAATAAGTAATCGGTCGTGACGCCGAACAGGCGGCTCATCTGCACGACCTTCTGCAGATCGGGCACGGACTGCGCGCCCTCCCATTTCGACACCGACTGGCGCGACACGCCCAGCTGCGCCGCCAGTTCCTCCTGCGACCAACCGGCGCGTTTGCGCAGGGTCACGATCTTATCTGCCAATCGCATACGTAGCTTCCTCCCGTGTGGATTTTCCGTTTCTGACTGTGAACAGGATACCAGATCGGCCGGTTGCGCGCCACCAAGGCGACTGTCAAATGTGTCAACCGGCGGTTGCGGGGCTATGATTTCAATAGTTTCAGCATATCCTGCCGCCGCGCGGCTGTCAAGCCGGACAGCAAAAACCTTTCAGGCACTGTAAGTGGATTTTGCGCGCCGGGTGTTGTACCATGGCAGCAGAAAGCAAAGGAGGTATATGCAATGGAACCCATTCTCGAAATTGCAGCCCTGAAAAAATATTACGGCAAGGAGCCGAATCTGACCCGCGCGCTCGACGGCATCTCGTTTCAGGTCATGCCGGGCGAGTTTCTCGGCATCATGGGCAGCAGCGGTTCGGGCAAATCGACGCTGCTCAACTGCATTGCGACCGTCATCGCGCCGAGCAGCGGCGCCGTCGCCCTGCACGGCAAGTGCATCACGACGCTGCACGGCAAGGAGCTCGCCGACTACCGCGGCAAGGAGATCGGCTACCTGTTCCAGAACTTTGAGCTCATCGACAACCTCACCGGCCGGGAGAACATTCTCCTGCCGCTGTCGCTGCACGGTGTGTCCGAG
This sequence comes from uncultured Eubacteriales bacterium, assembly GCA_900317855.1. GTDB lineage: Bacteria > Bacillota > Clostridia > Oscillospirales > Oscillospiraceae > CAG-103. The sequence continues at coordinate 61,306 of ONIG01000001.1, read as the reverse complement.
GCCGAGAGCCGCGAGCGGCTGACAAAGCTCGCAGACTATCTGGAAGTGACGGACGTGCTCGACAAGTTTCCGGCACAGATGTCCGGCGGGCAGAAGCAGCGCATCGCGGCGGCGCGCGCGCTCATCCTCGACCCCGAGATCGTGCTGGCCGACGAGCCAACGGGCGCGCTCGACTCGAAAAATGCGCGCTCGCTCATGGAAAAGCTCTCCGGCCTGAACGCGGATGCCGGCACGACGATCCTCATGGTCACGCACGACTGCAACGCCGCGAGCTACTGCAAGCGCATCCTCTTCATCCAGGACGGCGTGCTCTTCCACGAGCTGCGGCGCGACGTGCCGGACGAGACGCAGCAGGCGTTTTACGGGCGCATTCTGGCCGTCATGGCGCAGCTGGGAGGAGGCAGTGCGAATGTTCTCTGAACTTGTCGCGCGCAACAGCCGCCGCAGCCGCCGGGAAAACGGGCTGTTTTTCACATCGCTGGTCATCTCGATCATCGCGTTTTACATCATCCTCTCCCTGTCGCATCAGGATGTGATGGTGTTTTTGCAGCGCATGGAGAGCAACGCCGTGGACCGGCTGCTGTCGCTCATCCCGGTGCTGTATGGACTGACGCTGTTCATCCTGTTTTTCCTCGTGTACTATGCCAACCGCTTTCAGCTCACGCGGCGGCGGCATGAATTCGGTGTCTACCTCATGCTGGGCATGCAGCGGCGCAAGCTCTTCGGCATGCTGCTGGCGGAGGATCTGCGCTCGAGCCTCATCGCGCTGGCCATCGGCCTGCCGGCGGCGCTGCTGATCTCGGAGGTCATCAGCCTCGTCACGGCGCGGCTCGTCGGACTCGGCATCGTGGGGCATCAGTTCACACTCTCCCTGTCCGCCATCGTGTGGACGGCCGTGGGCTTTCTTCTGATCAAGCTGCTGGCCTCGCTCATCCTCAGCGGGAAGATCGTGCGCGAGGAGATCGGCGCACTGCTCACAGATGCACCGGAGGGCACGAAAAAGCAGCGCCCCGCCGCCGTCTACGCTGCGGCGCTCGTGCTGGGCATCGCGCTGCTTGCCGCTGCTTACACGCTCGCCATTGGCGGGCGCGCGTGGAGCGACCTGCGGTACATGGCGGGCACGCTCGCGCTCGGCGTCGCGGGCACGCTGCTGCTGTTTTACGGGCTGCGCGTCATCATCGACCGGCTGGCCCGGCGCGAAGGCCGCGTGGGCAGGCTGCGGGTGTTCAACTTCCGTCAGGTCGAGGAGACGGTCATCCACCGCTCCGGCGCGCTGGCGATCTGCTCGCTGCTGATTCTGGCCGCGCTGTGCTGCTTCGGCGCAGGCGTGGCGACCGCGCGCACGTCCCGCGCCGAGACGCACACGCTCGACTACACCTTCCCCACCGACAGCGAGGACAGCGACACTGTGCGCGAGACGCTGACTGCGCACGGGCTCGACGGCGCATTTTCCGATCTCTTCGAGATGCGCATCGGCTACATCCGCACGACGGAGGACCGCGACCACGCCGTCCGGTATGAAGCGCTGGAGCGCGCTGCGGACACGATTCCTGACGCCGATGAGCGCCAGCAGCTGCAATACATGCTGGAGGCTGTGGGCTATCCGCACCTGATCGCGCTCAGCGGCTACAACCACCTGCTGGCCGCAGCCGGTCAGCCGGAGCTGACGCTCGCGGACAACGAGGCCGCCGTCTACTGCGACAGCGAGGTCTCTCTCGCCAGCCGCACGGCGCTGCTCAACCGCCTGATCGCGGAGGGCTCTGCCATCACGATCGACGGCGCGCCGTTCACGCTCCGCGGGCAGGTGCAGTCGGTGAGCGTCGTCACCGACCGGTCGATCACGATGTCGTTCGCGCTCATCGTGCCGGACGCGGTGTTCGACCACTACACGCAGGGCGACTATGACGTCTACCTCGACGGCGTGCTCGCCCCGTCCATGACGGAGGGCAAGAGCCTCATGAACGCCATCGCGGACATGAACGCGCTTCTCGACCCGCTCGGCCTGCCGTACGAGAGCTACCTGCAGAACCTCGGCCGCGAGCTGTTTTACATTGTCGCGGCAAGCTACCTGACCATCTACCTCGCCATCATCTTCCTCGTCGTGGCCAACACCATCATCGGCGTGCAGTTTCTCATGGGCCAGCAAAAGGCCGCGCGCCGCTACCGGACGCTCGTGCGCCTCGGCGCAGAGCACGACACGCTCTGCCGCGCGGCAAAGGCGCAGATCAACTGGTACTTCGGTCTGCCGGTCGGCGTGGCGGCGGTCAGCAGCCTGTTCGGCGTGCGCGCGCTCTTTTCCGGCATTCTCTCTGTGAGCGCACAAAACGGCATGACGGAAATGATGATCGCCGCCGGTGCTATGATTTTGCTGCTGTGTGTGGTAGAATGGCTGTACATGGCGGCCGTCAAGCGGTCCAGCAGCCGGTATCTGCTGGGGCTGATGGCGCCGGAACGCGAAGAATAACGCACACGGAAAGGGGGCGGCGCGATGAAACACATCGCCGTCGTGGAAGACGAGGCGCTCATGCGCGAGGAACTGGCAGATATGCTGCGCCGGGCGGGCTACGCCGTCACGGAGGTCACGGACTTTGCGGACGTGACCGGGCAGATACTCGCGCTCGCCCCCGATCTGGTGCTGCTGGATCTGAACCTGCCGGAAGTGAGCGGGTTTCAGATCTGCCGCGATCTCAAGCAGCGCAGCGCCCTGCCCGTGCTCGTGCTGACCTCGCGCGACCAACTGCGCGACGAGGTGCACGCGCTCGAGCTCGGCGCGGACGAATACCTCACCAAACCCTATCGGAAAGAGCGGCTGCTCGCGCGCATCGGAAACGTCCTCAAGCGCTACGAGGGGCGGCCGAACCTGCTCGAGGGGGCGGACTTTCTGCTCGACCGGCAGACCTACACGCTCTTCATCCACAATCAGTCCGTCGTCCTGCCGCCGAATCAGGGCAAGCTGCTCGAAACGCTGCTGGCGCACGGCGGGCAGACCGTCACGAAAGACGACCTGAGCCGCGCACTCTGGGGCACGACGGAATTCATCGACGAAAATGCGCTGCAGGTCAACCTCACGCGGCTGAAAAAGACGATGGCGTCCCTTGGCATGTGCCAGCAGCTCGTGTCCGTGCGCGGCGTCGGCTACCGGTTGGAGGTGGCGCATGAAGCGTAACGGAAGCTATCTGCGGCAGTACCTGCCGTGGCTGGGCCTGCTGCTGGGTGTGGACGCGCTCGCCGCACTGCTGCTCTGGCTGGCGGACGCGCGGGCGTTCGTCGCCATGACGGCCGTGATCGTGCTGGCGACGGTGTTTCTGTTCGCCGGCGTGTGCGCGGTGCTCTGCGCGCGCTCGAAGCGGCGGGAGCAGGCCTTTATGACCTTTCTGACCGCACCGGACGCAGAACACGAGCAGGCGCTGTGCCGCCTGCTCTCGGCAAACGAGGCGCAGAGCGTGCACCTGCTCGGCGAGACGCTGCGCGCGCAGCAGCAGGCCATCGCGCAGTTACAGACGCAGATGGACGACTACGAAAACTACGTGGAGCTCTGGGCGCACGAGGTGAAAACGCCGCTGGCGCTGCTGACGCTCGTGCTCGACAACCGACGCGACACGCTACCGGAGGCCGTGGGCTTCAAGCTCGACTACGTGCGCAACCGGATGCAGGCGTTCATCGATCAGATGCTCTACTACGCCCGCCTGCGCGGTGCGCGGCGCGACTATCGCTTTGAGCGGCTGACGCTGCGCGGCTGCATCGACGAGGTGCTCGACGATTACCGCCCGCTGCTGGAGGAAAAGGGCTTCCGGGTCGAGATCCGGCTCGCGGACGAGACGGTCTTTGCTGACCGGCGCGGGCTGTGTTTTCTGCTTGGGCAGGTCGTGAGCAACAGCGTGAAGTATGCGCTCGAAAAGCCGGTGCTGACCTTTTCCCTGGAAAGCGGCGATGCAGCGACCGTCCTGTCCGTCCGCGACAACGGGCCGGGCGTGCGCGCGTGCGACCTGCCGTACGTGTTTGAAAAGGGCTTCACCGGAGACTCCGGCCACGAGAAGAACAAGGCCACCGGCATGGGGCTCTACCTCGCGCGCGAGGTCGCAAAGGACCTGGGCCTCACGCTCACCGCCGCGTCCGACTGGGGGGCGGGGTTCGAGGTGCGGGTCACGTTCCCGGTCGTAGAAGAATAACCGACTGAAATCCGGCGCCGCAAACAGCGACGCTGGATTTTTGTGCGCAAAATGCCCCGGCAGCTCTCGCTGCCGGGGGAAAAGGCTGGACACGTCCAACCTTTTCCTGAAATCTCATTCGAGGCGGGCCTTGCCCCCTCGAGCTCCCCCGCTGCTCGATCACAGTACGCAGCACCCTGTTCTCGCCGCGCAAAATGCCCCGGCAGCTCTCGCTGCCGGGGCAAAGGGGGATGCGACATCTAACGGGATGGTACGTCAGACGATATTATACTTCTTGAGCAGATCCACCACAACGTTGTTGAGCAGCGGCTCCTTGACGAGGTCGAGCAGCGGCAGGACCGACGGGAGCAGGAACTCCAGCGGCTTCTTGCCGTCGAGCAGCTTGCTGGTCGCGTAGAGCAGGTCGCGGATATCATACACGCTGCCCCAGACTTCCGGCACGCCGCGGTCGACGTTGCAGAGCGTGTAGACCGCTTCCATCGCGGTGCGGATGGAGTACTCGGTGGTGAACACGGTGTCGCGCGGGGTGTCGGCGAACTGGCCGACGAACGCGAGGTTGACCGAACCATCGGGCACGACCTTCGGGCGGTCGCCTTCGGCTCTGGGCTCAAAGAACGTGGTGACGTAAGGCATCATGCACGGCGTGGTATTGCATTCGTTCGTGGCCAGATCCATGATCTGATCCTCGGGGATGCCGATGTGGTACAGCCACTCTGCCGCCAGCTCGATGCCGGTGCAGTCGCACATATTCTTCTTGATGAAGTCGCCCTTGTCGTCCCAGCAGTTGAGGCCGTAGACCCAGATCAGGCAGTGATCCTTCGGCTGCTCCTGGAACTGGCCCTGACGGTTGATGGTCCAGCTGATGAGCCAGCTCGAATCGCGGCAGGTGACGATGCCGCCGGTGACGACCTTGCCGGACAGCGGGTCGCGTTTGCAGATCTTCTGGATGGCGTCGAGGATCTGTTTGTTGGCCGTGTCAACGGTCCAGGACTCCCAGCTGGTCTCCTTGATGTCCTTGAAGAACTTCTCGGGACGGCCGAACGCCGGATCCTGCGCGGCGAGCTTCTTCCACATCTCGACGGACGGGCCTTCGCCGTTCTTGACCGTCACGACCGGCGCGTGGGTGTTGTCGCCGTAAGCGGACGCGTCGCCCTGGCAGCCGTTGGTGCAGATGACGAGATCGTTCTCGGTCAGCTCGATGACCTTTTCCACGCCGCCCTGGGTGTACTCGATCTTCTTGGCGACCTTCTTGTCCTCGGTGCAGTCGCAGACGATGTTCGTGACCGTGGTGTCGAAGAGGACCTTTCCGCCGTGGTCGGTGATGTATTTGCACATCGGGAGGATCATGGACTCGTACTGGTTGTAGCGGGTGAAACGCAGTGCGCTCAGATCCGGCAGGCCGTCGATGTGGTGGATGTAGCGCTGCAGGTAGAGCTTCATCTCAAGGGCGCTGTGCCACTTCTCGAACGCGAACATGGTCTGCCAGTAGGTCCAGAAGTTCGTGGCGTAGAACTCATCGTCGAACACGTCGTCGATGGTTTTGTCCTCGAGGGACTTGTTGGTCGCCATGAACAGCTTCAGCAGCTGGGTGGCAGCGCCGGGCGTCAGGCCGTACTTGCGGTCGGTGTGGGCGTCCTGGCCCTGCTTCTCGGTGACACGGCACAGGGAGAAGTTCGGGTCTTCCTTGTTGAGGTAGTAGTACTCGGAGAAGATCGTCTCGCCCGGGTTCACGATCGACGGGATGGACTTGAACAGATCCCACATGCACTCGAAGTGGTTATCCATCTCGCGGCCGCCGCGCATGATGAAGCCCTTGGTCGCATCGTAGATGCCGTCGCAGGAGCCGCCGGCCACCGGCAGGTGCTCAAAGAGCGTGATGTGCTCGCCGGGCATCTGCGCATCGCGGATCAGGAAGCAGGCCGCCGCCAGACCGGCCAGGCCGGTGCCGACGACATAAGCCGACTTGTTGTCGATGCCTTCGGGTTTTTTCGGCGTTGCAAACGCCTCATAGTTACCGCTGCTGTAATACATTCTGTGTACCTCCCATTCATGATGTGTTTTCCGTATTTCTTGTGCAGTCCGCTGCACGAGTTTCTTCTGTTATGGTCACTAACACTTGTCTCCAAAAAAAGAAACAACTTCGTTTGACAATTATCAATATAGCGCATTTCGCCGTCTTTACTGCACCATTTGTTACGTAAATGGCGATAATTAAACATAACCACTTGGTTTCGTTGAATGTCACCAAATTGACGATTTGTTATTGTGCATTTTGACCGTTTTTCGCCGAATGCCAAATCAAAATGTGTCATATAGCACAAAAGAAAGCTGTCAAAAAGCAAATTTTGCTTTTTGACAGCTTCAAAATTGGATATATCCGGTTGTCAAACGCACCCTACAAGTTGGCCATGCCCTCCAGCGCAGGGCGATCGAGCACATAGATCTTGCCGCGGCCGGTGCGCAGAAGGCCCATCTGGCGCATCCCCTCCAGCTCCCGGCTGATGACCTCGCGCGTCGTGCCGAGGTGGTGGGAGATCTCTTCGTGGGTGATGCGCGCAAAGCCATCCTCGGGGTGGGCGTCGGCCTTTTCGAGCACGACGCGGGCGATGCAGCTGCGCAGAGGATGGAAAAAATAATACTCTATGTTATTGAGCACCGTCTGGACGTTGCGCGCCTGCGTGCACTGCAAAAACTGCTGCACGACCGGCGATTCCGCGCACAGCGGGCGCAGGGCCACAATGTTGATGTAGGCGAACACGGCGTCGCTGCTCGCCTGCAGGATGGGGACCGTGTCACCCGGCGCTGCGCTGTCGAGCGTATTGAGCATGCAGCATCCGCCGCTGACGACCGACATGAGCGTGATCTCGCGGCCGGTATCCGTCGCAATAAACACGCGCAATCCGCCGGAGAGCACGAGAAACAGGCCGTTTTTTTCCGGCATGGAAAAGATCACATCGTCCCCCGCGCGGTATGAACGGACGATCGTATTCAGGCGCAGCATCTGCTGCTGGGAGCCCGTCAACATGCTCCAGAACGGCAGACACACCGTAAAGTCATAAGAACGTTTGCTTTTATCCGTGCTGCTCACCTCCGCCGCTTTTCAATTATATGTTAGTTGCACTAACATATTTGCGCAAAAAAAGAAATACCCCGCAATTCTGTAATTATCTTAACAAACTGGCACGCTCGTACCGTATCATTTGTTACATATATCCGTGCTTTTCAGTTTTTATTGCACAGTGCCAGAGCTTCCGGTTCATTTTTGATATAATTCACGAGCAGTTCCCCGGTGAACTGGACAATATCGACCGGCGAGACACCGAACGACACATTTTCATAGATCGTCGTGCCGGTATAGGCGTTGAGCAGACACTGATACACCGCGTAAATATTCACGTCCGGACGGATCGAGCCGTCGGCCACGCCCTCGCGCAGGGCCTTGAGCGCCGGGACGGGGATCTCCTTGTCATAGTACTTCCAGAACACATTGTTGACGTCGCTGCCGGTGTTTTTCTCGGAGTAGGCCGAAAACATCTCGCGCGTGTAGGCATACCACTCCGGCTGGTCATCATAGATGCGGAAGTAAATGTGCATGCAGACGACGAACTTCTCATACCCCGTCGTGCATGCGGCGGACTCGCGCGTATACTGCTCCATGAAATCGGTAAAAAACGTGGCCAGTGCGTCGCGCCAGGCGGCAAACACGAGCGCATCCTTGTTACGGAAATAGCGGTACAGTGACGTCGGCGTCAGGCCGGCCGCCTCGGCAATGCGGCTGATGGGTGTCGCAGCGATGCCATCGGCGATGAACAGCGTCTGCGCCGTGTGGATCACCCGCCGAATATTCCGTTCGCGTTCCTCACTGCGTTTCACAGTCTGCACCTCCCTGCGCAAAGTTGCTTACAGTATGCCATGTTTGCGCGCCGTTTGCAACCGCAAATCCACCGGGTGGAAACATTTGTGCCTTGCACGGCGCGGCGCAGCGTGGTATGCTCACGGCAGACAGAGAGATTCCTCCCCGCCGGAGCGGATGTCTTGACCCCGACCTGCGTCGGGGTCTTTTTTATGACCGATTTCACCCGCCATAAAAAAGACCAGATCACATTCGAGGCGGGCCTTGCCCCCCCCTCCGTCCTCACACGCCGCAATCCCCCTTTTCTGGCGAGGCATGTGCGTGAGAGAAAATACTTCTCAGGCTGCAAGTGTGGAATTTGTGCGCCGAGAGCGCGCAAATTATGCGCGCAGCAGACTGCAATCCTTTTGTCGGAAAACCCATATAGGGTTTTCCGACAAGCTCAAAAGAGCCCTCTGCCGAAGCAGAGGGCTCTTTGTTTGGTTTGCGTTTTGGCCGAAGGAAGCCGGATCAGGCAGCCTTCTTGGCCTTGGCCTGCGCTGCGAGCGCCTTGCTGCCCTCGACGACGAGGTCGATAGCAAGGATGACCAGCAGGATGGCCAGGATCGCGCGGATGTAGCACCAGGCAACACCAGCGCCGCCGGCGATGATACCGGTGATCTGGGACTTGATGGTGAAGACCAGAGACGTCAGCGTCACGAGGATCATGAAGATCATCGGGAAGTAGAACATCTTGTTGTTTCTGCCCATCTTGCCGAGCCATGCGGCGACGGCCAGCAGGCCGAGGCCGGCCAGGAGCTGGTTGGCAGCGCCGAACAGGGGCCAGATCTTTGCGTAACCGGTCATGCCGAGGGCAATGCCGAGCACGACGGTGATCGCGGTGGAGACGTACGGATTGCAGAGGACCTTGCGAGCGCCGGTAACGGTCGCATCGCCGGCCTTCTCACCGGGCTTGAGCCAGAATTCCTGGAACATGTAGCGAGCCAGACGGGTCGCGGTATCCAGAGAGGTCAGGCAGAACACGGACACGGCCAGGACCATCAGCGTGTAGGTGATGGACACGGCGCCGGAACCGAAGACCTTACCGAGCATCTGGGACAGGCCGGTTGCGAACACGACGGTCGGGGTGACGGTCGTGCCGGCTTTGTAATCCTGCCAGATGTACGCAACCGCGCACAGGGAAACGATCGCGAGCACACACTCAATGAGCATGCCGCCGTAGGCGATGGGCTGCGCGTCTTTCTCATTGTTGAGCTGCTTGGCCGTCGTGCCGGAACCAACGAGGGAGTGGAAGCCGGAGATGGCGCCGCAGGCAATGGTGACGAACAGAGCCGGGAACATATAGCCAAGGGAGCTGCCCGTCGGGGCGATGGTGTCTTTGAAGCCGGTGAACGCAGGCATATCCAGCGTCGGGTGGCAGCCAATGACGCCGATGACCGCGAGGATCATCATCGCATACAGCAGGAACGAGCTGAGGTAGTCACGCGGCTGGAGCAGGATCCACACAGGCGTGACGGAAGCGACCAAAATGTAGAGGCCGCAGATGATCATCCAGGTCTGGTAGCTCAGATAGATCGGATGCCACTTGATGCCGAGCCACATGATCAGAGCGATGCAGACAACACCGATGACCGTGGACACGCCGATCGGCGCATTTCTGCGGTACACGAAGAAGCCGAAGAAGATGGCCAGAACGATGAACAGCAGCGAGATGATGGCCGTCGTGGCGTTGGCCGCAGAAGCCGCCACATCCACAACACCGTCCACATAGGTGGCCTTGAACGTATTGGCAACGATGGACGCGAACGCGGCCACGACCAGGATCAGGGTCAGGTAAGAGAAGATGAGGAACAGGCGCTTGGCCTTCTTGCTGATGCTGGTCTCAACAACGGTACCGATGGACTGGCCGTCATTGCGGACAGAGGCAAACAGTGCGCCGTAGTCATGCACACCACCGAAGAAGATGCCGCCGATGAGAACCCACAGCAGCACCGGAACCCAGCCGAAAACAGCGGCCTGGATCGGGCCGTTGATCGGGCCGGCGCCCGCGATGGAGGAGAAGTGGTGACCCATCAGAACAGGGGCCTTTGCAGGGCAGTAGTCCATGCCGTCTTCCAGCTCGTGAGCCGGCGTCGGGCGGGACGGGTCGATGCCCCACTGTTTGGACAGCCATCCGCCGTAGAAAATGTAACCACAGGCGAGAATGGCAATGCCAACAATCAGAATTACAGCAGCATTCATTGAATTAACTCCCTTCTTTCATATTCTTAAACAGTGTTGTCTTCAACAACTGTGCTGTACTGCGTCCGCTGCCATTGGCAGCCGTTTGCCCGGTGCTGAGCTCCACAACGCCGGTATGATAATCCATCCAGCCGTGGAACGCGAGCTTGAAGCTCTTATAAATACGTGTGCGGCGCAAAGCGCGCAGCGCATCCGGCTCACAGGTGTCACACAAGAAGATCGCCGTGATATAAGAGCACATATGATTCGGACCCGGCTCGATCTGCCGCAGGCCGTCGACACGCGCCTGCTCGCGGCACTGCTCGAAGATCTCCTTCGTGAGCACGGGAACCGAGAAAATGTAGACATATTCGTTGTTGTCCGCTTCCCAGAGTTTGGCGGACTTGACCAGCACATACTTCTCGGAGTGGATGTGCAGACCGGCCTCTGCGACGAGATAACCCTTCGGTTCCTCGTAGCGCACAACATCAAAATATCCCGAATAACTGTGACACAGTTTGTCGAGCGCTTCCTCGCGGGTCATACGCCGTCCTCCCTGTTCGATGCAAAATTTTCATAGTATGTTTTCATGGAGTTCATGAACAAACCAAGAACAAAGTGTAAACGTATTGCTAAGGTTATGATAGCGCGCACACCAGAATCTTTCAAGTGAAAAGAATGACAAATATCCGCTTTCTTTTTTGTCGACTTTTCATAAGCATTGCACAAAAGCGCCGAAAGATCAGCAGTTATGTAAACTGATTTCGTTTAAATCATACAAGTCCGGTGGGAAACGCAATCTCATGATTTTTCAGCAAAAACATTTGTGAGTCACGAAATTGACGAACTTCTCTTCTGTTTTGCTCATCATTATGTAAACCATGCGCAAAGCGTGAATTTTTGCCGTGTTGAGAGGCAAGAATTTCGTCGAAAAATGATTGACATGTCGGACAAATCTTGCTAGAATGAGGCGTCTCAATTGGAATGATGTACAGAGTCTTTCCGAAGCAGGATGCGACCGCCGCCGTGCCCCGCACGCCGGCCAAGGCCATACGGACAGCCGGGTCGAATGCCGCAAACCGCACCGTGTGCGGTGGCAACTTCTGTTGCCTTATTGATTGAGTTAAAAGCTCAAGTTTTATAAGTTGGTCACTTAAAACCAGGCTGCTTTCAGCATCCAAACTTGTGAAATGGTCAATAAGAGTAGTAAAAGTAATCTTTGCTATATAGACTCTCAAGACACGACATTCTGTTGGGAACGGTGCGCACGGGCCGCGGACGGCTGCTGCGCGCCCAATGGTATATGTTTTCGCTTCACAAACGCCGCTGCTGATCTGCAGCGGCGTTTTTTGTGCACGAAGGGGGAAACACAGCCATGAAAAAAGTCATTGAACTCCGGAACGTCAGCAAGCAATTTGACGGCGAGACCGTTCTCGACAGCATCAATCTCGACATTTACGACAACGAATTTCTGACGCTGCTCGGCCCGTCCGGCTGCGGCAAGACCACGACGCTGCGCATGATCGGCGGCTTTGAAACGCCGGACCAGGGCGACATTCTCTTCCTCGGTGAGCGCATCAACGACATTCCGCCGCACAAGCGCAATATCAACACCGTCTTTCAGCGCTACGCCCTCTTCCCCCACCTGAACGTGTTCGAAAACGTGGCGTTTCCGCTGCGCGAGCAGAAGCTGCCGCGCGACGAGATCGAGCAGAAGGTCAACGAGATGCTCGCGCTCGTCAAGCTCACGGGCTTCGAGCGCCGCAACGTCACGCGTCTGTCCGGCGGACAGCAGCAGCGCGTCGCCATTGCGCGTGCGCTCGTGAGCCGTCCGCGCGTACTGCTGCTCGACGAGCCGCTCGCCGCGCTCGACCTGAAGCTGCGCAAGGACATGCAGCAGGAGCTCAAAAACATCCAGAAGGCCACCGGCATCACGTTCGTGTTCGTCACGCACGATCAGGAAGAAGCGCTGAGCATGTCCGACACGATCGTCGTCATGTCCGAGGGCAAGATCCAGCAGATCGGCACGCCGCTTGATATTTATAATGAACCGCAGAATGCTTTCGTGGCCGATTTTATCGGCGAGAGCAACATTGTCGACGGCATTATGCGCCAGGACTTCCGCGTAACGTTCTCGGGCCACACGTTCACGTGCGTGGACAAGGGCTTTGCCAAAAACGAGAACGTGGACGTCGTCATCCGTCCCGAGGACGTGGACATCGTGCCCATCGAAAAGGGCATGCTGCACGGCACGGTCACGTCCGTCACGTTCATGGGCGTGCACTATGAGATCATCATCGACATCAACGGCTTCAAGTGGATGATCCAGACGACGGACTACGTCGACGAGGGCGCGGAAGTCGGCCTGTATATCGAGCCCGACGCCATCCACATCATGAAAAAGTCCGAATATTCGGGCATGTACGGCGACTACTCCTCGTTCAGCAACGAGCTGGACGAGCTCTCGGACGCGGAAAGCGAGCCGGACGAATGAGCAGCCGTATCCGTACCGAAAACCGCCGCGCCTCGCTGGCGCAGCGTCTGGCGCTCGCACCGTATTCCGTGTGGGCGGTCATCTTCGTGGCTGTGCCGCTCGTGTTCGTGGCCTACTATGCGTTCACGGACGAGAGCTTCCGGTTCACGACCGAAAATCTGACGAAATTTTTCACCGCCGTGAGCACGATCACCGACGACAGCGGCGCCACGCGCGAGGTGCACACGTACCTGCTCATCTTCTGGCGCTCGGTGAAGCTGGCCGTCATCTCCACGGCCATCTGCCTGCTCATGGGCTACCCCATTGCATATATCATCGCCCGCGCCGCCCCGCGCACGCAGAAGACGATCATCACGCTCATCATGATCCCAATGTGGATGAACTTCCTCATCCGCACCTACGCGTGGATGACCATCCTGCAGGACACTGGCCTGCTCAACATGCTCTTTTCCGCGCTGCACCTCGGCCAGGCGCACATCATCGGCACCGAGGGCGCCGTCGTCGTCGGCATGGTGTACGACTACTTCCCGTATATGATCCTGCCGATCTACTCGGTCATGGCCAAGATGGACACGCGCCTGATCGAGGCCGCGCGTGACCTTGGCTGCAACAGTCTCGGCGTGCTGCGGCGGGTCATCTTCCCGCTGAGCCTGCCGGGCGTCGTGTCCGGCATCACGATGGTGCTCATCCCGTCAATCAGCACCTTTTATATCTCGCAGAAGCTCGGCAACGGCAAGTTCTTCCTCATCGGCGACGCGATCGAGGGGCAGTACGTGGCCAACAACCTGCACTTTGCCGCCGCCATCGCCTTCATCCTCATGCTGATCCTGCTGGCCGCCATGGCCCTGATGAAGCGCGGCACGAACAAGCGCGTCTACGGAGGTGTGTGACATGAAACGAGCTGCAAAAATCTACACCGCCCTCATCTTCGTGTTCCTGTTCGCGCCGATCGCGATCCTGCTGGTGTTCTCGTTCAACGAGGCAAAGAGCCTGTCGGTGCTCTCCGGCTTCTCATTTAAATGGTATCAGGAGCTGTTCCGCGACGGGGAAACACTCAACGCGCTCAAAAACACGCTCATCCTCGCCGTGATTGCCTCGGTCGTCTCGACCGCGATGGGCACGGCCGCCGCCGTGGGCATGAACAAGCTGCGCAACAAATATCTGCGCGCTGCGCTCGACACGGCGACCGACATTCCCATGATGAATCCGGACATCATCACCGGCATCTCGCTGATGCTCATGTTCGTGTTCTTCGGCCGGCTGCTCGGCTCGTCCACGAGCCTTGGCTTCTGGTCGATGCTCGCGGCGCACATCACGTTCTGCCTGCCGTATGTCATCATGCAGGTGCTGCCGAAGCTGCAGCAGATGGACCGCGCGCTGCCCGAGGCCGCGATGGATCTCGGCTGCACGCCGGTGCGCGCGTTCTTCCGCGTGGAGGTGCCGGAGATCCTGCCCGGCATCATCACCGGCATGATCATGGCCTTCACGCTCTCACTCGACGACTTCGTCATCAGCTACTTCACGCAGGGCAGCGGCTTCCAGACGCTTCCGATCCGCATCTACAACATGACGAAAAAAACCGTCACGCCGAAGATGTACGCGCTGGCAACGATCATTTTCTTTGTCATTCTGGCGCTGCTGCTGCTGACAAACCTCGTCGATGAGGACGACACGCAGCGCATCCGCGACGCCCGCCGCGCCAAGCGCGAGGGTAAGCCCGCGCGTGCCGCCCGCAGCGGCAAGAGCCGCCGCCCCGTGCGCGCCGCCGTGGGCATCCTCACCGCCGCCGCACTGCTCATTGCCGGCATCAGCATCTACAGCAGCCGGCAGGAAACACGCGTGCTCAATGTCTACAACTGGGGCGAGTACATCTCCGACGGTTCGGACGATTCGCTCGACACCATCGCCGCATTCGAGGACTGGTACAAGGCGACCTACGGCGTGCCCGTCAAGGTCAACTACGACACCTACGCCAGCAACGAGGACATGTACGCCAAGCTCAAGAGCGGCGCCGTGAGCTACGACGTGGTCATCCCGTCGGACTACATGATCGCGCGCATGGAGAGCGAGGACATGCTCCTGCCGCTCAATTACGACAACATCCCGAACTATCAGTATATCTCCGAGGACTTCCGCGGCCTGTACTATGACCCGGACGACACCTACACCGTGCCGTATACCTACGGCATCGTGGGTGTGATCTACAACGCCAACGTCGTCGACGCCGCCGACGCCGGCGACTGGGACCTGATGTGGAACCCGAAGTACGCCGGCAACATCCTGCAGTTCAACAACGCGCGCGACGCGCTCGGCACGGCCATGTACCGCGCCGGCATCGACGTCAACACCACCGACCGCAACGACTGGCAGCAGGCGCTGCAGGCGCTCATCGACCAGCGCCCGCTCGTCAAGAGCTACGTCATGGACGAGATCTACAACATGATGGAGTCCGGCGAGGCCGCCGTGTCCGCCTACTACGCGGGCGACTACTTCACGATGTGCGACGCGCAGGCCGACAGCGTGGATCTGCAGTTTTACTACCCCGAGAACACGAACTACTTCATCGACGCCATGTGCATCCCGACGAGCTGCCGGGATCAGGAGCTGGCCGAGTGCTTCATCAACTTCATGCTCAGCCGCGAGGCCGCCGTGGCCAACGCCGAGTATATCTACTACGCCTCGCCGAACCGGCTCGTGTACGACGACCCGGAGTATATCGACGACATGGGCGAGGATACGATGGCCATCCTCTACCCCGACATCGGCTCGTTCCGCGACGCATACAACCGCAGCGCCTACCGCAACCTCGACCAGGACACGCTGACCTACGTCAACACGCTCTGGGAGACGTTGAAGATCAATTAAACACCGCGTTCAACCCCGCTCCGGTACCCGGAGCGGGGTTCGGACTATCAAAAGGGTCTTCCTTTTTGCCGGGAGAACACGCTTTTGCAGCTGCGCGCGCAAATGCAATGAGGTTTTCTGCAAACTGATAGGAAATTATACAAATTTGGCCTTGATTCCCGGCTGCGCTTCACTTATGATATGTCTTTGGATTTTTACGCATTTCGAACAAAAGGTGAGGAAATTATGCAGTCAGCGACCCAGCCGCAGCATCTGGACATGCTCAACGGCCCGATCTGGAACAAACTCCCGCGCTATGCCCTGCCCGTCGCCGCGACCGGCATCCTCGGGCAGCTGTTCAACGCGGCCGACATCGCCGTCGTCGGCAACTTCACGGGCGATATGCGCACGGCCGCCGTGGCTGCCGTCGGCGCCAACAGCCCGGTCATCGGCCTGCTGCTGAATCTGTTCATCGGCATCGCGCTCGGTGCGAACGTCGTCATCGCCAACGCCATCGGCCGCGGAGACCGCGAGACCGTGCACCGCGCCGTGCATACCTCCATCGTCACGGCGCTCATCGGCGGCGTGCTCGTGGCGGTCTTCGGCCAGTTCATCGCGGCCGGACTCATGGGCCTGCTCAACGTGCCGGACGATGTGTACCCGCTCGCGCTCGCGTATCTGCGCATCTACCTGCTGGGCATGCCGGTCATTTTGCTGTATAACTTCGAGGCCGCCATCTTCCGCAGCGTCGGCGACACGAAGGTGCCGCTCATCGCGCTGACGGTCTCCGGCGTTCTGAATGTGATCCTCAACCTGTTTTTCGTCATCGTGCTCAAGATGAACGTCAACGGCGTCGCCATCGCGACAGTGCTCTCCAACGCGGTCAGTTCCGTGCTGCTGCTGCGCCGTCTGCTGCACGGCGATCTGGTGCGCGTGGAGCTAAAGCAGCTGCGCATTGACCCCGCCATCTTCCGCAAGATCATGCGCATCGGTCTGCCGGCCGGTATCCAGGGCGCGATCTTCTCGGTGTCGAACATCATCATCCAGTCGGCCATCAACAGCCTCGGCACCGTCGTCATGGCCGCCTCGAGCGCCGCGTTCAACATCGAGATCATCGCCTACGACGTGCTTAATTCCTTCAGTCAGGCGTGCGCGACCTTCGTCGGCCAGAACTACGGCGCCGGAAAGATCGACCGCTGCAAGAAAACCATGCTCCTGTGCCTTGGCGAGGACATCATTGCCTCGGCCATCGCCATCGTGCTCGTGCTGCTGACGGGCAAGTATCTGCTGGCCGTCTTCAACAACGACCCGCAGGTCATCGAGATCGGCTACAGCCGACTGCTCATTCTCTTCGGGTCGTATATCTTCAGCCTGACGTATGAGATTCTGTCCGGCTACCTGCGCGGCTTCGGCATCTCGCTCGTGCCGGCAATCCTGACGCTCTTCGGCGTGTGCGGCGTGCGCATCATCTGGATCAACACCGTGTTCCCACTGCACCACACATTCCGGTCGATCATGCTCGTGTATCCGATCAGCCTTGCGACCACGGCCGTGCTCATCTTCATTGCACTGCTCGTCTACCGGCCGTCGCGCCGGTTCGCGGCCCGCGCCGCGGCAAAATCGCAACCGTAACAAACGCAAACATGCGCGTACCCAAAGCGGGTACGCGCATGTTTTTTGGATCCGTTCAGGCTCCGATGCTCTGCTGATAGCGCATAAGGATCGCCGCCACCTGGGCGCGGGTGGCATTATCAAGCGGTTTGAGATAGGAAATGCTGCCGATCATGCAGCCGGAGATGAGATCCTCGGCATTTGCCCACGCGAGGGAATCGTATGCCCAGCCGCTCACATCGCCTGCATCCGGGAACACGCTCAGATCCGCGCGCGCATCCGCGCTGCGCCCCTTCCAGAGCGTGTAGCGGCAGAGGATCGCCGCGATCTGCTCGCGCGTCACATCGCCGTTCGGGTCGAATCGACCGTCTCCGATGCCAGCGACAATATCATGCTCCGCTGCCCAGAGGACACCGTCGGTATACCAGTCCGTGCCGACGTCCGTGAAGGGGTTCCGGTCCGTGTGCGCAGGCTCGCCCTCCATGCGCCAGAGCACGCTCACGAGCATGGCGCGCGTCATCGCCCCGGTGGGAGAAAACGTGGTGTCGGACGTGCCGACGAACAGACCGTGCGCGACGGCATAGTCAATGCCCTCGTGCGACCAGTCGGCCGGGCCGGGCATATCGGAAAAGTCTCTGCCCGGACACTGCGCGCCGCCGTCGCACGGCTGCGTGCCCGGCTGCGGGGCCGACGCTTTCGCGCCGCAGCGGGTGCAGACGCCGCCCACATAATCGTGGCCCAGCGCGCCGACGTAGCTGTCGCGGTAACTGTCGCCGCAGGCGCAGGTGTGCGTGGTGTAGCCCTGCGCGGTGCAGGTCGGGTACTTGACGGACACCTGATAGCTGTAATCGTGTGTATGTGCGCTGCCGTTATCGTACCACTTGAGCGCGCAGCGGCGGCAGTAGTGGCAGGTCATGCCGTAATAGGCGGAGTGCTCATATTCCTCGACGGCAACGACCCAGTCATGGCCCAGTGCAGCGACCTCGGTCGGAGCCGTCAGGGCCTGTCCGCAGAAGCCGCAGTGCGTGCCGCCGGTGGAGCCCGGCCGGTCACAGGTGGCGGCAATGTCGTCATTTGCGACCGCGGTGTGCGCCGCCGCACTGCCGCGCGCAGTGACCGTCACGTCACCGCAGACGGCGCAGGTCCGGCGCGTGAAGCCGCCGTCCCGGCAGGTCGCCGCCACGGTCTCGGTCACGTAGTCGTGCGCAGTGCAGGCAGCATCCGTGCGGAAGGTGAATTCGTTTTCCTCGGCGTAGGTCTGCGCGGCGCTCCCGGCCGTGCCGGTGACGGCAAAGCCGTCGATCCGCGTCAGGCCCGCGAACGGGTCGTCCGGATCGATCGGGCAGTAGCCAAACGCCTGCGCGCCGATGTAGGTGACGCTGGCGGGGATCGTCACGCCGCTGCCCTTGCCGTAGGTAAAGAAGGCCCCCTCGTCCAGCGCGCGCAGGCCGTCGTTGAGGTGGATGGCACGGATATTCGGCGCGGAAAAGGCGTTGCTGCCGACATAGCGCACGGAGTCCGGCAGGACAATGCTCTCGCAGGCGCTGTTGTTGAATGCCTCGCGCCCGATGTACTGCACGCCGCCGAGGTCGATGAACTTCATATTCTTCGCACCGGCGAAGGCGTAGGCATCTACGTATTTGCAGCTCTGCGGGAGGATCAGCCCGGCCAGATTCGGCTGGTCGAAGCTGGGGTTGAGCTCCGTCTGCCCCGCGAGGAACTTGTAGGTAACGGAAACGGTGCCGTCCCTGATGTCGAGAATGGTGCCCTCCGGCATGGTGCCCTTGTAGGCATAAGCAACATTACCGAAATAGACCACGCCGTTCGGCTGGTCGTGGAACCAGCCGGTATTGAAAAAGGCCAGCGAGCCGACGCGGGTCACGTTCGCCGTCAGATCCCCGAAGTCGGTCAGCGCGGGGCAGGCGGAGAAGCAGGAATTGCCGATCTGCCGAACATTCCCGCCGCCCTGGACGGAGCGCAGCTGCGCGCAGCCGCTGAACACACCGTCGCCGAGTTCTATCAGGGAATCGGGCAGCGTGACGCGCTCGAGCGCGACGCAATCGCTGAGTGCCCCGTCCGTGAGGACCCGGACGCTGCCGAGGTCAATCGATTTCAGGCTGGAGTTGCCGCTCTCGGTGTTGTAGCGGAAGGGGTCGCCGTTGGAGATCGGGCCGCGCACTTCCAGCACGTCGTCGGGCAGGACCACGTGTGCCGTGCGGCCGACGCAGACGCCGTACAGGGTCTGATTGCCCTTCGGGATGGTCAGGTCCTCGATCTGATAGCAGCCACTAAAGCACCCCTCGGCCAGAACCGCCGTCTCCGGCAGGGTGATGTCGGTCAGCTTGGGGAAATTGCGCAGATCAATGTAATCAACGCTCTCCGGCACGGTGAGCGTGGTGATGCCGCATTCGTCCGAGACGCCTTCGGGCGTGATGATGAGCGACTCCAGCCCGTCGGGCAGGATCAGTTCGTTCACGCCGTCCAGATAGTCCTCAATGCGCACCATCTTCGTGCCGGGGCGGACGGTCAGCTTGGCGGGGTACTCCCTGCCCTTGCAGCCAAGAAACACGCCGCCGCAGTAGAGCTCCGCCCCGTCGGCAAGCCCCTCATACCACTTGGAGGTATCAATGCTGGACAGTTCCATATCGCTCAGCGACGCCGGGAAGGTGAAGCGCTCGATGTTCGCGCAGTCGTAAAGCGCGGTGTCCTCCAGCGTGGTCAGGCCGTCGGGCAGGTCCAGGCTCGTCAGGCCCTCGCAGTCGTTGAAGCCGCCCTCGCCGATGACCTTCAGCCCCTTGTTCAGCTCGACGGAGGTCATGCCGGTGCAGCCGCAGAAGGCGTTGTTGTCAATGCGCTCAACGCTGCCGGGAATGTCCACGGCGGTCAGCGCCGTGGACTCATAAAACGCGGAGGGGCCGATCTCCCGCACGCCCGCCGGAATGGTCACGCCGGTGATGTCCGTGCGCCAGAAGGCGTCGGCACCGATGGTCTGCACGGTGTCGGGAATGACGGGCGTCTTGCTCTCGCCCTTATAGGCGAGCAGCTGCCCGTTCCAGATGAAGAAGTCCGACGCACTGTCGTCATAAAGCCAATCATTGTAAAGCGCGCTGAGCTGCCCGGCAAAGGTGCCGACGCTGTAGGACGTCCGCGCACCGAATGCCCCGCCGTGCAGGAGCGTATGCTC
The DNA here is from genome assembly GCA_900317855.1 of uncultured Eubacteriales bacterium. Classification (GTDB taxonomy): domain Bacteria; phylum Bacillota; class Clostridia; order Oscillospirales; family Oscillospiraceae; genus CAG-103. The sequence goes on along the minus strand of ONIG01000001.1, from coordinate 40,931 downwards.
GCCCTGGATGGTGATGTCGGACAGATTCGTGCACGCTGCAAACGCGCCGCTGCCGATCTCCGTCACGCTCGCAGGAATCGTGATCTTTTCCAGATAGTAGTTGTGGTAAAACGCCCGCTCGCCGATGGTTTTCAGGCTCTGCGGCAGGACGATCTCGCGCAGCGCGGAGTGCGTCTTGGCGCTCCAGTCGTCGCTGTCGTAGAACGCGTCGTCTGCAATGTAGGTCACGGTGTCCGGGAGCGTGACCTTGCGCACAACGACATTGGGGTCGCTGTAACCCTCAGTCGCGTGGAAGTTCTGGATGCCGACGACGGTATATCCGTCGATGGTCGAGGGGACGGTGACCTCCGCCTCGTAGCCGTAGTAAGCGGTGATCTCAATGGTCGTTGGTGAGACGAATGCGTAAGTAAAGCCGTAGCCCGCCTCGTCCGGCAGCTTCTCTTCCCCGAGGGCATGTGCCGCCGGCAACAGCGACAGCAGCATGGCCAGCGTCAGCAGCAGGGAAAACAGTCTTCGTTTCATGGCACTTTACGAATGCAAGCATCCTTCCTTTCTAAAGATTGATCCTGTGTTCAATTATGAATCGTATCTCCTTTTGTGTCGATTATATCAGATAAATGCGCAAAGCGGAATATTTATTTCCCCTTTTCCGGAAATTTTGCAAAAAGCGTCTCCTATAGGGCGGCTCCGGCGTAAAAAAGCGCACACACCCGCGGGTGTGTGCGCTTTTGCTGTCTGCGTTCACGCGCCGAGATAGGCCTTGCGGACCTTGTCGTCGTGCAGCAGATCGTGTGCGCCGCCGGACATGGTGATCCGGCCGTTTTCGAGCACATAGGCCCGGTCGGCGATGGCGAGCGCCATCTTCGCATTCTGCTCCACGAGCAGGATCGTGATGCCCAGCTCGTGCATGGTCTCGATGATCGAAAATACCTCCTGCACGAGCACGGGCGACAGGCCCATGGACGGCTCGTCCATGACGATGAGCTTCGGCGCGCTCATGATGGCACGGCCCATGGCCAGCATCTGCTGCTCGCCGCCGGAGAGCGTGCCCGCGAGCTGCTTGGCGCGCTCTTTCAGGCGCGGGAAGCGCGCATAGACCCGCTCGAGGTCCTCCGCGATCGCTTTTTTGTCCTTGCGGAAGTACGCGCCCATGGCAAGGTTTTCCGCCACGGTCATGCGCGTGAATACCTGCCGCCCCTCCGGCACATGCGCGAGGCCCATGGTGACAATGCGGCTGGGGTCTGTCTTGCGCAGGTCGTGCCCGTCGTAGATCACGGAGCCGCTTTTAATGGGCACAAGGCCGGTGATGGCGTGCAACGTGGTGGTCTTGCCAGCGCCGTTGGCGCCGATGAGCGAGACGATCTCGCCGTCGTTGACCTCCATGCTGATGCCGCGCAGCGCCTGCACGGCGCCGTAGGACACCTCCAGATCTTCAATCTTCAGCATCGTCGTCCGCCTCCTCTTCGCCGAGATACGCCTCGATGACCTCCTGGTTGCTCGCGATCTCCTCCGGAAGCCCGGCGGCGATCGTCTGACCGAAGTTGATGACCTGAATGCGCTCACAGACGCGCATGACCAGGCTCATATCGTGCTCAATGAGCAGGATGGCCACATGGAACGTATCGCGGATGGTATGGATGCACGAGAGCAGCTCCGCCGTCTCGGTCGGGTTCATGCCGGCCGCCGGCTCGTCGAGCAGCAGCAGCTTCATGTTCGTTGCCAGCGCGCGGGCGATCTCCAGCTTGCGCTGCTGGCCGTAGGGCAGGCTGGATGCGAGCTGCCCGGCCTTGTCGTCCAGATGGACGATGCGCAGGTATTCCATGGCCTTTTCGGTCAGCTCCTGCTCCGTGTTCCAGTACTTTTTCGTGCGCAGGAGGCTGTCGGCGAGGTTGTAGTGAATGTCCTTCGTGAAGGCGATCTTCACGTTATCGAGCACCGTCATGGCCTTGAACAGGCGGATGTTCTGGAACGTGCGGGCGATGCCGGCCTCCACGACCTGATAGGTCTGCTTGCCGTTGAGCTTCTGCCCGCAGAGATAAAACGCGCCCTCCGTCGGCACATACACGCCGGTGAGCAGGTTGAAGACCGTGGTCTTGCCGGCGCCGTTCGGGCCGATGAGGCCCATGAGCTCACCCTCATGGATCTCCATGTTGAAGTCCGACACGGCCTTCAGGCCGCCGAACGTAATGCCGAGGTGCTCCGCTTTGAGCACAACGGGTCTGGTATCGGTCATGCGTCGGCGCCTCCCTTCCTGGCCTTGGCCTTTCTCTTCTCGGCCAGGCGGCCGTCAAACAGCAGCCGGTCGAGCGAAAACTCGTAGGTGCCCAGAATGCCTCTGGGGCGGAAAATGATGATGACCAGCAGCACGAGCGCATAGATCAGCATCGGGAACTGGAACAGCGACTGCACGAAGCCCGGCAGCGCCGAGACCCATCCGCCGTTTTTGATCTCATAGTTGAGCAGGTACATGGCGATGGCGGCCAGCACCGAACCGGTCATGGAGCCCATGCCGCCGAGGACCACGATGACGACGATGAACGTCGAATTCCAGATCGAAGCGCTGGTGAACGTGAAGCTCGCCGTCGTGAGCGAGGAAAAGCACGTGGCATACAGTCCGCCGGCAAGGCCCGCAAAGAACGCCGAGATGACGAACGTGAGGATCTTGTAATACGTCGTGTTCACGCCGGAAGCGGACGCGGCGATCTCATCGTCGCGGATGGCCTCGATGGCGCGGCCGTATTTCGAGCGGATGAACATGCACATGATCGCAATGCACAAAATGGTGATGCCCAGCACGAGCCACACATACTTTGCCTGCAGTGAGGTCGACAGACCGAGCCCGTTGGCGTAGAGCGAAGAGCTCGCCGTGCCGTTTGCAAGGCCCTCGCCGCCGGCGAAGGGCAGGTTCGCAATGACGTTTTCGACGATGAGGCCGAAGCCGAGCGTCACGATGGCCAGATAGTCACCGCGCAGGCGCAGCGCCGGGATGCCCACGAGCAGGCCGAGCAGCCCTGCGAAAATGGCACCGAGCAGGCAGCAGCCGAGAATGACCAGAATGAGCTGGCCGGGGGCTGCTTCCGACGCCTCGAACAGGCCCGCGCGTTCGAGCGCAAGCGAGGTCAGCGCAGCGGTGTAGGCGCCGACGCCGGCAAAACCCATGTGGCCCAGCGTGAGCTGGCCAAGGTAGCCAAGCGTAAGATTGAGCGATGTGCCGAGCAGGATAAAAATGCACATCTGCCAGATGATCGGGACCAGCACGCGGCGGTAGGTATTTTCCGGGAGCACCTGACCGAGCAGCAGCACCACAGCAAAGAGCAGCACGATCAGGCCGCAGTTGATGCCGGTACCGCGCAGTTTCGTTTTTTGCAGCGTATTCATACCTTCTCACCTACATTCTTTCCGAGGATGCCGGCCGGCTTGACCAGCAGCATCACGATCAGGATCAGAAACACAACAGCGTTGGCGAGCGACGAGCTGATGTAGGCCGTCACGAGCGCTTCGATGATGCCGACGACGATGCCGCCGAGCATGGCGCCCGGGATCAGGCCGATGCCGCCCATGACCGCCGCCACGAACGCCTTGAGGCCCAGCATGGAGCCCATCGTCGTCGTCACGGTGTGGTACTGCGCGCAGTACATCAGCGCCGCGATGGCCGCGAGGCCGGAGCCGATGGCGAACGTCGTCACGATCGTGCGGTTGACGTTGATGCCCACGAGCGTGGACGCCTCCTTATTCTCGGACACGGCGCGCATGGCGCGGCCGAGCTTCGTCTTCTGCACGAAGATCTGCAGCGCCGCCATGACAACGGCCGCGATGACGATCGTGATCACGGCCGCCATGTTCACGGACACGCCGCCGAGGGACATCGGCGCCGTGCTGAAGATCTCATCGGAGATCACACGCGGGTTCGGGCCCATGGCCGGAATGGCCTGCGCGAGGTTTTCCAGCAGCAGGCTCATGGCGATGGCCGTGATGAGGGCCGACATACTCGTGCCCTTGCGGCGCACGGGCCGGTAGGCCACCAGCTCGACCAAAACACCCACGAGCGCGCAGATCACGATGGCCGCGATCACGCCCGTCCACGCCGGCAGGCCCATGCTGTGCAGCAGGATCGGCACGGTGAAATACAGCGTATAGCCGCCGACCATGATGAAGTCGCCGTGTGCAAAGTTGATAAGTCTGATGATACCGTAAACCATCGTGTAGCCCAGCGCCACGAGCGCATAGACGCTGCCGAGGCGGAGCCCGATGATCAGTTGCTGTAAAAAGTCAGTCATATTCTCTCCCTGCCTTTCTGGTTCACGCGCAGGCCAGCCGCGCCGGAATGATTGCGCGCGAAAGCGCCGGGCGGCGCTTTCGCGCGGAGGCATTGCTTTTGGTTTTGTCCGGTTCCGGCTGCACAGCCGGGGCAGATCAGCTCTGCGTCTTGACGAACTTCTGCACGAGCTTGCCGTCGGAGGGCGTGAAGGTCAGGATGGCCACGCTCTTTTCCGGCGTGCCGGTCTCGTCGAGGGTCATGTCGCCGGTGACGCCGACATAGTGCATGCCGCTCATCGCGTCGCGGATGGCGTCGTGGTCGATGCTGCCGGCCTTCTCAATGGCCTGCTTGACCATGTACATGGCGTCATAGGCCAGCGCGCCGAGCGCGTTCATGGATTCGGAGCCGTACTTGGCGGTGTAGTTCTTGACGTAGTTCTGGACAATCTCGGAGCTGTCCTCCGGAGAGTAGTGGTTGGTGAAGTAGACGTTTTCATAAGCGCTCAGGTCGCCGGTGGTGTAGTCCTGCGTGCCGTCAAAGCCGTCGCAGCCCATGATCGCGCCCTTGAAGCCGGCCTCGCGTGCCTGCGGGATGATTTTCGGGCCGACTGCATCGTAGTAGTACGGAGCGAAGAGCATGTCCGCGCCGGAGGCGGCGATGGTCGCCAGCTGCGAGGAGAAGTCCACGGCGCCGGTGTCGGACGAGGACTGCTCGCAGACGATCTCGATGCCGTATTTCTCGGCCGCCTTCACGAACGAATCGTGCAGGCCGGAGGAGTAGGTGTCGCCGGTCGCATACAGCACAGCGGCTTTCGTCCAGCCCTGATCCTTGGCATAGGCCGCGACCATCTCACCCTGGAAGCTGTCCTTGAAGCAGGAACGGAAAACGTAATCGTCCTTGGTGGTGATGGAGTCTGCCGTGGAGCTCGGCGTCACGAGCACGATGCCCTCATCGTCGGCCAGGCTCGTGATCGCGGACGTGCAGCTCGAGAGCGTTGCGCCGATGATTGCCGACGCGCCCTCGCCGAGCAGCGAGTTGAAGCCGGAAACGGCCTCGGCCGGGGTGCCCTGGTCGTCCTTGGTGGAGAGCTTCACGGTCGCGCCGAGGATGCCGCCGGCAGCGTTGATCTCGTCGATCGCCAGCTGAATGGAGTTCGTGATGGCCAGGCCGTAGGCCGCCTGCGCGCCGGTCACCGGGGTAATGTTGCCGATGATGATCTCCTTGCCCGACAGGTCGCCGGACGCCGAATCATCTTTTGTATCACCGCCGCCTCCGCATGCGGCCAGAGAAAGCACCATCATCACAGAAAGCAGCAGTGCCGTCAGTCGTTTCAGTTTCATGTTCATATCCTCCTGTTCTTGATTTTTTCGCCCGCGCCGGTGGGTCCGTTTACCGGTTTTTGTATTTTTTCCGTTTTTTGTGGGCGAAGGAAATAAAAAAAGACAAGGGAGCGCACCTTCGCTTTTCGAAGATGTGCTCCCTTGCACGCTTTTATTATAGCGGAAATCCCGAACGGAAATCAACGGCGATAACCGCCAAACTATTAGTTTTTTTGAACGATATCTTTAGCGAAATTCATAAATCGTTCGCTTTCGACGCCGTCTCCGGCTCGAAGGCGTCCGCCTGCCCCGCTTCCGCCAGACTGTGCCGCAGGCACGTCCGGCAGGGCTCGGCGTCCCAGTCGCAGTACATATACTTACAGGCAAAGCACAGCGTTTTGGCCGACGGATGTGCCCGGCGCGTCTCCGGGACAGGCGTCCCGGGCTGCGGCTCCGCCGCCTTCTGATACCGGTCGACGCCCCGCTGCACCAGCTGCGTGGCTCGCAGGCAGTCCGCGCACGGCTGCAGATCCCGGTCGTGGAATTTGTACTTGCAGGCAATGCATAATGTCTTGTTTTCCGCCACAGAAATCACTCCCATTCTCAGTTGTCGGTTTCGGACCCAACCCCGGTTAAGCTCAGTATAAGCCGCCGCTTTGCGAATGTAAAGTGTGAGAAGCACCCGAATTTTTCGGTTTCTTTTCGCCTTTTTGTGTTTAAATGGCGAAATATTCTTGCGCATGACCGCCCGCGTTTGTGGAAAGCGGAAAAAGTGCATTTGCCCGCTTGACAAACGGCCTGTCCGAGGCGTATGCTTGCGCCAAGTTCAAAGCAGCAAACCACAGATGCAGAGGAGTAAGCGAGGGTTTGCGTCTTTCCCAGAGAGCTGCCGGTTGGTGTGATGGCAGCAGAGACGGTCTCGCTGAATGGACTGCGGAGGGCGGACGAGACGCCGTGAGGCGGTAAAGTCCGACGGGCTTTTCCCCCGTTACCAGGGAAAGACGTGTGATGGCACGTCGCCGAGCGGGCGCACTTGCGCCAATTTGGGTGGCACCGCAGAAGTTTTCCGGCTTTTGTCCCAAGGATCAAATTCACTTTTGGTCTTTCCGTGGACAAGGGTCGTTTTTTCTTGCCCGGAAAGGCCCCGGTCGAAAGGAGCTAACACCATGGCAAACGAAAGCATTCCCTACAAGATCTATCTGTCCGAGGACGAAATGCCGCGCACGTGGTACAATGTCCGCGCCGACATGAAGGTCAAGCCCGCCCCGCTGCGCAATCCCGCCACCGGCGCGCCGATGACGTTCGACGATCTGCGCCCCGTGTTCTGCGACGAGCTGATCCGTCAGGAGCTCGACAACGACGACCGCGAGATCCCCATCCCGGACGAGATCCGCGATTTTTACAAAATGTACCGTCCCTCGCCGCTCGTGCGCGCCTACTGCCTGGAAAAGCAGCTGCAGACCCCGGCGAAGATCTATTACAAGTTTGAGGGCAACAACACCTCCGGCTCGCACAAGCTCAACAGCGCCATCGCGCAGGCGTACTACGCCAAGCAGCAGGGACTGCGCGGCGTCACGACCGAGACCGGCGCCGGCCAGTGGGGCACGGCCCTGTCGATGGCCTGCGCCTACCTCGGGCTCGACTGCAAGGTCTATATGGTCAAGTGCTCGTATGAGCAGAAGCCCTTCCGCCGCGAGGTCATGCGCACCTACGGCGCGTCCGTGACGCCGAGCCCGTCCACGGAGACGGAGATCGGCCGGCGCATCCTCGCCGAGCACCCCGGCACGACCGGCTCGCTCGGCTGCGCGATCAGCGAGGCCGTCGAGGTCGCCACCTCGACCCCCGGCTACCGCTACGTGCTCGGCAGCGTGCTCAATCAGGTGCTTCTGCACCAGTCGGTCATCGGTCTGGAGACGAAAACGGCCCTCGACAAATACGGTGTCGTGCCGGACATCATCATCGGCTGCGCCGGCGGCGGCAGCAACCTCGGCGGCCTCATCTCCCCGTTCATGGGCGAGAAGCTGCGCGGCGAGCGCGACTATCGGTTCATCGCCGTCGAGCCCGCCTCCTGCCCGAGCCTCACGCGCGGCAGGTTCGCCTACGACTTCTGCGACACCGGCAAAGTCTGCCCGCTGGCCAAGATGTACACGCTCGGCAGCGGCTTCATCCCCTCGCCGAACCACGCCGGCGGCCTGCGCTACCACGGCATGAGCTCCATCGTCTCGCAGCTGTATCACGATGGCTACATGGAGGCCCGCTCCGTCGAGCAGACGAAGGTGTTCGAGGCGGCCGAGCAGTTCGCACGCATTGAGGGCATCCTGCCCGCGCCGGAATCCAGCCACGCCATCCGCGTCGCCATCGACGAGGCCATTAAGTGCCGCGAGACCGGCGAGGCCAAGACCATCGTCTTCGGCCTGACCGGCACCGGCTACTTCGACATGGTCGCCTATGAGAAGTTCCACAACGGCGAGATGCGTGACTTCATCCCCACCGACGCGCAGCTCGCCGAGAGCTTTGCGACCCTGCCGCAGGTGCCGGGCCTCGACGACTGAACGAACGTATACGACCGCCGCACGGCGGGTAAAATTTCAACAGTCAAGAACAAAGGAGATCGGATCATGGGTCTGAAAAACATCGAAAAAGCACAGGTGCTGCGCCTCGGTGACGAGGTCGAATACCAGCCGGGGCAGATCGTGAGCAAGACGCTCGCGCAAAACCGCGCCCTGAGCATGACGCTCTTCGCCTTCGAGCAGGACGAGGAGATCAGCACGCACACCGCCGACGGCGACGCGCTCGTCACCGTGCTCGACGGCACGGGCCGCTTCACCATCGACGGCGAGGCGCACCTCGTCTCCGCCGGAGAGAGCATCGTCATGCCGGCGCACGTGCCGCACGCGGTCTATGGGCAGACGCGCTTTAAGATGCTGCTGACCGTGATCGTGTAACGCGAAATATTCCCAAACAGGAACCCCCACGCACCGTTCGGAAGCCCGAACAGCGCGTGGGGGTTTTGTTAATCGAGATAAAAGTCAAAGCTGACCGTTGCTCCCACGGACGCCCAAAAGGCGACGCTGCCGTCCGGGAGGACCAGCTCCGGCAGATCGTTGGACGCCGCAAACACCCGCACGCTCAGGTCGGCATGCAAATTGTATTCCTCACGTAAGTATCTATATTCCAATTGCTGCGAGAAGCCCATATGACATCCTCGTTTTCTAGGATCACATCCGCATCTACTGCATCACACATCGCCAAAATTGCAGCAGAGATAACGATAGGAAATTTAAAAATCAGGTTCTCCTATTCTCTCTTTAACAAAAAAGAACATGATATGGTATATGATAGCGCGGCATTGCCGCAACATCAAGATTGCGTCTCTGTTTCTGCTACTATTTCCCTGTAAATTGATTTTGATTTTCACTGCCTCAAAGCAGATAAAAGCCCCTGTTTCCAAACGCAGAAACAGGGGCAAAATGCAGCGAATTCGGTGATAAAGTAGGCAAAAAACGACCGGGCACACAGGTTGGAACCTGTGTGCCCGGATTGGGTCATGGGTCGATTTTCTTATCTTTTGTGCGCGGGCGCACCGAGAATCACAGCTCCTCCCGGATCGCAGCCTGCGCGGCGGCAAGGCGGGCGATCGGCACACGGAACGGCGAGCAGGACACGTAATCCAGGCCAACCTTGTGGCAGAACGCGATGGACGACGGATCGCCGCCGTGCTCGCCGCAGATGCCGAGTTCGAGGTCCGGATTCGTCTGGCGGCCGAGCTTGCAGGCCATCTCCACGAGCTTGCCGACGCCGTTGATGTCCAGATGCTGGAACGGGTCGCTCTCATAGATCTTGGTGTCATAGTAGCTGCCGAGGAACTTCGCAGCGTCGTCGCGGCTGAAGCCGAAGGTCATCTGCGTCAGGTCGTTCGTGCCGAAGCTGAAGAAGTCCGCTTCCTTGGCGATCTCGTCGGCCGTGAGCGCGGCGCGCGGGATCTCGATCATGGTGCCGACGTGGTACTTCATGTCCACGCCTGCATCTTTGATCAGCGCATCCGCCGTGCGGACAACGATGTCCTTGATGAACTTGAGCTCCTTACGCTCGCCGACCAGCGGGATCATGATGTACGGCGTGATCATCGTGCCGGTCTCGGCGCTGACCTTGAGCGCCGCCTTGATGACGGCGTTGGTCTGCATCTCGGCGATCTCCGGATAGGTGACGCACAGGCGGCAGCCGCGGTGGCCCATCATGGGGTTGAACTCGTGCAGGGACACGACGACATCCTGCAGCTCGTCAAACGTCATGCCCATCTCCTGCGCCAGCTCCTCAATGTCCGCCTTCTGGGTGGGCAGGAACTCGTGCAGCGGGGGATCGAGATAGCGGATGGTCATCGGGCGGGTGCCCATGATGCGGTACATTGCCTCAAAGTCGCTCTGCTGGAACGGCTCGACCTTCGCCAGCGCGACCTTGCGCTCCTCAACGGTGCGGGCGCAGATCATCTCGCGGACGGCCTTGATGCGATCCTCGGCGAAGAACATGTGCTCGGTGCGGCACAGGCCGATGCCCTCGGCGCCGAGATCGACCGCCTGCTGCGCGTCGCGCGGGTTGTCGGCGTTGGCCTCGACGTTCAGGCGGCGGGCCGCATCGGCCCAGCCCATGAGGCGGTTGAAATTCTTGTTGCCGGTGGCGGCGACGGTCGGAATCTGGCCGGCGTAGATGTTGCCGGTGCTGCCGTCAAGGGAGATCCAGTCGCCCTCCGTGAAGCGGTGGCCGTTGATCTCAAAGACTTTATCTGCATAGCTGATATGAACGCTGTTGTCGTTGCCGCAGCCGGAGACGCAGCAGGTGCCCATGCCGCGGGCGACGACGGCCGCGTGGCTGGTCATGCCGCCGCGCACGGTCAGGATGCCCTGCGAGACCTGCATGCCCACGATGTCCTCGGGGCTGGTCTCAAGACGGACGAGCACGACCTTCGGCATGGTCTTGCTCTTGACGGCTTCCTCAGCCTCCTCGGCGGAGAACACGATCTGCCCGCAGGCGGAGCCGGGGGACGCGGCAAGGCCCTTGCCGATGGCGTCGGCCCGCTTGAGCGCCTCGGCGTCAAACTGCGGGTGCAGGAGCGTATCGAGCTGCTTGGGCTCGACGCGCAGCACGGCCTCGCGCTCGGTGATCATGCCCTCGTCGACGAGGTCGCACGCGATCTGCAGCGCCGCCTGTGCGGTGCGCTTGCCGTTGCGGGTCTGGAGCATGTAGAGCTTGCCGTCCTCGATGGTGAACTCCATGTCCTGCATATCTTTAAAGTAGTGCTCGAGCCGGTTGGCGATGGCGACGAACTCGTCATACACCTCCGGCATCTGCTCCTGCAGGTGGCTGATCGGGCTCGGCGTGCGCACACCGGCGACGACGTCCTCGCCCTGTGCATTGATGAGGTACTCGCCCATGAGCTTCTTCGCACCCGTGGCCGGGTCGCGCGTGAAGGCCACGCCCGTGCCGGAGCGGTCGCCGGAGTTGCCGAACGCCATCTGCTGGACGTTGACGGCAGTGCCCCACTCATAGGGGATCTCGTTCATCTTGCGGTAGACGTTCGCGCGCGGGTTATCCCAGCTGCGGAACACGGCCTTGACCGCCTCGATGAGCTGCTCGTTCGGGTCCTGCGGGAAGGGCTTGTGCTCATTGTCCTCATAGATCTTCTTGAAGATGACGACGAGCTGCTTGAGATCGTCCGCGTCGAGATCAACGTCGTTCGTGACGCCCTTGGCGGCCTTCATCTTGTCGATCTCTTCCTCAAACAGGCTCTTGGACACGCCCATGACGACGTCCGCGAACATCTGCACGAAGCGGCGGTAGCTGTCGTAGGCGAAGCGGGGGTTGCCGGTCTTTTTGGCCAGACCCTCGACGGACGCATCGTTCAGGCCCAGGTTGAGGATGGTGTCCATCATGCCGGGCATGGACTGGCGCGCGCCGGAGCGCACGGACACCAGCAGGGGATTTTCCACGTCGCCGAGCTTCTTGCCGGTCAGCTCCTCAAGGCCCCGGACATGCGCGAAAATGTCCGCCTGGATCTCCGCATTGATCTGGCGGCCGTCCGCATAATACTGCGTGCAGGCCTCGGTCGTGATGGTGAAGCCCTGCGGCACCGGCATGCCGGCCGCGGTCATCTCCGCGAGGCCGGAGCCTTTGCCGCCGAGAATGTTTCGCATCGCGGTCTTGTCGCCGCCGAACGCCTGGCTGCCTTCGCTGAAATAATACAGATACTTTTTGCTCATTCCATTACCTCCATCTGTTCTGGCTGTTCTGGTTCTTTGCGGTTCCTTCTCGTTTATATTATAGCAAAGCCGGCCCGCCCCCGCCAGAATGAATGTGCGCAAAGCCGTCCAAATCTTCACAATATCCGAAAGTGGTTTTTATGCAGTTTGCAAGATTATGCCCATATTCGTAGAATTTTCCGAAACCAAATACAGAATTTATGGATTTTTGTGAATGATGACGGACAAAAATGCAAAACGGCATCCGCTGTTTTTCCCTCCCGCAGCCTCCGGCCGATGACACGGTTTGGCAATTTTTTCAGGCCGCATGCGATATAACTGCTGTCACAAGCACCGTTTATCATCAGGGAGGGGATCACCATGAAACACAGCAAACGATTTCTGTGCCTGCTGCTGACGCTCATTCTGGCCGCGAGCCTGTGCGTCTTCCCGGCAGCAGCCGCAGACCGGACCTGCCCGAGCAGCAAAGACGACCCGGTCGTGTTCGTGCACGGCCTGATGGGCTGGGGCCAGCGCGCCGGCATCAATGCCGTGCTGCCCTACTGGGGCATGACCACCGGCAGCCTGACAAGCTACCTCAACTCGCTCGGCTATGAGACGTACTCGGCCACCGTCGGCCCGATCTCCAGCGCATGGGACCGCGCGTGCGAGCTCTATGCCCAGCTGACCGGCACGACGGTCGACTACGGCGCGGCGCACGCTGCGGCGCACGACCACGCGCGCTACGGCATCACCTATGACCAGCCGCTCTTCTCCGGCTGGGGCACGAAGCGCGCCGTCAACCTCGTCGGCCACAGCTTCGGCGGCGCGACCACGCGCCAGTTCCTCGAGCTGATGGCCAACGGCAGCGCCGAGGAAGTTGCCGCGGCCAAGGCCGCCGGCACCACGCCGAGCCCGCTGTTCACCGGCGGCAAGAGCAGCTGGGTGCACTCCATGACCGAGATCGCCGCGCCGCACAACGGCACGACCTTCATCGAGTCCAACGGCACGATCATGGACGTGGCAACGAATCTGTCCGAGACGCTCGCCAAGGGCTTCGGCATCACGGAGATCAAGAATCTCTATGACTTCCAGCTTGAGCAGTTCGGCATCTACAAGGATCCGAACGAGACCGTGCTTGAGACGCTGCAGCGCGTGTTCAGCACCGACTTCATGTCGCACAACGACAACGCATTTCTCGACCTGACGATCGACAAGTCGCTCGAGATCAACGACGGCATCGGCATCGAGCCGAACGTCTACTACTTCTCTTACGCCGGCAACCAGACCGTGCAGGACCCGGTCTCCGGCAACTACATCCCGTCGGCCAAGATGTGGACGCTGTTCTACCCCGGCGCGATCAACATGGGCAAGTACTATGACAAGTACACCGCCGGCGGCTTCTACATCGACAAGAGCTGGCGCCCGAACGACGGCATGGTCAACACCGTGTCCGCCTTCTACCCCATCCACAGCGACGGCACCTGCCTGACGAAGGACGGCAAGCAGGGCTGGACGAATTACGACGGCTACTCCAACATCAATTTCAAGCCCGGCATCTGGTATGTCATGCCCGTGCAGTCGTTTGACCACATCCAGTTCGTCGGCGGCATGCTCAACGGCAGCCTTGTCAAGATGCACGCGCTCTACCGCGGCGTCATGGAGGATATCTACAGCACCTATACCACCGCGCCGACCGGCACCGTGTTCCCGTTCACGGATGTGCCGGAAAGCCGCTGGAGCTATCCGTACATCAAGGAGCTGTATGAGGCCGGCGTAGTCAGCGGCACGAGCGCCACGACCTTCGAGCCCACCGGCAGCGTGACCCGCGCGCAGTTTGTGACCATGCTGGCCGGTCTCGCCGGTGTGAACGTGTCCGCTTACCAGTACGGTCCGTTCAGCGACGTGCCCGCAGACGCCTGGTACGCGCCCTACGTCAACTGGGCGGCCGCCAACCACATCGTCAGCGGCACGAGCGCTGCGACCTTCGATCCGAACGCGACGATCTCGCGCCAGGATATGGCCGTCATGCTCTATAACTACGCACAGCGGTATGACGTCACCCTCAACGAGCAGACCGTGACGCCCTTCACGGACGAGAGCACCATTGCAGACTATGCGCTGTCCGCCGTGCAGGCGCTGCACCGCGCCGGCGTTATCAGCGGCATGCCGGACGGCAGCTTCCAGCCGTACGCCACCGCGACCCGCGAACAGGCCTGCACCGTGCTGTGCATGCTGTAAATCCCCGCTTTGCAAACGTCTCCCGGCCCCCGGCCGGGGGACGTTTTTTGCGCGCGTGCACAGGTGTCCGCGCGGCTGTGCGACAGATGCGGCCATATGTCCAAAAAACCTCACACACAGCCGAATCTGATACAAAATCTTCTGCGTTATCCGGATTGCAAACCGGCGCGGCCGGAATTATAATACTCAAAAAATAGAAGCGCGCTGCGGCGCGCCGGAAAGGAATGTGCACAACACCATGAAAAAGAGCAAAAAGTTTCTGTGTCTGCTGCTCGCGCTGGTGATGGCCGGGAGCCTGCTGCTCCTGCCGGCTGCCGCCGCGAACACGCAGTCCGGTGCCGAACGCTACCCGACCATTTACGTCCACGGCCTGATGGGCTGGGGCGAACACGACCAGATCTACGCCGTGACCCCGTACTGGGGCCTGACGAGCGACCTGATGCCGTATCTGACGGGCAAGGGCTATGAGAGCTACGCCGCCTCCGTCGGCCCGCTCTCGAGCGCGTGGGACCGCGCGTGTGAGCTCTACGCCCAGCTCACCGGCACGACCGTGGACTACGGCGCGGCTCACGCCGCCGAGTACGGCCACGCGCGCTACGGCGTGACGTATGACAAGCCGCTGTTTGAAGGCTGGAGCGCGGACAAGAAGATCAACCTCGTCGGCCACAGCTTCGGCGGCGCAACGATCCGCCTGTTCCTGGATATTCTGGCCGACGGCTCCGCGGAGGAGCAGGCTGCGGCCAGGGCCGCCGGCACGGAGGTCTCCCCGTTCTTCCAGGGCGGCAAGGCCGACTGGGTCTACTCCCTGACGACGCTGGCTGCCCCGCACAACGGCACGACCTTCCTCGAGTGCTGCGGCGACATGACGCAGTTCGCCGCTGAGATCTCGACCACCATGGCAAAGCTGCTCGGCATCTCGGACTTCAAGGGCGTGTATGACTTCCAGCTCGAGCAGTTCGGCTTCTACCGCAAGGACGGCGAGACTGTGCTCGAGGCGCTCGACCGTGTGCTGCACTCGGACTTCCTGTCGCACAACGACAACGTGTTCCGCGACCTGACGATCGACCGTGCGCTGGAGCTCAACGACGACATTGAGATTCAGCCCAACGTGTACTACTTCTCCTATGCCGGCGACAAAACGCGCCAGAGCGCGATCACCGGCGAGCGCACGTCGGCCGTCGACATGACACCGCTGTTCGTGCCGTTTGCAAACCAGATGTGCGGCTATTATGACCAGACAACCGCCGGCGGCTTCCGGATCGACAAGAGCTGGGCCCCGAACGACGGCCTCGTGAACACCGTCTCCGCCCTGTACCCGACCGACAGCGCCGGCCGGTGCCTGACCAAGAGCGAAAAGATCGGCTACATCCAGCAGGACGGCTACTCCAACGTCAGCTATCACCCCGGCGTGTGGAACGTGATGCCCGTGCGCCACTATGACCACGGCAACTTCATCGCCGGCATGCCGGTGGCGGATCTGTCCTCGCAGAGCACGGTGACCCTGCGGCAGTTCTACCTGAGTCTGATGGACAATCTCTCCCACGTGACCTCGACCCCGGCCACGCCGGTCACGCCGACACAGCCCGCCGGCCTGCCGTTCACGGATGTGCCGGCCGACCGCTGGAGCTATCCGTACATCAAGGAAATGTATGAAGCCGGCGTCGTGAGCGGCACGAGCGCCACGACCTTTGAGCCGACTGCAAACGTCACGCGCGCACAGTTCGTGACCATGATCGCCGGGCTCGCCGGTGCGGACGTGTCCGGCTATGCATCCGGCCCGTTCACCGATGTGCAGGCAGGCAGCTGGTACGCGCCCTACGTCAACTGGGCGGCTGCCAACAACATCGTCAGCGGCACGAGCGCCACGACGTTCGACCCGAACGCGACGATCTCGCGTCAGGACATGGCCGTCATGCTCTATAACTACACGCAGCAGTACGGCGTGCAGCTCGACCAGACGGCGGTCGCCGCCTTCACGGACGAGAGCAGCATCGCCGCCTACGCCCTGCCCGCCGTGCAGGCGCTGCACAGCGCCGGCGTCTTCAGCGGCATGCCGGACGGCAGCTTCCAGCCGTATGCCACCGCGACCCGCGAACAGGCCTGCGTGGTGCTGTGCGAGCTGTAAGGCAGTATTTCAAAATCCACAGCATTGCCCTCCCGGAGCCGTCCGGGAGGGCATTTTTGCACGCTTTGTACAACCTTTCCTTGTAATTTCCGCCGCCGTCATGTACAATATATCTTGCAGCTGTTGATTTAGCGATTTTAAGCGTGAAATTGGCGGCAAAAAATCTGGGGGAAAGAAGAAAAGGATTTATGGACAATGAACTGAAGAAAAAGTATGGCCTGCCGACGGCGATCGCACTCGTCATCGGCATCGTCATCGGCAGCGGCGTGTTCTTCAAAGCCGAGAAGATCCTCACCGCGACCGGCGGCAACCTGCCGCTCGGCATCCTCGCCTGGGCGATCGGCGGCCTGATCATGATCATCTGCGCGTACATGTTCTCCATCCTCGCCACACGTTATGCGCACGTCAACGGGCTCGTAGACTACGCCGAGGCGCTCATGGGCAAGCGCTACGCCTATTACATGGGCTGGTTCACAACGTTTATCTATTTCCCGGCCATGACGTCCGTGTTGGCCTGGGTCAGCGCACGGTATCTCGGCGTGCTGTGCGGGTTTGACATCACGGGCGGCCCGGTCATGGTCCTTGCGTGCCTGTTCCTCGTCGGCAGCTACGCGGTCAACGCCCTGTCTCCGATCCTGGCGGGCAAGTTTCAGGTGGCGACCACGGTCATCAAGCTCATCCCGCTGCTGCTCATGGGCATCGTCGGCACGATCGTCGGCCTTGCCAACGGCACAACGATCGAAAACTTCACCACCGTCGTCACAACCGTCGAGGGCGGCAACGGCCACGCGCTGTTCACCGCCGTGGCGGCAACGGCCTTTGCATACGAGGGCTGGATCATCGCCACGAGCATCAACGCCGAGCTCAAGGATGCCCGGCGCAACCTGCCGATTGCGCTTGTCATCGGCACGCTCATCGTGGCCCTGACGTACATCCTCTACTACATTGGCCTGTCCGGCAGCGTCTCGAATGCGGAGATCATGGCCGGAGGCGAGACCGGCGCCAAGCTCGCCTTCGAGAAGATCTTCGGCCGGGCCGCCGGCGTGGGTCTGTTCGTGCTGGTCGTCGTGTCGTGCCTCGGCACGCTCAACGGGCTCATGCTCGCCGCGACGCGCAGCCTCTACTCCGTCGCCGCGCGCGGCAACGGCCCGAAGCCGGAGGCATTCCTCGGCATCGACCAATACACGAACATGCCGGCAAACTCCGCCATCGTGGGCGTGCTCATGTGCGCCGTCTGGCTGACATATTTCTACGGCGCCAACCTCACCGAGGGCTGGTTCGGCCCGTTTTGCTTTGACTCGTCCGAGCTGCCGATCATCACGCTCTACGCGCTCTATATTCCAATGTTCCTCAACGTCATGCGCCGGGAAAAAGAGCTGAACGCTTTTCACCGCTACGTCATGCCGGTGCTATCGATCGTGTGCTGCATCTTCTTCTGCGTCGCGGCCGTTGTGTCGCACGGCAAGGCCGTGCTCTACTATCTGATCGTGTTCGCGGTCATCATGGCGCTGGCCATCCCGTTTTACCGTCAGGGGAAAGAAAAGACCTGACGCTCCGCGTTTTCGAGGGCGGCGCTTTTGCGCCGCCCTTTTTCGTTGCCCGCGCGCCGCCGGTGTGGTATACTCACGGCAGACACCGAAACGAGGCGACAACATGGACATTCTCTATCAGGACAACAGCATCCTCGTGTGCATCAAGCCGGCGGGCGTGCTGTCCACGGACGAGCCGGGCGGCGTGCCCGAACTGGTGCGGCAGGCGCTCGGTGACCCGAAGGCCTGCGTGCGCACCGTGCACCGGCTCGACCGTGTGGTCAGCGGGCTGATGGTGCTTGCGCGCACTCCGGCGGCCGCGTCGAAGCTCTCGGCGCAGATCCGCGAGCACGACTTCGGCAAGACGTATCTCGCCGTCGTGCACGGGGAGCTGGACGCGCTGCAGGGCACGTACCGCGACCTGCTGCGGCGTGACCCGAACGAGCGTAAGACCTACGTCACGGATAAAATGGCCAAGGGCGTGCAGGAGGCCGTGCTCGACTACGACGTGCTCGGCACGCGCGCGGAGCTCTCGCTCGTGCGCATCTATCTGCAGACCGGGCGCACGCACCAGATCCGCTGCCAGTTCTCGTCACGTGGTCTGCCGCTCTGGGGCGACAAAAAATACAGCACGCTGCCCGACGACGGGCCGATTGCGCTCTGGTCGCACTGCCTGCACTTTGCCCACCCCGACACCGGCGAGGTGCTCTATTTTGAGCAGCAGCCGCCGGATATTTTCCCATGGAACCTGTTTGCAGACTAAGATCCCCGCGCCGCGGCGCGGGGATCTTTCTGCGCAGGTGCGCGACAGATTCTCGTCAAAACGTCTTGCAATCAACATATGCAGCAGGTATAATATAGGCATATCGCCGGTTTTTACAAGAAGAAAAGCAATGTGAATCTATGAGACAGGGGGAAACCATGAAAAAGACACGTCGATTTTTATGTCTGCTGCTGACGCTGGTGCTGGCGCTGAGCCTGTGCGTCATCCCGGCCGCTGCGGCCGATGACCAGACCCGCTCGGACGACCCGGTCGTGTTCGTGCACGGTCTGTTCGGCTGGGGGCAGCGCGACAAGATCTTCCGCATCATGCCCTACTGGGGCATGACCACCGGCAGCCTGCCGGATTATCTGGCCACGCAGGGCTATGAGACCTATGCCGCCTCCGTCGGCCCGCTCTCGAGCGCGTGGGACCGCGCATGCGAGCTGTACGCACAGCTCGTCGGCGCACGCACAGACTACGGCGTCAAGCACGCGCAGGACTTCGGCCACGAGCGCTACGGCATCGACTATGAGACGCCGCTGTTCGACGGCTGGGGCACGGAGCGCGCCGTGAACCTCGTCGGCCACAGCTTCGGCGGCGCGACGACGCGCCTGTTCCTCGAGATTCTCACCAACGGCTGCCCGGAGGAAGTCGCCGCGGCCAAGGCCGCCGGTGTGGAGCCGAGCCCGTTCTTCCTCGGCGGCAAGGGCGGCTGGGTCCACTCGCTGACCGCCATCGCCGCGCCGCACAACGGCACGACGTTCATTGAGGCAAACAGCGACTTTACCAAGCTCGCCGCCGACCTGACCACGGCCGCCGCCAAGGCGCTGGGCCTGTCGTCGCTCAAGGGCGTGTACGACTTCCAGCTCGACCAGTTCGGCATCCGCAAGGACGACAACGAGACGTTTGCCCAGGCGCTCGACCGCGTGCTGAGATCCGACTTCCTGTCGCACAACGACAACGCGTTCCTCGACCTGACGATCGACAAATCGCTCGAGATCAACAAGGGCATCGAGATCCAGCCGAACGTCTACTACTTCTCCTATGCGGGCGACCAGACCTCGACCGATCCGCTCACCGGCAACCACTACCCCACCGTGTCGGTCATCCCGTCGAACGGCATGTGCGCGCTGATGATGCCCGGCTCCGTCAACATGGGCAAGTACTATGACAAGTACACCGCCGGCGGCATCTGCATCGATCAGAGCTGGCTGCCGAACGACGGCCTCGTGAACACCGTCTCCGCCCTCTACCCGACCACGACGGACAAAAACACCACCGAGTGCCTCAAGCGCGACGGCACGCAGGGCTGGGTCAACTATGACGGCTATTCCGACATCACCTTCCGGCCCGGCATCTGGTACGTCATGCCCGTCACGCGCGCCGACCATATGCAGTTTGTCGGCGGCATCGCCAACAAGAGCGTCATCGAGACGCACCTGTTCTATCGGAACCTGATGGACGATATCTACAGCACCTACGGCTCCGTGCAGCCGACGGAAACACCGTTCCCGTTCACGGACGTGCCCGAGAGCCGCTGGAGCTATCCGTACATCAAGGAGCTCTATGATGCGGGCGTCGTCTCCGGCACGAGCGCCACGACCTTCGAGCCGACGGCAGTCGTGACGCGCGCGCAGTTCGTGACCATGCTGGCCGGGCTGCAGGGTGCGGATGTGTCCGCATATACGTCGGGCAAGTTCTCTGACGTTCCGGCGAACGCCTGGTACGCGCCCTACGTCAACTGGGCGGCCGACAACGGCGTCGTCTACGGCATCTCGGACACCGAATTCGCGCCGGATGCCGAGATCACCCGGCAGGATATGGCTGTGATGCTCTACCGCTACGCCGGGCAGTTCGGCATCCAGCTCGGCACCGGCAATCCGGCCATCACGTTCACGGATGAAGCCGACATCGCCGGCTATGCCCTGCCCGCCGTGGAGGCGCTGCAGCGCGCCGGCGTGATCAGCGGTATGCCGGACGGCAGCTTCCGCCCGCGCGACACCGCGACCCGCGAACAGGCGTGCGTCATGCTCTGCCTGCTCTGAGGTGCCAAACAGGACAACAAAAGGACGCATCCGTATGGATGCGTCCTTCCGCTTGGATAACAGGAAGAGAAAGCAAAAAAGAAGAGGTATCGGATCATGGATGCGGCTTGCCCTCGCGGTAGTTTTTCATGACATCGCGAAACAGCTCGCCGTTCGTCGGCGGCGTCCAGATGATGGCGTTGGCGCCGGCGCGGATGGTGGCGCGGATGCTGTCCTCGTCCGCCCCGCCGGTCGCAATGATGGGATAGTCCGGGAAACGCTCACGGATCTCGGCCACGATCTCCGGCGTCTGCGCGCCGGCGGCCACGTTCAGAATCGCGGCGCCGTCCTCGATGCGGTGGCGGTAGTTCGTGTCGGAATTGGCCACCGTGACCACGACCGGCACGTCGACGCTGCTGCGGATGCGGTTGAGGATGCGGCCCGGCGTCGGCGCATTGACAACCACGCCGGTCGCGCCCTGCATCTCGGCGTACATGGCAAGGTTCACGACGCGCTTGCCCGTCGTCAGTCCGCCGCCGACGCCGACGAACACCGGCAGGTCGCTCGCCATGAGCAGCGCCTGCGTGATGACCGGTTGCGGCGTGAACGGATAGACCGCGAACACCGCGTCGGCGTTGACATTGCGGATGATGCAGAGGTCTGTCGAGAACACGAGCGACTTGATGCGCTTGCCGAACACCATGATGCCGCTGCACTCGTCGATCACGCTCGGCACACGCAGCGCGAACTGGCGCAGCGTGCCATCGATCGGTGTGGGCATCTGCGGCGCGACGTGCACGTCCCCCGGCGTCGTCACCTGGCGGTCGGCAGCGGCGGACGCATCGTCGCCCACACCGCCGAGCTGCAGCGGCTCGTTGTCGGCGGCGGGATAGCTCAGGACCTCCGGGTCCTCGGTCATATCAAAAATGAGATCACGATCTTTGCTCATGGTAATACCTCCTTGTTATTTTGGGGAGTATGCCTTGACTTTTGCAGGCGGTTGTGCTTTACTGAGGGTTAGAAAAGTTTGATTTGGCCCGTGGATAGAAACCAAAGTTTCGTTTTTGATTAACGTAACTTTGGTATAAACCATTTCTACGGGTTTGTCAAGCCTTTTCCGAAAAAAGTTTGAAAAAATTTTGCTTTCTGGAATGGGAGGTCATGTTCGTGGGCAAAGACAACGACGAGGCCGCCGGCGGTTTCGGCAATGTGTTCCGCGACCGGCTGACCTATCTGATGAACGGCAACAACGTGTACGGTAAGCCCGTCAACACGCAGGATCTGGCCGATGAGATCGACATCAGCCGCCCGGCCGTGCGCAAGTACCTCAAGCCGAACGACCGGCGCGAGGTCACGGTGCCGTCGGCACTGGTCGTGAGCCGCATCGCGCGGTATTTCCGCACGACGCCAAACTTCCTGCTCGGCTTTGACGAGGCGGCCGACGACGCCGATGCGCAGCGCGCCGGCGAGAGCGACGTCTACAGCTCCCTCGGCCTGAGCCAGGAGGCCATCGATGGCCTGCACCGTCTGCATGCGCAGGCCGTCACGGACCCGAAGGCTGCCGACCTGCAGCGCCTGCTCGACAGGCTCATCTGCAGCTATGCGCGCGAGGCGGACAAGCTGCTGTGACCCGGCACGACTGACACCCCCGGACGGAGGCTTTCTCCGACCGGGGGTATTTGCATACCATATTCTAAAAATATATGAACAAACGGCCGCGCCGGTTGACCTGCCCGCGAAAAAAGCGTATGATTGAGTGTAACTATCCTGAGAGAAAAAGAGGAAAAACTATGCAATCGTTATCGCCGCAGGAAAGGGCCTATCCGCACTGGCTGCCCGGCGTGCTTGTCGGCCTGTGCGCGGCGCAGCCGCTGCTGGACGTGCTGTCGTTCTGGACGCAGACGCTTGGCCGCGGCACGAGCATTTCGCTTGCGCTGCGGATGCTTTTGCTGGCGGCTGCCGCGGTGCTGGCGTTCGTACTCTCGGACCGCAAGCGCGCGTATCTGATCCTGTGCGGCGTGCTCGCCGTGTTCTGGGGGGCACACATGCTTGCCTGCCGCCGCGTGGGCTATGCAGACCCGGTCTCCGACCTGACAAACTTTATCCGCGTTGCGCAGCTGCCGGTCTATACGTTCAGCCTGATCACGCTCTTTCGGCGCACGCCGCGCTTTCTGGACGTGCTCGAGGACGTGTGCACGATCAACCTGTACCTGATCGCGGCGGTCACACTCGTGTCCGTCCTGACCGGGACGTGCATGCCCACGTATGCGAAGTTCCGCATCGGCTGGTGCGGCTGGTTCTGGCTGCCCAATTCGCAGAGTGCCATCCTCGGCGTGCTCACCGTGATCGCCCTGCTTGCGGCCGTGCGCCGCGGGAAGCTGCCCGCCGCCGTGATGCACTGCATCGTCGGCTTTGCGCTGCTGTTTCTGCTGGGCACGCGGCTGGCCTATGCCGAGATCTTCGGTATCGCCGCCGGCGTGTGCCTGAGCATGGCGCTGACCCGGCAGTGGAACGTGCGCGCGCTGGCCGTTGTGCTGCTGTGCGCCGCTTTGTGCGGCGGACTGTATCACCAGAGCCCCATGTACCGCAACCGCCAGGCCTATGCCGAGAGCGTGAGCGAGCAGCAGCAGGCGGCCGAGGATCTGGGCGCCTCCGAACAGGAGACGCGCGATGCGCTGTATTGGAAGTATCAGCGCGTGGCCGTCGAGCGCTTCGGTCTGGAAAACGTGGAGCACGCCTTTCACGATTCCACGGACATCTCCGTCATCGGCGATATCCGCCTGACAAAGCTCGTCTACTGCCGGCTGCTCATGGCGGAGCTGCCGGTCACCAGCCGCCTGTTCGGCTTCGAGCTGGACGCGACGCGCTGCCAGGGTGCCATCTTCGACGCGGAGAACGATTTCCACGGCGTGTATTACCTCTACGGGCTGACGGGGCTGGTGCTGCTGGCCGGATTTTTGCTGTTTTTCGCCGGGCGTGCGCTGTGGCGCATGGTGCGCGAACCGCACCGGTACCTCACGCTGCCGGTGTGCGCGTTCGGCATGGCGGCAGTGATCCTGATCGTCAACGCCTACTTCTCTGCCAGCGTTCTCCGGCGGCCGAATGCCTCGTTCTACCTCTCCGCTGCGCTGGCTGCACTCTACTGCCTGACGGTACATGACGGCGCCGACCCGTCCGAAAACGAGGTGTCCGCGTCATGAACCAGAATCAGAACAAACGAACGCTGCGCACCATCGGTCTGGTCGTGGCGGTCACGCTGCTGACCAAGATCCTCGGCATCGTGCGCGAGGCGCTGCAGGCCGGCGTGTTCGGCACGCAGACGGTCTTCGACCTCTATACGATCTCCTATAACTATACGATCTATATCTTCACGACCGTCGCCTACGCCCTGTGCATCGCGGCCGTGCCTGTGATCTCGCGGCACCTCGCCGAGGACCGGAACAAGGCCTTTGCCGTGGCCGGGAACCTGATCTGCGTGAGCGTGCTCGTGAGCGCGCTGGTCGTCGGGCTCGCCTCGGTCGTGATCCATTTTGCGCCCGTCGGTCACTGGCTCGGCGTGAGCGACGCCGACCTGCCGACGCTGCGGATGTACCTGCAGATCTGCGTGCTGACGCTGCCGCTTATCGTGGTCATCTACCTGCTGGTCGCCGTGTTTCAGTCCATGGAGCACTATACGCTGCAGGGCAGCCTGAGCCTGCCGTATAATGTGCTGCTGATCGTGTTTCTCGTGCTGTTTTCCAGCAGCGAGCGCGTGCTCGAGTACGTGCTGGTCATCTGCTTTGCCTGGCTGCTGCAGTTTGCCATGACGATCCCGTGCATCGTGCGGGAAAAGTTCCAGCTGATCCCGGGGCTGCACTTCCGCGACCCCGACCTGAAGCTGTTCGCCCGCACGACGGTCGTGACGGTGTTCACCACGTCCATCTTCCTGCTGTGCTATCTGGCGGACTCCAACACTGTGTCCTCGTTCGGCAGCGGTGCCGTGAGCGCCGTGTACTACGCGGACAAGCTCTTCACCCCCGTCGCCACCACGCTGATCTACAGCATCAGCGTCGTGCTGTTTCCGAAATACAATCTGACCTATTCGCAGGTGAACGCGCAGGAATACAAGCGCTACGTCGGCAGCTCGGTGGAAAACACCCTGTTTGTCATCCTGCCGTTTTCGGCGCTGTTTTCCGCCTTCGCCGTACCGGTCATCCACGTCCTGTTCGAGAGCGGGAACTTCAACGCCGTATCCACCCAGATGACCAGCAGCGTGTTTGCCATGTACGCACTAGGCATGGCGGGCTTCTGCGTGCTGGACCTGATCAACAAGGCGTACTACACCATGCATAAGACGCTGACACCGCTGCTCATCAACGCGGTGGTGCTGGCGCTGAACATCGTGCTCAACCTCGTGTTCCGGCGCAGCCAGAGCTGCGGCCTGATCGCACGGACGACCGCCGTGTCGCTGACCGTCGGCGGCGTCATCGCGCTCATCTGCTTCTTCCGCGATACCCGCGGCAGTCTGCGCACCGGCAAGCTGCTCAAAAACCTCGCCGCCGCCGTGCTGACCGGCATGGCGATGTGGGCGTGCGAGAGCCTGCTGTACCGGCCGGGACTGAGCAAGCTCCTGACCCTGCTGGAATTCTGCGCGCTCGGCCTGGTCGGCATCGGGCTGTACGCCGGCATCTGCTGGCTGCTGCGCGAGCGGGAGGCGCTGCAGATGATCGTGCAAAAATTCAGAAAGCGTGCGTGATTATGAAACAACACCTTCACTCTTATCGTCTGCTGCTGATGGTAGCAGCCATCTGCACTCTGGCGGCCTTCTGGCTGCTCGGTGCCCGCATCGGGGTCGAACAGACGCAGCAGCAGGTCGACGTGGTCATCAGCTATGAGGACACCGTCCGGCTGGCGGACGCTTCCGGCGTGCCGGTGCAGGAATGGCTGACACAGCTGGCCGGCGCCGGTGTGCGCGAGCTGCTGGTCACACCGGCAGAGCAGGCCGAACCCGACATCGTGCGCGCCGCGCAGGACGCGGGGCTAACACTGGCACAGGTCGGCGGACTTGCTCAGGGCGGGACTTACTTCTTCGCCGCACAGTATGACACGCTCGCCGCCGCAGGGCAGACCGGCGTCGACACCGACACGGAGCCGCTGCCGCAGGCGCAGGTGCTCGACGCGCTGCGCGAAAGCGGCAGCACGCTCGTGCTCATCGAGGACAAGAACCAGACCGGCTGCGTCCTGCCGGACGGCTACACGCTCGACGGATATACCGGCGGCATGGTCAAGGGCTTCTGGCTCAACCAGACATTCCGCGCGCGCTACCAGACGCTCGGCTACAGCGGTGCGGAGGAGATTGTCAACATGCTTTACCGCGCGGTTGTGGACCGCGGCATGACTGTGCTGTGGCTCACGCCGCTGACGGACGCCGCAGGCGAGACCGTCGCGGAGCCGGCCGTGTACACGCAGCTGCTGCAGCAGCTGGCGCAGCGGCTCGCCCCGGCGGGGTATCGCTACGGCGGCCTCACCGCCATCGAGACCAGAACCGTCAGCCCCGTGCTGCTGGCAGTGTGCGGCATCGGCGTGTTCGCCGCGGCGATCGTGCTGCTGGGTATCATCGTGCCGCTGCGCGCCCGCTGGCTGCGCGTGCTGCTGTTCGCGCTCGGCTGTGCGGAGAGCGCAGGCGGTGCCTTTCTGGCGCCGGAGCTGCAGTGCACCGCGCTCGCGCTGCTGGCCGCTATCGTGTTTCCGTGCCTGGCGGCCGCCATGCTGGCCGTAGAGCTGAAGGAAAGCGCCGGGACGCGTCCGACCGTGGCCCGCTACGCGGGCATGACGGCGCTGGGCGCCGCCATCACGCTCTGGGGCTGCTGCTACATCGGCGCGATCCTCAGCAGCTCGGAATATCTGCTCGTGCTGCGGCTGTTCCGCGGCGTGAAGCTCAGCCAGCTGGCCGTGTACGCCGTGGCCATGGTGCTGCTGGCGGCGGCGCTGCTGCACACGCACGGCTGCACGCTGCGCGAGGATCTCGAGACGCTGCGGCGCGAAAACAGCCGGCACTGGCGGCGGAAGCTCCTGTGCCTGGTGCTGATCCTCGCCGCCGTCGGTACGGTGTACATCCTGCGCACCGGCGACGGGATGCTGTCCGTCTCCGTCGGCGAGCAGCGCGTGCGCAACTGGCTGGAGCGCGTTCTGCTGTTTCGCCCGCGCACAAAAGAATTTCTCATCGCCTACCCCGCCATCGCCGCGGCGTACTGCTGTGCCACGCACCGCAGCCGCCTGACGGCGTGGCTGTTCGGTGTCTTCGGCGCGATCGGCTTTGCCTCCGTTGCCAACACATTCTGCCACATCCGCGCGCACTTTCTCGTTTCGCTGCTGCGCACCGGCATCGGCCTCGTGCTCGGCCTCGTGCTCGGCGCGATCGTGCTGCTGATCCTGCGCGCCTGCTGGCCCACCCCCTCCGGCAGCACACAAACAAAGGAGTAAATTCATGAGTCAAGAAACACACGCTTCCGGCGCGCTCGCGCGCCATCTGCCCACGTTCCTTATCGTCCTCATGGCGATCCAGCCGCTGATGGACATCCTGTCCTTCTGGACGGACCGGCTCGGTATGAGCAATACAATCACGCTACTGCTGCGCTTCGCCGTATTCGCCGTTGTGTGCGTGCTCGGGTTTGTGACCTCGTCGCGCAAAAAGGTCTACGGCATCGCCATCGCCGCCTGTGCCTTTCTGCTCGTCGGACACTGCATCTCCTGCTTTATCGTCGGCTACCAGCGCATCGTCTACGACCTGACCAACTTTGTGCGCGTCGTGCAGATGCCGCTGTTCGTGCTGTGCTTCATCTCGTTTCTGCGGGCGAACAACAAGTGCTACCGCGCGTTTGAGACCGGCCTGATGCTCGACTTCTGGATCATCACGGCCTCGGTCGTCGTGAGCGTGCTCACACACACCTCCTCGGCGACCTATCAGTCCACCAATGTGGGCATTCTCGGCTGGTACTCGTTCGGCAATGCACAGAGCGCGATCATGAGCATTCTCGCGCCCATCGTCATCCTGCTGTGCTACCGCAGAAAGAACTTCCTGCTGTTCACGGTCACAAGCGTCGCCGCGCTGGCGCAGCTCTATCTCATGGGCACGCGTCTGGCATTCTTCTCGATCGCCGTGGCCGCGCTGGGCGTGCCGATCGTGCTGGTGCTGACTGGCAAGGCCCGCACCTCCAAGCGCTACATTGCCGTGCTGGTGCTCATCCTCATCGCATGCTGTGCAACCTACAAGCAGTCGCCCATGTATATCAACCAGAACCGCTACAATGAGGCCATGAGCTACAAGCAGAACGACGCCGAGCGCATGATCAAGCGCGCCGAGGGCAACAAAGACGGCACTTCCACCGTCACGCCCGAGGAGCGCTACCACGCCCTGTGCACGATCTATAATTTCTACTCCCCGAACATGTGCCAGCGCTTTGGCACGGCGCGCGTCATGTCCGCCTACGGCTATTCCGATCAGGTCACGGACATCACGGCGACCCGCCACCGCAAGATCGTCTTTTGTGAGATGCTGCTCGACGAGCAGCCGTTCACTTCCCGCCTGTTCGGCATGGAGCTCGGCCGCATGGCCTTTGACGGCGAGATTTATGACGTGGAGAACGATTTCCACGGCATCTGTTTCCTCTACGGCTGGGTCGGCCTGGCCATGATGGTCGCCTTCATCGGCTATTTCCTGTACCTGATCGTCAAGTGCCTGATCAAAGATTTCCGCAAATACTTCACGGTGGAGGCCGGCGCCTTCGGCATCGCGCTGTGCCTGTGTCTGGTGTACGCCTACTTCACTGCCGGCGTGCTGCGGCGGCCGAACGCCTCGATTTACATGTCGGTGCTGCTGGCCGCGGTCTATTACCTGACGCAGATGCGCAGCGAGCAGCCGGACGCACTGCCGGACGGAGAGGAGAAACGCACATGATTTTCAGTGTTGTCATCCCGGTCTACAACGTCAAGGACTACCTGCCCAAGTGCATTGACTCCGTGCTGGCGCAGGATTTTGAAGACTACGAGGTCATCCTCATCGACGACGGCTCGACCGACGGCGAGAGCGGCGCGATCTGCGACCGCTATGCTGCGGCGCACCCGGAGCGCATCCGCGCCATCCACAAGCCGAACGGCGGTGTGGGTGAGGCGCGCAACGTCGGCATCGAGGCGGCGCAGGGCGAGTATCTGATCTTCATCGACAGTGACGACTACATCGCCCCCAACATGTTCCGCGTACTGGCCGACGCCGTCGCTCGCTTCGGGAGCGACATCATCGGCTTCGGCGCGGCGCTCGAGGCAGACGGCGTCGTGGTCAAGGAGCTTGTGGATCCCCTGCCGACCGACCGCACCTTTACGCTTGCCGACACGCCCGAGCTGATGCAGACCATGCCCTCCCCCTGGAGCCGCATCTGGCGGCGCAGCCTGTTTCTGGATTCCGGCGTGCGCTACCCGGCGCGCATCTGGTATGAGGATCTGTGCACATCCGTGAAGCTGCTGGCATTGGCCAAAAGCGCCGCCTTTGTGCCGGACATTCTGTATTACTACGTGGACCGCACCAACTCCATCACACGCAACACGAACACGGCGCGCAACGCAGAACTGTTCACTGCGTTTGACAACCTGCTCGGCTGGTACCGCGAAAACGGCCTGTTCAAGCGCTACTACAATGAGCTGTCGCGCCTGGCCGTGGACCATGTGCTGCTCGCGGCCTCGGTGCGCGTGCTGCGCGTGGACCCGGAGAGCGAGCTGCTCGACCGGTTTCAGGACTACGTGCAGGCACAGTTCCCGGACTATCTGGAAAACCCGTACCTGCAGACGCTCTCGCGCAGCCACAAGCTGATCCTGCGCCTGCTGCGGCAGCGCAAATACCGCACCGTGCGGATGCTCTTCGCCGTGAAGGACAAGCTCGGCTGAGCGCCCGGACTGGAGGAAGCTATGAAATTCAGTGTCATCATCCCGGTCTACAACGGCTGGGAATACCTGCGCGAGGGCGTGGACTCCGTGCTGGCGCAGACCGGCGCGGACTTTGAGATCCTGCTCGTGGACGACGGCTCGACCGACGGCAAGAGCGGCGCGCTGTGCGACACGCTCGCGCGCGAGCACCCGGAGTGCATCCGTGTGCTGCACAAGCCCAACGGCGGCGCAGGCGACGCGCGCAACGCGGCGCTCCCGCTCGCGCAGGGCGACTATGTGCTCTTTCTCGACAGCGATGACAGCTACACGCCGGAGGCGTTCGCCGTGCTGGCCGCCGCACTGGACGAGACGCAGGCCGACGTGTGCTATTTCGGCCTGCGCATGACCGGCGACAACGACGGCGCGGTGTTCACCGACGACCTGCCGCTGCATACGCCGCTGACACTTCAGGAGACGCCTGCCCTGCTGCTCAACCGCCCGTCGGCTTGCATCGCCGCGTGGCGGCGCACGCTGTTCACGGATACGGACATCCGCTTTCGCGCCCGCGGCTGGGGCGAGGACCTGTGCATGACGCGCAAGATGCTCACGGCGGCGCAGTCCGTCGTGATCCTGCCGGACGTGCTTTACCTCTACCGGCAGCACGAGGGCTCCGTGACCAAGCGCGCGCTCGACGCCAACGCCGAAATCATGGACGCGATCGACGACGTGCTGACGTGGTATCAGGCGCGCGGCCTGTTCGAGCAGTACGAAAACGAGCTCGGCAAGCTCTGCGTGGACAATGTGCTCTATGATGCGTCCGTGCGCATCCTCAAGGTGCAGAGCGCGCACCCGCTGCTGCCGCAGCTGCTGGACTTTACCGCTGCGCGCTTCCCCGACTACCGGCACAATCCCTATCTGAAAGGCTATCCGGCACGCAAGAGGCTGGTGCTGTCCCTGCTCGGCAAAAAGCAATACCGGGCCGTGCATCTGCTGTTCGCCGCCGGGAACTGACGCTATGAAGCATCACAATCAACTGCGTTCCGGCTCTCTGCTCACGTATGTGCAGATGACGCTCAACATCATCGTCTCCATCGCCTACACGCCGTTCATGCTGCGCATCCTCGGCAAGAGCGAGTACGGCCTGTACTCCACCGTCGCTTCGACGATCGCCATTTTGTCGGTGCTCAGTCTCGGCTTCGGCGGCAGCTACGTGCGCTATTACATCCTCTACCGCAAGGAAAAGGCGGACGATAAGATCGCGCGGCTCAACGGCCTGTTCCTGATCGTGTTTTCCGTCATCGGTCTGATCGCGCTCGCGTGCGGACTGTACCTGACGTTCCATCTGGAGATGGTGTTCAAGACCGGCCTGACGGACGCCGAGTACCACACGGCGCGCATCCTCATGCTGCTGCTGACGGCGAACCTCGCCGTGAGCTTCCCGATGAGCGTGTTCAGCAACATCATCAGCGCGCAGGAGCAGTTCGTGTTCCTGAAGGCGACGGAGATCCTGCGCACGGTCGTGTCCCCGCTCGTGACGCTGCCGGTGCTGCTGGCGGGCTACGGCTCGATCGGCATGGTCGTCGTCACGGTAACGATCTCCGTATTCGTGGACGTGCTGCGGCTGATCTACTGCTTCGGCAAGCTGCACATTCGGGTCTCGTTCCGGAACTTTGACGGCGCCGTGCTCAAGGACATCGCCGTGTTCTCGGGCTTCATCGCCATCAACATGGTCGTCGACCAGGTCAACAACAACCTCGACAAGCTCATCATCACGCGCTACTGCGGCACGGCCGCCACGGCGGTCTACGCCGTCGGCCAGCAGCTGCACACGTACTTCATCTCGTTTTCGACGGCGGTGTCGTCCGTGTTCACGCCGCGCATCCATCAGCTCGTGCAGGACAACAAGGACGACAAAGCGCGCCTGCGCACCGTGCTCACGGAGCTGTTCGTGCGCGTGGGGCGCATCCAGTTTCTGATCCTATCGCTCGTGTGCACGGGCATCATCTTCTTCGGCAAGCCGTTTATCTATTTCTGGGCCGGACCGGGCTATGACGATGCGTATATCATCGTGCTGCTGCTCATCATCCCCGGCATGGTGCCGCTGACGCAAAACCTCGGCATCGAGATGCAGCGCGCGCAGAATCTGCACAAGTACCGCTCGATCATCTACGGGGCGATGGCCATCGGCAACCTCGCCATCAGCATCTGGCTGTGCCAGTACCTCGGTGCGATCGGCTGCGCGATCGGCACGGCCGTCGCCGTCGCGCTGGCAAACGGACTCGTGATGAACATCTTCTATCAGCGGCGGCTGAACATCGACGTGACCGTGTTCTGGAAGAACATCGGCCGCATGGCGCTCGGCCTGCTGCCGCCCGCCGCGTGCGGCGTGCTGATGATGCTGTTTGTAAACCTCTACAGGATTCCGATGCTGCTCGGCGGCATCGTCGTCTACACAGCGATCTACTGTGCCTCCGTGTGGCTGCTGTCCATGAACGGATATGAAAAGGCCCTCGTCGGCGGTATGGTGCGAAAGGTGCTGAGAAAATGAAACAACGCTTGAAACGTCTGCTCGTGCGGCTGATGAACCTGCTGCCCGGCAAGCCGGTCATCCTGCTCGAGAGCGCGCCGCCCCTCGGCGACAATACCGGCGCCCTGTACCGGACGCTGCTGGCCCAGGGCTGGAACGACCGGTACCGGCTCGTGTGGGTCGTGCCGGATCCGGCCGTTTTCCGGGACGTGCATGAAAAGAACGTGTCCTTTGCCGGCACGCGGGGAACATGGGCGCTGCTGCGGCTGTTCTGGCTGCGCGCCCGCGCCGCTGCCATCGTGGACTGCAACGGCCAGCTCCAGAAGCTCCGGCCGGAGACCGTGCACCTGTACCTGACGCACGGCAGCCCGCTCAAGAGCGTGCACGACTACTATTTCTGCGACCCGACGACCGACTGGGCGCTGAGTCAGGCCCCGTTTTTTGACGCCGTGAACAGCTATGAATTTCACATCCCGCCGGAAAAGCTCGTCACGCTCGGCTTCCCGCGCAACGACGACCTGTTCACGCACAAATGCGACCTGAAGGACATCTTCGGCGCGGAGTTTGACCGCTTCGTCGTCTGGTATCCCACGTACCGCCAGCACAAGAACAACCTCGTTGCGACGACGGACATCTCCGTCCCCGTCATCCATGACCCGGCGGCGGCCGCGGCCGTGAACGAGGCCGCGCGGGCGACGAACACGCTCGTGATCGTCAAGCCCCACCCGGCGCAGGACCTGTCGCACATCCGCGCGCTGGAGCTGAGCCACCTCCGCTTCATCGATGACGGGCTCTTCGCCGCGCACGGCATCACGTCCTATGAATTTCTCGCCTGCACGGATGCCCTCATCACGGACTATTCCTCCGTGCTGTTTGACTATCTGCTCACGGGCAAGCCCGTGGGGCTGACGTTCGAGGACATTGACGCCTACGCCAAGCAGCCGGGCTTTGCCATCGACCCACAGCCGCTGCGCGAGAGCGCGGCCCTGCTCGACACGCCGGACGATTTCCGCACGTTTTTCGAGCAGCTCGCCGCGGGCGATGATCCGCTGCGGGCCAAGCGCCTGCAGCTCACGATGCTGACCAACCAATACACAGACGGACACTCCGCCGAGCGCGTCGCCGCGTTTCTGGCCGAGCGCCTCCGGGAAAGGGAGCACACATGAGACGTGTCATCACTTACGGCACCTTTGACCTGCTGCACTACGGGCACATCAACCTCCTGCGCCGCGCCAAGGAACAGGGCGATTACCTGATCGTGGCCCTGAGCACGGACGAGTTCAACTGGAACGAAAAGCAAAAAAAGAGCTACTTCTCCTACGAGGACCGCAAGCGGATGCTCGAGGCCATCCGCTACGTTGACCTCGTCATCCCGGAGGAGAGCTGGGACCAGAAAGTCACCGACGTGGACAAATACCACGTGGACGTGTTCGTCATGGGCGACGACTGGAAGGGCAAATTCGACTTCCTGAAGGACAAATGTGAGGTTGTCTACCTCCCCCGCACGCCCGAAATCTCCACAACGAAGATCAAGACCGACCTGCACACCTGAATGAGTACAGCATGCCGCCTGGTATTTACCGGGCGGCATGTTTTCTGCTCCCGCGCCATAGAGTGGTACAAACTGCGTCGGGAGGTCGCGCGCGTGCACACAAATCGCAGGCTCATCGTCAACACCGCGCTCATGACCGGCTCGTCGATCGTGATGCGCTGCATCGGGCTCATCTTTCAGGCGTGGATCGTCGGGCGCATCGGCGCGGCCGGCATCGGGCTGTACCAGCTCGTCATGTCGGTGAGCGTGCTGTTTGCCACCTTCGCCATCTCCGGCATCCGCTTTGCCACCACGCGCCTGATCTCCGAGGAAATGGGGCTCGAGCGCGGCGCGGGCGTCACGGGGGCAATGCGCCGGTGCGCGTGCTACGCGCTGTTTTTCGGCCTGTGCGCGGGCACGATGGTGTATTTTCTGGCCGAGCCCGTGGGCTTTCTCTGGATCGGCGACGCGCGCACGGTGCGCTCGCTGCGCATCACGAGCATCAGCCTGCCGTGCATCGCGCTCTCGTCGGTTATGGACGGATATTTCACCGCCTCCGGCCGCGTGTGGAAGCCGACGCTCGTGCACCTGCTCGAACAGCTGGTGAGCATCACGTGCGTGATGTGGTTTTTGTCCTTTGCGGCCGCCGGCGACCTGGAGCAGAGCTGCGCCGCCGTCACGGCGGGCGGCGCGTGCGCGGACGTGGTGTCGCTGCTGCTGATGACGGCGGTGTACGCACTCGACCGGCGCAAATACCGCCGCGGCGGCGACACCGTGCCGCACCTGACGCGGCGGATGCTCGCCGTGGCGCTGCCGCTGGCCGTGTCGGCCTATGCGCGCACATCGCTGACGACGCTGGAGCACCTGCTCATCCCGCGGGGGCTCAAAAGCTCCGGCCTGTCGGCCGACCGCGCGCTCGCGGGCTATGGCATCGTACACGGCATGGCGCTGCCGGTGGTGCTCTTCCCCTCGTGCCTGCTGTACGCGCTGGCGGATCTGCTCGTGCCGGAGCTGACAACGGCGCAGGTCTCCGGCCGGTGCGGAGATATCCGGCGGCTGGTGCGCACGCTGCTGTATCGGTGCCTGCTGTTCGCGTGCGGCACGGCCGTGCTGCTGCTGGCGTTTTCCGGGCCGCTCGGGCGGCTGATCTACCACTCGGACGACGCGGGGCGG
Organism: uncultured Eubacteriales bacterium; assembly: GCA_900317855.1. Classification (GTDB taxonomy): domain Bacteria; phylum Bacillota; class Clostridia; order Oscillospirales; family Oscillospiraceae; genus CAG-103. The sequence goes on along the minus strand of ONIG01000001.1, from coordinate 6,313 downwards.
TATATCCGGCTGCTGGCCCCGCTCGTGTCGGTGATGTATCTCGACACCGTGACCGACGGCTGCCTGCGCGGACTCGGCCAGCAGACGCGCTGCATGGCCATCAACGTGCTCGACGCCACGCTCGGCGTGGTGCTCGTGTGGGTGCTGCTGCCGAGGTTCGGGCTGGCTGGGTACATCTTCATTTTGTATTTCAACGAGTGTGTGAACTTCACGCTCAGCTTCACACTGCTGCTGCGCACGGTGCGCCGCAGCTGCACAGATGAAAAACCGCCTGCAGGCTGATGCCTGCAGGCGGTTTGCTATGTACGATCTCAGTGCTGCGGGGTGGGGTCCTTCGACTGGACCTGCGGCTGTGCTTTCTCCTTCTTGCGCAGCTCCGGGAAGAGCAGAAACTCCACACGCTTGTACAGCAGATACGTCAGCGCCGAGTCCACAACGCCCTTGATGAGGTTAAAGGGCACGACGGCGAACATGACGAGCGTCGGCACGCTGGTGATGCTCTTATTGACGGCCGTGCCCATGGCGACAATCTGCTCAATGGGCAGGCCGAAGAGCTCGGCGAACTTCGGGATCAGGTACAGGCCGTTGAAAACGCTGCCGAACACCGTCATGCACAGGGTGCCGACGGCCATGCCGACGATGGCGGTGCGGCGGGTCTTGTGGTGGTGGTAAATGACCGCGGCGGGCAGGACGAACGTGCAGCCGACGACGAAGTTGGCAAAATCGCCGACGAAGGCCGTGCTCGTGCCCTTGAGCAGGAGCTTGATGAGCACCTTGAGCAGCTCGGTGATGACACCGGCCACGGGACCTAGATAAAACGCGCTCATGAGCACCGGCAGTTCGCTCAGGTCGATCTTATAGAAGCCCGGCGCGAAAAACAGCGGGATCTCCAGCATCATGAGCACGCCGCCAAGGGCGGAGAACATGGCCACATAGCTGATGTTGCGGCTGCGGCTGCGGCGCTGCAGATCGCGGCAGACCGTGCGCTCAAACAGATACGCAAGGCCGAGCAATGCCGCGAACACAAGCACGCAGATACCGACAAAGGACAGGTTTTCTTTCAACATGACAAAACACCTCCATGGAATGAAAAACACCTGAAAGAACATGTCCTTCAGGCGCTGCGAACTATGGAGGTCCGTAACATCTTCTATCATCCAGACTATACTGTCGGTATCGGAATTGCACCGATTCAACCTTGCTCGGCTCGCGGACTATCACCGCCGGTCGGGAATTACACCCTGCCCCGAAGACATCTCGATTCAGTTGTTTTACTGTCTGCATTATAACACAGCGGGAAAAGATTGCAAGCACTTTTTTCAGGAAAGGTTTGACAGCCGCACTTCGGGCGCGTACAATGGAGGCCACACCCGAAAGGAGGCTGCCGCCATGCCCGAGCGCGAAAACACCTGCTGCTTCACCGGCCACCGGGAATACAAGCTGCCCTGGGGCAGCGATGAGAACGACCCACGCTGCCGCAAGCTGCAGCAGCAGCTCTTTGACGCCGTGGACGCCGTCTACGCCGCCGGTATCCGCCACTTCATCTGCGGCATGGCCAACGGCTGCGACCTGTATTTTTTCGACGCCACGCGCTATCTGCGCCTGCAGCATCCGGAGGTCACGATCGAGGCGGCCATCCCCTACTCCGGCCAGGCCGACCGCTGGCGGCCGGAGCTGCGCGAGCGCTATGCCTACGACCTGCGCCAGTGCGACTATCAGACGCTCGTACAGGAGGCCTACACCCCCGGGTGCATGATGCGCCGCAACCGCTACATGGTCGATGCATCGCGCATCCTCATCGCGGCGTTTGACGGCCGGCCCGGCGGCACGGCCCGCACGCTCGAATACGCCGCCCGCCGCCGGCTGGAGATCATCCAGATCCCGATCGACAGCGCACCGGCGGAAAGATAAGAAAACACGGGGGACGCCCATCGGCGTTCCCCGTGTGCGGTTTTTGCAGCTGCTAGCAGGCTTCGATCTCCTTTATGGTGTACTCGTTGCCGCTGAGCAGGTAGGTATGCTCACTCTTGCAGTGGGGGCATATCTTGGCGTATTTGACCGTGGGGTATGTCTGCTTGCAGTCCTCGCAGAAGGTCACGGCGGGAACAGTCTCGATCTTCAGCTCCGCCTCTTTCAGATACTGCGATTTCTGGATCGCCCACTGCCAGCAGTCCGTCAGATAGTACGGAATGATGCCGCTGACCTCGCCGACCTCCAGCGTGACGCTGGCGACCTGGGTCAGGTGGTTTTCCTCGACGACCTTTTCGACCTCCTGGATGACATAGAACACGGTTCCCAGTTCGTGCATCGTGTGGTTCCTCCGGTCGGCTTACTTTGCGCGCTTGCCCTTGATGTCCTTGATGGTGAGCTTGGCTGCGCGCTTGACCATGTGCGGCAGGATGGCCTTCATCTTGTCCTCGGTGCGGTACATACGGCTGGCCTCCGGCATATCGCGCTGCAGGTGGATCGCATCAAACTCGCAGCGGGTGGTGCACAGGCCGCAGCCGATGCACTTGTTCTGGTCGACGACGGACACGCCGCAGCCGAGGCAGCGGGACGCCTCCGCCTTGACCTGTGCCTCGGTAAAGGTGATGCGGTCGTTCGAGAACGTCTTGGCCTTGCTCGCGTCGTGGGCGACGGTCTGGCGCGCCGGGGCGTCAAAGCAGTCGATGGGCACGACGGCCTGCTTCTTGTCGAGCTCGTAGAACTCGCGCGGGTCACGCGCCAGCGTCAGGCTCTGGCCCTCATGCACATAGCGGTGCAGGGAGATGGCGCCCTCGCGGCCGGCCGCGATCGCGTCGATGGCAAACTTCGGGCCGGTGACCACGTCGCCGCCGGCAAAGATGTCGGGCTGCGCGGTCTGATACGTCACGCCGTCGGCCTGGACGGTGCCGTTGCGGTTGAAGACCATGGCCTCCGGCGCGATGCGGCCAAGGTCGACGCGCTGGCCGATGGCACCGATGACGGACGTGACCTCGATGGTCTCGAACTTGCCGGTGCCGACGGGCTTGCGGCGGCCCTTCGCGTCGGGCTCACCAAGCTCCATGATCTCAACCTTGAGGGCCTTGACCTTGCCGTTTTCGCCGAGGATCTCGGCCGGAGCGCTCAGGAAGCGGAACTGCACGCCCTCTTCCATGGCTTCCGCGACTTCCTCCGCGTCTGCCGGCATCTCTGCCTGGCTGCGGCGGTAAATGACGTAAGTATCCTTCGCGCCGAGGCGGATGGCCGTGCGGCAGACGTCCATGGCGACATTGCCGCCGCCGATGACGGCGCACTTTTTGCCGATGCGCGGCTTCTTGCCGAGGTTGACCTTGCGCAGGAAGTCCACGCCGCCATACACGCCGGAGAGGTCCTCGCCGGGCACGCCGATGGGTGCGCTCTTCTGCGCGCCGATGGCAAGGTAGAAGCCCTTATAGCCCTGCTCGCGCAGCTGGTCGATGGTGAGATCCTTGCCGATCTCGACGCCGCACTGGAAGTGGACGCCCATCTCCTTGAGCACCTCGATCTCGGCATTGACGACGTCCTTTTCGAGGCGGAAGCTCGGGATGCCGAGGGTCAGCATGCCGCCGGGCACCTCATTTTTATCAAACACGGTGACGTTTTCATAGCCCATGTTCGCCAGATAGTAGGCGCACGACAGGCCTGCCGGACCGGCGCCGATGATGGCGATCTTCTCCGGGTACGGATCGGCGATGCCGCGGTGGGTGATAACTTTCGGGATGTAGCGCTTGTCGGCCTGGAGCTCCTGCTCGGCGACAAACTTCTTGATCTCGTCGATGGCGACAGCGCGGTCGACATCGCCGCGGGTGCAGACTTCCTCGCAGCGGCGGTTGCAGATGCTGCCGCAGACGGCCGGGAACGGGTTATCCTGCTTGATGAGCTTGAGCGCGTCCAGATAGCGGCCCTGCGCGGCCAGATTGATGTAGCCCTGCACGGCAATATGCGCCGGGCAGGCGGTCTTGCAGGGGGCGGTGCCGGACTCGTGGCACTGCTTCTGGTTGTCGTCCTTATAGTTTGGGCTCCACATGTGCTCGCCCCAGTGGTTATCGTCCGGCAGCGGCTGCTTCGGATACGTCACCGGGCCGTTCTTGGTGCACAGCTTCTGGCCGAGCTTGGCGGCGCCGGCCGGGCAGACCTCGGTGCACTTGCCGCAGGCGACGCACTTTTCGGCGTCGACATGGGCGCGGTAAGCGGAGGCGGACATATTGGGCGTGTTGAACAGCTGGCTCGTTCTCAGCGCGAAGCAGGAGCCGAGCGCACAGTTGCAGATGGCAAAGATCTTATCCTCGCCGTCGATGTTCGTGATCTGGTGGACATAGCCGTTGTCCTCGGCGCGCTGGAGGATCTCCATCGCCTCTTCATAGGTAATGTCGCGGCCCTTGCCGGTCTCGCGGCAGTAGTCGGCAAACTGGCCGACGGCAATGCACAGCTCATCCTGCAGCTCGCCGCAGCCCTCGCCCTGAATGCGCATGGCGTTGCGGCAGGAGCAGTAGCCAACGCCGAGGTGGCCCTCATACTTTTTCAGCCAGTGGGAGATGTGCTCCACATCGACCGACTCGTTCGTGGCCGGGATGGCCTTTTCGACCGGGATGACGTGCATGCCGACACCGGCGCCTCCGGGAGGCACCATGCAGGTGATCTTCGTCAGCGGCAGAAACGACATGCGCTCGAAAAACCGCGCGATCTCCGGGTGCTCCTCGACCTGCTGCAGGTTCATGTTCATCAGCTCCGCAGAGCCGGGCACGAAGATCGGCAGCGTCCACTGCTTGTGATGGTCGGCGTTCTCCCAGTTGTACTCGAGCAGGCCGATCATGGACATCTGGTCAAACAGCTGCTCCACGTAGACGGGGTCCTTGCCTACCTTCTTGCCGATCTCAGCCGGCGTGGTCGGGACACGCACGTCCATCGCGAGTGCGAGCTCCGCCATCTCGTCGGTGACGACGCTGGCCAGGCCGTAATACTCGGGCGAATCCTCGTCGAGCTTGGTCATGCCGAGCTTGACATCCACGCGGTCCGTGATCTTTTTGCCCAGCTTCAGGATCAGTTCTCTTGCCATGTTTCAGGCTCCTTTCTTCTCCTTAAAATGTTTTGTTTTCATTCCCTGGTTTGTGAATAGATATGCAATCTATTGTAGCACATCTCACGCGTACAATTCAATATGCAAATGCGCGACACATTGTTGAAGATTGTAAAATCCCGGTCGTTTTCCCCTGTCTGTCTTGACATCCTGCACAGGCGGTGCTATGCTTTTTCATAACCAATTGGTCAATATCTTGCAAATTCACGAGGAGGGAACGGCGATGGCTCAGATCCGGATCCATGTTCTGCACTGCGGGAAGATCGGCGTGGCGCCAAACCTGCCGGAAAGCGCCCAGTGGCGCTGGCCGGCAAAGGCGGACGCGCGGCGCTTGAAGAAGGACGCGCGCATCTGGCTGCCGGTGTCGGCGTATCTGGTGGAGCACCCGAAGGGACTGTTTCTGGTGGATGCTGGGCTGCCGCGCACCGTGAGCCCCACCGGCATCGAGGACCGCGCAGCGCAGCTGCGCATGTTCGGCCGCGGGTGGTACACGCTCGTGCACAGCGTCGTGGAGCCGGGGCAGTCAATCGGCGAGCAGCTGGCCGCACGCGGCATCCGGCCGCAGGATCTGGACTATGTGCTCTTTTCCCACCTCGACCCGGACCACATTGCGGGTATCAGTGAGGTGCGGGGCGCAAAGCGGCTGCTTGTGGCGGAGGAGGAATACTTCTGGTCGTGCCGCGTGAACCTGCGCTACACCTCGCGCAGGCTGTGGATGGACGAGCCGCCGGAGCGGTTCTGGTACCGCGTGAACCACATCGGGCCGGAGAGCCGCTCGTACGACCTGTTCGGGGACGACTCGGTGCATCTTGTGCACGTCGCCGGGCACACGGAGGGCATGTTCGCCACGCTCATCCGCAGCGGCAGCCGATACGTGCTGCTCAATGCCGACGGTGCGGCCGGCCCCCGCTCCTGGGCGGAGGGCACCGTGCCCGGCATCTGCGAAAACAGCGTGCGCGCCAAAAAGGCGCTCGACTGGATCGGCGGGATGAGCCGCAGCCCCGCCTGCGCGGCGTCCCTGTGCAGCCATGACCCGGCCATCGAGCCGCAAACCATCGAATTTTAGAATCGCTACATTCATTTTTTCTAATGCGTGTTTCATACTGCTTTTGTGGATTTTGGGGTTGACAAGCGCGGAAAACTGCGTTATACTGCGCTCGTTTCCACAGGAAACCGTGATTTTTAACGAAAGGAGACGTGTCGTATTATGAAGTTTGCTCAGACAAACAACATGAT
>ONIG01000025.1 GCA_900317855.1 uncultured Eubacteriales bacterium | reverse complement strand
CCTGAAGCAGGCCATCGAGCACGTGCTGAAGTTCAAAGTCGTTGAGCTGAAGACCGACCCGCAGCTGATGGGCGCTCTGGGCGCTGCCGAGTACGCTCGTCAGAAGGGTCTCGCCAAGAAGTAAGGAGACGATTACATGAAACTGTTGAAGAAGCTTCTCACCATCCTGCTGGCTACCTCCGGCGCTCTGTTCACCGTGTACCAGTTCAATCTGGATATGAAGCTCGTTGGCTGGCTGTACAATGTCCTCCATGAGTTCCATACCCGCAAACCGGTTACGACCGAGTTCTAAGGAAATCCCGCAAGCGGCCGCTGAGCGATCAGCGGCCGCTTTTGTCTATGCGGAGCATAGACAAAAAACAAACAATCCCATTTCCGGCTGCTGCCTTATCCCCAGTAGCCGGAGATGCCGTCCGGCGCGTGTGCCTTGCTCGTCGGGATGGCGTCGTTCTTCCGGTTGCCGTGCGGGACGCTGTGGTCGCGCGCTGAAGCGCGTTGGTCGTGCCCGGTCGGCACCGGCGCGGGCTTGCGTCCGCCGCGTTTATCTTTTTTCATCTTGCGTTCCTCCTTGTCAGGCCAGCCCAAAGACGGCCAGGATCAATCCGTAGATCACGCTCGCGCTGATGCCGTAGACGATCACCGGGCCTGCAATCGTGAAGATCTTGACCGCCGTGCCCGTGACGAAGCCCTCGGTCTTGAATTCCAGCGCCGGGGACACGACGGAGTTTGCAAACCCCGTGATCGGCACCAGCGACCCCGCTCCGGCGAACCGCGCCAGATCGTCGTAAACGCCCAGCCCCGTCAGCAGCGCACCGAGAAACACCAGCGTGATCGAGCACCACGTCGCCGCCGCGGTCGCCGAGGCGCCCCAGTGTTCATACAGATTCACCAGCGCCTGGCCGACCACGCAGATCGCGCCGCCGACCAGCCCCGCGCGCAGCAGGTCACCCCAGATGGGCGAGCGCGGCGAGAGCGAATCGACAAACGCCGCATATTCTTCGTTGCTCATGCGCATTGTCCTCATCTCCTGCGCACAGTATGGCCGCGCGCGCGCAAAACTATGCAAAAACAAGCGCCCCCGCGCGCAATGCGCGGAGACGCTTGTTGTCAATTTGAAAATAGCCTTTTGCATTTTATCGGCGAAGCGGCTGGTGTCGGGATACCGGATGATCTGCGCCGGATCGCCGACCGCGACTGTGGCGCCCGGCGTGTTCTTCGTCACGATCTATCGTGCCTCTGTCCCTCCGCATTGGTTCTGCTGCCCGCCGCGGGTACTTTATTTTAAAATGTTGATTCCCTCGAGCGCCAGCAGCTTCCGCTTGACCTCCAGCCCGCCGGCATAGCCGGTGAGCGTGCCGTTCGCGCCGATGACGCGGTGGCAGGGGATGACGATCGGGATCGGGTTATGGTGGTTGGCCATGCCGACTGCACGGCTGGCGTTCGGGCTGCCGATGGCGGCGGCGAGCTCGCCATACGTGCGCGTCTCACCGTAAGGGATGGCGCGCAGCGCCGCCCAGACCCGCTGCTGAAACGCGGTGCCGCGCGGGGCGAGCGGCAGGTCAAATGTCCGCCGCGTGCCCGCGAAGTATTCCCGCAGCTGCGCCTCGGCCGCGTCGAGCAGGGGCGAGGCGTCCTGCGCGACGCCCGCGCCGAAGCGGATGGCCGTGACGGCGGTTTCGTCCGCCTGGAGCGTCAGGTGGCCGATGGGCGTTTCGATGGTGCGTGTGCTCATGCCTCCAGCACCAGATTTTCCACGCCGGACTTTTCAAATTCGTCCATGTATTCATCCATGCGGGCGTTGAGTTCCGTATAATCGGCCGGCTCGCTGTCGAGACAGCCGAGGTCGCGCCGTGCCAGCTCCTCGGCCAGAATGTCGAAAAATACGGCGTCCTCATAGTCGGCGATGGCCTCGTGAATGCCGCCGTTTTCGTAAGCGGGCGAGGGGAAAATGTGCCCCTGCCAGCGTGAAATGAGCGCGTTCATGCCATTTTTGGTGCACTGCGCAAAGAGCTTTTCCTGCAAAATATCGTAATCCTCAAACCGGTCTTTCTCGCGCGTGGAGTTGAGGATCCAGTTGCCGATGTAGACGAGATCCAGCAGCCGCCGGAACTCCTTGTCGGTGAGTTCTATGTTCATCCGGTCATCCCTCCCGACGGGAGCCTGCGCCCCCGAAAAATGGCTGGCATCCGCAGCGGTCGGCGGCGGATGCGCTTATGCTACCATTATAGCAAACGGCGGCGGGAAATTCTACACCATTTTTCTGTTGCGAAGTTGGGCAAAACAGTATATGATAATAGAATCGCACTGTTATGCAAAGGAGGCAGCGTATGCAGGTTGTCATCACGATCGAGGGCTCCCAGGCCGATGTTTTCGAGCAGGAGCCGGACGAGCTGGTGCAGTTTTCGACCGACGGGGAGTATACCTGCGTCGACGGCTGCGGGGTGCTCACCTATCCCGAGAGCGAGCTGACCGGCATGGCCGGCACGCTCACGACCATCACCTTCACGCCGTCGAGCGCCGTGCTCAAGCGCACCGGCACCGTCACGAGCCGGATGGTCTTTGCCCCCGGCGCGCGCAACACATTTTTGTACCAGACGCCGTACGGCACCAGCACGGTCGGACTGGAGACGCAGCGCTACCGCTCCACACTGGGCGAGCACGGCGGGGTGCTGGATCTGCTGTACGTCGTGGATTTTGACCACGCCTGCGCCAACCGCAACCAGCTGAAGATCACCGTCCGGGAACAATAAGATTATAGAATAGAGGGTAACTGATTATGGCCAATCGAATCGAACAGGCACGCGCCGCCGTGGATGCGTGCATCCGGGAAGCATATCTGCGCGCCGCTGCGGCGGGCGATCTGCCCGAGGGCGCGGACGTGCGCGGCTCCGTCGAGCAGCCGAAGGACACCGCCAACGGCGACTTTGCCGCCAACCACGCCATGGCGTCGGCCAAGACCATGCACATGGCCCCGCGCAAGATCGCCGAGGCGCTCATCGCGCACATGGACCTGAACGGCACGTGGTTTGCCTCCGTCGAAGCGGCCGGACCGGGCTTTCTGAACTTCCGCCTGTCCGACAAGTGGTATCAGGACGTGCTGACCGCGGTGGATGACGCCGGCGCGGACTATGGCCGCGTGGACGACGGCCACGGCGAGAAGGTCATGGTGGAGTTCGTGTCCGCCAACCCGACCGGGCCCATGACGATCGGCAACGCGCGCGGCGGCGTGCTGGGCGACGCACTCGCGTCCGTGCTCGACCGCGCGGGCTACAACGTCTGGCGTGAGTTCTACGTTAACGACGCCGGCAATCAGGTCGACCTGTTCGGCAAGTCCATCGAGGCGCGCTACCTCCAGCTCATCCAGGGGGAGGACGCCGTCGCGTTTCCGGACAACGGCTACCACGGCGATGACATCAAGGAGCTGGCCCGGCTCATCTACGAGCGCGACGGCGACAAGTACCTCACCATGCCGAGCGCCGAGCGCTGCGCGGCGTTCGTGGCCTTCGGCCTGCCGTATAACATTGCGCGCATGCAGCGCGACCTCGAACGCTACCGCATTCATTTTGACCAGTGGTTCCTCGAGAGCAGCCTGCACAGCTCCGGCTATGTGGCCCAGACCGTGCAGCTGCTCGTAGACGCCGGCCTGACGTATGAAAAAGACGGCGCACTCTGGCTGCGCAACACCGACCTCGGCGCCGACAAGGACGAGGTCCTGCGCCGCTCGAACGGGTTTTATACGTACTACGCGGTCGACATTGCCTACCACCGCAACAAATTCATCGAGCGCGGCTTTGACCGCGTCATCGATGTCTGGGGTGCCGACCACCACGGCCACGCCATCCGCTTTGCCGCGACCATGCGCGCGCCCGCGCTGGGGCTCGAGGGCCGCAAGCTCGACTTCCTCATCATGCAGATGGTGCGCCTCATGCGCGGCAATGAGATCGTCAAGGTCTCCAAGCGCACGGGCAAGGCGCTGTCGCTCGCTGACCTCATGGACGAGATCGGCGTGGACGCCTGCCGCTTTTTCTTCAACGCCAAGCCGGACTCGCACCTGGAGTTTGACCTCGACCTCGCCATCCGGCAGGACAGCGAAAACCCCGTCTACTACGTCCAGTACGCGCACGCGCGCATCTGTACGCTGCTCGCCGCCATGGCGGAGGCCGGCTGCGCCGTGCCTGCCGCGGCGGATGTGGACGCGGCCCTGCTCACGACGCCGCAGGAGCGCGAGCTCATCAAGCAGATCGCCATGCTCCCGGAGGAGATCCACCTCGCCGCGCGCGATTACGATCCCAGCCGCATCAACCGCTACGTGACGGAGCTGGCCGCACGCTTCCACCGGTTCTACAATGTCTGCCGCATCAAGGACGCGGAGCCTGCCGTGCGCGACGCCCGCCTGAAGCTGGCCGACACGACGCGCCGCGTGCTCGAGATCGGTCTCGGCATACCGCACCGGAAAAAATGTGATCGGAATTCTGAGACATGCAAATGCCCTCCCACCGCACACGCGGGGGAGGGCATTTTCGGGGGAGGGCATTTTTGTGACTTCGTCCGGAAACGGCAACAGCGTGCCGCCGGAGAGTGGCGACACGCTGCTGTCGAGAGAGCAAAAATAAGAAGAGAAAAGAAAGAAATCGGAAGAACGTTGAGTTAATTTATTAACTAATATGATTATTTTATAACACATTCGTGCGGCGTTGTAAAGCGAAAAGTGCGATTTTTTACAAAATAGGCGTTTTGTCAAAAAAATATCAGTCCGGATAGATGCTTTTGTGCAATTTGTCGGCGGCGCTATGTACCCCAGATCCAGCGCACGAGCGCGGCGGCCACGAGAAAGCCGGTCAGGTCGGCGGCGATGGCGGCGGGGATGGCCCAGCGGCTGCTCCGGACACCGCAGGCGCCGAAATACACGGCCAGCACGTAGAACGTTGTCTCGGTCGAGCCGAGCATAACGGCGGCGGTGCGGCCAATGCGGGAATCGGGGCCGTAGGTGCCGATGATGTCGCTCGCCGCGGCCAGCGCGCCGCTGCCGCTGACCGGCCGCACGACCATGAGGATCGCCGTCTCCGGCGGGATGCCGAGCCACGCCAGCACCGGCGCGCACAGGCGCGTGAGCGCGTCGAGTGCTCCGGAGGCGCGCAGCATGCTCACGGCCGCCAGCAGCGCCACCAGGGCGGGGAAGATGCGCACGACGGTTTTCAGTCCGTCGAGCGCTCCGGCCGTCAGTGCGGAAAAGACGTCCGTCCCCGTCAGTGCGCCGTAGAGCCCCACGCCGGCCAGCAGCGCCGGGACGGTCAGCGCCAGCACATCGCTCATCGCCATATGCGCGCCAGTCCTTTCCCGGTCAGCAGTCCCACCGTGACCGAGCACAGAGAGGTCACCCACACGGCCGGCAGAATGTCAAACGGCACGGCCGCGCCCGCCGCCTCGCGCACCGCGGCGATCGTGACCGGCAGCAGCTGGATCGACGCCGTGTTGAGCACCACCAGCAGGCACAGCTCGTCGCTGGCGGCGTCGCCCCGGATCTCGCGCGCCATCGCCTGCGCGGCGCGCACACCGGCCGGCGTCGCCGCGTTGCCGAGGCCGAGCAGGTTCGCGCTCACGTTCATGCTCAGCGCGTCGAGCGTCTGCGCATCGCGCGACGCGCGCGGAAACAGCCGCCGCAGCACCGGCTGCAGCAGTTTCGACAAACCTGCCGCGATGCCGCTGCGCCGCATGACCTCCATCACGCCCGACCACAGGCAGATCATGCCGCCCACCGTCAGGCAGAACGTTACCGCCTGCTGCACGCCCTGTGCTGCCGACGCGCCGACGGCTGCGCTCTGCCCGGTCGCCGCACCGAAGATCAGCGCAATGCACACCATGCCTACCCAGACCCAGGTCAATGCCATGAAAATTTCACCCTTTCCCCATTTGCTTGCTGCCCCAGATGCCATTTGTTGAAAAAATGCGTGCGTATCCCAGCTGCTTATCGGCCTTTCACGCGGAAGAAATACCCTGACCCCCCCTTGAAATATGCGGATTTTCTTCATATACGGCACGACGAAGTACGGATTCCGTTCTGGTTAATGTTTTGCTTAAAAAATTTTGTATTTTCGGTGATTATTCACAAAACAGATTATGCTGGCGCGAGCCAAAATATGCAAATGGTAGAAAAACGCAATTCGTTGGACAAGTTCGCGCGAATTTGTTGACATTTTGTCAACGTTTGGTATAATGCAGGTGTTAAAATGAATGAATGAATGATTGAATCCTTCTCATTAATCCCATTCGTATTGGAGGCATTTTACTATGAAGTCTACAGGTATTGTTAGAAAAGTTGACGAGCTGGGCCGCATCGTGCTCCCCATCGAGCTGAGAAGAACCCTCGGCATCGAGGAAAAAGACCGCATCGAGATCTTCGTGGATGGCGAGTCCATCATCCTGCGCAAGTATCAGCCGGCCTGCATCTTCTGCGATAACGCGAAAGACATCATCAACTACAAGGGCAAGAACATCTGCCCCGACTGCATCCGCGCCATGAGCGAGAAGCTCTGAACACGGAATCCAAAAGTCCCCTGACCAACGGTCAGGGGACTTTTTTGTTTCACGTGGATTTCAGGTGTTGAGCGCCATCTGATACAGCTCGTTTTTGCCGAAGCCGGTGTCCGCCGCGGCGAGCTTGCACGCCTCCTTGAGCGCGCGGCCCTCGCTGCGGTAGCGCGCCACGATCTCGAGCGCCTGCTCGGCCGTGACGGCCGGCTCCGAGCGCTCGGGCGCGCCGCGCAGCACGAGCACGAACTCACCCTTCGGCGGCGTTTCAGTGAAGTAGGCCACCGCACCGTCGAGCGTCGTGCGCAGCTTCTGCTCGTGGAGCTTCGTGAGCTCGCGCGCGAGCGTGATCTCCCGCGCGCCGCCGAACGTGTCGCGCAGGTCGCAGAGCGTGCGCAGCAGCTTGTGCGGCGCCTCGTAGAAGATCATCGTACGCGTCTCGCCGCGCAGGCGCTCGAGATGCTCGCGCCGGGTCTTGCCGCTCACGGCGAGGAAGCCCTCAAAGCAAAACTGCTGCGTCGGCAGGCCGGACACGGCCAGCGCCGCGATGGCCGCGCACGGGCCGGGGATGACCTGCACGTCGATGCCCTGCTCGGCGCACTGGCGGACGATGTCCTCGCCGGGGTCGGAGATGGCGGGCATGCCGGCGTCGGTCACGAGCGCGCACGTCTCGCCGGCGAGCAGGCGGGCGACGATCTTCTCGCCGCTGGCGTATTTGTTGTGCTCGTAGTAGCTCACGCACGGCTTTTTGATCTCAAAATGGTTGAGGAGCTTTGCCGTCACGCGCGTGTCCTCGGCGGCGATGAAGTCGGCGCTGCGCAGTGTCTCGAGCGCACGCACGGACAGGTCGCCGAGGTTGCCGATCGGCGTGCCGACCAGATACATTGTTCCGCTCATAGTCACGTCCTCCTGTGATAAATTTTGCGGATCTCTTCCGAGTCCGTGCCGTCGGGCGCACACAGGGCCAGCGGCGGCAGGATCCGGAGGCCCGGCTTGCCGCCGCGGCGCGCCTCGACCAGCACGAGACTGGGCGCAGCGTCCGCCGTGCGCGCCACGGTGCGCAGGCGCTTGGGCTCCAGCCCGGCGGCCGTGAGTGCACACAGCAGCTCGCTCAGCCGCTCCGGCCGGTGCACGAGCGCGGCCGAGCCGCCCCAGCGCGTGAGATAGGCCATGGCGGTGCAGATGTCCTGCATGGTGCAGGTGCGTTCATCGCGCGCGTGCGCGCGCACGGGGTCTGGCGAGGTGTAGCCGCTGCCCGCGGCGAAATACGGCGGGTTTGCCACGACGAGGTCGAAGTCTCCGGCCGGGAGCACCGCGCGGTGCTCGCGCAGGTCGGCGCAGAGGATCTCCGCCCGGCCGGCCAGACTGTTTGCGATGAGATTATCGCGGCACAGCTGCGCCGCGTCCGGCTGCAGCTCCACACCGACGGCCGCCGCCTGCGGCAGCGCGTGCAGCAGCAGCACCGTCAGCACGCCGGCGCCGCAGCCGAGGTCGGCAAAGCGGTGCACGCGGCGGTCGGCCGCGAAATCGGCCAGCAGCACGCTGTCCGTGCCGAGGGCGAACCCGGCGCCGGAGCGTGCAAACCGCGGGCCGCCCGGCCACAGGTCGTCATATTGTGCGCAGGGGGGCATGGCATACGCTCCTTCCGCTGAAAATGGCTTGAAATAGATAGAGGCGATATGCCTGGAGCATATCGCCTCATCCGTTTGCGTTGTTCTCGGTCGAATTAGTCGACAGAGATCGCGCCCACCGGGCAGTTCGCAGCGCAGGTGCCGCACTCCATGCAGCTGTCCGCGTTGATGACGTACTTGCCGTTGCCCTCGGAAATCGCCTCAGCCGGGCAGTTCGCAGCACAGGTGCCGCACATGACGCAATCGTCGCCAATAACAAAAGCCATTGTAATTACCTCCTATGTTTTTGACCAGACTTCTCTTCCTCTGGTATGGAGTCATTGTAGCACAAAAATCCGAAAAATCAACCGTCATTTTCGAAATTCGGAAAAGCATGTTGATTAAAATACAGGAAGGGGTGGAAATAATACAAATCAGCTTCCCGGATTCGGCAGTTTCCTTGTGCCGGCCGGGCGATAATAGAGGCGTATGACCAGCGAAGGAGGCAAACGATCTATGCGCGGCAGCGAACGGTTTACACAGCGGGCATCCACGGCGATCACAAAGGCGCACGATGCAGCCATGGGCATGGGGCACAGTTATGTTGGCACGGAGCATCTCCTGCTCGGCATCATCCGGGAGGGGGAGGGGCTCGGCGCCCGTATCCTCAACGACAACGCGCTGACGGACGCCGTGCTCACGCGCATGGTCACGGAGACGGTCGGCCGCGGCGTGCCCGGCGCGCCCGAGCAGGGGCTCAGTCCCCGGGCGCGGCACGTCATCGAGCTGGCCGCCGAGGACGCCAACCGGCTCGGCCACTGCTACGTCGGCACGGAGCACATCCTCATGGGCATCCTCCGCGAGGCGGACAGCGCCGGTGCGCGCATCATCGTGGCGGCCGGCGGCGACCTGAACAAGATCTATACGGACATCATGGACGTGTTCGGCCGGCCGGAGTATAAGCCCCGGCCGCAGCAGTCGGCGCCGCGGTCCCAGACGCGCCGCGCCGCCGACACGAAAACGCTCGACCAGTACGGCCGCGACCTCACGGAGCTGGCCGCCGGCGGGAAGATGGACCCGGTCATCGGCCGCGACCGGGAGATCGAGCGTGCCATCCAGATCCTCTCGCGCCGCAGCAAGAATAACCCTGTGCTCATCGGCGAGCCCGGCGTCGGCAAGACGGCGGTGGCCGAGGGGCTGGCGCAGCGCATCTCGGACGGCAACGTGCCCGAGGACCTGCAGAATAAACGCATCGTGAGCGTGGACCTGACGGCCATGCTCGCGGGCACGAAGTACCGCGGCGACTTTGAAGAGCGCGTCAAGTGCGTCCTGCACGAGGTGCAGCGCGCGGGCAACGTCATTTTGTTCATCGACGAGCTGCACACGATCGTCGGCGCGGGCTCGGCCGAGGGCGCGATCGATGCGGCGAACATCCTCAAGCCCGCGCTCGGGCGCGACGAGCTGCAGATCATCGGCGCGACGACGCTCGAGGAGTACCGCAAATATATCGAAAAGGACGCGGCGCTCGAGCGGCGCTTTCAGCCCGTGCGCATTGCCGAGCCCACGCCCGAGCAGAGCCTGCTGATCCTGCGCGGCCTGCGCGAGCGGCTCGAGGCGCACCACCGCCTGCACATCACGGACGACGCGCTGCGCAAGGCCATCACGCTCTCTGTGCGCTATATCGGCGACCGCTGGCTGCCGGATAAGGCCATCGACCTCGTGGACGAGGCGGCCTCGCGCGTGCGCATGCAGGCGCTTGTGCAGCCGGAGCGGGTGCACGCGCTGGAGATGCAGCTGACGAACACGACCGCGGACATGGAAAGCGCCGTGCGCGCGCAGGACTTCGAGCGCGCGGCACGGCTGCGCGACCGCGAGCAGAAGCTGCGCACGGAGCTCGAGCAGCTGCGCAGCCGTTGGGAGCAGACACACGCGGGCCCTGTGCGCGCCGTGACGGGTGAGGACGTGGCCGAGATCGTCTCGCTCTGGACGGGCATCCCGGTCGCGGGCATCACCTCGAGCGAGAGCAAGCAGCTGCTGCAGATGGAGACGTCGCTGCGCCGCCGCGTCGTCGGACAGGAGGAGGCCGTGCACGCGGTCTCGAACGCGATCCGCCGCAGCCGCGTCGGCCTCGGCGACCCGAACCGGCCGATCGGCAGCTTCCTCTTCCTCGGGCCGACCGGCGTCGGCAAGACGGAGCTCTGCCGCGCGCTGGCCGAGGCGCTCTTCGGCGACGAGAAGGCGCTCATCCGCGTGGACATGTCGGAATATATGGAGCGTCACAGCGTCTCGCGGCTCATCGGCTCGCCCCCGGGCTATATCGGCCACGAGGAGGGCGGCCAGCTCACGGAAAAGGTGCGCCGCAAGCCGTATTCCGTCGTGCTCTTCGACGAGATCGAAAAGGCGCACGAGGATGTGTTCAACCTCCTGCTGCAGGTCATGGAGGACGGCCAGCTCACGGATTCGCTCGGGCGGAAGGTGAACTTCCGCAACGCGGTCGTCGTCATGACCTCGAACGTCGGCGCGAAGGCCATCACGGACAGCCGCCGCAGTCTCGGTTTCACGCAGCAGACGGGCGATGGCGCCGGGCGCACGGACGCCGAGATCCGCAGCATGGTCATGACCGACCTGAAAAAGACGTTCCGGCCGGAGTTTCTCAACCGCGTGGACGACATCATCGTCTTTCACAAGCTCACGCGCGCCAATATCCGCCAGATCGCGCAAAAGCTCCTCGGTACGGTCAACACACGCATGGAGCGCGCGGGCGTGGAGCTGCAGGTGCCGGATGCGGCGCTCGATGCGCTCTCGGCCACGGGGTATGACCCCGTGTACGGCGCGCGGCCGCTGCGCCGGGCCATCCAGAGCACGATCGCTGACCAGGCGGCGGGCATGCTGCTTGACGGCACGCTCCGGCAGGGCGATGTCGTGACGGCGGAGGTGCACGACGGAAAAATTATTTTGACGAAAACGCGCGAACATGGTACGATAACGTCCTGAATAGCAATCTGGACGGAGGCGTACCCCAACATGGCACAGAATACCCAAGAGGAAAACAAGGCAATTTATCTCGATCCGTTTCGTTACAATCAATTTCAGGGCTTCAATTCGCACAATCACGTCGTTGTCACCGAGGTCGGCGAAGGCACCAGCGTTGTGGAGGTCGAAATGACGCAGGACGGCATGAACCCGCTCAACATGGCCCATGGCGGGCTGATCTTCACGCTCTGCGATGTGGCGACCGGCGTCGCTGTGCGCACCGGCGGGCGCATCACCGTGACGCTCGACAGCAGCATTCACTTCCTGCGTCCGGCCAAGGACACGCCGAAGCTCATAGCGCATGGCCGTGTCGTCAAGGAAGGCCGCACGACCGGTCTTGCCGTGGCGGAAGTGTTCAACGCCGAGGGCGTGCTGCTGGCCACCGCGGATGTGACGGTCTATTATGTGGACGAAAACACGTACACGGATGCCACGATGCAGAAGTAAACGCACGATAAACAAAGAAAAGAGACGTTCTGAGAACGTCTCTTTTTTTGCGTCTACCCCTCCGCACGGATGAGCGTCGTGCCGGGGTAGTAGTGCGCGAGAATGTCGGCATACCCGCTGCCGCGCAGGGCCATGACGTTTGCGCCGTACTGGCTCATGCCGACACCGTGGCCGCTGCCCGTGACGGTGAAGGTGAACGTCCCGCCGCTGTACGCGACGGAAAACGCCGCCGAGCGCAGGGAAAAGAGTGCGCGCACCTGCGCGCCCGTGAGCGTTTCGGAGCCGACGGGGATGTTCGCCACACGGCCGCTGTCATCGAGCACCGGCGTGCCGAACCATGTGCCCGGGTCGTCGCCGAGCACGCAGTCCGGATAGCGGTCGAGTACGGCCGCGCGCACGGCGTCGGCCGCGATCTCGGCCGTCGAGACGTAGTTCGGCACGTCCTGCGCCGTCTCGGGGGAGGATACGCTCACGAGATACGGCGCGTCGCCGCTCCAGAGCGCGGCGCTGCTCTCGGTCGCTCCGGCGGACGAGGCGTGGAACACCGCGCGGATGAGCTGCCCGCCGTAGGTGAGGTACTGCCCGTCCGTGTCGGTCACGGCCTGGCGGATGCGCGCCATGTTGCGCGCGTAGTCCGCGCCCCATTGTTCGCGCAGCGCGGCGTCGTCCTTGCGCGCGCAGCAGCAGGTGTATTGGTCGCAGACGCCGGCCTCCGGGTGGTTGGCCGCGCCGCCGCGCACGCGCTGGAGGATGTACGTGCGCGCGGCGACCGCCTGCGCCCGCAGCGCCTCGGGCGCGAAGGACGCGGGCATCTCGGCGGCCACGACGCCGGGCAGCCAGTCGGCCATCGTCGTCTCGACAAGCGCGCCGCCGCTGAGCGCCGTGATGGCCGTCTCGCTGTCGGGCGCGACGGCGGCCGACGCCGTCACGGACGGGACGGGCTGCGCCGCGGGCTCCGGCGCGGGGCCGAGCGTGACCACGAGCAACGGGATCACGAGCGAGAGCACCACGAGCAGCAGTGACAGCAGAAAAACTTTGCGCACGCGCGCCACCTCCTTTCTGCCCTGCGGGGGCGTTTTGCGCCTTGACGCAGGGGGGAAATCAGTATAAAATAAGTCTATTCAATATGTATTGGGACAGGTAGTTTGTTATGCGCAAAAATGCTTGGGTAATCTGCTGCTGCACGGCTGTGCTGGCAGCGTTCGGGACCTTTTTCCGCTGGCTGCAGGATCAGGTCTGTTTTGAAGCCGAGACCGGCCTCGCCGTGCGCGGCAGCATCTGGCCGTATGCCGTCGCGCTGATGATCGTCATCGCCGCGGTCGTGCTGGCCGTGGTCTGCTTCCGGATGAAAAACCAGCCGCACACCAGCTTTCCGGATTCGCTTCCGGCGGCCTTTGCCGCAGCGCCGCGCGTGCGCACTATCGGCGGCATCGTGCTCGGCGCGCTGCTGGCGGTCGGCGGCGCCTGGCTGATGATCAGCTCCGGCACGCTCTCGTCGCCCGGACTGCAGCGGGTGCTGGCTGTGCTGGCGATCGTGACGGGGGCGGCGTTTATCTGGCAGATGCTCTCGATCGGGGACGGGGAGGCAACCTCCGGCACCGTCGTTTGCGCGTCCATGCCGATCGTGCTGCTTGTGTTCTGGCTGATCGTGAGCTATAAGGTCAATATCATCAACCCCACCATTTCCGCCTACGCGGTCGAGATCCTGGCGCTGTGCGCCGCGCTCATCGCGTTTTATCAGCTTGCCGGCTTTGCCTACGGCCGCCCGAAGGCGATCAAGAGCATTTTCTGGAGCCAGTTTGCGGCCTTCCTGTGCATCACGGCGCTGCCGGATGACCGCGCAGGCGGGCAGCAGCTCATGCTGGCAGCCGTCGCGGGCATATTGGTGTTCCAGTCTTACCTGACCGCATCCAACATCCGCCCGGCCGTGTCCGGGCCGGTCGGCGGCGCGCAATAAGCTGTGAAAAGCCCGCATGGCGCTGCCATGCGGGCCTTTCCATATAGAGACCGGCATCCGCCGGAGAGGGGAAACGTCTATGAACAACATCTTAGCCCAGCTCAACAGCGTACCCATGTACGCGATCTGCGGCGGCATCATCGCGTTCGTTGCGGTGGTGTGCGTCATTTTCCTTGTGCGCTCTTATCGCGCGGGTCTTGCCATCGGCATCGACCCCGCGCGCATGAAGCGCGCCATCACGTCGAGCGCCACGTTTTCGGTCCTGCCGAGCGTGGGCATCCTGCTCGGCGTCATCGCCCTGTCCGGCAGCCTCGGCACGCCGTGGCCGTGGCTGCGTCTGTCCGTCATCGGCGCGCTGCACTATGAGACGCAGGTCGCCCAGGCCGCAGCCGAGCAGGTCGGCATGCACGCCCTGTCCGCCGCCGAGATGACGCCGCAGGGCTTCACGACGATCGCCCTGCTCATGAGCGTGTGCATCATGTGGGGCATGATCCTGTCGATCTTCTTCAACAAGCGCTACCTCAAGCGCCTCGGCAACGACGGGGCCAAGTCGGCCTCCGGCGTCGGCTTCGGCGACAGCGCCATGACGGCCATGTTCATCGGCCTCGTGTGCGCGTACATCGGCAGCTACATCGGCGCGTTTGTGTCCGGCGAGGGGCTGTTCACCTGCACCGGCGACTGGACGCCGCTGATCGTCGTGGCCGTGTCGGCTGCGGTGATGGCGCTGTTTGTGTACCTGTCGGAAAAAAAGAACATGGCCTGGCTGGAGAGCTTCTCTATCGCCGGCAGTATGCTCATCGGCATGGCGGCGGCCGTGCTCGTGCGGCTGTGAGGAGGGGACATCATGAACGAAACCGAACGCAAAGCATATCTTGAGCAGTTCAACCGCCGGACGCACGTCCTCGGCCGCATCGTGAGCGCGATCACGCTCGTGCTGCTCGTCGGTGCGCCGTTTCTCATCGGCACGTTCCTCGGCGCCATGCCTGATTTGGGCGCCGTTGCCAAGGGCTTTTTGTCCGTCGGCCTTGTGTGGACTGTCAGCAGCGTGGCGGAGTTTCTCATCTACACGCCCATGCTCGGCGCCGGCGGCGGCTACCTCGCCTTCATCACCGGCAACCTCATCAACATGAAGATCCCGTGCGCGGTCAACGCGCGCGACATCGTCGGCACCAAGACCGGCACGGCCGAAAACGAGATCATCTCGACGCTCTCGATCGCAACATCCTCGCTCGTGACCATCGTCGTGCTCGCGCTCGGCGTGGCGCTGCTCGTACCGCTGCAGCCCGTGCTGCAGAGCCCCGTGCTCCAGCCGGCGTTTGCAAACGTCGTCCCGGCGCTCTTCGGCGCGATGGCGTATCAGTATTTCCGCAAGAACGTGCAGGTCGCCGTCGCCCCATTGGTCGTGATGAGCCTGCTGTTCATGCTCGTCCCGTCGCTGACGAGCTCCACGAGCTTCATGATCATTCCGAGCGGCGCACTGGCCATCGGCATTGCCTACAGCATGTACCGCAAGCAGAAAAAGGAGGCAGAGGTCAAATGAAGTTCCGTCCCGGTTATCTCGCGCTCGCGCCGCTGGCCCCGCTGGGAGCGGCCGTGGCGCACGCCGCGCTCACACCGCGCAAAACGTCCGGCTATCAGCCGCAGCCGGATCCCGACCGCGCCATGGCCTACGCCGAGAAGCTCTCTGCCATGATCCGGTGCGATACCACGTCG
The DNA here is from genome assembly GCA_900317855.1 of uncultured Eubacteriales bacterium. Taxonomy (GTDB): domain Bacteria; phylum Bacillota; class Clostridia; order Oscillospirales; family Oscillospiraceae; genus CAG-103. The sequence continues at coordinate 25,039 of ONIG01000025.1, read as the reverse complement.
CACGCCAACGTCCGCGAGCCGGAAAAGTTTGAGCGTTTCCACGCCCTGCTGGCCGAGCTCTTCCCGCTCGTGCATGAAAAGCTCGCGCGCACGGACATTGACGGCAACCTGCTCTATTACTGGCCGGGCCGCGCGCACGACCGCCCGATCGTGCTCATGAGCCATCAGGACGTTGTGCCCGCCGAGGGCACGTGGGTGCACGCGCCGTTTTCCGGCGACATTGCCGACGGCAAGGTCTGGGGCCGCGGCGCGTCGGACACCAAGTGCTCGGTCATGGCGTTTTTCCAGGCGGTCGAGGAGCTGCTCGCTGCCGGATACGAACCGGCCAACGATGTTTATATTGCCTCGTCCTGCACGGAAGAGTGGGCGGGCGACGGCGCGCCGAAGCTCGTCGCCGAGCTCAAGCGCCGCGGCGTGCGGCCGTTTCTCGTCTGCGATGAGGGCGGCGGCATCATCACCGAGCCGATCGGCGGCATCCCCGGCAACTTCGCCATGGTCGGCGTGTTTGAAAAGGGCAAGGCGGACGTGAAGTTTACCGCCCGCAGCACCGGCGGTCACGCCAGCGCCCCGACGGCGAACACCCCCATCGCGCGCCTGTCCGCGTTCGTGACGGATGTGGAAAAGCATTCACCGTTCCGCAAGAAGTTTCTGCCCGAGGTCACGGCCATGTTCACGCGCCTGGCGCCGTATGCGCCGTTCGGCCTGCGGCTCGTGATGGGCAATCTCTGGCTGTTTGCCCCGCTGATGAAGGTCGTGCTGCCGCGCGTGTCGGCACAGGCGGGGGCCATGCTGCGCACGACGATCGCGTTCACGATGCAGTCCGGCTCGGACGCGTACAACGTTCTGCCGCAGGAGGCGACGCTGGGCGCGAACATGCGCTTCATCCCGCATCAGGGCGAGCAGGAGAGCCTCGCCATCATCCGCCGGCTCGCCGAAAAGCACGGTCTGGAGATGGAGGTCGTGCACACAAACGACTACTCCGAGCCCGTGGACATCCACGGCGAGGCGTTCCGCCAGGTGGAGCGGGTCATCGGCGAGACGTTCCCCGGCCTGCCCGTCAGCCCCTATGTCATGACCGGCGCGACGGACGCGCACTTCTATCAGGAGATCTGCGACAGCTGCGTGCGCTTCGCCCCCGTGATCTACGGCCCGGAGCAGATGAAGGGCATGCATGGCCTCAATGAGAACATCGAGTACAGCTGTCTGCCCGGCGCGGTCGATTTCTACAAGAACCTTATCCGCGCGCAGGAGCAATAAAAACAACAGCGCGCCCCGGTGCAGCCGGGGCGCGCCGCCTCAAAAAACATATAGCAAAGCGCCCGGACATTTCGTCCGGGCGCCTTGCTGTCTTATGGTGCACGTTTTATTCAAACGAGATCATGTAGTAATACACCGGCTGGCCGCCGTTGACGACGTTCACGTCCGCCATCGGCAGGCGCTCGCCGAGCAGGTCGGCCGCGTGCTGGGCGGCATCACCCTGCACGTCCTCGCCGTAGTAGATGGAGACGATCTCGGGGTCGAGATCATTGGCGGCGTCCGCGATCCTGGTCAGTACCTTGTCGAGGTCGGCGTCGCTGCCGAGCAGCGCACCGTCCATCAGCGCCAGATACTCGCCCTTGTGGATGTCGTGGCCGTCAAAGTCGGAGTCGCGCGCTGCATAGGTGATCTGCGCGGTGTGCACGCTCTCGATCGCGGCGCTCAGCTCCGCCTCGATGACGTCCTCGGCGCTCGCCGGGTCGAACGAGAGCATCGCGGTGATGCCCTGCGGCACGGTCTTGGTCGGGATGACGATGACCTTCTTGTCCGACAGCGGGATGCACTGCTGGGCGGCCATGATGATGTTCTTGTTGTTCGGCAGCACGAACACGACCTCCGCCGGGGTCTTGTTGACCTCGGTGAGGATGTCCTCCGTGGAGGGGTTCATGGTCTGGCCGCCGGTGACGACGCGGTCCACGCCCAGCTCGCGGAAGAGGTTGGCCATGCCCTCGCCGGCAGACACGGCCACGACGCCGAACTGCTTTTCGGGCTTGGCAACTTCGGGCTCGGCCTCCGCCTCGGCGGCGGTGCCGGCAGCGGCCTCGGGGGCAGCGTCCTTGCCGGAGAGCGCAGTGTGCTGGTTGCGCATGTTCTCGATCTTCACGGTCTGGAGCGGGCCGTAGGTCAGCGCCTCGGTCAGCACCTCGCCGGGCACGTTCGTGTGCACGTGTACCTTGATGATCTCATCATCGTCGACTACGACGACGCAGTCGCCGAGATTTTTCAGGAACGAGCGCAGGAGCTCCGGGCTCTTGCTGTTTTCGCGCGCGACGATGAACTCCGTGCAGTAGCCGAACGTGATCTCGCCGGTGTCGAACTCGGAGAAGTCCGCACCCTCTTTCGGCGCCTGGGCGGCAGCCGGAGCGGCGGCGGTCACGGGAGCGGCGGTGCGGCCCTGCAGATAGCCGAGCATGGCGTCCATGACGAGCACGAAGCCCTCGCCGCCGGCATCGACCACGCCTGCGCGGCGCAGCACGGGGTTGATGTTCTGTGTGTCGGCCAGCGCCTCGCGCGCGGCGACGAGCAGCGCGTCGAGCATGCCCTCAAAGTCCGTGCTGTCCTTGGCGAAGGCCACGGCGGCCTGCGCGCCCAGACGGCTGACGGTGAGGATCGTGCCCTCGGCCGGCTTCATGACGGCCTTGTAGGCGGCGTCCACGCCGGCGGAGACGGCGGCGGCAAATTCCGCAACGCTTGCGGTCTCGCGGCCCTTGAGGGACTTGGCGATCCCGCGGAACAGCAGCGACAAAATGACGCCGGAGTTGCCGCGCGCACCGCGCAGCAGCGCGCTTGCGGCGCAATCGGCCACGGCGCCGACGGTCTCGGTCTGCTTGCGGCCGAGCTCGATGGCGGCCGAGTTCATCGTCAGGCTCATGTTCGTGCCGGTGTCGCCGTCCGGAACGGGGAAGACGTTGAGCTCGTTGATCTTCTGTTTGTTTTCTTCCAGTGCCGCGTTCGCGCACAGGAGCATTTCCCGAAGCGCTGCGGCATCAATGATCTCTCTCAAATCTGTACACCTCCGACAGGGGGAATGAAAATGGCCCGGAAGCGCGGCTCCCGGGAGGGAAGCGGTGCGAAGTTCCTGCTTAATCGAGGAACATGGTGTCCACGTACACGTCCACGCGCGCCACGGGCACGCCGGTGGCCTGATTGACCTTGTAGCTGACCTCGTTGATGATGCTGTGGGCAAGCGCGGAAATGTTCACGCCGTGATCGACCGCAATGTGCAGCTCCAGCGAGATGCTGCCGTCGTCGGCAAACGTGGCGTTGACGCCCTTGGACATGGATTCGCGGCGCAGGAGCTGGAACGGTCCGCTGTCTTTGCTGCGGCCGACCATGCCCTTCACGCCGAAGCAACTGGTCGCGGCGTCGCCTGCAAGGTTGGTGAATACTTCGTTGGTGATGCTGATGGTGCCATTCGATTGTTCGATTTTGACCATGTAGACAGCCCCTTTCTTAACAGCAGTGATATATTATATAACAATAGGTGAGAAATCACAAGCGAAAAATTAGCGAAAAAACTGGACATTTTCCGTGAAAACGCCGGTTTTCACCCGGAAACTTGCACGTTTTCAATAGTTATGTTTCGAAAAATGAAACAAGAATCAAAAAAACTATTATTTACGTTTTTTTGAAACTGTGTTATCATATTGACGTGAATGGGCGGATAGGTGCCCATTGCACGAATATAGGATAACATATAAGAGAAATAGGAGATGAAGTTTATGGCAAGAAAGCTCGTTACCATGGACGGCAACAACGCTGCCGCCCACGTGTCCTACGCGTTCACGGAAGTGGCTGCCATTTACCCGATCACCCCGTCGAGCCCGATGGCCGACCTGGTCGATCAGTGGGCCGCTGCCGGCCGCAAGAACATCTTTGGCACGAAAGTCCGTGTGCAGGAAATGCAGGCAGAGTCCGGCGCAGCCGGCGCTGTCCACGGTTCGCTGAATGCCGGCGCTCTGACCACGACGTACACCGCTTCTCAGGGCCTGCTGCTCATGATCCCGAACATGTACAAGATGGCCGGTGAGCTGCTCCCGGCCGTGTTCCACGTGACGGCCCGTGCGCTCGCGTCGCACACGCTGTCCATTTTCGGCGATCAGTCCGACGTCATGGCCTGCCGCCAGACCGGCTTTGCCATGCTCGCCGAGGGCAACGTGCAGGAAGTTATGGATCTGTCCCCCGTGGCGCACCTGGCCGCCATCAAGGGCCGCGTCCCGTTCCTGAACTTCTTTGACGGCTTCCGTACCTCGCACGAGATCCAGAAGATCGCCGTCTGGGATTATGACGATCTGGCCGAGATGGTCGACATGGATGCGGTCAATGCCTTCCGTCAGCGCGGCCTGAACCCGCAGCATCCGCAGATGCGCGGCAGCCACGAAAACGGCGATATCTTCTTCCAGAACCGTGAGGCGTCCAATAAATATTATGACGCCGTGCCGGAGCTGGTCGAGGAGTACATGGGCAAGATCAATGCCAAGCTCGGCACCAACTACCAGCTCTTCAACTACTATGGCGCTCCGGATGCTGACCGTGTCATCATCTCCATGGGCTCCATCTGCGACGTGGCCGAGGAAGTCATCGACTACCTCAACGCCCACGGCGAGAAGGTCGGCCTCGTGAAGGTCCGCCTGTACCGTCCGTTCCGTGCCGACAAGCTCATTGCGGCCATCCCGGCGACCTGTAAGAAGATCGCCGTGCTCGACCGCACGAAGGAGCCCGGCGCACAGGGCGAGCCCCTGTACCTCGATGTCGTCACCGCGCTGGCCAACGCCGGCCGCAACGACATCGTCGTCACCGGCGGCCGCTACGGCCTCGGCTCCAAGGACACCCCGCCGTCCTCCGTGTTCGCGGTCTACGAAGAGCTCAAGCGCGACACGCCGAAGCGTCAGTTCACCATCGGCATCGTCGACGACGTGACCAACCTCTCCCTGCCGGAGAAGGACGCGCCCGACACCTCCGCCGAGGGCACCATCGCCTGCAAGTTCTGGGGTCTCGGCGGCGACGGCACCGTCGGCGCGAACAAGAACTCCATCAAGATCATCGGCGACCACACCGATAAATACGTGCAGGCTTACTTCCAGTACGACTCGAAGAAGACCGGCGGCGTGACCATCAGCCACCTGCGCTTCGGCGATCACGAGATCAAGAGCCCGTACTACATCAACAAGGCCGACTTCGTGGCCTGCCACAACCCGTCCTACATCACCAAGGGCTTCAAAATGGTCCAGGACGTCAAGCCCGGCGGCGTGTTCATGATCAACTGCGAGTGGACGCCTGAGGAGCTCAGCCACCATCTGGACGCTTCCGCCAAGCGCTACATTGCCCGCAACAACATCCAGCTCTACACGATCAACGCCATTGACCTGGCCATCCAGATCGGCATGGGCAAGCGCAACAACACCATCCTGCAGTCCGCGTTCTTCTCTCTGGCGAAGATCATGCCGGAAGAGGACGCCATCCGCTACATGAAGGAGAAGGCCAAGGCCTCCTACATGAAGAAGGGCGAGGACGTGGTCGAGATGAACTACAAGGCCATCGACCTCGGCGCGACCGCGTATGTGAAGATCGACGTTCCGGCCGACTGGGCCGACGCCGTGGACGAAGCGCCCGCCAAGGAGCTGGCCGGCCGTCCGGCCACCGTCAAGATGGTGCGCGACATCCTCACTCCGGTCGACAAGATGGACGGCGACAGCCTGCCGGTCTCCGCGTTCGTCGATCACGCCGACGGCACGTTCGAGCTCGGCGCCTCCGCGTATGAGAAGCGCGGTGTGGCCGTCTCCGTGCCCGAGTGGGACAGTGCCAAGTGCATCCAGTGCAACCAGTGCGCCTATGTCTGCCCGCACGCGACCATCCGCCCGTTCGCGCTCACTGCCGACGAGCTGGCCGCCGCGCCCGCGCAGACCAAGGCAGTCGACTTCAAGGTCGGCGCCGGCAAGGGCGTTTACAAGTTCTCCATGGCCATCTCTCCGCTCGACTGCATGGGCTGCGGCGTCTGCACGCACGTCTGCCCGGTCGGCGCGCTGACGATGCAGCCGCTCGAGAGCCAGGAAGATCAGCAGCCCGTGTTCGACTACATGGTCGCCAAGGTCGCCGAGAAGAAGGAGCTTCAGGACTTCACCGTCAAGGGCAGCCAGTTCCGGCAGCCCATGCTCGAGTTCTCCGGCTCCTGTGCCGGCTGCGCCGAGACGAGCTATGCCCGCCTGATCACGCAGCTGTTCGGCGATCACATGATGATCTCCAACGCGACCGGCTGCTCGTCCATCTGGGGCGGCCCGGCTGCCACCAGCCCGTACACCGTCAACAAGGAAGGCAAGGGTCCCGCCTGGGCCAACTCCCTGTTCGAGGATAACGCGGAGCACGGCCTCGGCATGTACCTCGGCCAGAAGAAGATCCGCGACGATCTGGCGGAAGACATCCGTTACATCGCCGAAAACGGCAAGGATCCCGCTAAGGTCGCAGCTGCGAAGAAGTACCTCGAGACCTATAACGACGGTGAGGCCAACCAGACCGCCACGGCGGAGTTCCTCGCTGCCATGGAGGCCAAGCCCGCCTGTGACTGCGAGCGCTACCAGCGCATCATGGCCAACAAGGACTTCCTCAACAAGAAGAGCTGCTGGATCTTCGGCGGCGACGGCTGGGCTTACGACATCGGCTTCGGCGGCCTGGACCATGTCCTGGCGCAGGACGAGGACGTGAACGTGTTCGTCTTCAACACCGAGGTCTACTCCAACACCGGCGGACAGGCGTCCAAGGCCTCCAACATCGGCCAGGTCGCGCAGTTCGCGGCTGCCGGCAAGGAGCTCAAGAGCAAGAGCCTTGCCGAGATCGCCATGAGCTATGGCTACATCTACGTGGCGCAGGTCGCTATGGGCGCCAACCCGGCGCAGACCATCAAGGCCATCAAGGAAGCGGAAGCTTACCCCGGCCCGTCCCTGATCATCGGCTACGCCCCCTGCGAGATGCACAGCATCAAGAAGGGCGGCATGACCAACTGCCAGGGCGAGATGAAGCGCGCGGTCGACTGCGGCTACTGGAACCTGTTCCGTTACGATCCGTCCGCTGAAAAGCCCTTCGCGCTCGACAGCAAGGAGCCGGCCGGCGGCTACCGCGACTTCCTCATGAACGAGGCGCGTTACGCCCGCCTGACCAACGAGTTCCCGGATCGCGCCGAGGAGCTGTTCGCCAAGTCCGAGTCGAACGCCAAGGCCCGCTACGAGCACCTGCTCAAGCTCAAGAAGCTCTACGACGAGGCATAATTTTTCCTACCCACGCAGGCGGGGCTGATCTCAGCCCCGCCTTTTTGCGCTTTTCAGCGCAAAAAGGCACCACCACAAGCCTTCTCCAACACCCCGCCCGCCGGAACGTGTTGAAAACCGGCGGGGGATGGCGTATACTAAATACAAGATTGAATCCTGCACGAAAGGGGAGACCGCCGTTTGAATACAGATACCTATCAGAACGCGCTCGAATCCACGAAAGACAGCATCGAGGACGTGAACAACGCCATCGGCTTCAGCCTCGGCAGTCTCACGCTCGAAAAGCTCATCACCTCCGCCATCACGCTCGTGATCTGCGTGCTCGTCATCTGGCTCGTCATGCGCGTCGCGCGGCGCATCTCGGCGCACTCGCGCCTGTCGGAGAGCCTGAGCCGTTTCATCCTCAAGGTGCTCAAGATCGCGCTGGAGTTCATGGCCATCCTCATTGTGGCCGACAGTCTCGGCTTTAACGTCACGGCGCTGCTGGCCGTGTTCAGCCTGCTCGGTCTGGCTTTGTCGCTCTCGGTGCAAAACTGCCTGTCCAACGCCATGAGCGGCATCACCATCCTGCTCACGCGGCCGTTCGAGGACGGCGATTTCATCGAGGCCGGCAACGTGAGCGGCACGGTCAAGGACATCGGCCTGATCTACACGCAGCTGTGCACGCTGGATAATAAGGATATTTACGTGCCGAACAGCGACCTCTCGGCGTCCAAGATCGTCAATTACAACCGCGAACCGCAGCGGCGCGTGGACCTGACGTTCGGCGCGGACTATACCTGCCGCCCGGAGCAGGTGAAGGCGGCGCTGCACAACGCCGTGTCGCTCGTGTCCGGCATCCTGCCGGAGCCGGAGCCGTTCGTGCGTGTGTCGGGCTACGGGGAGAGCAATATCGAGTACACGGTGCGCGTCTGGTGCAAAACGGCCGACTACTGGACCGTGTATTATGACCTCATGGAGGCCGTCGGCGCGGCGTTTGACGCCCACGGTGTGTCCATGTCCTACCCGCAGATGAACGTGCACGTGCTCGATACGCCGGAAAGTGCAAAAAAGGATTGACTTTCCCGCTTTTTCAGGTATAATAATATGGCCTGCGTATTGACGCGGGTGATCCTTGCTCTCATTTGAGATGAGGGCCACTAGACCAGAAGGAGGTGCAACTGAAATGGCAAAAACCACCGAAAAGTACGAACTGATGTATATCATCAACCCCAATCTGTCGGAGGAAGAGACTGCAGCAGTCGTCGAGAAGTTCAAGGCGCTTGTCGAGCAGAACGGCACGCTGGAGGAAATGGAGGAGATGGGTAAGCGCAAGCTCGCTTACGAGATCAACTACATTTCTGAGGGCTACTACGTGCTCGTCAAGTTCACCAGCGGTCCGGATTTCCCGGCCGAGCTGGATCGTGTGCTGGGCATCACGGACGGTATTCTCCGCTCCCTGATCACCCGTCGCCCGGAATAAGGAGGCACGGCAATGCTGAACCACATTGTGCTCATGGGCCGTCTGACCCGTGACCCCGAGCTTCGTTATACCCAGTCCCAGATCCCCGTGGCTTCGTTCACGCTGGCGGTCGACCGTGATTTCGGCGGCCGTGACGGCGGCGAGCGGCAGACGGACTTCATCGACATTGTCGCATGGAGAAGCACGGCGGAGTTCGTCTCCAAGTACTTCACCAAGGGCAGCATGGCCGCCGTGAGCGGCCGCCTGCAGATCCGCGACTGGACCGACCGTGAAGGCGGAAAGCGCCGCAGCGCGGAGGTCGTGGCGGACAATGTCTACTTCGGCGAGAGCAAGCGCCGCGACGGCGGCGATGCGCCTCGTCCGGCAGCGCCGAGCGCATCGGCACCGGCTCACCGCGGCAGCTATGGCGGATATGACAATGTCCCCCAGGGCGGCAGCGCCTTTTCCGAGCTGGACGACGATGACGGCGACCTGCCGTTCTGATTTTGATAAAGGAGGATTACAGTCTTGGCTTTTGACAGAGATAAGAGCAAGAACCGCAAACGCAGAAAAGTTTGCCAGTTCTGTGTGGACAAGTGCACTTATATCGACTACAAAGACACCGCAAAGCTTCGCCGCTTCCTGTCCGAGCGCAGCAAGATCCTGCCGCGCCGCACGACCGGCACCTGCGCGATGCATCAGCGCGAGCTCACCGAGGCCATCAAGAGAGCGCGTCAGATCGCCCTCCTGCCGTACGTGACCGACTGAGTTTCTGTTCACAGACAGCAAACAGCCCCCATCGGACGATGGGGGCTGTTTTTGTTTGCTTTTTTCGCCGCGTCAATCCTCGAGATGCAGCGGAATGTTCTCGACCTGCGCGATGACGGAGACCATGGCGCGGATCTGCGGCGTGAGCACCTTGTCGCGGTGGTGCACCAGCTGGCTCCACTGCTCCATGTGGCAGTCTGAGATCGGCAGAATGACGAGCCGGCCCTCTTCTGCGCGGCGGCGTGCCGTGTAGCGCGGCAGCACGGACAGGTAGGGGTTGTGCTCGAGCAGCTGCATGACCATGCTCGTGCTCTCAAGCTCCAGAAACGGCCGGATCGACAGCTTCTGGTGCGCCAGCTCCATGTCGAACTGGTGGCGATAGCTGTTGAACTGCGGCATGAGCACGAACGGCTCGTTGACGAGGTCGGCCAGCTTGAGCTGCTTGGCGGCAGCGAACGGGTGCTTGGGGCTGGCGACGATGACGATCTCCTGCGGGCTCTCGAAGAGCTTGACACGCTGTGCGTCATAGCCCATGTCGTCGAGCGTGTAGATGAGGTCGACTTCGTTGTGCATGAGCATATCCGAGAGCGTTTTTGTGTCGCCCTCGACCAGCTGCGTGTTCACATGCGGACAGTGCTCATGATACAGCGGCAGGATCTCCCCGAAGCTGGCCGTCATGATCGACTCGATCGTGCCGATGCGCAGCGTGCCGGTCAGATCGCGCTCCTGCACCGTAAACGACACGGCGCGCGCCGCAGCTGACACGACATCGCGCGCGTAGGGGATAAACTCCTGCCCGTAGTGGGTGATGGATACGGTTTTGCCGATGCGGTCGAACAGGCGCACGCCCAGCTCGTTTTCGAGCTGCTGGACCTGCACCGTAACGGCGGACTGGGAATAACCCAGGGATTCTGCGGCCTTGGAGAAGCTCTGCAGCTGCGCGACCTTTAAAAACGTGGTCAGCAAGCGTAGTTCCATAGGCGATGCCTCCTTATCCCGATGTGGTTCCGTTTCTTTCTCGAGCATATAATACGTCGCAAATCCGGCCCGCGTCAAGCATTTTTTCGGGTATCCGGCAAACAGCAGGGAATGATTGACGGAAAATTATCACTTTCAAGAAAGAATACCATCAAAAATTTTAATTGAATCGAAAACGTAAAACGCACCTTTCGAAATTGTGAATTTTACAACAGACGGACGATATGCTATCATGCAATTGTAAACAAAGGGACCGGTCGACGGCCTCGAAACCCAAAAAAATTCAGGAGGTAGCTGCTATGAAAAACATTTGGCTGAACATTCTTGCATTCGTTGCGTTCCTCGCGATCGAGATCACCGCTGTCTCCTTGATGAGCACGTACTCCGTCGGCTCCGCCGCGATGGCGCTGCTGGGTGTGCTTGCGCTCGTGATCGGCGGCGTCTACACGGCTCTGCTCGGCAGAGATATCGTGAGCATCAAGCGCTGATCCCATTTTACTTTGCTATTTTTCATCCATTTCTGTTTTTTCTCCCTGGTTCCCGGGAGTAACCGCCTCCCGGTGACCGCCCCCCAATGTGCGGTTTCCCGCACAAAAATTTTCCTCCCGTAACCGCCGGGAGGAAATTTTTTTATTCGCGTTTCTTCACGCTTGTGCCCGGAAGGAGATTTACAACCGCGCCGTGCTGTGGTACACTACGCTCAGAACTGCATACAGCGCAGTCTTCGCCGCTTCGGGCGGCAGGGGGAATGCGGGTGAAAAGCCCCGCGAGTCGGTCACTGTGAAGCCGCCGGAAGGCGGATAAGTCAGAACACCCGAAGGCTGCAGGCATTTCTGCCGGAACCGGAAGTTGCATGGCTGAACGAAGGAATTTCGTTCGGCTGGTTTTGCTGCACCTGTCCGCCGATTCCGGCGGGCAGAATTTTTTTGTTTTGGGAGGAAAGCACATGAAAAAACGGTTTCTGGCCCTGCTGCTGGTGCTGGTGATGGTCTTCAGCCTTATGCCGGCGGCACTGGCCGCGGACACGCTCAGCGGCAGCGGCACGGAGGACGATCCGTACCTGCTGGCCACGGCGGCAGATCTCAAGGCGTTCCGCGACATGGCCAATGCGGAGGCGTCCAGCAAGCTCTGCGCGACGCTGACGGCCGACATTGACCTGGGCGGCGAAGCATGGACACCATTTGAACCGTCCGGCTATGTGACAGAGGCATATGCCGGCACATTTGACGGCGCGAACCACACCATCAAGGGCCTGTCGGTGAACTCGACTTCGAGCAAAGGTGTGGGCTTGTTTGGCACGGTTTGCGGCGCGACCATCAAGAATCTGAAGGTCGAGGGCAATGTTTCTGCGAGCAACAGCGCTTTTGTTGGCGGCATTGTCGGCAGAATGCAGACCAGCGCCACGATCGACAGCTGCTCTTTTGCCGGAGCTGTCACCTCCACGAAAAAAAGTGGCTCGTCAAACGCAACGGCCGGTATTGTTGGCAGAGTCAATGCCGGAACTCTGGCGGTTACGAACTGTGCGAATTTGTCGGATGTGACTGGCTCCGGAAGCGCAGCCGGTATTCTTGGCTATGCCGGAAACACCAAGGTTACCATCGAAAACTGCTATAATTCCGGCGCGATCAGTGGCCAGAATTACGCTTCCGGTATTTGCTCTATCGGTACCGGCAAGAATGGTAAGACGGGCAAGATCGGTAACTGCTATAATGTCGGTACGATTACGGGCACAAGTGACGGGGCCTATTACGCAGGTATTTCTGCAAACTTCCAAGGCGCGATCAGCAACAGCTACTATGCCGCCCCGGTGGAAGAAAAGCTTATGAGCAACGCCACTGCAACGGCGACTGCCATCACCTCCCCCGACGGCCTTGCGGACAAGCTCGGCAACGCCTTCAAAGAGGACACGGCGGGCGCGAACAAAGGCTACCCCATCCTCGTCTGGCAGGCAGGCGAAGTGGTGCAGCCCGACCCGCGCATCGAGCTGACCGGCCCGGATACGCTCTGGCGCACGGCGAATGAGCCGCAGCCGCAGGTGACGATCACCGCCGCCTGCAAGGATATGGACAAGGACACGCACGTTGACTGGACGCTGACGGAGGGCGAGGGCATTGTCACGCTCGAGACGCCGGAGGGCGCGGGCGCGGCCAACCAGTCCGTGATCGTCAAGGCGACGGCCAATGCTTCCGGCAAGGCGGTCATCACGGCGGCCACGGCCGACGGCATCACGGCGAGCCTCACGATCTATGTCATTCCCCAGGTCACGACCGTGGAGCTCGAGGGTGTTGTCGCCGTGGGCGAGACGGTGCGCGCCAAGGTGTATGTCCTCGGCGGCGGGGAGTATGACTACGACAACTTCCCGAAACTGAAGATCGAGTGGTGTTATCTCACGGCCGCAGACTATAGCGCGGGTAACACCGGCACCGACGCATATAAGGAGATCACCGGCACGACCGGCCGGGAGTACACCATTCCGGAGAATATGGCCGGGAACTATCTGGCCTGCCGCGTGAATGGCGGTGACCTGTGCAGAGCTATCCGCATTGCTTCCGCCGAGGAGGCGAAGCTCCAGGCTGACGCCTCGGCCCTGACGCTCAATACCGCCGATATCCGCGCAGCCACGACGATCGCGCTGCCGGTGACCGGGGCCGTGAACGGCTCGGCCATCACGTGGACGAGCTCGGACAGCAGCATCATCGACCCGACCACCGGCGCCGTGACGCTGCCGGCCGCCGGCATCCGGACCGTCACCCTCTCGGCGACGCTCACGCGCGGCGACGCTGCTGCGCACCGCAATTTTGATATCCGCGTCTGGTCACAGGCGGAGATCGATAAGGAAGCCGCCAAGAGCGAGCTGCGCAAGCTCGTCGAGCAGCTCGACGGCAACGTGACCCTGACGCCGGAATACGGCCGCGACTCGAACGTGAACGCGATGCTCGGCGCGAAGCTCAACGACAGCAGCATCGCGGTCAGCGTCTCCAAGGTCGAGGAAGTGTACGGCGGTGCGGGTGTCGCGGCCGACGGCACCATCACGTATTTCTATGCAGACCCGAACACCACGCCGCTCATGCACTGCGGCAGCTACTGCGTCACGTTCGCGCTCAGCAAAGCCGGCGCGACCGAGACGCTGAAGGTCCCGGTCATCATCGGCTGGGACGCGCTGCGCGTGCGCACGACGATCTCGAACGAGATCACGGCGAAGCTCACCACCGAGGGCCTGTGCGCCGCCGGGGAGGATCCGAACCTGCTCACGCAGGATCTGACGCTGCCGAAGGTCATCGACGGCAAAAAGTGGGCGCTCATCTCCTGGACGTCCAGCGATCCGTCCGTGATCGCCGTCAGCGACCGCAACCAGCAGACGGCCGACGCGCGCTTTGACCCCTATGTCGGCGTGGTCAAAGCGCCCGCGCAGGACAAGACCGTCACCCTCACTGCGACCGTGACCTTCCAGTTCACGGGCATGCAGGAGCAGGCCATCACGGTCAGCAAGGTGTTCACCGTGACCGTTAAGGGTCAGGAGACGACCGCGCGCGAGGACCTGCAGGCCAAGCTCGACGCGGGCTTTGCCGCCTACGGCGGTCTGCGCGACGCCGTGACCGGCGAGCCCCTCACGCAGCGCGACGGCAAGTATCTTGCAGCCAACGATATCCACTTCCCGACCACGCATGACTTCGGCGTGGACGGCAAGTACACCCCCGTGACCATCACGAGCAGTGATGCCGACACCATCGTGCCGCCGGATGTGAACAACGCCGCGCGCGTGGACGTCTACCGTCCGCTGCCCGGCGAGGCGGCAAAGGACGTCACCGTCACCGTGACGCTCACGGATTCCGACAGCGGCGTGGCCGTTTCGCGCGACTTTGTCATCGCTGTCCAGCCGCTCACGCAGCAGGAGATCGACAGCGAGCTCGCGCTCATGGCCGAGGTCAAGGCGCACTACTTTGACGGCATCCGCAATGCGAATACCGACCCCAACTACATCACGACCGACCTGCACGCGTTCCAGGAGGTGCATCGCAGCGCCGACGGCGCGCTCGTCTGGACGTATGACAACGCGGACCTGACCGGCAGCGGCATCGTCCCCGTGGCAATGGACGGCTGGCAGGCCACCGAGCGGTGGCGTCTGTTCCGCTCGACGAATCCGGCGGTCATCAGCCACGAAAACCTGCTCGTGACGCGCGCGACGGAGCACAAGGCCGTCACGATCGTCAGTGAGCTTTCGAGCGAGACGCTCGGCAAGTACGCCGCGCGCTACCCGGACAACGCGGACTTCCAGGCGCTGAGCCATCAGGCCGTCTCCGCACGCCTGATCGTCGCCGGCACGGCGCCCACGAGCAGCGAGCCGCAGGTCACGACCAGCACCGTCACCTTCCAGCTGCATACGGATACCGATGTGTGGATCCGGCCGACCATCGTCTACGATCAGCCCGAGGGCACGACGGCGATGGATGTGTTCCGGCAGGTGCTCACGGCCAACGGCTACACCTATGAGGCCAAGGGCAGCTATGTGCAGGCGATCATCCGGCCCGACGGCACGCGCGTGGCCGAGTTCAGCAAGGGGCAAAACTCCGGCTGGCTCTTCCGCGTGAATGATGATTTCCCGGACGTTGCCATGGACGAGTATCAGCTTCAGGACGGCGATGTGATCGAGGTGCTCTTCACGGCGGATTATACGCAGGAACCCGGCATGCTCCTGCCGTTTACGGACGTGTCGTGGGATCATTGGGCGTACAGCGCGGTCAAGCGCGTCTACACGCGCGGCCTCATGGTCGGCGTGAGCGATACAAGCTTTGCGCCGGACCAGGCGCTCAGCCGCGCCATGCTCGCGTCCGTCCTCTACCGCTTGGCGGGCGAACCGGCCGTGACGGCGGAAAATCCCTTCACGGACGTTCCGGCTGACCGGTGGTATACGGACGCCGTCATTTGGGCGGCTGAAAACGGCATCGTCGTCGGCTGCGGCGACGGCACGTTCCGGCCGAACGCGCCGGCCACGCGCGCGCAGACGGCGGTCATGCTGTATGCGTATGCAAACTTTGCCGGACGCAATACGTCGCAGCGCGCGGACCTGTCCGCGTTTGCGGACGCGGCGGATGTCCCGTCCTGGGCGCTGGCGGAGATGCAGTGGGCAAACGCCGCGCAGCTCATCCTCGGTCGTGACGGAAAGCTCCTTGCTCCGAACGCCGAGACGACCCGCGCCGAGATGGCGTCCATCCTCAGCACATTCATCGGCAAGTGATCACAAAAACGGCAGCACCCCCGAACTTCGGTTCGGGGGTGTTTCGACTGTCGGGAAACCTCAAGGGGTTTCCGACAAAAGGCTTGCAGTCTGCTGGGTGCACAAATCCCACACTTGCAGCCTGAGAAGTATTTTCTCCGCCGCATATGCCGCCAGAGAAAATGCGTTCACCTTCTTGCCGCCTGCGGGCGGCAAACTCTGCGAGGCGTTTTTGACACGCTGAACGCCCCCGAACTTTGGTTCGGGGGCGTTTGTGCTTTGGGGAAAGAAGCGGGAAGGGATTCTTTTATTTTTTCGTGCCGCAGACCTGATACATCCGGTCGTTCGAGATGACGACGTCCACGTCAAAATACGGGGCCATGCACGCGGCAAGATCCGTTTCGCTCATCAGCGAGATGGAGACCGTGCTGGCCGAGCCCGCGTGGTGCCGGTCGAGCATGGCGCGGCTCATGCCGTGCGCGATGGACAGGCGGCCGCCGGTCTTGAGCAGCGTTGCCAGATGCGCGATCAGGCGCGCCGGGTCGGGGAAGTGCGGGAAGGCGTTGTAGACCATGCAGCAGTCAAACGGCTGCGGGAGCGGCACGGTCTCGATGTCGCCGCAGAGCACGGTCACGCGCGCATCCGGGAACTTTTCGGCGGCGCGCCGGGCCATTTCCGGGGCAATGTCTACGCCGGTGACGCTGTGCACGTCCCGCGCCAGATAGTCCGGGAAGAGCACGCCCGTGCCGCAGGCCACGTCGAGCACGTCTATGCCCGCGCGGATGCCGGCGTTGTCAAGAATGGTGCGGATGACCGGCTCATTGCGGATCATTTCCGCGTCCCAGTTCGGGGCGCAGCGGTTGAAAAACGAAATGACGTCACTGCGCTCAATCATCGGCAGGCACCTCCTTCGGGTAGCGCTCGGGAATGAGGCGTGCCTTCATCAGCGCGAACACGATGCTCGGGATGAACACGAGCTGGATGACGGTGCCCGGCCAGCTCTTGACGACGGAGCCCGCGACCCACGTGGCCATGGAGTAGCTGCCGCGCGCGAAGATGAGCGCATTGACCAGGCCGTTGACAACGCGGCCGGCGACGATGGCGACGATGAGGCTGATGTAGAGGTCGGCGTACACGTGCCGCGTGCGCACGCAGCGCATCATGAGGCCGGCAATCAGGCCGTAGACGGCCAGCTCGATCATCATCGACGGCAGGATGCTCACCGGGGGCATGCCGCACAGTGCGCTCGAGAGCGCGGGGCCGGCCAGACCGCACAGCAGGCCGAACTGCCAGCCGCACACGAGGCCGCACAGAAAGACGGGGATGTGCATCGGGCAGAAGATCTGGCCCGCGCCCTGAATGCCGTGAAACAGCAGCGGCAGCACATAGCACAGGGCGATGCACACGGCGGTGATGATGGATTTTTTGACGGTAGACATGGTTTGCATCGGACTTCGGTTCCTTTCTGATTTTGGATTTACAGGAGTATTTCCGCTGCGCACACGATGGCGCACAGCGCAAGCGCGCCCCAGCCGCTCAGGGGCAGGGGAACGGACTTTTTCCGGGTGCGGCCGCGCGCGCCGCGGTAGCCGCGGGCCTCCATGGCCATGGCGAGCTCGTCGGCACGCTTGAAGGCGCTGAGAAAGATCGGCACGATCAGCGGCAGCATGGCCTGTGCGCGCTCGTGCAGGCGGCGGCTTTCAAAGCGCGCGCCGCGCGCGATCTGCGCCTTGCGGATGGTGTCGGTCTCCTCGAGCAGCGTCGGGATGAACTGCACGGCGACGGACAGGATCATCGCAATGTCCTCGACCGGCAGCCGCACGAGCCGCAGCGGGCTGAGCAGCGTCTGGATCGCGCCGGTGATCTCGAGCGGCGGCGTCGTGCACGTGAGCACGTTGCTCATCACGAGGATGAGCGCGAGCCGCGCCGTCACCTGCGCGCCCTGCACGATGCCGGGCACGGACAGCGTGAGGATCCACCAGTGCCAGATGGCGTCGTCGGTGGCGAAAAACAGGGCGTTCATCACAAAGATGAGCAGGAAAAACCAGCCCATGCGCGCCACGGACGCGAGCGCGGTGCGCAGCGGCAGGCCGCAAATGGCCACGACGGCGGCCGTGACGGCGAGCAGCAGCGCATAGCCGGGCCAGGCGTCCGTGCACACGGTGGCGGCGATGAGGATGAGAAAGCCGAAAAACTTTGCCCGCGCGTCCAGCCGGTGCAGGATCGAGGTGCCGGGAGTGAACTGCCCGGTCAGGTGTTCTCTCACGGGCGGGCACCGCCCTTCGCGCGCAGCACGGCCGCGAGCAGCGCGTCATAGCTTGCGATGTCCTGCGGAATGTCCAGCCCGCCCTGCTTCAGCAGCGCGGCGGCGGTGCGGCTCTGCGGCACGCCCAGCCGGTGCGCGCGCATCCAGTCGAGGTCGGCGTAGATCTCCTCCGGCGTGCCGTCGCGCACGAGCTGCCCATCCTCCAGCACGAGCAGCCGCCGGGCATACGCGCCTAGACAGTCGGCGTTGTGTGAGACCATGAGGATGGTCATGCCGCCGCGGTTGAGCTCGGTGATGAGCTGCAAAAACGCCTCGCGCCCGAGCGGGTCGAGCCCCGCGATCGGCTCGTCGAGAATGAGATACTCCGGCTTCGTTGCCAGCACGCCCGCGATGGCCACGCGCCGCTTCTCCCCGCCGGAGAGGCCCATCGGCGGCTGGTCGTGGACTTTCTCGAACGAGAAGCCAACGGTTTCGAGCGCCCAGCGCACGCGCGCCTGCTTTTCGGCGGCGCTCAGGCCGCTGTGCTTCAGGCCGAAGGCCACGTCCTTTTCCACGGTCGTCTCAAAGAGCTGACACTCCGGGTACTGGAACACGATGCCGACCTTGCGCCGCAGGATGCTGCGGTCATAGCGGCGGGCGTGGATGTCCTGCCCGTCGAGTATGACGGTGCCGGCCGTCGGCGTGAGCAGGCCGGCCATGACCTGGATGAGCGTGGACTTGCCGCAGCCGGTGCGGCCGAGGATGCCGACGAAGCTGCCGTTTTCGACCGTGACGGACACATCGCGCAGCGCAGTGGTCTCAAAGGGTGTCCCCGCGCCGTAGACACACGTCAGATTCGTTACTGTGATCGGCATAGTTCCTCCGCAAGCTCCTCGAGCGTCAGCGGGCAGCGGGCGAGCACGATCCCGGCCTGCTTCAGGTCGTAGTACATCTGCACCGGCATCGGCGGCGTGAGTCCTGCCGCGGCCAGCAGCTCCGGCTGCGTGAGCATCTCGCGCGCCGTGCCGTCGGCGATCATTTTGCCGTTGTGGATGAGATAGACGCGGTCGGCGCCGATGGCTTCTTCAATATAGTGCGTGATCATGACGACGGTCTTGTGCTGCTCTTTGTGCAGGCGGTGGATCGTGCGCAGCACCTCCTGCCGGCCGTCGGGGTCGAGCATGGCGGTGGCCTCGTCGAACACCAGAATGTCCGGCGACAGGGCCAGCACGCCGGCCAGCGCCACGCGCTGCTTCTGCCCGCCGGAGAGCGTGTGCGTCGCGCGGTTTTCATAGCCTGCCATGTCCACGGCGGCGAGCGCTGCGGCCACGCGCGCGGGGATCTCGTCTTCCGGCACGCCGTAGTTTTCCAGCCCGAAGGCAACATCCTCGCCCACGATCGTGGACACGAACTGGTTGTCCGGGTTCTGAAACACCATGCCGACTTTGCGCCGCAGCGCCCAGCGGTTGGCGGGGTCGGCAGCGTCCATGCCGTCGACGGTCAGCGTGCCGTGCTGCAGCGGCAGCAGGGCGTTGAAGTGCTTGACGAGCGTGGATTTGCCGCAGCCGTTGTGCCCGAGCACGGCTACAAACTCGCCGGGGGAAACGTGCAGCTGCGCACCGTTGAGGGAGCGGCGGCCGCCCGGCCCGTCGTAGGAAAATCGAATGTCGTGTGCATCAATCATGATCGGATCGCCCATACTCTTTATCGTGTATTTGACACAAGTATAACATAAAACGACCGCCGCGCAAGCCCGGAGGGGGGATATTTGCGCAAAAAATACCGCGCTGCGCAAATCTGTGTCCCCGGTTGACGCGCGCGCGCTTTGGCGGTAAAATAGCAGCACGAACCAGAAAGGACCGACTGCCATGTACCATGGATATTATTATGGCTTTGATACCACGTATCTGCTGCTGGTCGTGCCGGCGCTGCTTATCGCGCTCATCGCGCAGATCCAGGTCAAGAGCGCATTTTCGCGCTACGCGCGCGTGCGCTGCACGAGCGGCCTGACCGGCGCGCAGGCGGCGCAGCGCATCCTGCAGGCAAACGGCATTACCGACGTGCGCATCGAGCACATTTCCGGCAAGCTCACCGACCACTTCGACCCGCAGGCGAAGGTTATCCGCCTCTCGGACGAGGTGTATGGCGTCGCGTCGATTGCGGCCGTCGGCGTCGCGGCGCACGAGGCGGGCCACGCCGTGCAGTACGCCACGGACTATGCGCCCATCCGCATCCGCGCGGCTATCATTCCGGCCACGCGCATCGGCTCGAACCTGTCGTGGCCGCTGCTCATCGCGGGGCTGATCTTCAACTGGTCGGTGCTCGTCTGGGCGGGCATTCTGCTCTTCGGCCTCGTGACGGTGTTCCAGCTTGTGACGCTGCCGGTGGAGTTCAACGCCTCCCGTCGGGCGCTGGCTGCCATCGAGTCGCGCAACCTGCTCACGGACGACGAGCTGCGCGGCGCGCGCAGCGTGCTGCGGGCGGCCGCCATGACGTATGTCGCGGCGCTGCTGGTGTCGTTTGCGCAGCTGCTGCGGCTCATCCTTCTCTACGGCAACCGCCGCCGGGATTGACGCCGCCGTTGCAATCGGAGCCAAATTATCGTAAAATAACAGGTGCAGGGGTTGCCTGCACCTGCTATTTTTCTGCCCGGGAGGGGATCGCATGCACCGCATTTTTATCGTGGAGGACGACGCGGCCATCGCCGCCGCGCTGCAAAAGCACCTGACGACGTGGGGCTTTGACGTGCGCTGCGCGGAGGATTTCCGCAATGTGCTCGCCGAGTGCACGGCGTTTGACCCGCAGCTCGTGCTGCTCGACATCACGCTCCCGTTTTATAACGGCTACCACTGGTGCCAGGAGCTGCGGCGCGTGTCGAACGTGCCGGTCGTGTTCCTCTCCTCGGCGTCGGACAATATGAACATCGTCATGGCCATGAACATGGGCGGCGATGATTTCATCGCCAAGCCCTTTGACCTGAACGTGCTGCTGGCGAAGATCCAGGCCATTTTGCGCCGCACGTATGATTTTGCCGCGCCCGCGCCCACGCTCGAGCACCGCGGCGCCGTGCTCAACACGGCCGACGCGAGCCTGACGTATCAGGGCCGGCGCATCGAGCTGACGAAAAACGACTACCGCATCCTGCAGACGCTGCTCGAGCGCAAGGGCAGCGTCGTCAGCCGCGAGACGCTCATGGAAAAGCTCTGGGAGACGGATAGCTTTGTCGACGAAAACACGCTCACGGTCAACATCGCCCGCCTGCGCCGCAAGCTCGAGGCCGCCGGCCTGCCGGATTATATCACGACGAAAAAAGGCCTCGGCTATCTCATCGAGTGAGGGGGGAACGGCCATGTTTGGCGCTTATGTGAAGGAAAACCGCAAGGCGCTCATCGCGCTCGCGGTCTACACGGTCGTGTTCGCGCTCGTGTTCTGGCTCTACCGGCTGCCGCTGGGTGCGGCGGGATACGCGGCACTCGTGTGTCTGTTTGTGCTGGCGCTGTGGTTCGCGGTCGATTACCGGCGCTTTGCTGCGCGTCTGCGCCTGCTGCAGCGGCTGGAGCAGGAGATCACGCTCAGCACCGAACAGCTGCCGGAGCCGGACGGCATGCTCGAGGCGCAGTATCAGGCGCTCGTGCGCGCGCTCGATGCCGACCGCCGCGCGCAGATGACCCGCAGCCAGCGCAGCTATCAGGACTTAGTTGAGTACTACACCGTCTGGGCGCACCAGATCAAGACGCCCATCGCCGCCATGCGTCTGCTGCTGCAGGACGCGGACACGGACGAGCAGCGCGCCCTGCTCGAGCAGGTGCAGAGCGTGGAGCAGTATGTGGAGATGGTGCTCGGCTACCTGCGGCTCGAGAGCCCGTCGTCGGACTATGTCATCCGCAACTACCTGCTCGACGATATCGTCCGGCAGGCGGTGCGCAAGTTTGCGTCCCAGTTCATCCGGCGCAGGCTGCGGCTGGAGTACGCGCCGCTGAACGTCAGCGTCATCACGGATGAAAAGTGGCTGCTGTTCGTCATCGAGCAGGTGCTCTCCAACGCGCTCAAGTACACCCGCAGCGGGTCGGTGTCCATCACGCTCGAGGCGCCGAAAACGCTGTGCATCCGCGACACGGGCATCGGCATCGCGCCGGAGGATCTGCCGCGCGTGTTTGAAAAGGGCTACACCGGCAGCAACGGCCGCACGGATAAGCGCGCGACCGGCATTGGCCTGTACCTCTGCCGCCGCATCCTCGAAAAGCTCGGCCACACGATCGCCATTACCTCGGAGGTGGGCGTGGGTACGACGGTGCGCATCGGCCTGCAGCAGGACGCGCTCGAGGTCGAGTGAGCCTTACAGAATCGTAAGTTTCCGCCGGGAAAATGTAAGCCGGAAGTATGGCAGCCATTTTCCCGGCGGTTTATACTGAGCCTGTCATTACACAGGAGGTAACGGTTATGTCGTTTTTGGAAGTTCGTCATGTTCAGAAAATTTATACCACCCGCTTCGGCGGCACGAAGGTGCAGGCGCTCAGCGATGTGAATTTCACGGTCGAGAAGGGCGAGTACGTCGCCATCATGGGCGAGAGCGGCAGCGGCAAAACCACGCTGCTCAACATTCTCGCCGCGCTCGACAAGCCCACCGGCGGCGAGGTCGTGCTCGACGGCCGGCCGCTGAGCGCCATCCCCGAGCGGGAGATCGCGGCCTTCCGCCGCTCGCAGCTGGGCTTCGTGTTCCAGGAGTTCAACCTGCTCGATACGTTCTCCGTGCAGGATAACATCTTCCTGCCGCTCGTGCTGGCCGGCCGGCCGTATACGGAGATGGCCGCGCGCCTCGCGCCCATCGCCCGGCAGCTCGGCATTGCGCAGCTGCTGCAGAAGTTCCCGTATGAGCTCTCCGGCGGACAGAAGCAGCGTGTAGCCGTCGCCCGTGCGCTCATCACGCAGCCGAAGCTCGTGCTGGCCGATGAGCCGACCGGCGCGCTCGACTCGCGCGCGACAGACGAGCTGCTGCACCTGTTCGAGGAGATCAACCGCGGCGGTCAGACCATCCTCATGGTCACGCACTCGGTCAAGGCGGCCAGCCACGCCTCGCGCGTGCTGTTCATCAAGGACGGCGAGGTGTTCCACGAGATCTATCGCGGCGAGAGCACGGATGAGCAGCTCTATCAGAAGATCTCCGACACGCTCACGATGCTGGCAACGGGCGGTGAGCGCCATGCGTAACCTCTACCCGCGTCTGGCGGCGACGAATCTGAAGAAAAACCGCCGGTTCTACCTGCCGTATCTGCTGGCCTGCATCGTGATCGTGGCGCTGTTTTGCATCATCCTCACGCTCGCGAGCGACCCGTATCTTGCCGACATGGCCCACGGTGACAACGTCAGCCAGATGCTCGGCGTCGGCGTGTGGATCATGGTGCTGTTTTCCGCCATCATCCTCTTTTATACGAACAGCACCTTCACCAAGCAGCGCAAGCGCGAGTTTGCCATCTACAACATCCTCGGCATGGAAAAGCGCCACATTTCCTACGTGCTCTTCTGGGAGTCGCTGTACACGGCGGCCATGGCGCTGTTTTTCGGTCTCGTGGCGGCGGGCGTGTTCTCCAAGCTCCTGCAGCTCGTGCTCATGCGGCTCATCGGCGGGGAGACCACGTTCCGGCTGAACATCAGCCTGATGAGCATCGGCTATACGGTGGTGTTTTTTGGTGTGCTGTTTTTGCTGCTCCTGCTCAATACCATCCGCATCATCCATCTGTCGAACCCCGTGCAGCTGCTGCGCGGCAGCAGCGAGGGCGAGCGCGAGCCGCGCAGCAAGTGGATCCTCGCGCTGCTCGGCGCGGTGTGCCTCGCCGCGGGCTATATCATGTCTCTGCGCACGCGCACGGCTTATGCAGCCATCGAGTATTTCTTCCCGGCGGTCATGCTCGTCATCGTCGGCACGTATCTCGTGTTCATCGCGCTGAGCATCGTCATCCTCAAGGCGCTGCGCAAAAACCGGCGCTACTATTATAAAACCAGCCATTTTGCCACCGTCTCCGGTCTCATCTACCGCATGAGCCGCAACGCGGCCGGCCTTGCGAGCATCTGCATCCTCTCGACGATGGTGCTCGTGACGGTCTCGACCACGGTGAGCCTGTACAAGGGGCTGGATGCCTACGCCGCCGTGCGCTGGCCGCAGGACGTGACGCTCACGCTCTCGGCCGGCAGCGACACGGACGCAGTCCCCGATGTTGCACCGGTCGTGCAGGTGGTCGACGCTGCCGTGGCGGGCACGGGTCTCACGCAGAGCCATGTGCACGGCTATCGCGCGATCAACCTGTCCATGATGCGCGAGGATGATGCGACGCTCGATGTCACGCACGTGACGCAGACGTCGTATCAGCTCTCCAACGCGCTCACCGTCTGGGTCACGGACGCCGACGGCTATGCCAGTCTGACGGGCGAACCCGTCACGCTCGCGCCGGACGAGGCCCTAGCCTGGACGGACGGCAAGCCCTTCGGCGACACGGTGATGATCTGCGACCGCACGTTCCGCCTGCGGCAGCTCGACAGCTTCCCGCTCGACAGCGGCAGCTCCATCATGGGCGTGCGCACACTCTATCTGGTCGTGCCGGATCTCGACAGCATGCTCGAGCTGCGTGCGCGGCAAAATGAGCATGCCAACGCAAACGGCGGCACGCTCAGCACGCTCAAGTACACCTACCGGTTCGACCGACGAGCAGCTCAATGCCATGAACACGGTCTGGAGCGACGCGGCCTTCCAGCAGGCGGTCACGGATGCGCACATCGGCTGGTCGTCCGACGTGCGCGCCGACGGCTATCCCACGCTGCGCAGCATGTACGGCGGCTTTTTGTTCCTCGGTTTTTTCCTCGGGTTCGTGTTCCTGTTTGCGACGGTGCTCATCATCTACTACAAGCAGGTCTCCGAGGGCTATGACGACTGCGGCCGCTTCCGCATCATGCAGCAGGTCGGCATGACGCCGAAGGAGGTCAAGGCGACCATCCGCACACAGGTACTGCTCATGTTCTTCCTGCCGCTTGTGACGGCGGCGATCCACATCGCGTTCGCGTTTCCGCTCATCAAGCAGATCGTGTTCGCCTTCGGGCTGCAAAAC
>ONIG01000012.1 GCA_900317855.1 uncultured Eubacteriales bacterium | reverse complement strand
TGCAGGCAGCGCCGGACACACCGTGGCGCGTGCGCTTTGCGCTCGGCGTGGGCGCGCGCGAGGACGATGCGTTCACGGCGGCGCAGCGCGCGCTCGTGCTGCCGCCCGCGATGGCGGCGGCGCTGCCGGCGGAGCTCGCGGCGCAGTACGGCATGACGGGGGCGGAACTCGATGACGCGATGGCGGCGGTCTCTCCCCTGCTGTTTCCGAGCGTGGCGGCGGACGCCGTGCCGGAGCAGCTTGCGCGCCCCGCGCTCTGGGCGCAGGGCATCTCGGGCGACCTGCCGGTGTGGTGCGCGGAGGCGGAGCGCGGCGTGCTGCGGCAGTGGGCGCTGCTGCGCGCGCTGGGCGTGGCGTGCGACCTCGCGCTGCGCAGCGGCGACGGCGGGGACTACCAGCAGCCGACGGCCGGAAAGGTACGCGGCTGGCTCGCGGCGCTCGACCTTGCGCACACGCTCGATGCGCCCGGCGGCGTGCACCTCGTGCCGGAGGGGGCCTTCCCCGCCGTGGCGGCGGCTGCGGCCATCCGCCCCGGCATGGCGCGCACGCGCCGCACGCTGCCGCTGCTGCCCCCGCCGGGCGACCGGCGGTATCTGCCCACGGGGGCCGATGTGCACTGGGACGACGACGGCACGGTATCCTTCACCGGGCTGCCGCCGCGTGCGTGGAGCCAGGTGCTGACCAACGGCCGCTTCGGCTTTCTCGCCACCGACGCGGGCACGGGCCACATGTGGCACCGCAACGCGCACACCGGGCGCATCAACCGCTGGCTGTGCGACCCGTGGGTGCTGCGCGGCACGGAGACGCTGTGCATGGCCTCTCGCGCGGGCGCAGTGTCGCTCTTTGACGACGACGGGCAGGTACGGGTGGAATATGGCTTCGGCTGGGCGGCGTGGGAGCGCAGCGTGGACGGCATGTCCGTGCGCGTGACGGCGTTCGTGCCCGAGGACGCGGACGCGCGCGTGCTGCTCATCGAGTGCGCGGGGCGCGCGCGCATCACGTGGCACACCGACCTTGTCTGCGCCGGGCGCGACGCGGACGCCCCCGCCGTGGTGACGGCATACACGGACGGTCTGCTCACGGCCGAGAACGTGCGCGCGGACGCGCCGACGCTCTTTAGCGCAGCGGCGGGCATGCCGCTCACGGGCTGGACGTGCGACCGGTTCTCGTTCCTGCGCGGGCAGATGGACGCGCGCGCCGGCGCGGGGCTGAGCCCCTGCTTCGCGCTCGAGGGCACCGTCGACCGGCAGGGCGTGATCGTCTGCGGGTGCGACACGCGCGCAAATCTCCTGCGCCTGACGCAGCCGGACGAGGCCGCGCACGCGCTGCGCGCGACGCGCGAGCGATGGCTGGGTGCGGTGTCGCGCCTGTGGATGACGACGCCGGACGCGGACATGAACCGCTATCTCGGCGGCTGGGCGGCGTATCAGGCACTGTGCTGCCGGCTGCTCGCGCGCACGAGCCTGTACCAGAACGGCGGCGCGTTCGGCTTCCGCGACCAGCTGCAGGATGCGGTAAACCTCCTGCTGCTCGACAGCGCGCCTGCGCGCGAGCAGATCGGCCGCGCGTGCGCGCACCAGTTCGCCGCCGGGGACGTGTGCCACTGGTGGCACGAGGGTGCAGGGGCCGAGCACGGCGTGCGCACCCGCATCTCGGACGACCTGCTGTGGCTGCCGTGGGCGGTGTGCGAGTACGTGGAAAAGACCGGCGACGCGGAGATTTTAAGCGCCGAGTACCCCTTCCTCGCGGGCGAGGAGCTGGAGGAGAACGAGCACGACCGGTACCAGCCGCTCGAAGCGGGTGCAGAGACCGGCACGGTGCTCGAACACTGCCGCCGGGCGCTCATGCGCGTGCTCGCGCGCGGCGTGGGGGCGCACGGGCTGCTGCTGATCGGCACCGGCGACTGGAACGACGCCTTTGACCGCGTGGGCGCACAGGGCCGGGGCGAGAGCGTGTGGCTGACGTGGTTTTTCGCCGTCACGGCGCGGAAATTCGCCGCCCTCGTGGGCGGGCACGCAGCCGAACAGCTCACGCTCGCCGCCGACCACTGCACGCGCGCGGCCGAGGACGCGTGGGATGGCGCGTGGTACCGGCGCGGGTACTATGACGACGGGCGGCCGCTCGGCTCGGCCGAGAGCGACGAGTGCCGCATCGACGCGATCGCGCAGGCGTTCGCCGCGCTCGACACGCACGCCGACCGCGGCCACGTGCACACCGCGCTCACGAGCGCGGTGGAGCGTCTCTTTGACCGGGAGCACAACGTGGTGCGGCTGTTTGACCCGCCCATCACGCGGCGCACGCCCGAGACGGGCTACGTGCGCAGCTACGGCGCGGGCCTGCGCGAAAACGGCGGGCAGTACACCCACGGCGCGCTGTGGCTGGCCATGGCGCTGCTGCGCACGGGCCGCACGGCCGAGGGCGCGGAGATCCTGCACGCCGTGCTGCCCACGGCGCACGACCCCGCGCGCTACGAGGGCGAGCCCTACGTGCTCGCGGCCGACATCGCCGGCGGGGACAACGCGGGCGCGGCCGGCTGGACGTGGTACACGGGCGCGGCGGGGTGGTACCTGCGCATCGCAGCGGAGGACCTGCTGGGGCTGCACCTGCGCGGCGGCGTGCTCTACCCCGAGCCGCACCTGCCGGCCGGGTGGCCGGAGTGTACCGTGCGCTGGCGCGACGGAGCGGGGCTGCTGCACACCATCCGCCTGCGGCCCGACGGCGTGACCGTGGACAATGCGCCCTACGACGGCGGCGGCATCGGCAAAAAGCGCCCGAAACCCTATTCCCAAGATAGGTAAGGCGTGATATAATAAAGTATTCAAAAAATATGGACACACCATTGGCGAAAGGAGCGTATCTTATGGAACGCATCCGCACGGAAATTCTCCCCGGCGTGTGGCTGACCGCCCTGCGCACGGATAAGTTCAAGACCGCGTGGCTGAGCGTGAACCTGCTGACGCAGCTGCGGCGCTCTACGGCGGCGTGCACGGCCGTGCTGCCGTATGTGCTGCGGCGCGGCAGCACGCGCCTGCCCGATCTGGAGACGATCGCGGCCGAGCTCGAAAGCCTCTACGGCGCGAGCATCATGCCGAGCGTGCGCAAGCTCGGCGAGATCCAGGCCGTGGGCTTCGAGGCCGAGTTTGCCGACGACGGCGCGGTGGGCGAGGAAGTGTTTCCGCGGCTCGCGGCCGACGTGGCCGACCTCCTGCTGCACCCGAACACGCGCGGCGGCCTGCTGCGGCCCGACATTGTCGACAGCGAGCGCGAGAAGCTGCTCGAGCGCATCCGCGCCGGGATGAACAACAAGCGCGCCTACGCCATCGAGCGCCTGTACGCGCACATGTGCTGCTGCGAGGACTACGCCGTGCCCCGCCTCGGCGAGGAGGCGGACGCCGAGCGCATCCACTACCGCAAGCTCACGATGCGCTACCATGACGTGCTCTCGACGAGCCCGGTGGAGATCTTCTACTGCGGCTCGCTCGAGGGCAAGGCCGTTGCGCGCATCCTCACGGACGTGCTCTCGACGATGCCGCGCGGCGAGATCGACGAGGACATCGGCACCGATATCCGCATGAATGCGCTCGAAGCCGAGCCGCGCTACGTGACCGAGACGCTCCCGGTCGCGCAGGGGCAGCTTGCCGTGGGCTATCGGCTGGGCGCGTGCATGGAGGAGCCGGACATTCCGGCACTGTTTGTCTTCAACGCACTCTACGGCGGCTGCGTGACATCCAAGCTCTTTTTGAATGTGCGCGAGAAGCTCAGCCTGTGCTACTACGTCGGCTCGCGCCTGAGCACGCACAAGGGGCTGCTGACCGTGACGAGCGGCATCGACGTGAAAAACTACGAGCGCGCACTCGCCGAGATCACGGCGCAGCTCGACGCCGTGCGCACCGGCGACTTTACGGACGGCGAGCTTCAGGCCGCCATCCGCAGCGTGGCCAGCGACCTGCGCGCCACGGCCGACGCGCCCGACGCGCTGGCGTGGTACTGGCTCAACCGCACGGTGCAGGGGCTGGACATCGACCCGGCCGAGATGGCCGCGCTCGTGGAAGAGGTCACGCGCACGGACGTGACGGACATTGCCGCCGGCATCGTGTGCGACTGTGTGTATCTGCTCAAGGGAACGGAGGGACCTGCCTATGACGAATGAACGACCCGAAAACGTCTGGGCCGCGACGCTGCCGAACGGGCTGCGCGTGCGCGTGCTCTGCAAGCCCGACTTTCAGCGCAGCTACGCCGTGTTTGCCACCTGCTACGGCGGGGCCGACCGGCGCTTCCGTGTGGGTGACACGTGGACGGACACGCCCGCCGGTGTGGCGCACTATCTCGAGCACAAGCTCTTTGACATGCCCGACGGGTCGGACGCGCTGCTGACGCTGAGCGAAAACGGCGCGGACCCGAACGCCTTCACGTCCACAAACATGACGGCCTATTATTTTTCCTGCACGGACCGGTTTGAAGAAAACCTGCGCACGCTGCTGCGCTTTGTCTCGACGCCGTACTTCACGGACGCGAGCGTGGCCAAGGAGCAGGGCATTATCGCTCAGGAGATCCGCATGGGCGAGGACGACCCCGACCGCGCCGTGTGGCGCAACCTCATGCGCTGCCTGATGGCGCGCGACGGGGCGCGCGACGCCGTGGCCGGCACGGTCGAGAGCATCGCGGAGATCACGCCCGAGACGCTCTACACCTGCCACCGCGCGTTTTACGCGCCGTCGAACATGGTGCTGTGCGCCGTGTGTCAGGACGCGCCCGAGCGTGTGGCCGCCATCGCGGCGGAGATCCTGCCGCCGGAGCGCGCCCCCGTCCCGGCCGCCGACCACGGGGAGCCGGAGGACATGACGCCAAAGGATGCCCGCATGCGCGTGGAGCTGGCGGTGTCCGCGCCGCAGATGCTGCTGGGTGCAAAGTTCCGCCCGGCGGAGAAAGGCGAGGCCCGCCTGCGCCAGACGCTCACGGCGGAGCTCGCGCTGCAGGCCGCCTTCGGCGAGGCGACGGCGTTTTACAACGATCTTTACCGCGCGGGGCTGCTCGGCGACGACTTCGGCTGCAATGCGGACTACTGCGGGCCGATCGCGCTGGCCGTGCTCGGCGGCGAGAGTAAGGACCCCGACGCCGTGTGCGCGCGCGTGACGGAGACCGTCGCGCGCATCGCGCGTGACGGCTTTGACGGCCCGGCCTTCGAGCGGGCGCGCCGCGCCGTGTACGGCAGCTGGCTGCGCGGGCTTGACCGGTTCGACGATGTGTGCGTCGACATGGCCGAGGGGCTCTTCGGCGGGTACGAGCACATGGACGCCTTCCCGCTGCTGGGCGCCATCACGGCGGCGGAGTGCGCCGCGTGGCTGACCGAAACGCTCGCACCGGAGCGCCTGGCGCTCTCGGTCGTGGCCCCGAAAGGAGGCGAGGAAGATGCCGACCATGATGCGTGACGCCGCCATCAGCTTTCCCCTGCTCGGCGACTGGAGCATCGACCCCAGCGCGTCGTTCACGCTCTTCGGCCGCACGTTTTACTGGTACGGCGTGATCATCGCCGTGGGCTTCATCCTCGCAATGCTCTACTGCGCGCGGCACTGCCGCCGCTGCGGCATCGAGCCGGACACGCTCTATGACTTTCTCATCTGGATGATCCCGATCGCCATCATCGGCGCGCGGCTGTACTACGTCATCTTCCAGTGGGGCGACTATCGAGAGCACCCCATCAACACGCTCAAGATCTGGGAGGGCGGGCTCGCCATCTACGGCGGCGTGATCGCGGGGCTGCTGACCGGCATCGTCTGGTGCCGGAAAAAGAAGATCCCCTTCGGCGCGATGGCGGACGTGTGCGCGCCCGGCCTGCTCATCGGGCAGTGCATCGGCCGCTGGGGCAACTTCATCAACCGCGAGGCCTTCGGCCGCGAGACGACCGCCTTCTCCCGCATGGGGCTCACGCTCCCCGGCCGGGAGACCGTGTACGTACATCCGACGTTCCTGTATGAGAGCCTGTGGAACTTCGCAGGCTTTCTGCTGCTGCACTTCTGGTTCCGAAAGCACGAGCGGAAGTTTGACGGCGAGCTCATCCTGCTCTACGCCGTGTGGTACGGCATCGGCCGCGCGCTCATCGAGGGCCTGCGCACCGACAGCCTGTACATCACCGGCACGGGCATCCGCGTCAGCCAGCTGCTGGCCGGGGTGTCGGCGGCCGCGGCGGCCGTCGTGCTCGCGCTGCTTTACACCGGAAAGCTCCGGCACCCGCCGCGCTATGTCGACCGCGGCACCGGCGGGCAGCCGAACGCATAATCCATTCGTTTTTTCATTCTTCAAGGAGGTTTTTACCCATGAAAGATTACCATGACATGCTCAACAGCCTGAAGGACAAGGTCGTCGACGCGGCCGGCAAGGCCACCGTCGCCGTGACGGACGCCGCCAGCAAGGTCGGCGAGACCGTGACCGACATGGCCGGCAAAGTCGGCGAGACCGTGACCGACGCCGCCAGCAAGGTCGTCAGCGACGAGATGCGCGACAAGGTCGCCGGCGCCGCCCACGCCGTGGGCGACCGCGCCAAGTACGCCTCGCACATGGCGCGCCTGACCGTGGACTGCAACGCCGAGCTCGAGCGCGTCAAGCGCACGTACACCGAGATCGGCCGCCTGTACTACGAGAACTACCGCGACACGGCCGACGCCTTCCTCGCCGACCTCTGCCAGCAGGTGACGGACGCCAACGCCCGCGTCGCCGAGCTTGAGGCGCAGATGGACGAGCTGCGCGCCGCCGCGAAGGAGTACCGCCCCGCGCCGGATCTGCACACCGTGGACGCCGACGTCGTCGTCGAGCCGGAGGACATTGAGGTCGAGGTGACCGAGGAGCCCGCGCCGGAGGAATAAGCACGGCATGGAAAAAGAACAGCAGCCCCCGCTTCCGGACGGAAGCGGGGGCTGTTTTCTTCGTTTTTACCGGTCGTAGTAGGCCGTGAGGATCGTTGCGACCTGGGCGCGGCTGGCGTAGCCGCGCGGCGCGAGCTGCGCGCCGGCCGCCGTGCCGACGCCGCTGATGAGCCCCTGCGCGACCGCCCAGGTGAGCGCGGCATAGGCATAGCCCGCGACGCGGCCCGCATCCGGGAAGGCGGCCAGCTCTCCGCCGGCCGCCGCCGGGCGGCCGGCCTGCTCATAGAGGATGACCGCGAGGTCCTGCCGCGTGACGGCGGCGTTGGGGTCAAACGTCGTGGGCGACGTGCCGGCAACGAGGCCCGTGCGGTACGCCCAGCGCACCGCGTCATAGTACCACGCACCGGGCGCCACGTCCGTGAACGGCAGCGTGCCCGTGGTTTCCGGGCTGCCCGCCGCCGCCCAGAGCAGCTGCACGAGCTGCGCGCGGCTGGCGGTCATATCCGGCGAGACGGTGACGTCCGACGTGCCGGACATCAGCCCTGCGGCGATGCAGTAGTCCAGCCCGTCGTGCGACCAGACGCCCGCGCCCGGCATGTCCACGAAGCGCTGCCCCGGACACAGCCGGTCGTGGAAGCACTGCGTGAGCACCGGGAAGCCGTGGCCGTATTCGTCGTCCCGCCCCGGGTCGCCGAGGTCGTCGGCGTAGCCATAGAGCGTCTGGCGCACGCGCGCGGCGCTCAGCCCCGGCTGCGCGAGCAGCACACAGGCGGCCGCCGCCGCGATATGGGGCGCGGCGAACGACGTGCCGCTGCGCACGGCCGTGCCGCCGCCCGGCGCCGCGACCGTGACGTATGACCCCGGCGCACACAGGTCCACCGACGCACCGGAGGCCGAATAGCTGTCGTCAAACGTGCGGCTGCGGTCCACGGCCGAGACCGTGAGCGCCGCCGCCTGATTGGCAGGGTAGACATCGTCCGCGTCGCCGGTGGGGTTGCTCTGGGTGCGGTTGCCCGCCGCCGTGACGACGACCACGCCCGAGGCATACGCCTGCGCGAGGACATTATTTAAAAAAGAGTAGCCCTTTTCGATGGCGTTCGGCCAGCCGAGGCTCATGTTGACGACCGTCGCGCCGTTTTCCAGCGCGTACTCGAGCGCCGTGAGCACGCGCGACGGCTTCGAGAGGTTGTCATCGTCGTACACGCGCAGGACCATCACGTCCACCTCGTCGGGCGTAAGGTCGGCGATGAGCCCGGCCGTGGCCGTACCGTGGCCGTTGACGTCCGTCATATCGGCCGTGGCATTGGCAAAATCATAGCTGCGCGCCGACACGCGGCCCGCGAGCAGCGGGTGCGTGCAGTCGGCCCCCGTGTCGATGACGGCGACGGTCGCGCGGCGCCCGGCCGGCAGGAGCACGTCCGCCTGATGGCGCAGCGTCGTGAGGCCCATTTCATGCCCGCCCCAGGAGCGGCTGGCCCTCTCGTCCCAGAGACCGGCGAGCGTGTCGTCCGCCGTGACCGGCTCGTCGAGGAAGCAGTCCGTCACATCGGGGTCGGATTGCGCTCGCGCGAGCGCGCGCTGCGCGGTCCCGGCATCCGAAAATTCGAGCACGTATTCCTGCCACGCCGCCAGATGCAGCACCCGGTCGGCGCCGTACCCGTCCGCGAGCGCGGGCGCGAAGGCGACCACGCGCGTGGGCTCCGCCGCGGCGGCGCGGGCTCGGAACAGACTGCGCGTGGGCGCCGGCGCGGCCATCGCCTGCGCCAGCTCCAGCGCGCTCGCCGCCTCCACCGGCGCCTGCGCGGCGGCGGCCGGCACCGCCAGCGACGCCGCAAGCACCAGCGCGAGCAGCAGGGTCAAAAGTCGTTTTTTCATCCCGCGCCTCCTCAGGTCGTGATCGGCACGAACCACAGGTCGCGGTCCACGCTGCCGGAGATGCCCGGCACCGTGCCGTCATAGCTGTACTGCCAGAAATCGTGCGCGTAGTAAAAATCGTCCGCCGTACCCGGCGCGCTCACCCAGAAGGCATAGTCTTTGAGCTGGGCAAAGTCGTAGTCATAGTACCCCTGCCAGCGGTTGCCGTAGACGGCGGCGTCGTAGCCCGCGGCCGCGACCGTCTCGCAGAACGCGACGGCACAGGCCGTGACGTCCTCGCCGGTCATCTCCGCGGTGCGCACCGTGTCGCCGGCGGCGACGGTGCTCTGATCGATGTTCTCCCAGTCGAACACGAGCGGCATGTCGATCTTGTAATCGCGCGCCGCGTCCACGAGCCACTGCGCCTCCTCGGCCGCCTCCTCGGGCGTGACCGCCTGCGAGAAGAAGTACAGCCCCACGCGCAGCCCCGCCGCGCGCGCCCCGGCGACGTTCTGGCGGAAGCGGTCGTCTTCGACGATGCTGCCCTTGCCGTAGCCCCGGTAGCCCGCGCGGATGACCGCGAAGGCGATGCCGGAATCCGCGACGGCCTGCCAGTCGATGTCCTGCTGGAACGTGGACACGTCGATGCCCTGCAGCACGCGGTAGGCCGTGCCGGTGTAGGTCACGGAGCCGTCCGCCCCGGCAGAGAAGTCCTCCGCCGGGATGTCGAACCTGTCCACGCCCCTGGCGGGGGTGATCCACGCGGTGGCGACGCCGGTGTTCACCTCGACCTGGCCGATGTGCAGCTCGCGCGGCGAGCAGCCTGCGAGCGCGAACGTCATCGCCGCTGCCAGCAGCACGGCCAGCACGCGGCGGAATGTGTGATTGTGATTATTTTTTATATGTAAGCGTTTCATGCCGATAAGTATACCACACCTGCCGCAGGAACGCAAACCGGGCCGCGCTGCCTCAGTCAGGGTCATAATAATGCGCGAGATAGCCCGCCGTGCGCAGGGTCTCGCCC
The DNA here is from genome assembly GCA_900317855.1 of uncultured Eubacteriales bacterium. GTDB lineage: Bacteria > Bacillota > Clostridia > Oscillospirales > Oscillospiraceae > CAG-103. The sequence continues at coordinate 68,037 of ONIG01000012.1, read as the reverse complement.
GCCATCTGCTCCAGACGCGCGATGCGCGTCTCCAGCTCGCGCCGGGCACGGCCGGAGCGCGGCATGGCCGCCAGTTCCAGCCGCAGTGTGGCCGCGCGCGCACGCAGCGCGTTGCCCGTGGCGCGGTACTGCGCCGCCAATTCGTTCAGTTGCATGCTCTCCCTCCAAAAACATTTGATTTTCGAAAAATTTTTGTTGACAAACATAGTCGGTTTTGCTATGATACATAGGCCGGTGTTGTGCTGGTATAGCTCAGTTGGTAGAGCAGCTGATTTGTAATCAGCAGGTCGGGGGTTCGAGTCCGTCTACCAGCTCCACCTTCTGACAAATTGCATATGGGGGAATTCCCGAGTGGCCAAAGGGGACAGACTGTAAATCTGCTGGCAATGCCTTCGATGGTTCGAATCCATCTTCCCCCACCAAAAATACCGATTACCCGTTTGGGTGATTGGTATTTTTCTTTGTGCGGAAGATGGAGTCGAAGTTTATCCCCGTCAGGGGANGGGGAAATCCATCTTCCCCCACCAAAAATACCAATTACCCTTTTGGGTGATTGGTATTTTTCTTTGCGCGGAAGATGGAGTCGAAGTTTATCCCCGTCAGGGGAAATCCATCTTCCCCCACCAAAAATACCGATTGTCCTTCTGGACGGTCGGTATTTTTTATGCCTTCTCCCGGCGGGAACGGTCGGGCCGTGTGCTGCCTTCTCCTCGAGGAGAAGGTGCTGAGCGCAGCGAGGCGGATGAGGTGGAAAGGTCACGACCGCCTCCAGTGCCGCCGGTAGTGCCTCCAAATCCAACAACACCTCATCCGTCGCGGCGTACCGCCGCGCCGCCTTCCCCTCAAGGGGAAGGCTTGCAAGCCCCTCTCTGGCTCCACCGCTGCTCAGACGCTTTGGGAGAAGCCGTCTATACGCCCCCTCACACCCACGGTGCACTCAGCCGCGCGGCCAGCTCCCGCCGCGACAGGCCGCCCACGAGCGTGTCGAAGCAGTCGGCGCACACCGTCAGCCCGCCGCGCACGCACGGCCACAGATACGCTTCTTCCCACGACGGCAGCGGCGCAAAACACACCTCGCATCGCCGCATCCGCGTTCCTCCTTTCCGTTTGCAAAATTATTATGCATTTGGATAACTTTCGCCCTTAGTTTATACTCGTTAGAATAATTTGTCAAGCGATTTTTTTGCACCTGCATAAAAACTGCACTTGGCTGTCTCCGTGTGCGCCCGCAGAGCGTTGTTTTTTTGACGAAAACGAAGCGATTTAAAGCGCGCTTTCTGACTTTTTGCACAAAAAAATTGAGAAAATATATGGAAAACGGATATTGCATTCCCTCTCCGTTTGCGTTACCATGATGAAGGAAATTGGCCGCTCAGGCCGTTTTTGAGAGCAAAGCGAATAATAAGAAAGAGGTAAGAAAATGATCAACAATGCATATCTGAACCGCGTCTTCGCCGACCTTCAGAAGAACCACCCCAATGAGCCCGAGTTCCTGCAGGCCGTTGACGAAGTCTTTGAGAGCCTTCAGTACGTCGTCGACAAGCACCCCGAGTGGGAAGAAGCCGGCCTCATGGAGCGCTTCGTCGAGCCCGAGCGCATCATCATGTTCCGCGTTCCCTGGGTGGACGACAACGGCAAGGTCCAGGTCAACCGCGGCTACCGTGTGCAGTTCAACTCCGCGATCGGCCCCTACAAGGGCGGTCTGCGCTTCCACCCCTCGGTCAACCTGTCCGTCATCAAGTTCCTCGGCTTCGAGCAGATCCTCAAAAACTCCCTGACCACCCTCCCCATGGGCGGCGGCAAGGGCGGCTCCGACTTTGACCCCCACGGCAAGTCCGACGGTGAGGTCATGCGTTTCTGCCAGAGCTTCATGACCGAGCTCTACCGCCACATCGGCCAGTTCACCGACACCCCGGCCGGCGACATCGGCGTCGGCGCCCGCGAGGTCGGCTATATGTACGGCCAGTACAAGAAGATCGTCGACCGCTTTGAGGGCGGCGTCATCACCGGCAAGGGCCTGACCTACGGCGGCTCCCTCGCCCGCACCGAGGCCACCGGCTACGGCATCTGCTACTTCTCCGCCGAGGTGCTCAAGCACCTGAGAAACGACAGCTTCGAGGGCAAGAAGGTCATCGTGTCCGGCTCCGGCAACGTCGCGCAGTACTGCGCGCAGAAGTGCACCGAGCTCGGCGGCAAGGTCATCGCCATGAGCGACTCCAAGGGCTACATCTATGATCCCAACGGCGTCAACCTCGACGTGCTGTTTGACATCAAGCAGAAGCGCCGCGCCCGCATCAGCGTCTACGCTGACGAAGTGCCCGGCAGCGAGTACCACGAGGGCTGCAAGAACATCTGGACCGTGCCGTGCGACATCGCCATGCCGTGCGCGTCCCAGAACGAGATGGATCTCGAGGGCGCGAAGGCCGTCATTGCCAACGGCGCCATGGCCGTGTTCGAAGGCGCGAACATGCCGCTGACCCCCGAGGCCATCAACGCGGTCATCGAGGCCGGCCTGCTCTACACGCCGGGCAAGGCTTCCAACGCCGGCGGCGTCGCCACCTCCGGTCTGGAAATGAGCCAGAACTCCCTGCGCATGAGCTGGAGCTTCGAGGAAGTCGACGAGAAGCTGCACGGCATCATGAAGAGCATCTTTAAGGCCTGCTACGACGCCTCCGTCGAGTGCGGCCAGCCGGGCAACATGATGCTCGGCGCGAACGTTGCCGGCTTCCTGAAGGTCGCCAACGCCATGATGGCTCAGGGCATTGTGTAATCGCTGAAACCTCTTACATCGTGAAGGTCCCCGAAACGTCTGTTTCGGGGACCTTTTTTGCGGCGTGCAGGGATACGACGGAAGTGGAAGTGCCGTGGCTTCCTCCAGCGGCTCCGGGAACAGCCAATATTCGCCGCGCTGCAGGAAAGTGCCGTCCTGTCTGCACGGTAAATCCCCCCTTTGCGCGGCAGGGCGATCTCTGCTATAATGGGCGCAGACTTTTTCGGGAGGTGCGGCCATGGACACGCAGAGACTATCGCAGACGGTGCAGCCGCTGCTCGGCTGGTACCGCGCGCACGCGCGCGCGCTGCCCTGGCGCGCCGACCGTGAGCCGTACCACGTGTGGCTCTCGGAGATCATGCTGCAGCAGACGCGCGTTGAGGCCGTGCGCGGGTACTACGCGCGCTTTCTTGCGGCCGCGCCGGATGTGTTCGCACTCGCGGCGCTGCCGGAGGCGCAGCTGCTCAAGCTCTGGGAGGGGCTGGGGTACTATAACCGCGCGCGCAAGGCGCAGGAATGCGCCCGCGAGATCGCGGCGCGCGGCGGCGTCTGGCCCGACACGGTGGAGGGTCTGCTGGCGCTGCCGGGCATCGGGCCGTACACGGCCGGGGCCATCGCCTCGATCTGCTTCGAGCGCCCGGCCGCCGCCGTGGACGGCAACGTGCTGCGCGTGTGCGCGCGTGTGCTCGACGACGCGACGCCCATCGACAATGCCGCGCACAAGGCGGCACTCACCGCGGCGCTGAGCGCGTGCTACCCCGCCGGGCGCTGCGGTGACTTTACGCAGGCGCTCATGGAGCTCGGCGCGACCGTCTGCGGCCCGAACCGCGCGCCGCAGTGTGCCGACTGCCCGATCGCGGCGCTGTGCCTCGCCCGCGCGCACGGCACGGCGGCCGCCCTGCCGGTCAAGGCGCCGAAGCGCGCCAAGCGCGCCGAGGACTACACCGTGTTCTGCCTGCGCTGCGGCGACCGGCTCGCCGTCGAGCGGCGGCCATCGAGCGGCCTGCTCGCCGGGCTCTGGCAGTTGCCGAACACGCCGGGCCTGCTCGACGAGCGGCAGGCGGGCGATTACGCCAGCGGGCAGGGCCTCGGCGATGTGCGGCTGCGCAGCGCGCGCGACGGCAGGCACATCTTCACGCACATCGTCTGGACGATGCGCTGCTACACGCTCGAGTGCTCGGCCATGCCGCCGCGCTACCACTGGGCCACGCCGGACGAGCTGCGCGAGGAGATCTCACTGCCGACGGCATTCCGGCAGTTTCTAGACGTTGAATCATAGCAAAAAGCCGCCCCTGTCAGGTCAGACAGGGGCGGCGGAATTTTAAATGTGTGCGAATCGAACGCTCGCGCTCAGCGCCAGAAGTCGTCGTTCCGGTCGCGGTACTGCGGCGGCATGGGGTACTGCATGCGGCGGAAATAGTCAAACACCGTCTCGCGTGTGACACGGCGGTCATCGCACGACGAGCGGTTCACGCGCCGGATGCCGAACACGTACAGCGCGATGAGATACGCATAAAACAGCAGCGTGAAGCGGCTGTCGCTCTCCTGCGCGAAGGCCAGAAAGTCGTAGCACCCGTGCAGCAGCACCGGCACGACGACGCTCAGCGCGAGGTAGGCCTTCCGGTCCTCGCCGCGCCCCCAGTAGTCGGAGAGCTTGGCGTAGCCGTAAAAATAGCCCATGAACACGCCGAAGATCGCGTGGCCGGGCACGGCCGTGACCGCGCGCACGAGGCCGGTGGCAAAGCCGTAGCTGTAGACATACTTCACGTTCTCGAACGCGGCGAAGCCGAGCGCGACCATGACGGCGTAGACGATGGCGTCAAACTGATAGTCGAACGCCGGATTGCGCCACGTCGTGCGCAGGAAGAGGAACTTGCACGTCTCCTCCGTCAGGCCCGCGACGACGAACGCCTCAAGGAAGTAGCCGAGGTAGGCATTGCGCACGTTCAGCCTCTCGATGATGGCGCTGAGAATGAGCTCGACCACAATGGCCGGCAGGCACGAGAGCACGCCGTAACCAAGGAGCTTGGCAATCAGGGCCGGCGGCTCTTTGTCCGTGCGGTCCTTGCGGCAGATATACACCACCAGCACGACGGCCGGCAGCAGCGCGATGAACATCAAAGGGTCGATCATGGGGGAAACCTCCAATCTGGGATGTGCGGGAGTGGGATCCTACATCGCCGTTCGGCGATGCCTCCCTTTCCACAAGGGAGCCAAGGGGCACGATACCGGCGGAAAGGCCGCAGGCTGCCGGTCAGAACAGCAGCCAGATCAGCAGCGGGATCGTCACGGCGGACAGAACCGTGTTGAGAAAAATGCACTTGGACGCGAACGCATCCGACCGGCCGTACTGCAGGCACAGCGCCGTGACGACCATGGCCGACGGACACGCCGCGAGCAGCACCGGGATGCCGAGCAGCGCGCCGCCGACAAACGGCCGCAGCACCAGCCACGTCAGCAGCGGGCACACGAGCAGCCGCGCCGCCGACACGGCATAGACCCGCCAGTCGGCCAGGGCAGCGCGCACGGAGATGGTGCCGAGCGACGTGCCGATGATGAGCATCGACAGCGGGATCGTCGCGCCCGCAAGCGTGGAGATCGTATCGGCGATGACGGTGGGCACATGGATGCGCGAGAGCAGCAGCACGACCGACAGCAGCGTCGCGATGACGGGCATATTGAGCACCTTGCGCCAGTCAAAGCGCGCGCCGGCCGTGCCCGAGAGCTGCGCCGCGCCGATGGAATAGAGCGCGAGGTTGAACGGGATGTTCGCCAGGGAGGCGAAAAAGACCATCTCGTCGCCAAAGATCGCCGCGACGACGGGCAGGCCCACAAAGCCCACGTTGCCAAACGCCGTCACGAGACGGGCCGCGCCCACGTCCTCGCTGCGCGTGCGCAGCAGCCGCGGCAGAAACCACGCCACGGCGATCTGCAAAACGGTCGCCGCCGTGAGCACGAGGACATAATCCACAATGTCGCGGCCGGTGAAATCCGGTACGCTCAGCACGGAGTTGAGGATCGTCGCCGTGAGCAGGACGTTCATCACCAGCGGCGTGACGCGCTGATTAAACTCCGGCCCCGTGATGCCGATGCGCGCACAAAGGTAACCAAGGAGCATGATGAGAACCAGCATGGCCATCTTGGCAAAAACAACGGACAGATTCATTTTTCTCTTTTTCTCTCTTTTCTCGGATTCTCTCGTCGGGCGGCGCATGGTGCTGCCTGCCCAGTATAGAATAGTATATGCCAGACATCGTGTCTTGTAAAGCGGAATTCTCAACGGGTACTTGCCAAACGCCGCCCGGCCTGTTACACTGGCAGGAAAGGGGGTGTGCGCATGAAGAAAACCGTCATCACCGTTATCCGCATCATCGTCATCGTCGCCATTCTGGGTCTGCTGACCTACGGCGGCTTCGTGGGGATGAACCGCGTGTCCGGCACCGGGGACTACACCATCGACCAGTACGCCGCGACCGACGACGGCGGTCTGCTGACCGTGACGAGGGCCGGCACGACCGTGCACGTCAAGTGCTCGGCCGATCAGCTCGCCGCCGTGGCCGCGCAGCCGGACGGCACGTTCCACCTGTCGTTCTCCTACAGCCAGATCACGAACAGCGGCACGCTCAAGGACATCACGCCCGCCGGCTGACCACTGTGCCGCGCGGCTGACTGCCCGTCTGAACACGCCCGCCGGCTGACAACCGGCCGGGCGCGTTTCTTAACAATTCTGAATTTTTCGCGCGCGCTTGCACAATCCGCGCCGGTGCGCGTATAGTAGGGGCAGTAATTAACAGATTTTCGGAAACCAAACATTCTCCCAGAGGTGACTTCGTATGCAGACAACCGATCCCCGCCGCACCCCGCGGCCCGACAGCGAGGAGCGCACACCGAAGCCGGACACCGCAGCGCAGCGCCCGGTCAACCGCCGCGCGCCGCAGCGCCGCGGCCCGAACCAGTCGATGCTGGTGTTCGCGGCCGTTCTGGTCGTGATCGTGCTGGCGGCCGTGCTGGTGCTCGTGCTCGTGAGCCGGCATAACCGTGCGCCCAAGGACGATCCCGCCGCGCAGGTCACGCCCACCGCGCAGGTCACGGAGCAGGACACCGTGCTCGCGGAGGCAAAGCGCCTCGCCGCGCAGTACGATTACGACAAGGCCATCGCCGCCGTGACGGGCTTTGCCGGGTGGGAGAGCGCGCCGGAGCTGCAGCAGGCCAAGGCCGATTTCGAGGCGCAGAAGGCGCAGGCCGTCCGCTGGGCCGACCCGACGACCATTCCGCACGTCTTTTTCCACACGCTCATCGCGGACACTGCCCGCGCCTTTGACGGCGACCCCGAGCAGGGCGGCTACAACCAGTTCATGACCACGATCAAAGAGTTCAACGCCGTGCTGCAGAGCCTGTACGAGCGAGGCTTCGTGCTTGTGGACATTCACGACGTCGCCAGGCCGCAGCAGCAGGCCGACGGCTCGACGAAGTACGTCGCGGGCGACATCTACCTTCCCGCCGGGAAAAAGCCCATCGTTATGTCGCAGGACGACGTGTGCTACTACGAATATATGACCGACAGCGACGGCGACGGCAAGCCCGACAAGGGCGGCGACGGCTTTGCCTCCCGCCTGCTGGTGCGGGACGGCAAGCTCACATGCGAATACGTGGACGCCGACGGCCAGACGCGCTACGGCAGCTACGACCTCGTGCCGCTGCTGGACGACTTTCTGGAGCAGCACCCGGACTTTTCCTACCGCGGTGCGCGCGCGATCATCGCCGTGACCGGGTATCAGGGCGCGTTCGGCTACCGCATCAGCAGCGACTACAAGGCAAAGCTCGGCGACGAGGCCTTCGCGCAGGCGTGCAGGGACGCGCGCGAAGTGGCCGACGCGCTGCGCGCCGAGGGCTACACGATCGCGAGCCACAGCTACGGCCACCTGACCTACGGCGACATTTCGCCCGAGCGTCTGGCCGGCGACGCGCAGAAGTGGAACGATCAGATCGCGGCCGTCATCGGCGAGACCGACGTGCTGCTCTACCCCTTCGGCAGCGACATTGCCGGCGTCGAGGCCTACAAGGGCGCGAAGTTTGACACGCTCTACGGTCTGGGCTTCCGCTATTTCTGCAACGTGGACTCGGCCAAACACTGGGTACAGATCCACGACGGGTATGTCCGTCAGGGCCGGCGCAACATCGACGGCTACCGGATGTACTACCAGCCGAACCTGCTCGACGACCTGTTCGACACCAAGACCGTCTGGGACGACGCCCGCCCGACACCCGTGCCGAAGATCTGACCGGGCGGCGCCGCAAACTCCGTTCCCTATACGACAAGATCCCCTGACCGAACGGTCAGGGGATCTTGCTTGGGATAGGAAAATAAGATAAGGGGGAAATTATCGACCAATCAGTCCTTGCGCTTGTCGCCCCAGAAGAACAGGGCCACGGTGCCCGGACCGGTATGGCTGCCAATGGTGGTGCCGACGCTGTAGATCTCGACCTTGCCGTTGAGCTTCGGGAACTTCTGCTCGATGGCGTCGGCCACGGCGCGCGCATCGTCATAGCACGCCGAATTGGAGATGTAGCACTTGCCGGAGTAGTCCAGCCCGCCCTGCGCATGCTCTTCCATGCGGGCGACGATCTCTTTCATGACGCGCTTTTTGCCGCGGATCTTGTAGCGCGGGATGAGTCGGCCGAGGTTATCCATGTTCAGCAGCGGGCAGATGTCCAGCAGGCCGCCGAACACGCCGGCCACCTTCGAGATGCGGCCGCCCTTGACATAGAACGTCAGGTCCGTGGAGAAGAACCAGTGGTGCAGCTCGAGCTTGTGCGCCTCGGCCCAGTCGCGCACGGCGTCGACGGACATGCCCTCGTCGCGCAGGTCGGCGAGCTTATCCATCAGCAGGCCGTAGCCCGAGGACGCGCCGAGCGAGTCGACGATGTAGATCTTCCGGTCGGGATAGCGCTCGCGGACGATGCGCGCGGCGTTCTCCGCCGAGTTCGACACGCCCGACAGGCCCGAGGACAGGCAGACGTGCAGAATATCCTTGCCCTGCTCGAGAAACGGGGTGAAATAGTCCACAAACTCCGAGATGTTCACCTGCGAGGTGCGCGTCTCGGCGCCGTTTGCCATGGCGGCGTAAAACTTGTCGAACGGCATCGTCTCGCCCAGATCGTCCGGGTAGTCCACGCCGTCGAGCGCGTAGTGGAAGCAGATATACGAAATGTCACGCTGCTGGAAATGCTCCTTGGTCAGGTCGGCGGTGGAGCAGCAGCTCAGTACGAAATCGGCCATTGTGTCGGTCTCCTTTGCATCCTTCGATTTGCCCGCCGGGCGGGCAGTTTTTGTTCCTTCACAATACGCAGGTATCATACCCGCAGCGGGGGCATTGCGCAACCTACAAAACGGAACCGGGGCGTAGAACACGGCCCTGCCCTGCTCTACGCCCCGAAAGACGCACTCTACAAATCATAGAATGTCTGCAATATCAATGCTTTGCGCGGATGCTGAAGCTGAAATACACGACGGCCTCGGCCGGGATGAGGATGAGGAAAAGCTGCCAGAAATGCATCCCGAAGCGCAGCAGCACAAGGTAGCCGGCGAGAAAAGCGCTCGCCACAAGCCCGAGCACAACGTACAGATTGCCCCGGCCGTGAAAAAACACGCTGTTGAGCACGAGGTAGGTGATGACCGCCGCCGGCACGAAGCAGGGAAACACGACCCACTCCACCTGCCCGAGCCACAGCCACAGCACCACAAACACCAGCACCGCCAGCGTGACGATGCCCATGAGGGCGACCAGGATGATGGCATGATGGCTGCGGTCGCACGCACTGGGCTCGGGTCCGGGCTGCCACGCATCGTGCTCGTTGAGCAGGTAATCGACCGTAACGCCGAAGATCTCGCTCATGTGCTTGAGCACCGCCGCGTCGGGAATGGCCTCGCCGCGCTCCCACTTGGAGATCGACTTGTCCGAATAATTCAGTTGTTCGCCGAGCTCGGCCTGCGTCATGCCCGTGGCCGTGCGCAGGCGGATCAGGTTGCTGGCGAAGATGAGCTTCAGTTCGTCCATGGCTGCGACCTCACAATGGTTTTATCCCGTCTATTTTACGCACGAGCGCGCGCGTTGTCAACCGTCACGCGTGCCAGACGATCTCCTCGGCCGTGCGCGCGGCGGTCTGCTCGTCGGTGAGCAGGCGCACAAGCTCAAGTGCGAACGGGATCGCCGCGCCGAGGGCGCGGCCGGTCGTGACCGGCCCGTCGGTGACGACGTCGGCATCCACCATGTGCGCGCCGGTGCATTTTTTCTCAAAGCCGGGGTAGCACGTGGCGCGGCGGCCAGCGAGCAGGCCGTACTGCGCGAGCACGCTCGGCGCGGCGCAGATGGCCGCCACGCGGCCGCCATGCTCGAGCGTGCGGCGCACGAGCGCCTCCACGGCCGGGCTCTTGGCCAGATTCGTCGTGCCGGGCATGCCGCCCGGGAGCACGACAAGCTCCGGCGGTGCGGCCAGCAGCTCCGGCAGCGTGCGGTCGCACGTGATGGGCACGCCGTGCGCGCCGACGACGGTGTGTGCGTCCTGAACGGACACCGTGTACGTCTCCAGCCCGGCGCGGCGGAGAATATCCAGCGTGATGAGGCCCTCGCACTCCTCGAGCCCCTCGGCAAACAGCAGATAGCATTTCGACATAATGGGTTCCCCTTTCTCAAAAAAGCGCTTACATCAGCGGCGCGACGAGCTTGAGCAGCGCGGCCGCGATGCGCGTGTGCAGCGGGATGCGCGCAAGATCGCCGTGCGTGACGATCTGCGACTGGGCGCGCGTGACGTCGTAATCCGCCACAATGTCCTTGATGCACGGACAGTCATAGAGATACACCGCGTCCTCAAAGTGCAGGTACAGGCTGCGGTAATCGAGGTTGATCGTGCCGACGACGGCCTTGCGGTCGTCGCTGACGAACACCTTCGCGTGCACAAAGCCGGGCGTGTATTCGTAGATCTTCACCCCGGCGTCGAGCAGCTCGCGGTAGTGGCCCTTGGCGAGGGCGAAAGCGAACTTCTTATCCGGCACGTGCGGCAAAATGAGCTCCACGTCCACGCCGCGCTTGGCCGCGAACGTGAGCGCCATGACCATCGTCTCGTCGAGGATGAGGTACGGCGTCATGATGCGCACATAGCGCTCGGCGTGGTTGAGGATGTCGAGATACACGCACTCGCCCACACGCTCGTCGTCGAGCGGGCTGTCGGCATACGGCAGGACGTAGCCGCCCGCGCCCGGCAGCGGGCGCAGGGGCACATTGAGATAGCGGCCGTAGGAATCGGTGTCCGGCTCGCGCTCGTCCATGCCCCACATCTGCAGGAACATGAGCGTGAGTGAGCGCACGGCCTCGCCCTCGAGACGCACGGCCGTGTCCTTCCACACGCCGTAGACGCTCACGAGATTGGCATATTCATCAGCGAGGTTCACGCCGCCGGTGAAGCCGACGCGCCCGTCGATGACGGCGATCTTGCGGTGGTCGCGGTTGTTATAATACGTGCTCACGAGCGGGCGCAGCGGCGCGAACATCTTGCAGCGGATGCCGAGCACCTCCATGCGCTTGGGATAGCCGTACGGCAGGCGGTAGAACGTGCACGTGCCGTCATAGAGCACGCGCACCTCGACGCCGGCGCGCACCTTTTCCTCCAGGATTTTGAGGATGCGGCCCCAGACGTCGCCCTCCTCGATGATGAAATACTCAAGGAAAATGAAGTGCTCGGCCGACTGCAGCGCCTCGATGAGCGCGCCGATCTTGTCCTGCCCCATGGGGTAGTAGGTCACGGCGGTGTTTTCATACACGGGGTAGTCGCCGGAGCGCAGCGTGTACTCGGCGAGGTTGTGCACCTCGGGCAGCTCGGTGCGCAGGCGGGCCATGAGCTCGGTCTGGCGCGGGACGTACTGCACGGTGCTGAGGATGCTCTCCTGCACGCGGCGGTTGGCATAGCGGTGGCCGATATCGAGCTGCACGAACAGGTACAGCAGCACGCCGAACGCGGGCAGCGCCATGACGAGGATGATCCAGGTGATCTTCGTCGTCGCACTGCCGGACTTGTTGACGAGGTAGATGATGACCGCAACGCTCAGCACGCGCAGGACAATCGTCAGCGCGGGGTAGTAGCGGCCGAGATAGTGCGCGCCGAGCACCATGATGGCGATCTGCAGCACGAGCAGCAGCGTGATGACCATCGTGCGGCCGAACACGATGTCCAGCAGCCGGCGCTTGCCGCGGCGCAGCAGGCGAATCTCGTTGTCGTCCTCGAACCAGTCGTTGCGCACGCGCGCACCTCCTTCCGTGCTGTTATCTTTCTATCATATCCGAAATTCCGGAAACGGTCAAGGGACATTCCGGTCGATTTTCCTGCGGCAAAAAAGCCCCCGGCCGCAGCCGGGGGGCAGGTATACCGTTCAGGTCTCCGCATCCGGCGGCGTGACCGGCAGAATGAACTCGGCCGAGAAATCATCACCCACGCGGTGGGTGAAAAACTGGCCGCCGAGCAGTTGCAGGATTGCCTCGCACGTGCGCAGGCCGATGTGGTTGCTCTCGACGCGCGCAAGCTCATGGCGCGCGCGGTTGGCAAAGCAGACGTGCAGCCGTCCGTTTTCGCACTCGGCCAGAATGGTCAGCCGCGCGGCGGGGTCGGCGTATTTTTCCATGTTCGAGAGCAGATTATCCGTCACGCGCTTGAGCATCTGCACGTCGGTCGTGACGGTGCAGGGCGTCGTCAGCGGCAGGAGGTTGACCTCAAAGCCCCGGCTGCGCAGCTCGGCCGCGCACTCGCCGAGCAGCTGCGCACAGAGGATCTGCGCATCGTAGGGCTCGGGGTGCGTCTCCTGTTCGCCGCGGCTGAACACGAGAAAATACCGGAACATCTCCCCCGTCAGGTCCTTGAGCTGATAGGCCTTGTCCCGGCTGGCGAGCACGTAGCTGCGCAGATCCTCCGGCAGCCGGTCCTGACTCATCTCGAGCAGGTCGAGGTAGCCGATGAGTGACGTGAGGGGGTTGCGGATATCGTGCGACATGGCGGTGATGAGGTCGCTGTTGGCCTGCCAGGCGGTCTGCTCGTTGCGCGTGCGCTCTAAAATCATGTCGCGCATGGTGTTAACGCTGGCTGCCAGGCGCGCGAGCTCGTCCGTGCCGACGACGGGGATCGTCTGGTTGAGCGCGCCGGCCGCGCCGACGGCCTCCGACAGGCGCGTGACGCGCCGCGTGAGCCGCCGCGTGAAGCCGATGGCGATGCACGAATAGACCACAAACGCCAGCACGAGCGCGCCGAGGTGCGCATAGCTGTAGAGCCACGCCTCGGAATAGTCGCACACGGCGACGCGGTACTCCCCGTCGGCAAACTGGACAGTGAAGAAGCTGTAGCCCATGTCGGCGATGTCGCTCTGGGTCGTGTCGTCGAGCAGCTTGCTCGTGCCCCAGGTGCCGGCCTCGTACGGGTCGCCCTCCGCCTGATAGACGATGACGTTGGCGTTTTTCTCGTCGCGCGACCACTGCTCGATGGCCAGCGTGTCACGCGAGGAGATGCCGCGCACGCTGATGTACTCCTGCAGGCTGCGCTCGTGCGCGAGGTTGCGCGCCGCGACGGCGTCGTCGCTCAGGTACCAGCGGTCGATCGCCGCGGTGCCGAGCGCGTCCATGCCGAAATAGCACGCCACGCCCACGGCCAGCGCCGCGATGAGCGCGAAGATCATGCGCGCATTGATCGACGAGCGCCACTTTCTAATCAATCTGATACCCCTTTCCCCAGACCGTGCGGATGAGCGTCGGGTTCGCCGGGTCATCCTCGAGCTTCTTGCGCAGCTTGAGGATGTGCACCATGACGGTGTTGGCAGAGCTGGGCAGGAACTTCTCGTGCCAGACGTCCTCATACAGCTTGCGCGCGGACACGGCCGTGCCGCGATTGGCGATGAGGTACTGCAGCAGCTCAAACTCCGTCTTGGTCATCTCGACCGAGCGGCCGTTTTTGCACACGGTGCCCTTGTCGCGGTTGATCTCGAGCGCGTCGATGACCGTCGGCGCGTCGCCCTTGCCGTGGTAGACGCGGTAGCGCCGGATGAGCGAATCGACCCGCAGGAACAACTCGTGGTTGGAAAAGGGCTTGATGAGATAATCGTCGCCGCCGCTGCCGTAGGCGTCGCTCATGTCGGCGGGCTGGGCCTTCGCCGTCAGAAACAGGATCGGCGCGACGCTGTGCTGCCGGATCTCCGTGCAGGCGGCCACGCCGTCCATGCCGGGCATCATGATGTCCAGAATGATGAGGTCATAGTCCGGCTGCGCGCGCACGCACTCCACGGCGCGCAGACCGTTTTCGGCCTCATCGACCTCGTAGCCACGCGACGAGAGGAGAATGTGTAAAATGTTGCGGATGTCCGGCTCGTCATCCACGACGAGGATGCGGACGGGGGTCTCGGGGTTTTCCATGGTATCACCTCTGGGGTCTATCCTAACATATCCGGGCCGCCCCCGCACAGGGGCTTTGGCCCGCTTTAAGAAAAATTAAGCGGATGGGTGCAAAAAACCGGGGCTGCGAACGGACGCAGCCCCGGGGATGGGTGTCGCGGATGGCGCGTGCTGCGGGCGGTTGCGCGCAGCGCGGCCGCCTCAGCTCCAGCCGAGCGTCCGCATGCAGAAGCTCTGCAGGATCGTGGCAACCTGCTCGCGCGCAGCATCGCCCTGCGGCTGCAGGAAGATGCCGTCGTCCGTCTCCGCGCCGGAGATCAGCTCCAGCGCCACGGCGTCGGCCATGGCGGCCTGCGCCCAGTCGGACACGCTTGCCCCGTCCGGGAAGGCAGAGAGGTCGGCCGGCGTCCACGTCCGGGAAGGCAGAGAGGTCGGCCGGCGTCCACGTGTGCTTGAGGTGCTGCACCATGTCCGCATAGCCCATGAGGATGACGGCGATCTGCTCGCGCGTGACGGGCGACTCGGGGTCGAACGTCGTGGCCGACGTGCCGGCCACGACGCCGGTCTGGTACGCCCAGAGCACCGCGTCCTGATACCAGTCGTTCGTCAGGTCGGTGAACGGGGTCTCGCCGGTGACGGCCGGCTCGCCCGCGAGATTATAGAGGATCTGCACGATCTGCGCGCGCGTCGTCACGGCATGGGGCGCGAACGTGTGCGTATCGGTGCCGGACATGAGCCCCGTCTTGACGCAGAAGGCGATGCCGGGGTAGGACCAGAGCGCCAGATCGACGTCGTCAAACTGCTGGTACGCCGGGATCTCGGGGTCGGTAAAGCGCAGAGTCTCCGCGCCGCAGCGCTTGCAGGCCGTGCGCACACGGCCGCCCTGCGCGCCGTTGGGCTCGGCCACGGTCACGCTCTCGCCCCAGTCGTGGCCGAGGGCGGGGATGGACTCGGTCTCAGTCTCGGCGCAGCCGGCGTCCGTGCAGGTACGGGTGCGCACGCCGGGATCCGTGCAGGTGGCCTCGGTCGTGACGGCCCAGTCGCCGAAGTGGTGCTCGGTCACGGCGTTATAATCCACTTTCGCAAGGCGCAGGAGCGTGTTGTGTTCGCCGACCTCGACGGCCTTCCACGCGTCCTCCGAGCCGCCGAAGTGCACCGTGCGCAGCGCGAGGCAGCCGGAGAACGCACTGTCGCCCACGGCCGTGACCGTGGCGGGAATGGTGATCTCCTTGAGCGCCGCGCAGTCGCTGAACGCGCGCGTGTCGATGCGCGTCACGCCGGGCAGGATCGTCACCGCGGTGAGCGCCGTGCAGCCCTGAAACGCGCCGCCGCCGGTGCTCTCGAGGCTACCGGGCAGCGTGACGGATGCGAGCTTTTCACAATAGGCGAAGGCCGCTGTGCCGAGGGTGGTCAGACCTGCGGGCAGGGTGACCGCCTCCAGATTCGCGCACTTGAGGAACGCGCCCATGCCGATGCCCGTCACACCAGCGCCGATCTCGGCGCGCACGATCTTGCTGTTGACGGCAAAGGCGTTGGCGCTGATCACGCCGCTGCCGGTGACGGTCAACGTGCCGGCGGCGTCAAGCGTCCAGGTCAGGCCGTCGCCGCAGGTGCCGGTCTGCACATCGTCATCGGCGAAAGCCGCCATCGGCAGCAGCGCCAGCAGCAGGCACAGCACGAGCGCTGCGCTCAGAAGTCGTTTTTTCATGCTTGCTCTCCTTTTTTCGTACCGGTTTTTGCGACAAACGCCGCAAATTGTCCCTATTATACCGGATTTTTCCCGCAGAAACAACCGGTTTTTGCAGAAAAAGGGTGCTTCCGTGCCGCGGAAGCGCCCTTATGCCGTGGCCGGGGTGCTTTTTCAAGGCAGATCACAGGAAATTTTCCCGCCCTCCGCCCGGAGCGCGGCAAAAAACCGGCGCCCCGAAAACGGGACGCCGGTCAAAAAACAGATACGGATCAGACGAGCGGGATGGGCTCGTTCCAGACGTTCAGCTCGCGGCAGAACTGCGCCAGGATGACGGCCATCTGCTCGCGGGTGGCATCGCTCTGCGGCTTGAGATAGAGTCCGCCCGGGCCCGGCACGCCGCTGAACAGATTGTGATTGACCGCCCAGTTCATGGCCGTGCGCGCGTAGTCGGAGATGTCCGCGCGGTCCTGATACGGGAAGAGCCGGTCGTATTCGCTCGGGTGATACTTGCCAAGCACCCGGTCAGCGTACTCCATGAGGATGACGGCCGTCTGCTCGCGCGTGACAGGGTCGTCGGGAGAGAATGTCGAGCCGTCGCCCGTGCCGGCCACGACACCGGTCTGGTACGCCCAGAGCACCGCGTTCTGATACCAGTCGGACGTGAGGTCAGTGAACGGGGTCTCGCCGGTGACGGCCGGCTCGCCCTCGATGTTATAGAGCACCTGCACCATCTGGGCACGGGTCATCACGCGGCCGGGCGCGAAGCTCCGCCCGCCGACGCCGTTCATGAGCTCGTGATCCACGCAGTACTGAATGTCCTCATACGCCCAGCCGTCGGGGTCGACGTCGTCAAAGCGCTCGCTCACGGGCACCTGCGGGGCGAGCTTGGGGATCTCCTCGGTGTACGTGGCATTGCAGCCGTAGGTCTTGCAGGTATAGGTGCGCACGCCGGTCGTGGTCTCCGTCGGCGGCGTCGTCACACGGCCGCCGTCGAAGTAGTGGCCGCGGGCGGGGAGCGTCATTTTCTCCGTGTAACCGCAACCGTCGTCCTTGCAGGTGCGGGTGCGCTGACCCTCGGTCGTGCAGCTCGGGTATGTGCCCTTCCAGAAACCGTAGTGGTGGATGGGCGCGTTGAAGTTCACGGTCACGCCCTCCGGCAGCGCATTCTCGCCCTTGGTCAGCTGGGCCCACTCGGCCTCGGTGCCGCTGTAGTCGATGGCCGTGAGCGCGGTGCAGCCGGCGAAGGCGCCCTCGCCGATGCTCGTGACGCTCTTCGGGATGAGCACGCTCGTCAGCGCGGCGCAGCCGGCAAAGGCATGCTCGCCGATCGTCTTCAGGCCGTCCGGCAGCGCGGCCGCCGTCAGGCTCAGGCAGCTGGTGAAGGCCTGCGCCTCAATGGTAACAAGGCTCGCCGGGAACGTGACCGCCGTCAGTCCCTGACAGTAGCGGAACGCGCCCGTCTTGACGGTCTGCACCAAGTCGGGAATTTCATAAGCCGTGCACCTGTTCGGCGCGGCCAGCATCTGTTTGCTGTCCTCGGAGATGAGGCCGCCGTTGTAGGTCCGGAGATACCAGCTGCCCTTGATGGTCTCAAAGGACACGAGGTTGACGCAGCGGGCCAGCACATCCTCGGCGACGCCGCGGATCTCAAACCCGAGGGCAATGTGCGTGACGGCGGTCCAGTCGCCGTTCCAGCAGTCGGCCGTGGCAACGCCGCTGCCGGAGAAGGTGAGCGTTGTGCCGTCGCTTTCCAGCTCGGCGCTCACATCACCGGCCGCAAACGCCGCCGGCACGAGCGCGAGCATCAGGCTCAGCACAAGCAGGATGCTCAGAAGTTTCTTTTTCATGCCATTTCTCCTTTATTCAACAAAGTGGGTATTAAAAAGGATACCACCCCCCCCCGGAAATGGCAAGCCTTTTTGCGCAACTTTTTGTTTATTGTACAGGATTTTTTTGTGCAAATGCAAGACCGGCGTCCCGTCTGGGACGCCGGTTCGGGTCTGATCTGTTTGCGGGGCATGCCGCGGGGTCACTTTTTGAGGTATTCCTCCACGCGCAGCGCCGTGTCGATGCCGGAGTAGAACTCCATGAGGATCGTGGCGACCTGCTCACGCGTCGCGCTGTTTTGCGGGAGCAGAAGCGTGCCGTCTTTCGTCTGCGCGCCGGAGATGAGGCCGGTCCGGGAAGGCAGAGAGGTCGGCCGGCGTCCACGTGTGCTTGAGGTGCTGCACCATGTCCGCATAGCCCATGAGGATGACGGCGATCTGCTCGCGCGTCACGGGCTTTTCCGGCGCAAAGGTCGTGGCTGACGTGCCGGCCACGACGCCGGTCTGGTACGCCCAGAGCACCGCGTTCTGATACCAGTCGGACGTGAGGTCAGTGAACGGGGTCTCGCCGGTGACGGCCGGCTCGCCCGCGAGATTATAGAGGATCTGCACGATCTGCGCGCGCGTCGCTACGGCATGGGGCGCGAACGTGTGCGTATCGGTGCCGGACATGAGCCCGCGTGCGACGCAGTAGGCGATGCCGTCATACGACCACGCATTGCGATCGATATCTTGAAACTGCTCATACGCCGCGATCTCCGGCGGGATCGCCTCCGCCTGCGTCAGGCCGCAGCGGCGGCAGGTAATGCGCCGCTCGCCCATGCGCACGCCGCTGGGGGCGCGGACGATCACGCCGTCGTCCCAGTCGTGGCCGAGCGCCGGAACGCGCTCGGAGAGCGTCTTGCCACAGCCGGGGTCGGTGCAGGTGCGCGTGCGCAGGCCGTCGCGCGTACAGGTCGGCTCCGTGACGAGCGTCCACGCGTCCGGGTACGTGTGCGCGGCCGCGTCCGTGTGCAGGGCGGCGGCCGTCAGGCGCGCGTTGTCCGCGCCGATGGCGACGGCGTCCCACTGCGGGCGCGTGCCGGTGAAGTACACGTCCGTGAGCGCATCACAGCCGGAAAACGCGCCGTCCCCCACCGCCGTGACCGCGCCCTGGACCGTCACGCGCCGCAGCTCCGTGCAGCCGCGCAGCAGGCCGCGCGGCACCTCGGTCATCGCGGCCGGGAGCACGACGGTTTGCAGCGCGGTGCAGTTTTCGCACAGGCGCGGCTCCACCCAGGCCACATCGTCCGGCAGCGGCAGCTCCGCGAGCGCCGTGCAGCCGGAAAACAGGCCGCTGCCGAGCAGCGTCATGCCGTCGGGCAGGTCCACGCGCCGCAGCGCCGTGCAGCCGGCGAGAGCATACGCGCCGAGGCTGCGCACGCCGGGCGCGAACACGGCGGCCGTCAGGCCGGTGCAGCCGGAAAACGCGCCGGTGCCGATCTCCGCGACCGTGCCGGGCACGGTCAGCTCCGTGAGCGCCGCGCAGCCGGCAAACGCCTGACTCATCACGCTCGTGACCGCGCCGAACCCGTCCACGCGCCGCAGCTGCGTGCACCCGGCGAACGCACTGCGGCCGATGCGCGCGACCTGACCCGTGAACGTCACGGCAACGATGTCGGTGCGGCCGGCGAACGCGTGGTCGGGCAGGTCGCCCGCGCCGCTGACGGTCAGCCCGCCGGCGGCATCGAGCGTCCAGCGGACGGTGCCGAACGCGCCGCCGTCCTCCGCGGCCAGCGCCGCGGCGGGCAGCAGCCCCAGCGCCAGACAGAGCACGAGCAGCAGCGCGCAGAATCGTTTCTTCATAGACTTCCCTCCCCGGGCGGCCGCAGCCGCCCGATGCTGCCTCCACTATACAGGATGCGCGCGCGGAAAACAAGCGCCCGCACCGGACCGCATGCAAAAACCGGCACCCCGTTCAGGGGTGCCGGTTTTGGAATCTCTGATTTCATGCGCCGAGCTGCTGCTCGACCCAGGCGATCTGCGCCTCGACGCTCGGCACGGACGTGCCGCCGTAGGACACGCGCCGCGTGACGCAGTTGGTGAGGTCGATGGCATCATACACGCCGTCGTCAAAGAGGTCGCTGAAGGTCCGGAAGGTCTCGAGCGGGAGCTTTTCGAGCACGGTGCTGTGCGCGATGCAGTAGGCCACGAGCTGGCCGGAGACCTTGTACGCGCTGCGGAAAGGCAGACCCTTCGTGACGAGGTAGTCCGCGAGGTCGGTCGCGTTGAGGAAGCCCGTCTGCGCCGCGTGGAGCATCTTGTCGGCGCGCACGGTCATGGTCGCAAGCATCGGCGCCATGACGCGCAGGCACATCTTCACGGTGTCCACCGCGTCGAACACGGCCTCCTTGTCCTCCTGCATGTCCTTGTTATACGCCAGCGGCAGGCCCTTGAGCGCCGTGAGCATGGCGATGAGGTCGCCGTAGACGCGGCCGGTCTTGCCGCGCACGAGCTCGGCCATGTCGGGGTTTTTCTTCTGCGGCATGATCGACGAGCCGGTCGTGTAGCTGTCCGAGAGCTGCACGAACTGAAACTCCCAGCTCGACCAGAGCACCAGCTCCTCGCTCAGGCGCGAGAGGTGCATCATCTCGATGGCGTAGGCATCGAGCAGCTCGACGCAGAAGTCCCGGTCGGACACGCCGTCGAGACTGTTGCGCGCCACATCGTCAAAGCCGAGCTGCTTCGCTTCAAAGAACCGGTCGGTGTCATACGTCGTGCCGGCGAGGGCGCAGCAGCCGATGGGCGAGACGTTCATGCGCCTGACGGCGTCGCGCATGCGGTCAATGTCGCGCAGGAGCATCATGGCATAGGCCATCAGGTGGTGGCCGAAGGTGATGGGCTGCGCGCGCTGCAGGTGCGTGTAGCCGGGCAGAATGTCGCCCTTGTGCGCCTTGGCCTGCTCCACCAATGCCGCGAGCACGTCCTTTGTCAGCGCAATGATGTCGTTCGTTTCGCTGC
The DNA here is from genome assembly GCA_900317855.1 of uncultured Eubacteriales bacterium. Lineage (GTDB taxonomy): Bacteria > Bacillota > Clostridia > Oscillospirales > Oscillospiraceae > CAG-103. Next base: position 47,328 of record ONIG01000012.1, on the reverse strand, counting down.
GCAGGTACATGCGCAGGTCGAGCGCGACCTGATCGTTGCGCGAGCGGGCGGTGTGCAGCTTCTTGCCGAGGTCGCCGATGCGCGCGGTGAGCACCTGCTCGACAAACATGTGGATGTCCTCGCACGCGGGGTCGAACGTCAGCGCGCCGTGGTCGATGTCGTCGAGAATGCCCTGCAGCGCGTCGATGATGGCATCGGCGTCCGCCTGCGGGAGGATGTGCTGCGCGCCGAGCATCGCCGCGTGCGCCATGCTGCCCGTGATGTCCTCGCGGTACATGCGGCTGTCGAAGTGGATGGAGGAGTTGAAATCGTCCGCGACCGGATCGGTCACGCCGGCCGTGCGGCCCGCCCACATTTTTGCCATGGTGATGGTCTCCCTTCGTCAGTTGTCCCCGCGCCGGGGGACCCGGCGCGGGGAGAAAAGTCATTTCTTATATTGTACCGCTTACTTGCTCTTGCCGTCAACCTTTGCCTGCACGGCGATCGGCAGACCGTAGAGCTGGATGAACCCGGCGGCGTCCGCCTGGTTGTAGTCGCTCTCGCCGAAGGTGGCGATCTCCTCGGAGTACAGGGAGTACGGGCTCCAGACACCGGCGTTGATCATGTTGCCCTTGTAGAGCTTGAGCCGCACCGTGCCGGTGACGTGCTCCTGCGTCTTGGTCACGAACGCGCTGAGCGCCTCGCGCAGCGGCGTGAACCACTGGCCGTTGTACACCAGTTCGCCGAAGGTCACGGCGAGCTTCTGCTTCTCGTGCATGGTCATCTTGTCGAGGCAGAGCGTCTCGAGCACGCTGTGCGCCTTGTAGAGGATCGTGCCGCCCGGCGTCTCATACACGCCGCGGCACTTCATGCCGACGAGCCGGTTCTCCACGATGTCCAGAATGCCGATGCCGTTGGCGCCGCCGATGGCGTTGAGCTTGAGGATGATGTCCTTGGCGCTCATCTTCTCGCCGTCGAGCGCGACGGGCTTGCCCTGCTCAAAGTCGAGCGTGACGTAGGTCGGGGCGTCCGGCGCGTCGATGGGGCTGACGCCCAGCTCGAGGAAGCCCTTCTTCTCGTACTGCGGCTCGTTGCCCGGATCCTCGAGGTCGAGACCCTCGTGGCTCAGGTGCCAGAGGTTCTTGTCCTTGGAGTAGTTGGTCTCGCGGTTGATCTTCAGGGGCACGTTGTGCGCCTCGGCGTAGGCGATCTCTTCCTCACGCGACTTGATGTCCCACTCCCGCCACGGGGCGATGATGGGCATGTCGGGCGCGAAGTGCTTGACCGCCAGCTCGAACCGGACCTGATCGTTGCCCTTGCCGGTGCAGCCGTGGACGATGGCGTCGGCGCCCTCTTTCTGGGCGATCTCGACGAGGCCCTTGGCGATGCACGGCCGCGCGTGGCTCGTGCCGAGCAGGTACTCCTCGTACATCGCGCCGGCCTGCATGGTCGGGATGATGTAATCGTCGACGTACTCGTCCGTCAGGTCGAGCACGTAGAGCTTCGACGCGCCGGTCTTGATGGCCTTCTCTTCCAGACCGTCGAGCTCGTCGGCCTGGCCGACGTTGCCGGACACGGCGATGACTTTGCAGTTATTGTAGTTCTCCTTCAGCCAGGGGATGATGATGGATGTATCCAGACCGCCGGAGTAAGCAAGGACGACTTTTTTGATATCTTCTTTTTTCATCATGGTTGCCTCCATTGATTATTCATTCATAAGATGTGCATATTATTCACCTTTTTCGCGCAAATGTCAACCCCTTTTTTGAATAAAATTCACGCCGGAAACGCGTTTCTTTCGGTGATATGCACAAAAAGGCGGAATCTATGCGCAAAACGCCGCCGCCCCGGTGCTTGGAGCGGCGGCAGAATATGCAGTTATGCACGCATTTTTGAATATCTGCGTCAGGAAAGCTCCCGGCGCAGCGCGTCGATCTCATCGAGCCAGAGCGCCCCCGCCGCGTCCGGCGGCCAGCGCAGCGCCTGTGCGCTGCTGCCGAGCATGACGTGGTCAGGTAAGGCTGCCGGCCGCCGGAACAGGCAGCGCGTGAGCGCCGCCATGGCGCGCAGGATGTCGGCGTCCGCGGCCGCGCCGCCGAAGGCCGCGCGGGCCAGCCGCAGGATGCGCCGCGGGTGCGCGCCGCAGCGGACAAGATGGTAAAAGCAGAAGTCCGTCAGCGCGCACGAGATGCCGGCGCAGTCGGCGTCCGGCGCGGAGAGCGCGGCGCGCAGTTCGGTGCGCAGGGGTTCCTCGGCGCGCTCGGCCTCGGCCGCGATGAGCCAGCGCACGAGTGTGCGCGGCACGGCGGCGTTGACGCCGTAGGCATCCGGCGCGCAGACGGCCTCGCCCAGCAGCAGCGCCGTGAAGTCGGGCGCGGCGAGCGGGAGCGCCGCGTGCGTGCGCGCAAGGCCCGCGAGGTCGGCGTTCGGCCGCACGGACACGCCCAGCGCCTTGCACAGGCGCAGCACGCGCGCCCGGTCGCCCCCCGGCTGCGTGACGGCGAGGACATCGTGCCGCGCGCGGCCGAGCAGGTCCATCGTGCGCGCGCACACGAGCAGGGCGAGCACGCTGTCGGCATCGTCCGTCACGGGCAGCATGGCCGCCCGGCTGCCGGTGTGCAGCAGGCGCTTGCGCAGGCCGTGCGCCTGCATGGTCAGCAGCAGCTCCGCGCGCTTTGTGCGCAGGGCTGCATCGTCCGGCACAAACGGGTGCGGCGACACCGCGCGGCCGAGCGGGGTGGGCCGCAGCGGCATGGAAAACGTCACGGCGCGCACACCCTCCCCCTCCGGCACAAAGGTCGTGTTGCGGCGGCGCTCGGCCGAGAGCGTCAGCAGGTCCAGCTCCGTCACGAGCAGGCCGGGCTCGGGCGCGAAGGGCGCGTGCTCGGCGAGGATCGCGCCGTTTTCCGCGATGAGGTGGTGCGCGGAAAAGACGGCGCGCGCGGTCGACTCGTCCGGCCCGGCGTTGGCGTAGACATAGCCGCAGAGGCCGCGCGCGCTGGCTGCGCGCAGCAGCGTGCGGCGGTGGGCGGGCTTGCCGGCTGCCTCGGGCGAGGCCGAGCAGTTGGCGATCACGGTCGCCCCGGCGAGACACAGCCGCACCGACGGCGGCACCGGGGCCCACACGTCCTCGCACAGCTCCACGCCGAGGCGAAACACCGGCATCTGCGCGCAGGCAAACACCAGCCCCGTGCCGAACGGCACGTCCTGCCCGCCGACGGGCACGCAGCCCGGCCCGCTGTACGCCGCAGCGGAGGTGAAGCAGCGCTTTTCCGCGAACACGTCGTAGTTCGGCAGCCACGTTTTCGGCACAATGCCGAGGATGCGCCCGCGGTGCAGCACGGCCGCGCAGTTATAGAGCTTGCCCCCGGCGCGCAGCGGCACGCCGAGCACGACGACGGGGTCACAGTTCTGCGTGTGCGCGCAGATGTTCAGCAGCGCTTCTTCGGCCGCGTCGAGCAGCAGCGCGGACAAAAACAGGTCGCCGCACGTGTAGCCCGTCACGCACAGCTCCGGCAGCACGAGCAGGGCCGCGCTCGCGCGGTGCGCCTGGTCAATGCGCGCGCAGCAAGCTGCCGCGTTGCGCCGGGGGTCGGCCACGGCCACGGGGATGGACGCCGCCGCCGCGCGCAGAAAACCGTCTTGCATGGTCATTCCTCCCTTTTGGGTCAGTATGCCCAAAAAGCGCGCAAAAAGCCCCAGTGCCCACTTTTCAACCGCCCCGCCGCGCGGTATAATACAATATAATATGTGTGCCGGTGACGCACCCGACGATGCCAGATCTCATCCGAGGCAGGCAGTGCCTCCCCTGTGTAAGGGGAGGTGGCACGGCGCTCTGCGCCGTGACGGAGGGGTTGCAGATACGAAGCCGGCGCAGAAATCAACGTATCAATCCCTCAGTCAGCCTATCGGCTGCCAGCTTCCTTTCCACAAGGGAGCCCATGGGTGCGGGACGGACACGACACCACACGATCATCATCCCGCAAGGAGGTTTTCCATATGACCGACCAGACGCGCATGCCCGATCAAACCCTTTCCGAATTCACCGCGCAGCTCGCCTCCGCGTCGCCCGCACCGGGCGGCGGGGGCGCGGCCGCGCTCACGGGCGCGCTCGCAGCAAGCTTAGCCGCGATGGCCGCGAACGTGACGGCAGCGAATCCCCGCTATGCCGGCCGCCACGACGCGCTCACGACGCTGGCCGCAGCCTGTGAGACACAGCGCCGCGCGCTGCTCGCGCTCATCGACGCGGACGCGGCGGGCTTCCTGCCGCTGCAGCGGGCCTATGCCATCCCGAAAACCGACCCCGACCGCGCCGCCCGGCTCGCGGCCGCGGCGCGCACGGCGTGTCAGGCCCCGCTGGCCATGCTGGCGCACTGCGCGCAGATCGTCATGCTGCTCGACGCCGCGCTCGAGACGGCCAGCCCCCTCCTGCGCTCGGACGTCGGGTGCGCAGCGGCGCTGTGCCGCGCGGCGGCGGAGGCCGCGGCCATGAACGTTTTTGTCAACACCGGCCTGCTCGCGCCGGATGACCGCGCCGAGACCGAGGCGCGCGCCGAGCACCTGCGCGCGACCGTTGCGCAAAGCTGCACGCAGACCGTGGACGCGGTGTTCGCCGCGCTGCGCGGGGAGGGCTGACCCATGCCGAACACCCTGACCGGCGCGCCCGCCGCCGCGGCGATCTATGCGCAGGTGCGTGAGCATGCCGCCGCACTCGATGCACCCCCCTGCCTCGCGGCCGTGTCCGTCGGCGCGCAGCCGGACGACCGGGCCTATCTGCGCAGCATCGCTCAGGCGGCGGCCGGCTGCGGCATCGCCGTGCGCCCCGTCCCGCTGCCGGCGGACTGCGCGCCCGATACCCTGACCGACACCCTGCGCGCCCTGAGCACGGACGGCGGCGTGCACGGCGTGCTGCTGCTGCGGCCGCTGCCGGAGGCACTGCGCGCGCAGGAGATGCTCGACACGCTCGATGCGCGCAAGGACGTGGACGGCATGACAACGGCATCGCTCGGCGCGCTCGTGACCGGGGCGGCGGGCTTCGCCCCCTGCACGGCCGAGGCGTGTATGGAGCTGCTGCGCGCGCACGGCATCGACCCCGCAGGCAGGCGCGTGACCGTCGTGGGCCGGAGCCTGGTGATCGGCCGGCCGGCCGCGCTGCTGCTCACGCGCGCGGACGCGACCGTGACGCTCTGCCACCGGAAAACGCCCGATCTCGCCGCCCGCTGCCGGGACGCGGACATTCTCCTCGCCGCGGCGGGCGCGCCGGGGCTCATCACGCGGGACTTTGTGCGCCCGGGGCAGATCGTGCTCGACGCGGGCGCGACCGTACTGCCAGACGGCACGCTGCGCGGCGACGTGGCGCCCGCGGCCGCGGCCATCGCCGTCTGCACGCCCGTGCCCGGCGGCATCGGCAGCGTGACGACCGCGCTGCTGCTGCGCCACACCGTGCAGGCTGCCGAAAATTTGCGCCATTTTTAAGCAAATATTCACAAACTGTTGTTCCTTTCCGCCGCGCGAGACGCTATAATATTGGGTATTCTCATTTTGGAGGCAGACCTTTGGCCAATCTGATCGAAAAAATCAAAGACAAGCGCGCGCCCGCGCCCGAGACGCCGGAGCGGCGGGACGTGCCGGTCGCGCATCCGGACCCGCAGCAGGGCCTGACGGGCGCGCAGGTGCGTGAGCGTGCCGACGCCGGCTGGACGAACGCGCCCGTCGACCCGCCGGGCAAGACCGTCAAGCAGATCGTCCTGAGCAACATCTTTACCTATTTTAATATGCTGTTTTTCCTGCTGGCGCTGTGCGTGATCGCGGTGCAGCAGTGGCTGAACCTGACGTTCATGGGCGTCATCATCGTCAACACCGCCATCGGCATCATTCAGGAGATCCGCTCGAAGAAAACGCTCGACAAGCTCAACATCCTTGCCTCACCCAAGGCCGTCGCCGTGCGCGACGGCAGGCGCGTGACCATCGACACCGCGCAGCTCGTGCGCGACGACATCGTCATCTTCGCCGCCGGCAACCAGATCTATGCCGACGCCGTCGTCGCGGCCGACAGCTGCTACGTCAACGAGGCGCTCATCACGGGCGAATCGGATGAAATTAAGAAAAACCCCGGCGACAAGCTCCTGTCGGGCAGCTTCGTCGTCAGCGGTATGTGCCGCGCGCAGCTGACGGACGTCGGCGCGGACTCCTACGTCTCGCGCCTGACGCAGGAGGCCAAGCGCGCCAAGAAGCCGCAGCAGTCGGAGATGATGCGCTCGCTGCAGAACCTCGTCAAGTGGATCGGCATCCTCGTCATCCCGCTCGGCGTGGTGATGTTCGTCAAGGAATATGTGTGGCTCGGCCGCGTGGTGCCCATCGCCGTGACGAGCACGGTCGGCTCCATCATCGGCATGATCCCCGAGGGGCTGTATCTGCTGACAAGCCTTGCACTCGTGGCCGGCGTCGTGCGTCTGGCCCAGCGCAAGACCCTCGTGCACGAGCTCGGCTGCATCGAGACGCTCGCGCGCGTGGACACGCTGTGCGTGGATAAGACCGGCACCGTGACGGAAAATAAGATGATCGTCGAGGATGTCTGCCCCCTGTGCGACGACCGCTTCACGCTCGAGGACATCCGCATGATCATGTCCGACTACGTCTATGCCATGCAGGCGGACAACGACACGATGGCGGCGCTGCGGCGCTACTTCACGGGCGAAAAGACGCAGGACGCGACGGCGACGCTGCCGTTCTCGTCGGCGAAGAAATACGGCGGCGTGTCGTTCCACGCCGAGGAGACGTATCTGCTCGGCGCGCCGGACGTGCTGCTCGCCGGGCGGGAAAACCCGTATCAGGAGCAGATCGAGGGCTACTCCGCCAAGGGCTGCCGCGTGCTGCTGCTGGGCATGTATGACGGCGCGCTCTCGGACGAGACGCTGAGCGCCGACCTGCTGCCCATCGCGCTGATCCTGCTCTCGAACAAGATCCGCGCCGAGGCGCCGGAGACGTTCGGCTACTTTGCCAGCCAGGGCGTGGCCGTGAAGGTCATCTCCGGCGACAATGCGCGCACGGTGTCCGAGGTGGCCAAGCGCGCCGGCATCGAAAACGCCGACCGCTTCGTCGACGCGCGCACGCTCACGACCGAGGAGGCCATCCGCGACGCAGCGGGCAAATACACGGTCTTCGGCCGCGTGACCCCCGCGCAGAAGCGCAGCCTCGTGCAGGCGCTCAAGGCCGACGGCCACACCGTGGCCATGACGGGCGACGGCGTCAACGACGTGCTCGCGCTCAAGGAGGCCGACTGCTCCATCGCCATGGCCTCGGGCAGCGACGTGGCGTGCCAGGTGTCGCACATCGTGCTGCTCGATTCCAACTTTGCCTCCATGCCGTCGGTCGTGGCGGAGGGCCGCCGCGTCATCAACAACATCGAGCGCAGCGCGTCGCTGTATCTGGTCAAGAACATTTTCTCGTTCTGCCTCGCGTTTTTCACGCTCTTTGCCACGCTGCCGTATCCGTTCAGCCCCGCGCAGCTCACGCTCGTGAGCGCCGTGACCATCGGCATCCCGTCGTTCATCCTCGCCATGGAGCCGAACGAGAGCCTCGTCAAGGGGAAGTTTTTGCGCAATGTGCTCTTCCGCGCGCTGCCGGCCGCGATGACGGATCTGGCGATGGTCGTGGGCATTCTGCTGTTTTATATTGCCTTCCATCTCGACGACACGGCCATGATCACGATCTGCACCGGCGTCATGGGCATCGTGGGCCTCATGATGGTGCACCGCACGTGCCAGCCGTACAACACCATCCGCAAGGTGATGATCGTCGTGCTCTCCGTGCTGTTCGTGATCGCGTATTTCGGCTTCCCGACGCTCTTCAGCCTGCAGAAGCTGAATCTGCAGAGCGCGCTCATCCTCATCGTGTTCGGCCTGCTGTCGTGGCCGGTGATGAAGGCGTTCTGCCGCCTGAACGACCGCATGCGCGCCAAGTTCGAGGCGTGGCGCGCGGGCAAGACCGCGAAGGCCGCGTAAGGGCCGCATAGCACAAGTAAAAGAAACTCCGCCCCGCGTCGAAACGACGCGGGGCGGAGTTTTTCGTGTCTGTTTTGCGGAGAGCAGCGCCTGAAAGGCGTGCCGGCGGCCGTTACGCACCCAAGCCAGAAGGTGGCGAGCTTCGCTCGCCGGATGAGGTGGAACGGTCGAGGTTTTCTCCAGCGGCTCAGGGGTCGCGCCGGAACGCACCGTCGGCATACGCATACACCGCGCAGCCGAGCGCGGCGGCGTCGGCCGCGTCGTGCGTGGCAAGAACGAGGGTCTTGTCTTTCGCCGCGTCCGCGATCAGCGCGGTCACACGATCTCGCAGCGCCGCGTCCAGGCCGCGAAACGGCTCGTCGAGCAGCAGCACCGGCGCGTCATACGCCAGCGCGCGCGCGATGGCCACGCGCTGCTGCATGCCGCCGGAGAGCGCCGCGGGGTACTGATCGCACGCCGCACCCAGCTCCAGCCGCTCCAGCCACGCCAGTGCCTGCGGCATGGTCTGCGCCCGGTCGGAGAGCACGGCGTTGACGTTTTCCGCCGCCGTGCGCCACGGCAGCAGCCGCGGCTCCTGAAAGACGCAGGCCATGCGCCCGGGCTCCACGCGCACGGTGCCGGAGTCCGGAGCCTGCAGCCCGGCGAGCACGCGCAGCAGCGTCGTCTTGCCGCAGCCGGACGGGCCCATGAGCGCGATGTGCGCGCCGTCGGGCACGGTGAGGTCCACCTCCCGCAGGACGGCGCGGCCGTCATACGTCACGGTGAGGTCACGCGCCTCGATCATGCGCCGCCGCCTCCTTTCCCGCGCGGGGTGAGCGCGCGCAGCACCAGCCGCTCGAGCCCGACGCTGAGCAGGATGACCGCCAGCGTCCAGGCGAAGAGGTCGGTGGTCTGCAGATAGAGTTTCGATTCATAGATCATGCGGCCGATGGCGCTGTGCGGCACGGTGAGCACCTCGGCGGCGATGCCGGCCTTCCAGCCGAAGCCGAGGCCGGAGCGCAGCGCGGCCAGAAAGTGCGGCCGCACGCCCGGCACATAGATCCGCCGCAGGACGCGCCCGCGCGGCCAGCCGTACACCCGCGCAAGCTCGAGCAGCGCAGGGTCGGCCGAGCGGATGCCGGTGCAGACATTGCTCCACACGACGGGCAGCACCATGAGCAGCGCGATGAATACTGGCAGCCAGTCGCGCGCGATCCAGATGAGCGCGAGCACGACGAACGACGCCACCGGCGTGGACTTGACGACCGTCATGAGCGGGCGCAGCAGCGCGTCGGCGGTTTTCGACGCCGTGCAGGCAACGGCCGTCGCCACGCCGAGCACGACCGCCCCCAGCACGCCGAGCAGCACCCGCCCGATGGACACGGCCGTGATGCGCCAGAATGCTCCGGTCGCGGCCAGCTCGCACAGCCGGCGCACGACGACCCACGGCGCGGGCAGCAGCAGCTCCCGGTGCACGAGCAGCGCCAGCGCCGCCCACACAGTAAGCCAGATCGCGAGCGTCAGCGCGCCGCGGGCAAAGCGCTTCATTTCAGCACGCAGTAGAAGTCATCCGCCGGCACGCTGCCGCCGATGCTCTGCGGGGCGACGGTGCTCAGCGCCGTGAGAAACTCCGTCAGCGGCGCCTGCATGTCCGCGCCGGACACGAAGCAGACGTTGCAGTTCGGGATGGCCTTGGCGGCCACGGCGGCCTTGGCGAAGATGCCGGCCTCTTCGATCATCTGGCCGGCCTGGTCGGGCTCGGCCGTCAGGTACTCGATGGACGCCTTGTATTCGTCGAGGAAGGCCTTGACCTCGTTCGGGTGAGCGTCTGCAAACGCCTTGCGCACGACGACGCAGCCCTGCACGAGGCTGCCGGCCGGGGCGACCTTGTCCCACTCGGCAGTCAGGTCGAGCGCAACGGTGAGGTCCGGGTTGGCCGCGCGGGCGATGGTGACCATCGGCTCCGGCAGCACGGCGATGTGTACCTCGCCGGAGGCGAGCGCCGTGTTCAGCTCCGCCGGCTGGGCGTAGGTGTTGTCGATGGTGATGTCCGTGCCGACGGTCAGACCATTTTTCTCGCACAGGTACTGGAAGATGAACGTCGGGTTCTGCACGGGGACATAGACGTTCTTGCCGCGCAGGTCGGCAAAGGACGTGATGGTCTCCGTGCCGTCGGTCACGACGTAGAGCACGCCGCGCGTGTTGAGCGCGAGCACCTGCACGGCGCCGGCGGTCTTGTTGTAGAGCGCGGCGGCGGCGTTCGTCGGCAGGGCGGCAATGTCGGCCGTGCCGTTGACGAGCGCGGCGGTGGCGTTGCTCGGGTCGGTCTCGACGGTAAAGCTGTAGTTGAGCGCGGCGGTGCCGGCCTTGCTGTCGGCCATGAGCTTGGCCATGCCGAAGCCGGTCGTGCCGTTGAGCGAGACGACGTTGACGGTCAGGTCCTTGTCGACGGCGGCGGTGTCGTCCTTCTGACCGCAGGCGGCGAGGGCGAGCACCATCAGGACGGCCAGCAGCAGGGCCGTGAGCTTGCGCAGATGTTTCATAGCAGATCTCTCCTTTTCATGATTGCCGCCCGCAGGAAGAGACAAAAAATGCCATGCCCGGAAGGCATGGCGGTGCAGCAGTGCACGCACGCAGCCTTCCACCTCATGGGCGATTCGGTGTCAGATTCGGTGCGGGATCGGCGGCGGCCGGGCCGGAAGCACAGCTTGCGGCGCGGGCGCATAGTTTGCTGCAATTATGCCATGCGAAGGCCGCCGTGTCAAGCATTTGCGGCGGTTTTTCCCAAAGATGCACAGTGGTTGAAAAGTGAAACATATTGTGAAAAATTCTCGCAGTTTGTCGTTATCAAAACGACGGGTCTGGGCATTGAAAAATTTTCATAGATATTGTATGATAGGGAGCAGGGAATCCTGCATCCGGCCGGAATAGGAGCCGGGCGGTGCAAATTTGTTGGAAAGGGAATCGAAATTATGGAACAAATCGATTACAAGTTCATCGACCAGGTCCTCGCAGATCACGCCTGCGACGCCTCGCAGATCATTGCGATCATGCAGGACGTGCAGGGGAAATACCGTTATCTGCCGAAAGACGCGCTGCGCTACATTGCGGACAAGGTGGGCATCAGCGAGTCGAAGATCTACGGCGTGGCGACGTTCTATGAGAACTTCTCGCTCGATGTGAAGGGCAAGTACGTGCTCAAGGTCTGCCGCGGCACGGCGTGCCACGTGCGCAAGTCCGGCAACGTCCTGCAGGCCATCTATGACGCCACCGGCCTGAGCGAGAGCAAGCCGACCTCGGACGACGGCCTGTTCACCATCGAGATCGTGTCGTGCCTCGGCGCGTGCGGTCTGAGCCCGGTCGTCATGGTCAACGACACGGTGCACCCGGCCATGACCCCCGACAAGGCCGTGGATCTCATCGAGGAGCTGCGTGAAAAGGAGGGTGCGTAATGCGTCAGAGAATCGAATCCTTGGAGCAGTTCCGCGCCCTGCAGGCCGACTACATGGCCGCGCGCGACGCGGAAAAGCGCAAGATCCTCGTCTGCTGCGGCACGGGCTGTGTCGCCGGCGGCAACCTGAACGTGTATCATGAGCTCAAAAAGCGCATGGACGAGCTGGGCATCCCGTGCGAGGTGTCCCTGACCGAGCACCATGCCGATGCCATCGGCCTGAAGAAGTCCGGCTGCCACGGCTTTTGCGAGATGGGCCCGCTGGTCCGCATCGAGCCGGAGGGCTGGCTGTACACGAAGTGCCAGGTCAGCGACGTGGAGGAGATCATCCAGAAGACCATCCTCGGCGGCGAGTTCATCGAGCGCCTGGGCTACAAGCAGAACGGCGAACTGTATGAGCGCCAGGAAGACATCCCGTTTTACAAAAAGCAGACCCGCCGCGTGCTCGAGCACTGCGGCCATATCGACGCGGAATCCATCGAGGAGTATCTGTCCATCGGCGGCTACGGCGCGCTGGCCAAGGCCCTGTTCGAGATGCAGCCGGACGAGATCGTCCAGGCCGTGAGCGATTCCGGTCTGCGCGGCCGCGGCGGCGCCGGCTTCCCGACCGGGAAGAAGTGGGCCCAGGTCGCAGCACATACGGAAGAACCCGTCAAGTACATCGTCTGCAACGGCGACGAGGGCGACCCCGGCGCCTTCATGGACCGCTCCTGCATGGAGGGCGATCCGCACAAGGTCATCGAGGGCATGATCGTCGCGGGCGTGGCCACCGGCTCCACCGAGGGCTACATCTATGTCCGCGCCGAGTACCCCATGGCCGTGCACCGGCTCACCGTCGCCATCGAGCAGGCCAAGGAGCTTGGTCTGCTGGGAGACAACATCCTCGGCAGCGGCTTCAGCTTCCACATGCACATCAACCGCGGCGCAGGCGCGTTCGTCTGCGGCGAGGGCTCGGCCATGACCGCGTCCATCGAGGGCAACCGCGGCATGCCGCGCACGAAGCCCCCGCGCTCCGTCGACAAGGGCCTGTACGGCAAGCCCACCTGCCTGAACAACGTCGAGACGTTTGCCAACGTCCCCGACATCATCAAAAAGGGCGCCGACTGGTTCAAATCCGTCGGCACCGAGGGCAGTTCCGGCACGAAGGCCTTCGCCCTCACCGGCAACGTCGTCAACACCGGCCTGATTGAGGTGCCCATGGGCACGACGATGCGCGAGGTCGTGTACGACATCGGCGGCGGCATCAAAAACGGCAAAGCGTTCAAGGCCGTGCAGATCGGCGGCCCGTCCGGCGGCTGCCTGACCGAGGCGCACATGGACCTGCCCATGGACTTTGACTCGCTGAAAAAGGCCGGCGCGATCATCGGCTCCGGCGGCCTCGTCGTCATGGACGAGGACACGTGCATGGTGTCCATCGCGCAGTTTTTCATGAACTTCATCTGCAACGAGTCGTGCGGCAAGTGCACCCCGTGCCGCGAGGGCACGACCCGCATGCTCGACATTCTCACCCGGATCACCAAGGGCAACGGCAAACCCGGCGACATTGAGGAGCTGCGCTCCCTCGCCAAGATGATCCAGAACTCCTCCCTGTGCGGTCTCGGCAAGACGGCGCCGAACCCCGTGCTGTCCACGCTCGCAAACTTCGAGGACGAATACCGCGAGCATATCTTTGACAAGAAGTGCCGCACCGGCAGCTGCCGCAGCCTGACGACGTATGTCATCGACCCGGCAGTGTGCAAGGGCTGCACGAAGTGCGCGCGCAACTGCCCGGTCGGTGCCATCACCGGCGAGCTGAAAAAGCCGCACCACATCGACACAGACAAATGCATCAAGTGCGGCACCTGCAAGACCGGCTGCCCGTTCGGTGCGATCAAGGAGGCGTGAGCAATGGCTGAAAAGAAAATGATCATCGACGGCGTGTCCTGCCCGTTCACGACCGAGCGCAACGTGCTGGAGGTCGCCCGCAACAACGGCATCGACATCCCCTCGCTTTGTTACTGTGAAAACCTGTCCATCTACGGCGGCTGCCGCCTGTGCCTCGTCGAGAACGACCGCGGCAAGATGGACGCGGCCTGCTCCATGCAGCCGCGCGACGGCATGGTCGTCAACACCCACACGAAACAGGTGCTCGACAGCCGCCGCACCACGCTGCAGCTGCTCATGAGCAGCCACCGGGCCGACTGCCTGACCTGCGACCAGAGCGGCCGCTGCAAGCTGCAGGAGTACGCCCGCCGCTACCACGTGGACGCGCACCGCTTCGAGCCCAATACCTACTGCACCGAGCCGATGGATCTCTCCTCGCCGAGCATCGTGCGCGACCCGAGCAAGTGCATCCTCTGCGGATTGTGCGTGCGCACCTGCGCCGAGATCCAGAACATCGGCGCGGTCGATTTCAGCGGCCGCGGCAAGAAGGCGCACATCTCCGCCGACTTCGGCAAGACCCTCAAGGACACCGACTGCGTCGGCTGCGGCCAGTGCGCGTCCGTGTGCCCGACCGGTGCAATCACCATCCGCAACGAGACGGAGAAATTCTGGTCCATGCTGCAGGATAAGAACCGCAGGGTCGTCGTGCAGTACGCGCCGAGCGTGCGCGCCGGCATGGCCGAGCGCTTCGGCATGCCCGCCAATGAGCCCTGCACCGGCAAGCTCGTCGCCGCGCTGCGCCGCCTCGGCGCCGATGTGGTGTACGACACGAACCTCACGGCCGACCTGACGATCATGGAGGAGTCGGCGGAGTTCCTCGAGAAGGTCAAGACCGGCGCGAAGCTGCCGATGTTCACCTCCTGCTGCCCCGGCTGGATCCAGCACGTGGAGCACCGCCACCCGCACCTCATGCCCCAGGTGAGCACCTGCGGCAGCCCGATGGCGATGTTCGGCTCGCTCATCCGCAAGCAGTTCGCGGGCGAGAACGTCTACTCCGTGGCCATCATGCCCTGCACCGGCAAGAAGTTCGAGGCTGCGCGCCCCGAGCTTGAGAAGGACGGCGAGCGGCTCATCGACCTCGTCATCACGACGAGCGAGCTGTGCGACATGATCGAGGAGGCCGGCATCGACTTTGCCCACCTCCCGGACGAGGAGCCGGACGCTCCGCTCGGCGACTATACCGGCGCCGGCGTCATCTTCGGCGTGACCGGCGGCGTGACCGAGGCCGTTATCCGCCGCGTGCTCGACGACGCCAGCCCCAACACCCTGCAGACCATTGCCGAGTGCGGCGTGCGCGGGCTTGAGGGCATCAAGGCGTTCACCGTCACGGCCGGCGACCTGACCATCCGCATCGCGGTGGCCAACGGCCTGGCGAATGCCGACAAGCTCATCGCCAAGGTCGAGTCCGGCGAGGAGCAGTTCGACTTCATCGAGGTCATGGCCTGCCCGAACGGCTGCATCGGCGGCGGCGGCCAGCCCCCCGCCTGCAACAAGCGCAAGGCCGAGCGCGCCGAGGCCATCTTCAAGGCAGACGAAGCCTGCGCCCTGCGCATCCCGCAGCAGAACCCCGACCTGGGCTATGTCTACGACACCCTGCTCCAGGGCCGCGCCCACGAGCTGCTGCACATCCACTACCCGGCCCACGGCCAGCACAGCTGACCCGCCGCAGCGCCCATCCGGCGCGAGACCAAGCCGGTTTGGCATGGCCCCCGGCCCGCGCAAGCTCCGGCTGCGTCCGGCCCCGCCCTGCCGGAAACCCCATCTGACCCGAAACGTGCATGGAAGTGTTCTTCCATGCACGTTTTTTCCGTCGGGTGGAGCTTGTGCCAGCCCCTCTTTTCCTTGCGAAATGGTTGCATCGCGCAATGCCTTCTCCCCGAGGAGCGGTAGCAAGCCTTGCTTGCCGGATGCCGTGTTGCCTGACGTCACGCGCCATGGCAATTTCGTTTCTGCATCGCTCGACCGGTGCCGCCCCCAAGCCTTCTCCCCGAGGAGAAGGTGCCGAACTTTGTTCGCCGGATGCGGTGGAAGCGTCCCGTCTCCCTCCAGTGCCTTCCGGCGCTTGCCTCACTTCCAGTCTAGTATGCTTTTGCATAACTTGTCAAGCGTTTTTTCTCTCGGCAGAAAAGCCAGTCAGCGCGCCCGGCGCGGCTCCCGCGTCCCGCACCAACGGCCGCCACGGCGCGCCCGGCCACAAGCCCACACCAAGCCACACCCGGCAGCCGCCCCGCACCGGCCCCATTCCCCGCAACGGCAGGTTTTCCACAGAGTTTTCCACATTTTTGCCGGTTTTCCACAGCGGCTTTCTTTCCCCTTGGCTTTCTTGGAGAGAGACAGCGTCAGATCTTCTGAGCCGTGGGTTCTTCCTGCAGCGTAAGACACGGTATGGTACGGTACTGTACGGTACGGTTAGGTACGGTGCCGCGTGATGTAGCCTCCGCGTCACGCGTGACAAATCTGCCCGAACGGCCGCCGTCCACCCCTGGCCGCACCGCCGGCGGCCGACACCGCAAACCGCTGCGGCGTCTCGGTTTTGCGCTTCCCGATATGCATTATGTAAACCAGTTTTTGCCCTCCGTGTCGAATCCGGTCAAATGGGCGATTTCTGTTCTACAAAACGGGACAAAAAATTTTCTTAGCGTTTTCTTTGCGCAAATTTTGTGGTTTTCTCTGCAAATTTCCGCGCAAAAAGAGCCGCCCTTTCGGGCGGCCCTTCGCCATGTTTGCGTCCGTTTTTCCGCCCGCGTCACGCCGGGTTGACGTGCACGGTGCAGTGCTTGACGTCCGGGTAGTCGCGCTCGAGCTCGTGGTGCACGGCCTCGGCGATGACGTGCGCGTCCCGCAGCGGCAGCGCGCCGTCGACCGCGATCTCGGCATCGACATACGTCCGGCTGCCGAACAGCCGCGTCTTGAGATCGTCCACGCGCACAACGCCGGGGGTGCGCAGCATCGTCCCGCGCATGGCAGCGACGGTGTCCGGGTCGCACGCCCGGTCGACGAGCCGGTCGATGCTCTCGCGGAAGATGCCGTAGGCCACCTTGAAGATGAACAGGCAGATGACGATCGACGCGATGGGGTCAAGGATGGGCACGCCAAGCCGCGCGCCGAGCACGCCCGCAAAGCTGCCGATGGACGACAGCGCGTCGGACCGGTGGTGCCACGCCTCGGCCTTGAGCGACACGGAGCGGATGCGTTTGGCCGCCGCGATCGTGTACCAGTACAGCCCCTCCTTGACAGCGATGGACACGACCGCCGCGATGAGCGCGAGCACGCCGGGGGCGGCCAGCGTCTCGCCGCGGACGATCTTCATCACGCCGGCATAGCCGATGGCCGCACCCACGACCACGAGGATGTTGCCCAGCAGGATGGACGCGATGCACTCGAGCTTTTCGTGCCCGTAGGGGTGGCTGGCGTCGGCCGCCTTGTGGGAAAAGACCGCGCCGATCATCACGATCAGCGAGCCGAGAATGTCGGACGCCGAGTGCACGGCATCGGCCACTATGGCCGACGAGTGCGCCACGATGCCGGCGACGAGCTTGAACACCGTCAGGGCCGCGTTGCACACGATGCCGGCGGTGGACACCTGCATGGTCACGCGCTTGGCGTCGTCGGGCGTAGAAGAAGTGCGTGCGCGCATAAAAATAAGACTCCTTTCGCACAAAAAAGCGCCTGTGGGGCATATGAGTCCCACAGACGCGGTGATATCCTGTCTGCTGCGGCGCGGACGCCGCCCGGCCGTTTCGGCCTGTCATTAGGAGCGAGTATAGCACGTGCGCGGCCGGCCGTCAAGCGGTGTATGCGGTTTTTTTCACCGGTGCAGCCAGTGCACACCGGCGCGGCGGAGCTTGGCGCCGAGGATGAGCGCGATCTGCACCGGAACGCCGACGAAGAACGCTGCCCAGATGTTGTATTCGAGGTATTGAAAGTAAAACGCGGTGATCGTGCTCCACACGAACAGCGACGCGAACACGCACTGCAGCGTCGTCTCCCCCTCCCAGTGGCGGGAAAAGAGAAACGCCACGGCGAACGACACCGGCACCGCCCACACGAACGCCATCCAGTACATCTTGCCGATGCTGAACTGCGAATACAAAAACACCACGACCGCGACGACCCACACCATCGTCACCCACATGGCGGCGATGAGCACCTTGGACATGAGGTAGGCATCGTGCTGCTTCCCGCCGCCGGTCTCGGCGGCCTCGGCGCGCGCGGCGGCCACGCCGCCGTCCGTCAGCAGATCGTCCACGCGCAGGCCGTAGAGGTCGGCGATGGTCTTGAGCATCACGACGTCGGGCAGCGAATCGCCCCGCTCCCACTTGGACACGGCCTTGTCGGAGTAATTGAACTGCGCGGCAAACTCGGCCTGGGTCAGGTTTTCTTCTTTTCTCAGCTCGGCAAGGTTGGCGGCGAGCGCGCCTCTCACATCATCCATGCTATGAGTATACCACGCCGGGCGTGCGGCCGCAAGAGGGGCGTTTTTCCCTGAATTCTGGCATTCTCCCGTTGGTAGAATGGCCTTCTCCCAACGTTTCTACCGCTCGCGCGCACGGAGGATGCATTTAAAAAGTCCTTGCCGTATAATGAAGCCATGAAGAAATGTGATTTTCCTGACGATATGCACGTCAGGCATCACCTGCAAGGGAGATCGATATTCATGAGCAAACAGACCTTCCGCCTGCCGACATGGCGGCGCAAGCCGACCGCAGACGAGACCGCGCCGGACATCGCCGACAGCGAGCTGGTGCCCGCCGAGAGCGCCGCGCGCCCGACGCGTCACAAGCACGGCAAGCGGACCTATGTCATCGGCGGCGCGCTGCTGGCGCTGGCGATCGCGGCGGCGATCATCATTCCCGGCGCTGTCGGCGGCGGCGACGATGACGGCGCCGGCGGCGCGAGCACGACGCTCTCCCGCCCGGACGGCGACCCCTCCGGCCAGAGCGCGGAGGACAATATCTACATCACGACCGGCGTCATGGATCAGGAGACCTACCGCTCCGAGACGACCGGCGAGACGAAGGCAAAGGTCGGCTTCATCGACTACAATCAGGCCGTGCACAACGTGCGCGTCGTGACGAGCGACAGCGTCTTTACCGAGGCCATCAGCACGAGCATGTTCGTCAAGCTCGGCGAGCAGAAGTACTTCAAGGACGGGGCCATCCTCGTGCGCAAGGCCAGCTCCATCAGCGGCGACACCGCCACCTGGAGCGACCAGATCGTGGCCATCTCGCAGCAGGACTATCAGGACGCCTACGGGCAGGACCCGCGCAACCTCAGCAACTACGTCATCAGCCGCGACACGGTGCAGAATCCGTCCATGACCGCCAATGACGACGGCACCTACACCCTTACCTTCGACCTCGAGCCGACCGGCGCGAGCGCATACTACCGCCACCAGGTGCGCACATACAGCGGCGCGTCGAAAAACCCCGAGTTCACGGCCGTGCACATGGTCTGGACGATCGATTCGAACTGGGACCTCCTGCAGATGGACACCGTGGAGAGCTACACCGTGTCCATGTCCGGCCTCGGCAGCCTCAACTGCACGAGCACGCTCACCGAGGTGTTCTCGGACTTCGGCGCCGTGACCGACGACCAGACCGAGTTCCAGCACTATCTCGCCACGGAGTATGACCCCAATAACCTCGGCAAGCTCTCCGACGGCGGGCAGGACACGCAGGCCATCGTGCGCGACTTCTTCCGCCGCACGCCGAACTACAGCGTCACCGTCACCGCCAACGGCCAGTCCTACGGCCTGACGGCGCACGTGGACATTGACCAGACGGCCTTCCAGGTGCGCGGCAATGTCGCGGGCGTGGACCTCTTCGCGGCCTACAGCAACGAGCGCGTGTACGTCGCCTTCGGCAGCCAGAAGATCGTCCTGCGCGCATCCGACACGATCGACGCGGCGCGCACGGTCGCAGGCTACCTCGGCGTGCAGATCCCGAACATCTCACTCGACGCGGCCGGCATGACCGCGCTGACGAAAAACGTCGCCATGCAGGAGACCGACACCGGCATGACCATCCGGCTCAACGACCCGATGATCTCCGGCACCGTCCTGCTCACGGACCCGGACGCCCTGCGCCTGACGCGCGCGGACGTGGCGCTCAACTTCGGCGGCGCGCGCATGCACGTCACCGCCACGCCGTACTACGGCGGCTTCCGGGTGCAGTCCCTCGAGGGCTACACGGACCTGACCGGCGCGCTGAGCCTTGTCAGCCCGCTCATGGACGCGGCCACGGCCAAGACCGCGACGTTCCACGTCGCGCTCAGCGGCCCGCTGAGCCTCACGGGCACGGCCACCGTGACCAAGACCTCCGGCGGTTATGACGCCGCGCTCACCACCACGGTCGACGGCGTGACCGTCACGGCCGAGTACATCGGCAGTACCGTGTACGTCTCGGCCGGGAACATCCACGTCAGCGGCACGGGCAGTGAGATCAAAGACCTCGTCGCCTGGGCGGGCAAGCTCGCCGGGGCAAACGATGCTGCGGCCGCCGGCAATGCCTACGCGCAGTTTTTCCGCGAGCTCACGCCGCAGTCCGCTGTGGACAGCATCCAGGACCTTGCGTGGTCGAATAACGCGCTGCACGCGCAGCTGAACATTGCGGGCACCGGCGTCTCCGCCGCCCTCTCGGCCGACAGCGTGACCGTCACGGCCGCGGGCTGGACGGTGCGCGTGACCATCACCGGCACGTCCGGCTCCGCCACCACGCTCACCCCCACGAGCGGCGATTATGTCACCCTCTCGCAGCTGCAGCCCTTCGCCCCGGTGCTCGAGCGCTATGTCGGCGCGCAGGCCATGGGCATGGACGCGACCGTGACCGTCAACGGCTACAGTCTCGATACCGACGTTGTGCTCTCGCTCGGCAAGCCCGTCGCGGCGCGCGCCGTGTCGCAGCTGCTCGGCCGCGACCTGACCGTCACGTTCTGGAACGACCGCGTCTATATCGACTTCGGCTGGCACCACGTCGAGGCGTCCATGGATTCGCTCGAGCAGGCGCTCTACGCCGTGCTCACCGTCACGCCGGGCATTGACCGCCAGACCGTGCAGAACACCATCGAAGCCTACACCTACTTCTTCGAGCACCTGTCGTTTGCGAGCGTCGTCGGCGCGATCTCCGAGTTCGGCTATGCCGACGGGGTGCTGAACATCACGGCGAACATCGCGGCGTCGCCGCTCTATATCTCGCTCACGCCGAGCCAGATCACGCTGCGCACGCAGGTCGATTCGGCCAGCCTCGCCGTCACGGCCACGCCGGGCAGCGCCTACGCCGCCGCGCCGGACCTGACCCCGCAGGGCGGCAGCTACCGCAATCTGGATGATTTCCTCGCCCTGTTCCCGAGCTGGTGAGCGGGCGCATCCCGCAAAGTGACCCCCCAATCGCACAGCAAGCCCCCGGACCTTCCGTCCGGGGGCTTTGACGTAGCGTTCGCTGCGCACTTTTCAAGCCTTCCCCTTTTGGGAGCGGGCTTTGGGGGCAGGACGGGCACACACAGTGCATGAGCGGCAGCGCCATTCCGAAGCCTCTGAGCCGCGGGGGAGCCCGAGGGGGCAAGGCCCGCCTCGGGTCAGATCCATACAGAAAGCCCCCGGACATTGTGTCCGGGGGCTTTCTGCATCTTCTCTTATGCTCCTCTTGTGCATTCAGCGCACGCTCGCCTGCTTCTGCCGCAGGCTCAGGCAGTCGGCGATCATGGCGATGAACTCCGAATTCGTCGGCTTGCCCTTGATGTTCGAGACCGTGTAGCCGAAAAACTTCTGCAGCGTCTCAATATCGCCGCGGTCCCATGCGACCTCGATCGCGTGCCGGATGGCGCGCTCGACGCGCGAGGGCGTGGTGTTGAACTTGCGCGCGACCTCGGGATAGAGCACCTTGGTCACGGAGTTGATGATGTCCATGTCGTCGATGGTCAGCAAAATCGCCTCGCGCAGGTACTGGTAGCCCTTGATGTGCGCGGGCACGCCGATCTCGTGGATGACGTCGGTGACGACGCTCTCGAGCGAGGGCTCCGGCTCCGCCGCAGTGAGCTGCGTACCCGCGCCGCCGGTGCGCTGGCGCGGCCGGGCCGTCTGGCGGATGCGCTGCACGAGCAGCGGCGGGTCAAACGGCTTTTGCATGAAGTACGTCGCGCCGAGCTCCGCACACTCCATCAGCACCTGTTCGTTGCAGATCGCGGAGGTGACGATCACGCGGGACGATGCGTTTTTCGCCCGCAGATGCGTCAGCAGGGACAGGCCGTCCAGATTCGGCAGCACGAGGTCGAGCACCACGACGTCGGGCTGGAATTTGGTGATGAGTTCTTCCGCGCGCAGCCCATTGTCCGTCTGGGCGACCAGTTCCATGTCCGTCTCCTGGCCGATGGCCTTGGAATAGGCCGCGCGGTACTGTTCGCCGGGATCAGCCAGCAGAACACTGATTTTCGTTTCCATAACATTCTCCTCCGCAAAAATTCAGGCTTGCGGTCAGCTCTCTGTCAAATCGCTCGTTTCCCCTGTCTTGCGAGGATATTTTACCATATCTGGAATGCGAGAACAATGTGATTTTTGGCGAATCGCTCTAGTTTTCCGTTGACATAATCTGATATTAACCGTCGAAAGGTACAATTTTTCGAAGGAAAGCGCAAAAACCCGTCTGCATTCGACAGGCAGAATGTGTCGAAACGGTATATGCATTATGTAAACCAATATTCCGACACGTGTCCTGTCACCCCGACAGCGGCCGACCGGCTGCGCACGGCGCGGCCCGAAAACCGCCGCTTCGGCCGGCGCACGACCGGCGGCACCGCCTGCACGCAGCAAAAAGCGGAAGGGGCAGCCGTCCCTTCCGCTTCATACTGTATTTTGTATCTGCGCCCGCGCTCAGTCCCTGTCGTCGTCGCGGCGGCTGTGTGCAGCCGCGCGCTCGGCATGGCGCTGCGCCTTTTCGGCCAGATGATCAGCCTGCTTCTGCGCACGCTCGGCCGCGTGCTGCGCGTGGCGCTGGGCCTTTTCGGCCGCGTGCTGGGCCTTGCGGGCCAGCTCCGCCGCCTGACGCTGTTCGCGCGCGACCTGCGCCTCCGCCTGGCGGCGCAGGCGCGCCTCGAGCTGCTGCTCATGGCGCAGCTGCTGCTCGGTGGCGTGCTGCTCGTGCCGCTCCTGATGCGCGGCCGCGTGCTCGGCATGCCGCTTGAGCAGCTCTGCCTGATGCTGGGTGCGGCGCTCGCTGCGTTCGGCGCGCTCGCGCTCGATGCGTGCGTGCAGCTGCGCACGGCGGGCCTCGATGCGCGCCGCGCTCGTGGGATGGTTTGCGCGGAAGTCGTGGTCGAGGTGGTCGCGCCGCTCGCGCACGTGCTCGACGAGCTCGGGATAATCCTGCTCGACGCGGTCGATGAGGCTGTCGCGCTCGACCTCGAGGTCGGTGAACACATCGTCCTCGGAGTTGCCGAGCAGCACGGCCAGCTCGTCCGTGTGGCCCTCCAGATGCAGCAGCACCTCGTCGGTGTCGATGCTGCCGAAGTGGAAGTCCTCGTTAAGGAAGTGCTCGAGCATGGTGCGGCGGGCATCCTTGTCGTCCGTTGCGCGCATGCGCGCGAGCATGAGCTGCACGTTGCGCTCGATCTGCACCTCGGCGTCCGCGCCGTAGAGCCACTCGAGCTCCTGCAGCTGGCGGATATCGTCCATGTTGTCGGGGATGCGCTGCTGCGCCCCGCCGATATCGACGGCCGCGCCGGCATCGCGCAGCGCGCCCTGGATCGTGCGGCGCACGGCGCCGGATTCGATCAGCTCCCCGGCCTCGAAGTGCCGCAGCTGGTCATTGACCTCGCCGATGTGCTCGGTCAGGTAAAAGCGCACGCCCTGCGCGCGCAGCTTGCGGTTGAGCGCGACGAGCCGGTCGCACGCGGTGATGTCCACGCTCACGATGGCGCTGCCGTCGACGATGACGGCCTGTGTGTCGGGCTGCACCGCGCCCTCAATATCCTCCTGGAAGCGGCGGATGTTGGCGAAAAACAGGCTGCCGCTGAAGCGGTAGAGCACGATGTGCGGCAGCGCCTGCACGCCGCTGACGCGGTCGATCGGGAAGAACCCGGCCTTGCCCGGCAGCGTGCCGAGGAAGGTGCGCTGGGGCGCGGCCGCGCGCATGAGCACGTCGATGAACGACAGCACCATGCCCACGAGCACGCCCTTGATCGCGCCGAGCAGCAGCACGCCGAGAAACGCCCCGGCGAAGATGCCAAGCTCCACGCGGTTGACGCGCCAGAGCCGCCGCGCGATGCCGAACTCCGTCGCCCCGATGAGCGCGTTGACGACGATGGCCGTCAGCACCGGCACGGGCAGGAAGCGGATGAGCGGCGTGGCGATGAGCAGCACGACGAGCATGGTCACGCTCGCCATGACGGACACGAGCTGCGTCCTGCCGCCGTTGCGCTCGTTGACGGCCGTGCGCGACACGCTGCCCGACACGACGCAGCAGCCGACGAGTCCGGCGGCGACGTTGCCCACGGCATACGCCGCGATCTCGCGGCGGCCGTTGAGACGGTAGCCGTTTTTCTGCGCCGTGCCGGAGGAAGCCAGCAGCGTCTCGGCCAGAATGACGGCCGCGACCGGCAGCGTCGCCACGAGCGCCTGCGTAAACGGCAGCGCGGTGAGGTCCGGCAGCACGACCTTCGGCAGGCCGCGCGGCACGGCGGCCAGCAGCGCCACGCCCCAGTCGGCCAGCGGCGCGAACGCGCCGAGCAGCCCGCCGGCCACCATCATCACGAGCACCCACGGCACCTTCGGCCACTTGCGCGGCGCGATGAGCAGGATTGCGAGCGTCCCGAAGCCGAGCGCGGCGGTGGGCCAGTTGATGACTTTCGCCGCGTCAAAAACGTGCCCCAGCAGCTCGAACAGCTCGCCCGTGCCGGTCGCGGAGCCGAGCAATTTTGGCACCTGCATGAGGATAATCTCGCAGCAGACGCCGCTGATGAACCCGCCCATGACGGGCTCGGAGATGTAATTGACGGCCTTGTCCGCGCGCACGAGCGCAAACACGGCCAGCCACAGCGCGACGTAGAGCGTCAGCACCGGCACGATGCGCATGGCCTCCGCGCCGCCGGGCGTGATGCCGAGCGACGTGACCACCGCGCCGATCATGGCGGCCGGCGCGGCATCGACGCCGAAGATGAACTCCCGCGTCGTGCTGAGCATCGCAAACAGCAAAATCGGCACCAGCGACCCGTACAGCCCGTAGACCGGCGGCAGACCGGCCAGCTGGGCATAGCCCATCGAGATCGGGATGGACAGCAGCGCAATGAGCGCGCCGGAGAACAGATCCGGCCCGAGCTGCGCCCGGTCGTACCCACGCAGGGAGGCGAACAGCGGCTGAGAAAGCGCTTTCATAGCATCACCTGGTTTTTCAAAATAAAGTGTGTCCCGCTCAGGCGAGCAGGGGGTCAAGCCCGGCGTCGAGCTGGGCGTTGCGCCGGACCTTCGGCCGGTCGATGACCCGGCCGCGCGCGACGACCATGTCGAGCGTGCGCAGCACGCGCAGATCGTCGAGCGGGTTTCCGGCTGCGACGATCATGTCCGCGCTCATGCCGGGGGCGAGCGTACCGGTCACATCGCCGAGCCCGGCCAGCCGCGCGGCCTGCCCGGTGGCGCAGTAGAGCGCGCAGGCGTTGGACGCACCGGCGTACTTGTGGAAGTAGCACAGCTCGCGCCAGAAGTCGTACTGCGCGATCCACTGGCAGCCGACGTCGTTGCCAAGCGCGATGGGAATGTCGTGCGCCAGCGCGGCCTTCGCGCACGCGACCATGCCCTCGAACACCACATTGCCGTTGAACTGTTCGACCTCGGTCAGGTGCGTGACCGAGCGGTCAAAGAGCGCGTACGGCAGCGCGGGCGAGAGCGTCACGCACAAGAACGCGCCCCGCTCGTGAAACAGGCGCAGAATTTCGTCGTCCGGCTTTGCGCCGTGCTCGATGGAGTCCACGCCGTTTTCCAGCGCCACGCGCACGCCCTCGGGCGACTCGGTGTGCGCCGCCACGGTGTAGCCGAGCGCGTGCGCCCGCTCGCACACGGCGCGCACCATCTCGGGCGGCATTTTCAGCTCGCCGGGCGCGCCGCGCTCGGTCGCGTCCATGACGCCGCCGGTGATCATCAGCTTCACGAGGTCGGCGCCCTGCGCGTGCACGGCGTCCACCTGCGCCAGCGCCTGGTCGATCGTCTCGGCAGCGACGGCGACGGAGCCGGCCATGTGCCCGCCGGGCACGGAGATGCCCTCGTTGGCGGCGAGGATGCGCGGGCCGGCGCGGCGGCCGGCTGCAATTTCGTCGCGCAGGCGCGTGTCAAACGTGCTCAGCCCGCCGACGGTGCGGATCGTCGTCACGCCGCCGAGCAGCTCGTCGCGTGCAAATGCGCACACCATGCGGTAAGCCACGGCGCGCGAGACAGGATTCGAGAGGATGCGGCGCACGAGCTTTTCGTTGTCGCGCTGCTTTTTCTGGATCTTGCCGCTGCCGGCCAGATGCACGTGCATGTTGATAAGGCCGGGCAGCAGACAGCGCCCGCGCAGGTCGATGCGCGTGTACCCCGCCGGGGCGGTGCCGGCGGGCACGATGTCCGTGATCGTCTCGCCGTCGGTGAGCACGCACAGGCCGGGCTGCACGCGCATGTCCTTCGTGCCGTCGAGGAGATTTGCGTTGTCAAATGCGTATTTCATGCTGCTCATCTCTTTCTGCGGCCCGGTCACGCCGGGCAAAATGAATAAAAACAGAATACCACATTTGGCGAATATGTCAAGCCGCGCACCGCCCCGCCCCATAGCCTTCTCCTTGCGGAGAAGGCATCGCCAGAAGGCGATGCCGAAACGCACCCGAGGCGGGCCTTGCCCCCTCGGGCTCCCCCGCTGCTCTATCATTTTAGGAAAAGCTGTGTGTTCGTTCAGAGCCGCCGGTCATGTGCCGCGCAGCAAAGCGCGCCGGGCAAATGCCCGGCGCGCCCGCCCGAGATCGTGCTGTCTTACGCTGCCTTGTCCTGTGCCGCCGATGCTGCGAGCATGTCGTCAATGCTCACGCCGTAGCCCTTGGCGGGGTCGGCAAGCAGCACGTGCGTCACCGCGCCGATGAGCCTGCCGTTCTGCAGAATGGGGCTGCCGCTCATGCCCTGCACGATGCCGCCGGTCGCGGCCAGCAGGTCCGGATCCGTGACGGTGATGAGAAAGCGCGTGCACCCGCCGTCATGATACACCCGGCTGATGTCCACCGCGTACGCCCGCACGTCCTCGCCCGCGACCGTGGACAGGATGGTCGCGCTGCCGGTCTTGACCGCATCGGCCGGTGCCGTTTCGACTGCCGCACCGTCCGGCGGCGCGTCCAGCGTGCCGAAAATGCCGAAGATGCAGTTGCGCTCGATGCCGCCGATGCGATTGCCGGGGTCAAAGCTGCCGACGAGCTCGCCGGCCGTGCCGTGGCCGCCGTGGCGCGCGTCCGCGATGACGGCCGAGAGCACGCTGCCGTCACGCAGCGGCATGAGCACGCCGCTCGTCTCGTCCGAGATGCCGTGGCCGAGCGCGCCGTAGCGCCCCGTGGCCGGGTCGTAATACGTGAGCGTGCCGACGCCCGTCACCCCGTCGCGCAGCCAGAGGCCAAGCTGCCGCGTACCGTCGGCCGTGACGGCGGGCGTGACCGTCGCCGTGACCTCCGCGCCGCCGCGCAGCACCGTGACGGACAGCGTATCCCCCGCCGCGTCCATGGCGGCGAGAAAGTCCGCCGAGGACGCAATGTCCCGGCCGTCGATGCGGCAGATCACGTCACCGGGCCGCAATCCCGCGTCCTTGGCGGGCGTGGCCTTGCCGCCGGGCGTATCCACCTCGGCGAGATCCGCCACGAGCATGCCCGCCGTGGTCATCTGGATGCCGACGGCCCGGCCGAGCGGCACGAGCGACACCGCCTGCGCCGACACGCCCACGCACAGCGCGAGCGCGACCGCCGCCGTGACGGCAAACCGGCGCAAAAAATGTTGTTGTTTCCGCAAAAAATCCCCCCTTTGCGCGTGCAGTATCAGTATGCCGGGTTTCGGGCAAAATAGCGGCGGAACATTCTTGCTCGATTGCCTGCCGGGGCGCAAATGCCTGCGGCGGCGCGCATACGATGTACGGAGCCAGTTTTGGTAAATCGATGCATCGGAGGAATTTCCATGACGCAAATCTTAAAACAGGGCGACCGGGGCGCGCTCGTGGCGCTGCTGCAGCTGGGACTGACGCGCGCGGGGCAGACGCCGGGCGCGCTCGACGGCATCTTCGGCGCGCAGACGGCGGCGGCCGTGCGCGCATTTCAGGCAGCCAGCGGCCTCACGCCGGACGGCATCGCGGGCACGCGGACGCACCGCGCGCTGCTGCCGTACTACACCGGCTTTGTCACGCGCACCATCCGCGCGGGCGACACGTTTTCCGCCCTCGCGCGGCAGTACGGCACGAGCGTGGACGCCATCGCGCTCGCCAATCCCTACCTCGACCCGGAGCGGCTGCCGCTCGGCCGGGCGCTGACGATCCCGCTGCCGTTTTCCGTCACGCCGGCGGACATTCCCTATTCCTCGGCGCTCATCGGATATATCGTGCGCGGGCTGGCCGCGCGCTATCCCATGCTCGCCGTCGGGGAGTTCGGCCGCAGCGTGCTCGGCCGGCCGCTGTGGTATCTGACGCTCGGCAGCGGGCCGAAGCTCGTGTTTTACAACGCCGCGCACCACGCCAACGAGTGGATCACGACGCCGCTGCTGCTCACGTTCTGCGAGCAGCTGTGCGCCCGCCTCGGCGACGGGGGCGACCTCGAGGGCCAAAACATCCGCGACCTGCTGACAAAGGTCACGCTCGTACTCGCCCCGGCCGTGGACCCGGACGGCATCGACCTCGTGACCGGCGCGCTCGATGCGGAAAATACCGCCGCGGCGCGGACGCTCGCGGCCAACTACCCCGACATTTCTTTCCCCGCGGGCTGGAAGGCGAACATCCGCGGCATCGACCTCAACCTCCAGTACCCCGCGGGGTGGAGCATCGCGCGCGAGATCAAATTCGCCGCGGGCTACACGCGCCCCGGCCCGCGCGACTATGTCGGCCCCGCGCCGCTGGCCGCGCCCGAGAGCCTGGCGATGTACGGCTTCACCCGCGCGCTCGACCCGCTGCTCACCCTGTCGTACCACACGCAGGGCCGCGTCATCTACTGGCAGTATGACGGCTGCGACGTGCCGGGAAGCGCCGCCATCGCGCAGCAGTTTGCCGCCGTGAGCGGGTACGACGTCGCGGCCACGCCCTACGCCGCCGGCCACGCGGGGTACAAGGACTGGTTCATCCAGGACTACCGCCGCCCCGGCTTCACGATCGAGGCGGGCAGCGGCGAAAATCCCCTGCCGCTGCGTCAGTTTCCCGACATCTGGTCGGATAACCTCGGCATCCTGCTCGGCGGCATGACCGCCGTTTTGTGACACTTGTCACAGACTGCATCAAAACTACCCACATGGCACATTTTGACCGTTTTTCGGCAAAAAATGCGTGCTAAGATATAGGAAAGATAGAGACAAAACAGGCCAAATGGTGTGTTTTTTCACGTCACAAAGGAGGAAATCTTCATGCAGCTGTCAGACAAGATCAAAAAATTCAGCGTCGAGCAGGCCATTGACTACCTCAACAAAAATCCGGTCAAGAACCTGCCAAAGCTCCTCGACTGGGCGGACACGTTCTGCGCCGGCAAGTTCGAGGGCCAGCGCCGCGCCATCCGCAAGGCGTGCCTTGACCCCACGGATGCGCACTACCCGATGGTGCAGCACATCCTCAATGACATCGACCCCGACGTGCTCAAGACCACGCTCGTGAACTTCTTCATCTACGGCAACATCATCGCCTACGAAAAGCAGGACGTGCTGCGTGAAAAGTACCAGTGCAACATCCCGTGGGCCATCCTCATGGACCCGACCTCGGCGTGCAACCTGCACTGCACGGGCTGCTGGGCGGCGGAGTACGGCAACAAGCTCAACCTCTCGCTCGACGAGCTTGACGACATCATCCGTCAGGGCACGGACATGGGCGTGTACTTTTACATCTACACGGGCGGCGAACCGCTCGTGCGCAAGAAGGACATCATCACGCTCTGCGAGCGGCATCCGGAGTGCGAATTCCTCAGCTTCACGAACGGCACGCTCATCGACGAGGCGTTTGCCGACGAGATGCTGCGCGTGAAGAACTTCATCCCGGCCATCTCGCTCGAGGGCGACGAGACGACGACGGACAGCCGCCGCGGCGCGGGCACGTACCAGAAGGTCATGCACGCGATCAACCTGCTGCACGAGCGCAAGCTCATCTACGGCATCTCCTCGTGCTACACGAGCGTGAACTGGGACGCCATCTCGTCCGAGGCGTACTTCCAGCAGCTCATCGACCTCGGCTGCCTGTTCATCTGGTATTTCCACTACATGCCGGTCGGCAACGATGCCTCGCCCGAGCTGCTGCCCTCGCCGGAGCAGCGCCAGGCGGTGCTCGAGCGCATCCGTCACAACCGCTCCACGATGCCGCTGTTCGCCATGGACTTCCAGAACGACGCGCAGTACGTCGGCGGCTGCATCGCGGGCGGCCGGCGCTACCTGCACATCAACGCCAACGGCGACATGGACCCGTGCGTGTTCATCCACTATTCCGATTCCAACATCCGCGAAAAGACGCTGCTCGAGGCCATGCGCTCGCCGCTGTTCATGGCCTATCACGACGGGCAGCCGTTCAACGACAATATGCTCCGCCCGTGCCCGATGCTCGAAAATCCGGAGAAGCTGCGCAAGATCGTGGCGGATTCCGGCGCGCACTCGACCGACCCCATGAGTCCCGAGACGGCCGAGCACCTGTGCAGCAAGTGCGACGGCTACGCCGCCTGCTGGACGCCGGTGGCGGAAAAGCTCTGGCGCGGCAGCCCGGACGAGGCGAAGTACCTCGCCAAGCAGGCAGCGCTCGCGGCGAAGAAGAAGTAAAAACGCGCACGAAAAGCAAATTGTACGCAAAGAGTGTAAAAGCAAATCGCGTGCAAAGAACGAAAAAAGCACCGCCCCCGGATGGGAGGCGGTGCTTTTGCACGCACTTCGTTTTCACGACTCGCTGCCGGACGCCTGCGCGGGCGCGATGACCTCCGTGCGCGTGACGCCCTTGGAGAAGGTCAGGCTCTTGAGGATGGCCGAAAAGTCGTTGGACATACTGCGGTAGAGGTCGGCGTTCTCATTGGCGAACTGCACGTCCGTCGGCAGCTCGGCGATGAGGTTGTAGTTCGCGCCGTCTACGGTCAGGCCGCAGATGGCCTGATACTCCGGCAGCTCGGTATAGTCATAATCGGTCGGAAAGACCTCGAGCATGAACAGAAAGCCGCCCAGACCGTTGTCGTGGTCGGTCTTTTCATAAAAGCTGACGTAATAGCCGCCGTCGTTCGCGCCGCACTCGGTCAGGTAGTTATCGCCCCAGCTGGCCGGCAGCGTGACGGAAAAATACCCGCCCTTGCCGTTGTCATACGTCGGGCAGAGGGTGATGTCCCCCGCCTTGTCGGCCGCAGCCGTCGGCTGGGCAGACGCGGCGGTCTCGTCCCCGCGGCCGCAGGCGGCCAGCGCCAGTGCGAGCGCCAGCGCCAGCACGAGCGCCAGGATGCTTCGTTCCATGCAGATCGCTCCTTTCCGAATCTTCGCATGGGAATATTATACGCCGCCGGCCCGCGTGTGTAAACCCCCGGCCGGGCGGCGCGCAGCGCGCAAAAAGATGCACGCCAGAAATATCTGACGTGCATCCGAGCGAAAGGTTCCGGTTTTTTATGCGGCAGCGGGTGTGCTGCGCTTGCGCAGCACGATCTGCAGCACGATGACGAGCGCGATGGCCACGATGCCGATCAGGTCGGTGGTCAGTTTCGGGTTAATCAGGCACAGACCGCCGGCGGCGAGCAGGATGCGCTGCCACCAGGGCGCGTGCGTGACGACGTAGCCCTCGAGCGCGGCGGCGACGCCGAAGATGCCGAGGCAGGACGTGATGATGACCTGGATGGCGGCGAGCACCCCCTGATCCATGAGCAGCATGGAGGGGTTCATCGCAAACATATACGGCACGATGAACGCCGCGATGGCGAGCTTTGTGGCATTGACGCCGGTTTTCATCGGGTTGGATTTGGCGATGGCCGAGCCGGCGTAGGCGGCCAGCGCGACCGGCGGCGTGATATCGGCGACGATGCCGAAGTAGAACACGAAGAAGTGGGCCGCGACCTTCGGGATGCCGAGCGTGATGAGGATCGGCGCGCAGGTGGAGGCCATGATGCAGTAGTTGGCGGTCGTGGGCACGCCCATGCCGAGCACGATGCAGCACAGCATCGTCAGGAACAGCGCCAGCAGCAGCGAGAGCGTCGGGTTCGGGATGGCGCTGCTGATGGCGATGACGCCGCTGATGAGCTTGGACGCCAGGCCCGTGACGGTGATGCAGCCCGCGATCATGCCGGCCATGGCGCAGGCCACGGCGACGGTGATGCTGCCCTTGCCGCCGGCCTCGAGCGAGTCGAGGATCATGCGGCCGGTCTTTTTGGCGGTGATGCCGGCGACGCTGCCGGTCTTCGTCTCTTTAACCTCGGCCGAGGCGTCGCGGATGGTGCCGGCCAGGCTCACGGCGATGGAGATCAGGATGGCGATCGCGGCGGAAAACTGCAGCGAGCGGATGTTCGCCGTGACCATCCAGATCAGGAACACGAGCGGAAGCAGCAGATAGACGTTGCGGATGAGGTACTTGAAGCGGGGCAGCTCCGAGCGCGGGATGCCCTTGAGGCCGAGCTTCTTGGCCTCGAGATGCACGGAGATGAAGATACCGCCGAAATACAGCACGGCGGGCAGGATGGCCCAGAGGGTGACCTGGCCGTACGTCACGCCCATGTACTCGGCCATGAGGAACGCGGCCGCGCCCATGATGGGGGGCATGATCTGGCCGCCGGTGGAAGCGGCCGCCTCGACGGCGCCGGCGAACTCGGGCTTGTAGCCGGTCTTTTTCATCATCGGGATGGTGACCGAGCCGGTGGTGACGGTGTTGCCCACGGAGGAGCCGGACACCATGCCGCACAGGGCGGACGAGATGACGGCGACCTTGGCCGGGCCGCCGGAGGTCCAGCCGGCGATGGCATTGGCCGCGTCGATGAAGAAGCTGGCGATGCCGGTGCGCTCGAGGAAGCCGCCGAAGATGATGAACACGGCGATGAACTTCGCACACACCTGCACGGGCGTGCTCAGCACGCCGGACGTGCCGAAAAACAGCGTGTAGATCACGCGGCCGAGCACCTGCTGGAACGTCTGCCCGGCGTTGAGCATGCTCACGAACGTGTACACGAGCAGCGCGCCGACGACCACGAGGATGGGCAGACCGACGCAGCGGCGGCACAGCTCTGCCAGCACGAGGATGCCGGCCACGCCGACGGCGATGAGAAACGGCGTCATCTTGGCGGCGCTGGTGAGCGTCTTGATGAGCACGGAGTAGTTAAAGCAATAGTAGAAAAATGCAGCCGCACCGATGACCATGATGACGATATCGTACCACGGCAGGCGGTTGGCGTGCACATGCTTCTTGCTGGCGGGATAGGTCAGGTAGCCCATGATGACAATCAGCCCGAGGAACGCGGTCAGGCGGATCTCGAGCGCGGCGGTGCTGAACAGCGTCGACCAGATGCAGTAGATCGAAAACAGCGCCATGACGACGGAGATGACGATCTTGGGCTTGCCCGTCCAGACGCGGGTGGCGGATTCGCGGTCATACTTACGCATGACGGCATCCATTTCCTCCTGCAGCGAAGCGTTTGCCGCGGCGTCCGCGGCCTTCTTGGTGTCAGACATAAGGGGGAAACCTCCGTTCCGGTTAGGATGGAAAAACTACGGCGTCAGGGGTACTGACGCCGTAGCGAACGTTTACGGGATGCGGCGCATCACCGGGCCGGGCATCAATAGGTGCCTGCCTTGATGGTGGCGGCGGTGTAGTACGGGGAGGCCGCGAGCAGGGACTGCACGTGGCTGTCGTCGAGGCTGACGAGGTAGACACTGCCGGCGGTGGCGAGGTCGGTGATGGCCGTGGTGGGCGCACCGGCGACGATGAACGCGGCATCGATCTTGCCGTCCTTCAGGCTCTCGGCGCTGTCGCCGAAGCTCTGGTACACGGCGGAGATGTCAGACTCCTTGAGGTCGTAGGCGTTGAGCACGTCAATGGCATTGAAGTACACGCCGGAGCCGGCTGCACCGATGGAAACCTTCTTGCCGGCGAGGTCGGCAACGGTCTTGATGTCGGGGTTGGTGGTGACGATCTGAACCTGCTCCTGATACAGCTGGGCGACGACGGAGAAGCCGGTGACCGGGCTGTCAAACAGGCGCTGGCCGTTGTAAGCGTAGTTCATAACGTCGCTCTGCACGAAGGCGAGCTGGACGTTGCCGTTGGTCAGATCCTCGACGTTGGCCTGAGAGCCGCCGGAGGTGAGGGCCGTGACCTTGCAGTCGGACTTGCCGGAGACGAAGGAAGCGAGCACGCCGCCGAAGGCGTAGTACGTGCCGGACTCGCCGCCGGTGCCGAAGCTGAGGGCGGAAGCGGTGCCGTTGCCGGCGCCTTCCTTGACCGCGTCGACCTTGACGCCCTTCTCCTCAAAGTACTTGGCAGCGCCGGGGTGATACGGCACGCCCTTGACGGAGGCGGCAGCCTCGATGCTCAGCTCCGCGCCCTTGGCGTGCTGGGCGGTGATGGCGTCGAGATTTTCAAAGATGGTGGACACGAACGCATAGATCTCGTCGGTCGGAACATCGTCGCGCGCGATGACGACCGCGCCGACGGAGACGGTGTTGGTGTCGACCTTGGAAGCGGAACCGGTGTCGTCGGTCTTGGTGTCGGTGCTGCCGCCGCAGGCGCACAGCGCGAACACCATGACGAGGGCGAGCGCCAGAGCCACGATTTTGTTGAACTTCATAGTTGGTTCTCTCCTTTTTGAAATTTTCCTCTTAAAAAGATTCAATATGCGTTTATTATACCTGCAATTCATGCAAATTTCAAGCGAAAAATGAAACTTTATGCTCGTTTCTGTGCAAAAACTTTCACACACTAACGGATTTCTGATACAAACCGCCACATCTTGCGCCGCTTGGGCAATTTTTCCCACCTCAGGCACAAGATCCCTCACACAGGGAAGCAAAAATCCGGCCCGTGCGATCTTTGCACGGGCCGGAGCATCCGTTATGCTTCCTTGTCCTCGGGCGGGTCGGGCTGCACGAGCACGCGCTCGACGCGGCGGCCGTCCATGGCGAGGACCGTGACGGTGAGGTTTTCGTACCGGAAGCTGTCGCCCGGCTTCGGGAACGTGCCGAAGCGCTCGAGCGTCCAGCCGCCGACGGTGGTGCTGTCGGCGTCGTCGAGGGCGTCCTCGTTCCAGCCGAGCAGCTCGAGAAAGTCCGAGAGCGTCATGGCGCCGTCGAGCTCATAGCCGCCGTCGGGCCGCGCGACGACCTCATTTTCGACCTCGTCGGTCTCGTCCCAGATGTCGCCGACAAGCTCCTCGAGCACGTCCTCCATCGTGATGACGCCGAGCGTGCCGCCGAACTCGTCCGTGACGACGGCGAGGTGCTTCTGCTCGCGGCGGAGCTTTGCCAGCACGTCGGGCAGGCGCGTGGTCTTGTAGACGAAGCACGGCGGGATGAGCTGCGCGCGCAGATCATCCGGCCGGCCGTCCATCATGGCCTTGAAAAAGCGGTTGAGATACAGAAAACCGATGATATTGTCCACGCTGCCGGAGTAGACCGGCAGACGGGAATACGACGAATCGTTAATGATGCGCACGATCTCGTCCCAGTCGTCGTCGATGTCGATGGCGACCATGTCGACGCGGGCGGTCATGGCCTCGCTCGCGCTGATGTCGGAAAAGTCGAGCGCGGAGCGCAGCAGCTCGCCGCGGTCCTCGTCGAGCACGTCCTCGTCCTCGGCCGTCTCGATGATGGACTGCAGCTCCTGCGAGGCGGCCTCCTCGGGGTCGCCGTCGCCGGTGTCGCCGTGCAGGGGGCGCGTGATGAGGTGCACGAGCCCGACGACGAGCCAGATGACGGGGTACAGAATGACCGACAGCGCGCGGATGACGTATGCGTTGCGCAGAGCGATGCCGTTGGCGTTCTGCTTGGCGACGATCTTCGGCATCGTCTCGCCGAAGATGATGACCAGCAGCGTCAGCACGACGGTGGACGCCCACGTCCACTGCTCGCCCGCGAGCAGGATGACGATCACGGAGCCGAGCGACGACGACGCGATGTTGACGAGGTTGTTGCCGATGAGGATGGCGCTGAGGGTGCGGTCGAAGTGGTCGAGGATGCCGACGGCGGTCTTGGCGCGGCGGCTGCCGTCCTCGGCGGCGTTTTCGAGCCGGAGCCGGTTGGCCGACGAATACGACATCTCCGACGCGGAGAAGAACGCGGACAGCGCGATGAGCACGACGAGCGCAACAAAATACCACACGATGCTCATACCGTCTCGCCCCCTTTCTCCGGGGCGGCGTCCTTGGGCGCGGCCTCGTCGGTCTCCTCGGGCAGCAGGCGCACGATGAGCTTGACGATGCGCTTTTGCTTCATGTCGGCAATGCGCACGTCGAGCCGGTGATAGCGGAAGCCCTCCCGCTCGCGCGGGATGTAGGAAAACTGCTCATACGTCCACTCGCCGAGCAGCTTATACTGCAGTTCCTCGTCGTCCTCGGGGTCGGTGTAGTCGAGCCGGTCGAACACCTCGCCGACGGTCATCTCGGCATCGACCTCGTAGCGGCCGCCGCCGAGCGGCACGAACGACTCCTCGACCACGTCGTCCTCGTCCCAGATCTCGCCGACGAGCTCCTCGACGATGTCCTCCACGGTCACGATGCCGAGCGTGCCGCCGTAGTTGTCGGTGACGATGGCGAGGTTGGCCTTGCGGCGGCTGAGCTCGGGCAGCACCTCGGCGATGAGGGTGCTCTGGTGCACGAACATGGGCTCGTCGAGCAGGGGCCGGACGTCCACGGCCCTGCCGCCGTTCGCAATGCAGGCCTTGATGTATTTGCGGATCTGCAGGATGCCGATGACATTGTCGATGCTGTCGGCGTACACGGGCAGGCGGCTGTGGCGCTGCTCGCGCACGTAGGCGAGGATGTCCTCCGGCGGGTCGTCGACGTCCACGGCGGCAACGTCCACGCGCGCCGTGATGACGCTCTCGACCGGCACCTCGGCAAACGACAGAGCCGAGCTCATAAGCTCGCCGCGCTCGGCGGTCAGCTCCCCGTCGTCGGTCATGTTTTCAATAATGTCGGCCAGCTCATCCTCCGTCACGGTCACGGCGGGCTCGCTCTGGATGCGGCGGGCGACGGCGTTGCCGAAGGCGGTGAGCAGCGCGGACAGGGGTTTAAAGAGCACCATGAAAAACCGCAGCGAGCGCGCCGTGCGCATGGCCAGCCGCTCGGCGTATTTCTTGGCGATGCTTTTCGGCAGCATCTCGCCGGCGAAGAACACGACCACGGTCGTGACGAGCGTGCCGGCGGTGACGGCCCACATGCCCCACTGCCGCTGCACGGC
The DNA here is from genome assembly GCA_900317855.1 of uncultured Eubacteriales bacterium. Lineage (GTDB taxonomy): Bacteria > Bacillota > Clostridia > Oscillospirales > Oscillospiraceae > CAG-103. The sequence goes on along the minus strand of ONIG01000012.1, from coordinate 10,436 downwards.
CACGGTCACGAGCGTCGCGATCGTCAGGTGCAGAATGTTCGTGCCGATCAGCAGCGTCGTGATCGCCTGATCGAAGTGGTCGAGCACATACATCGCCTGCCCGGCGCGGCGGTTGCCGTGATCGGCGGCGGCTTTGAGCCGGATGCGGCTCGCGGATGCAAAGGCTGTCTCCATGACGGCGAAATAGGCCGCGCCAAGGAGCAGCACGATGATAACAGGCAAAATATTCCATAAATCCTGCTTAGGGCCAGCGTCCATTGCGGATCATCACACTCCTGAATACCTCCCCCGGCCGGTGCCTATCCGGACGGGAGATAAATTAACGTTCATGATACCATAAAATGCCCGGCGCGTCAACGGGGTTTCTCCTCCGTGACGGCGACGTTGCCGGGCCCCGCCAGCTCGCGCAGCTCCTCGACGAGCGCAGGGTGCACGACGCAGCGGGCCGCGGCGCGGCGGCCCGTGTCCTCAAACACGAGCACGAGCTGCTCGTCGCCGGGGAACATTTCAAGGATGAGCTCGATGCGCTTCACGGCCGGGTGGTCCTTATCCGGCAGGCGCACCCAGAGGCGGTGCCGCTTCGGCGGCTCGGGCCGGGGCGGCGGGTCGCGCCGCTGCGGCGTGCGCAGGGTCTCGAGCCCCTGCTCCGTCAGCGGCAGGACCTTGTCCGCCACGAGCTGGGGATCCGATTCGTCCCGCGTCGAGATGCGCCCATAAACGAACAGCGCGGGGTTTTCCTGCGCCAGCAGGTCGCGGCAGGCATCGAGCGCGGGCGAAAACACGAGCACCTCCATGCTGCCGCCGTCGTCCTCGAGCTGGAGGTAGGCCATGCGGGTGTTCTTGCGCGTGGCGCGCTCGCGGCTGGCGGTGCAGATACCGGCGAGCACGACGCGCTGCCCGTCGCGGTAGCGGTGCGCGGCCGCGGCCGGGGCATGGAAGCTCGCGAGAATGTCGCCCATGGGCGCGGCCTTGGCCTGCTGTGCGAGCGCGCGGTAGTCGTCCATCGGGTGGCCGGTGAGGTAGAGTCCCGCCGTCTCGCGCTCCATGGCCATGAGCTCCGCGCGCGTGAACTCCTCCACGTCCGGCAGCACGAGCTGCGTCGTGTCGGCGGGATCGCCCCCGTCGTCCGGCGCGCTGAAGAGGTTCATCTGGCCGGTGAGGTTCATGCGGCTCTCGCTCGCGGCGCCATTGAGCACGCGGTCGACCGACTGCATGAGCGCCTTGCGCTTATAGCCCATGCGGTCGAAGCACCCGGCGCGGATGAGGCTCTCGACGGCGCGGCGGTTGAGGTCGTGCCCGTTCATGCGGCGGCAGAACTCATCAAACGCCGTGAACGGCCCGCCGATCTCCCGCTCGCGCATGAGCGCCTGGATGAGCCCGCGCCCCACGCCCTTGATGGCCACGAGGCCGAAGCGCAGGTCGCCCCCCTCGACGGTGAAGTCGGCGTCGGACGCGTTGATGTCCGGCGGCAGCAGGCGGATGCCCAGCTCGCGGCACTCGGCGATGTACTCCGTGACCTTCGGCGTGTTGTCGAGCACGGAGGTCAGCAGCGCCGCCATGTATTCGTGCGGGTAGTTGCGCTTCATGTACGCCGTGCGGTAGGACACGATGGCGTAGGACACCGCGTGCGCCTTGTTGAAGGCGTAGCTCGCGAAGGCGAGGATCTCGTCGTAAATTTCGTTGGCGGTCTGCTCCGGCACACCTCTCGCCACCGCGCCGGGGATACTCCGCGCGGGGTCGCCGTGCACGAAGGCAGCGCGCTCGGCCGTGATGACGGCCTCTTTTTTCTTCGACATGGCGCGGCGGATCATGTCCGCCTGGCCGAGCGAGAACCCGGCCAGCTGCCGGAAGATCTCGATGACCTGCTCCTGATAGACGATGCAGCCGTAGGTCACGGACAAAATTGGCTCGAGCAGGGGGTGTTTGTAGGTAATGCGCTCCGGGTGCGCCGAGCAGGCGAGAAACCGCGGGATGCTCTCCATCGGCCCGGGGCGGTAGAGCGCGATGACGGCGGTGATGTCCTCGATGCTGCGCGGGCGCAGACCCATGCACACGGCCGTGATGCCCGCGCTCTCGAGCTGGAACACGCCGACGGTGCGCCCGGCGGCGAGCATATCAAACGTTTTCTTGTCATCGAGCGGGATGCGCTCGACCTGGAACCCCGGCTCGCGGCGGCGCACCTGCCGCGCCGCGTCCTCGAGCACGGTGAGGTTGCGCAGGCCGAGAAAGTCCATCTTCAGCAGCCCCAGCTCTTCGAGCGTCGTCATCTGGAACTGGCACACGAGCGCGCCGTCGTTGCTCGCCAGCGGCACGTAGGCGTACACCGGCTGCTCCGTGATGACCACGCCCGCCGCGTGCGTGGACGCGTGGCGCGGCATGCCCTCGATGGCGCGGGCCGTGTCGATGAGCTGGTGCAGCCGGTCGTCCCCGTCGTACATGGCGCGCAGCGTCGGCGAGTCGCGCAGCGCCTCGTCGAGCGTGGTGTTGATGCCGCCGGGGATGGCCTTGGCCACGGCGTCTACCTCGGCGTAGGTCATGTTCATGACCCTGCCGACGTCGCGGATGGCCGCGCGCGCGGCCATGGTGCCGAAGGTAACGATCTGCGCCACGTGGTCGGCGCCGTATTTGCGGATGACGTAGTCGATCACTTCCCCGCGCCGCTGCACGCAGAAGTCCACGTCGATATCCGGCATGCTCACGCGCTCGGGGTTGAGAAAGCGCTCAAAGTAGAGGTTATACTGCACGGGGTCCACGTCCGTGATGCCGAGGCAGTAGGACACGACGCTGCCGGCCGCGCTCCCGCGCCCCGGCCCGACGGGGATGTGCTGGGCCTTGGCGTAGCCGATGAAATCGCTCACGATGAGAAAGTAGTCCACAAAGCCCATGCGCCGGATCATGTTCAGCTCATAGTCCAGCCGCTTTCGCACCTCCGGCCGGTCGCCGTAGCGTTTGGCAAAGCCGCGCGCGCACAGCTTCGTGAGATAGGCGTCCGCGTCCGTCTCCCCCTCCGGCAGCAGAAAGCGCGGCAGGTGGTAGTGGCCGAACGTGAAGTCAAATTGGCAGCGGTCAGCGATGCGCTGCGTGTTTTCCACCGCGTCGGGGTATTCGTCAAAGAGCGCGCGCATCTCGGCCTCGCTCTTGAGGTAAAACTCGTCGTTCGGGAAGCGCAGGCGGTCCGGGCTGTCGAGCGTCTGCCCGGTCTGGATGCACAGCAGCACGTCCTGATCGTAAGCGTCCTGCTTTTTAATATAGTGTACGTCGTTCGTCGCCGCGAGGGGGATGCCCGTCTCGCGGTGGATGCGCAGCAGCGCCGCGCGCACGCGCGCCTCGTCGGTCATGTGGTGGTTCTGCAGCTCAAGGTAGAAGTTCCCCTCGCCGAAGAGCTCCTGCAGCTCCTCGGCGCGTGCCTTGGCCGCCTCATAATCTCCCCGCAGCACCGCGCGCGGAATGTCGCCCGCCACGCAGCCGCTCAGGCAGATGAGGCCGTCTGCATGTTTGTGCAGCAGCGGCCAGTCGATGCGCGGCTTGCCGTAAAACCCGCGCTCGAACGCGGCCGACACGAGATAGCACAGGTTGTGGTAGCCCGTCTCGTCGCGGCAGAGCAGGATCAGGTGCGTGTAGGCATCGTCCACGCCGTGGACGCGGTCGGTCATGCCGCGCGGGGCGACATAGACCTCGCAGCCGATGATCGGCCGGATGCCGGCAGCGACCGCCGCCTTGTAAAAAGCGACCGCGCCGTACATGACACCGTGGTCGGTGATCGCCAGCGCGGTCTGGCCCAGCTCCTTGGCGCGCTCGATGAGCGGCCCGATGCGGCACGCGCCGTCGAGCAGGCTGTATTCACTATGTACGTGCAGGTGTGCAAACCCCATCGTGCGTTCCTTTCAGTCGTCCATGTGAAATTCCATGAGTTTTTTCAGCCGGTAGTTCAGGCAGCTCTTCGTCACCGGCGGATACGAGAGCGTGGCGAGGTCGGCCAGGCTGGCCTCGGGATTGGCAATGCGCAGCAGCGCCGCGCTCTGCAGCTTTTCCGGCAGCACGTCGAGCCCGTAGTCGCGCTCGATGCGGCGGATGGCGTCGATCTGCTCCTGCGCCGCGGCGACGACCTTGTCGGCGTTGGCAGTGTCGCAGTTGACCTTGCGGTTGATGGTGTTGTTCATGGACTTCTCCACCTTGGCGGACATGATGTCCATGGCGGCGCAGGGCGCGCCGATCTTGGTCAGGAAGTCCTCGATGGCCTCGGACTTTTTAAAATAGAGCACGGTGTTGGCGCCGCGGTCGATGCTGCGCGCGGCAAAGCCCAGCTCCGTGAGCAGGGCGGCCGTCTCGCGGCTGACGCTCGCGTGCGCCGTGATGAGCTCGAGGTGGTAGTTCTTGCTCGGGTCGGTGACGCTGCCGCCCGCGAGAAACGCCCCCCGCAGGAACGACGCCCGGCAGCAGTCGTTTTCCAGCACGGCGAGGTTAATGTGGTGCGCGACCGTGCGCGAGAGGTCCGCGCCGAAGGCGGCGAACACCGTCTCGATGGCGGCGTGGTCGGTGATGGTCAGCACATGGCGGCCGCCGGTCTTTTCCTCGGCCGGCAGGGCAAAGTGCGCGCCGAACGCGCGGCGAAACAGCTTCGGCAGCCGCTCGGCGAAGGCGCCGCACGCCGTGACGATGCGGATCTCCCACGTCGTGAACGTGTGGCAGTACAGCAGCACACCGTAGGCCTCGGCCACGGCGCAGCAGTGCCGGCCGATCGGCACGCGGCACAGCTCGTTTTTCACATCGGATGCAAAGGACATGGCGCGCCTCCGTCAGGTCGTCCTGGGAAAGTCCCGGTTGCGCAGGCGGACGTTGGCGTCGCGCGCGGCGAGGTAATCCGTCAGCGCCTTGGCCACGGCCACGCTGCGGTGCTGCCCGCCGGTGCAGCCGATGCCGATGGTCAGCGCGTAGCGCCCCTCGGCGGCGTACTGCGGCAGGAGAAAGTCGATCATGTCGGTGAGCTTCGTGAGGAAATTTTTCGCCACGTCGCTGCGCAGGACGTATTCCTGCACCTCGGCGTCCATGCCGCTCAGGGGGCGGAGCTTTTCCACATAAAACGGGTTCGGCAGGAAGCGCACGTCGAACACGAGGTCGGCGTCGATCGGGATGCCGTACTTGAAGCCGAAGGACACGACGTTGATGAGAATGTCACGCCGGGTGCCCCCGTCGGCAAAATACTCGCAGATGCGCTTTTGCAGCATGGCGAGCGTGAGGCCCGTCGTGTTGATGACGAAGTCTGCGCGCTCGCGCACGGGGGCGAGCAGCTCGCTCTCGCGGCGCACGGCCTCGGGCAGGGAGCAGCCGCTCTCGGCCTGCAGCGGGTGCGGCCGGCGCGACTCCTTGTAGCGGCGCACGATGGCGCTCTCCGACGCCTCGACGAACAGAATACGGTAGTCCACGCCCATGTTTGCCAGCTCCCCGAGCGCGGCAAAAAGCTCGGAAAAGCTCTCCTGGCTGCGGATGTCCGTCACGAGCGCGACCTTTTCATACCGGCCGCGCGTGGCAAGGCAGAGCTCGGCAAACTTCGTCAGCAGTGCCGTTGGCATGTTGTCCACGCAGTAAAAGTCCAGATCCTCCAGCACGTCGGCCGCGCGGCTCTTGCCGCCGCCGGACAGGCCCGATACAATCAGAAATTCCATCCCGTCACCCCCGGATGATCTTCACTTCCGGCTCCAGTTCCACGCCGGACGTGCGCAGTACCTCGCTGCGGATGTGGTCCATGAGCCGCAGCACATCGTCAAACGTGGCCCCGCCGCGGTTGACGACGAAGCCCGCGTGTTTCTCGCTCACCTGCGCGCCGCCGACGGCATAGCCCTTGAGGCCCGCCTGGTCGATGAGCGCGGCGGCATAACCCCCAACAGGGCGCTTGAACGTGCTGCCCGCGCTCGGCAGGTCGAGCGGCTGGCGGCTGCGGCGGCGCTCGCTCAGATCCATCATGCGCGCCCGGATCTCCTCCGGGTCGCCCGGCGTGAGCGCGAGCGTGCTGCCGAGCACGACGCAGTCCGTGTCGGAAAAGACACTGTGCCGGTAGCCGAAATCGTGCTCCGCGCCCACGGCCTCGCGCAGGGTCAGGTCGTGGTCGAGATAGCGCGTCGATACCACGACGTCCTTCATCTCGCCGCCGTAAGCGCCCGCGTTCATCGACACCGCGCCGCCCAGCGAGCCGGGGATACCGTGGGCAAATTCCAGCCCCGCGAGCCCATAGCCCAGCGCCGCCTGCGCCAGCCGCGCGAGCGGGATGCCCGCGCCCGCGCGCAGGTGCGTCGCGTCCGCGCGCTCCACATCCGCCATGCGCTCGCCCATCTGCACGACGATGCGGTCAACATCGCCGTCGGTGATCAGCAGGTTCGTGCCGTTGCCGATGATGAGCGGCTGCGCGCCGCCGTCTCTCACGATGCGGCAGACGGCCGCCGTCTCCTCCGCGGACGCGGGGCGCACGAGCGCGCGCGCCGGCCCGCCGATGCGAAACGAGCAGTGCGCGCGCATCGGTTCGTATTCCAAAAGCTCCAGCTCCGGCAGCTGCTCGCGCAGCGCGCGGACGATGGGGTCCAGATTCGTCATAACTTCCTGTTCCTTTCCGGGTCAGAACCCGATGCCGAGGTCGATGCCGCGGTCGTGCTCATCGGCGAGCTTCTGCGCCGCGTTGTAGCCCATGCCCTTCTGGCGGTTGTTCATGGCGGCCAGCTCGAGGATAACCGCGAGGTTGCGCCCCGGTCCGACCGGGATCGTCACGCACGGCACGCGCACGTTGAGGATCTCGCAGTATTCGGTCGTCAGGCCCAGCCGGTCGTAGGCCTTGCCGTCCTCCCACGGCTCGAGCTGCACGACGAGATCCACGCGCGTCTCGGGCTTGACGGCGCCGACGCCGTAGATCTGCCGCGCGTCGATCACGCCGATGCCGCGCAGCTCCATGTAGTAGCGGATCATCTCGGGCGCGGAGCCCATGAGCGTCGTGCGGTTGATGCGCTTGATCTCCACGGCGTCGTCCGCGACGAGGCGGTGGCCGCGCTTGATGAGCTCGAGCGCCGTCTCGCTCTTGCCGACGCCGCTGTCGCCCGTGATGAGCACACCCTCGCCGAACACCTCGACGAGCACGCCGTGCTGCGTCAGCCGCGGGGCGAGGTAGCTCGAGAGCGAGGCGATGAGGTCGGCCATGAACTCCGACGTGTCCTTGCGCACGAGAAAGAGGTTGCGGTCGTACTTTTCGGCCATCTCCAGGCACTCGGGAAACGGGTCCATCCCGTGGCAGATGACGAGACCGATAATGTTGTAGCGCATGAACTGCGCAAAGCGTTCGCGCCGCTGGTCGGGCGTGAGCGTCTCGAGATACGTGCTCTCGACGCGGCCGATGATCTGCAGCCGCTCGGGGTCGAAGTAGTTGTAAAACCCGGCGAGCTGCAGCCCCGGGCGGTTGACGTCGGCGGTGCGGATCTCGCGCGTGGCGTAGTCTTTGGCCGCGTGCAGGACGGTCAGCCCCTGCTCGGCGGCGATCTTCTGCAGCGCGACGGTATAATGTGGTGCGCCCATCGTGCGCGCCTCCTTTCCGGTAAAGCCGCCGGTGCGGCGGCGAAGTTTTTTCGTCCGGGCGGAGCGTCTGCTCCCCCGCATCCCATTGTACCCAAAGCGGCGGCATTTGGCAACGGCTTTTGCGGCGCGCCGGGCATTTTTTCCGGCCGCCGGACGGAAAATGCGCAGAAAATGTGAAAATCATCTTGCAATCGGCCGGTGTTTCTGCTATTATGAGAAAGCTGTTCTCGCAGACAATAGAGAAGGAGGTGCTTCAACCAATGGCAAAATGTCAGTTTTGCGACAAGGGCTTGAGCTTCGGCATCAAAGTGAGCCACTCTCACCGCCGCTCGAACCGCACTTGGAAACCCAATGTGAAGCGCGTCAAGGCCATCGTGGACGGCAAACCCCAGCACGTCTACGCATGCACCCGCTGCCTCCGCAGCGGCAAGGTCACCCGCGCTGTGTGAATTGCAATGATTGCACCGAACAAGGCTCGCCCGATTGGGCGAGCCTTTTTCGCATATTCGGGCATTGATTTTACAGCTTTGCGCAGGGATGCGCGCTGCTGCTTGCCGAGAGAATGGTCTCATTTCAAAGCCATTTGCGCCGCAGGGGAGCCCGAGGGGGCAAGGCCCGCCTCGGATGAGATCTTTGCATCGCCGCAAGGCAATGCCTTCTGCTTGCCAAGAGAATGGTCTCATTTCAAAGCCATTTCCGCCGCAGGGGAGCCCGAGGGGGCAAGGCCCGCCTCGGATGAGATGTTTGCATCGCCGCAAGGCAACGCCTTCTCCTTGCCGAGAGAATGGTCTCATTTCAAAGCCATTTCCGCCGCAGGGGAGCCCGAGGGGGCAAGGCCCGCCTCGGATGAGATGTCTGCATCGCCGCAAGGCGATGCCCCCGTCACGCCTCCAGCTCTCCCGCGCTGCGGGTCACGTCGTGGATCCATTTGCCGGAGCGCAGCCGCGGCAGACACAGAAAGATCTGCACGATCACGTCGATGGACATGAGCGGGTACACATACCGGATGTCGAGCTTCCACACCAGCGCCGCGAGCGCCGCCAGCGGCAGGCACACCGCATACAGCGGCCCGACGTCGCACAGCATCGCATAGCGCACGTCGCCGCCGCCGCGCAGCACGCCGACGATGTTCGTCAGGCTCACGCTCGACACCGGCTGCACGAGCATCAGGATCCCCATCATATACATCGCAATGTCGCACGCCGCGCCCTCCATGTGCATCAGCGGCAGGATGTACGGCCGCAGCAGCACGTTGCGCACGAGCGCGATCATGCCCATGCACACAAGGCCGACGGCCAGCGCCAGAGCGTCGAGCACCCACGCCTTGCGCTGCACCTGATCGCGGTTGCCGCGGCCGATCTCCCGCCCGATGAGCACGGCGGCCGCGCCGCCCGCGGCGAACGACGCCGGAGTCATCATGCGCTGCAGGTTCCCGGCGATGGTGTAGGCCGAGAGGATGGGCGTGTTGTCCGCCATGTGCCCCATAATGACCGTGTAGAGCGAAAACGCGAGTGACCACAAACACTCGTTGCACACGACAGGCAGGGCGTACTTGGCAAAGTCCTTTGCGATCACGCGGCCGGGGTGCAGCAGCGCGCGCGGCATGAGCGGCAGCCGGCGGCTGACACCGGCATACACGCACAGCACCGCGACCTCAAACGCGCGGCTGATGAGCGTGGCGACGGCCGCGCCCGCGCAGCCAAGCCCGGGCGCGCCGAGCTTGCCGTAGATGAGCACCCAGTTGAGGAAGATGTTCAGTGCGCCGGACACGGTGAGCAGCACCGCGCCGAGGCGGGGATTTTCCGTGCTGCGCTGGGCGGCGATGTACACGCCGCTGATGGCGGAGAAGAAGTACGAAAAGCCGACGTAGCGCGTGTACGCCGCGCCGGGCGCGACGAGGTCGGCATTGTTGGTGAGCACGCGCATGATCTGCTCCGGGATGCAGAACGCCGTGATGGCGAGCAGACCCGTGATCGTCACGGACACACCGAACGCGATGCCCATCACGCGGTTGATGGCCTCCTGGTCGCCGCGGCCGTGGTACTGCGCCACGAGCACGCTCATGCCGCTCTGCACGCCGAAGATCATCAGCTGCATGACGTAAAACGGACTGTTGGCCATCGTCACGGCGGCGAGCGCCGTCTCGCCGAGCACGCCGACCATGAACGTGTCGGCCATGGACATGGAAAACGTCACGAAATTTTGCAAAATCATCGGGAGCATGAGCAAAACGGCCTCCCGGATGAAGGCTTTTTCCTCGCGGATGAGACGCATGGGGCTACCTCCTTTGCGCAGTCCGTTTATCATACCATGATTCCCCGCCGCGCGCAACCGCGCCCCTGCCCCGCCGCGCCGCCCCGTTTCCGCGCCGGTCATTGACACCCGCCGCCCTTTGCGCTAAAATAGCGCTGTTGTGCCCCCGTAGCTCAGTTGGATAGAGCGGCCGCCTCCTAAGCGGCAGGCCACTGGTTCGAATCCAGCCGGGGGTGCCAGAAAAAAGGACCTGGCATATGCCAGGTCCTTTTTCGCTTTTCCTCTTTCCCCACAGCACGCTCCGTGCCTCCCCGCGGCAGCCGCCCCCCTTTTCCGCACAACCGAGCCGCTGCTGCAAGCAGCGTATGTTTCCGCCAGTGTTTTGCGCCGCACAGCGCAAAACGCTTGACAGGCCGCGCGCCGCCGGGTATTCTGATGGTATCGCATACCATTTTCGCCGCAGCAGCGGCGACGGCCGCGTGCAGAGAATGCCACAGGTGTCGATTTTTTCATGGTGCAGGAATGCTTTCGGAAAATATCGGCCAGCATGGTCACGGAGATGAGGGGCGATAGATATGAAAGTCAATATTAACTTTAAATTCTTTTCCCAAAATGTAAGTGTTGGTTATTGC
>ONIG01000043.1 GCA_900317855.1 uncultured Eubacteriales bacterium | reverse complement strand
CATATTTTCTTGGCATAGCAATACCCCCTATGTAGTTCTTTTATTTTCCTACATAGGGGGTGTTTTGTCTATTGTCCGTTTTTACTGGTTCGGTTCACGCTCCGGGGGACCGGTTTTCTTGTTTCTGCTTACAGGAGCTCGGGATACCAGTTGTTGATCGCGTCAACGATCGCGGCAGCCTTGCCTTCCTTGCAGATCTCCAGAATGTCGGATGCGAGGCTGAGGCCCCAGTGGACGAATGCATTTGCGTTCATGCTGCTTTACCCCTTTCTTGATGCTCCGCCGCCGTACACACACTTCGGCGCCGGATGGTTGGCGACAATACCGGTTACAGGTTTATTTTACCGGTTTTGTGTGGGATGTCAAGCGGACAAACGGCGCCATGTGCGCAATTTCCCTGCCGCTTTCTTAGCGCGTTCCTGACAGATTTTCGCTGCTTTTCCCGCCGGGCGGCTTGCACTGCGCGCCGGAATCGGCTATAATAAGCGTTGCGCCGTGATTCTGTTGAACAGGCGCGACCATCGCGAGGGGGGAAAAGCACATGCAATGCCGCGAATGCCACGCGGAGCTGCCGCAGGGCGCACGCCGCTGCCCGCAGTGCGGACGGCCGGTCCTGCACGAAAAAATCTGGCGGAACAAGCGCCTGCGCGCGCTGCTCATCGGCATCGCCATCGTGCTCGTCGCCGTCGGCGCGGGGTTTGCCGTCGTCGCCTCGCAGGACGCCGCCGTCAACAGCAGCGTCAAGGAAGCGATCTGCAACTTCCAGTTTGACACCGCCGAGACGCTGCGGCGCGACGTCAAGCTCTTTCCCGCCGGGGACAACGACCTGCGCACGGAGATCATCCGCACCGGCCGGCTCTATCAGGCCGGGCAGTACACGCAGACACTCATGTATATTGACGACCTGCACGAAAAATACACCGACGCCGAGCTGGCGACCTACAGCGGCGTGCTCGACGCCATGGAGGCCAAGAGTCTGCCGCAGATCTACACCGAGGCTGCCAACGCCTACAGCGCGCAGGACTATCAGACCGCGCTGGCAGACTACACCGTGCTCGCCGCGCACAATTATTCCGACAGCGACAAGCGCCTGTTTCTCACCAACGCCCACCTGTGCGACAGCCTGGGCCAGCTTGCGCTCGCGTCCGGCATGACCAACGCGCAGGCCGCGCAGAAGCTCATGGAGCTCATCGGCTTTTCCGACACCAATCAGGTCATCATGCGCGACGACAGCTACGCGCAGGCGTTCCTGACCGGCAGCTGGAGCAGCGATGCGGGCGAGCTGACCGTAACGGACGACGGCACCGTGACATGTTCCCTGCCCGGTCTGAGCGGGAAGGAATGCACCCTGCGCGACGACACCATCTGCGCCGGCACGGGCGGCGATGCCGTGGCATTTTACCGCTTTTCCGTGCTCAGCGACCGCATGATGATCGCCGACGCCGTCGGCGACGGCCGTGCTTACACCATGTTCCGGCAATAAAAACTGCATATCCTCTGCCCCGCAGCGCCCATGGGCGCTGCGGGGTATTTTTTGCCGGTCCTGAACAGACATCCGGCAGTTGTTACTTGCTATTTACATTTTTTATACGTATAATTAAATTGGTTGTATCTGAACTTGCAGACCAACGACAAATGGGAGGAGAAAGAACATGAAAAAGCGCATCATCAGCCTGCTGCTGTGCCTGGTGCTGATCGTGTCGCTCGTGCCGGCCGCCGCCGCGGCGAACACGGGGGACGCCAGGACCGTCACGGTACGCTACGCTTCCGGTCACGGGGTCGACACCCATGACTACGAGACGGACTTTACCTACAGCGACGATCTGTTTACCAAGAGCGGCTACACGTACCGCAAGGATCTCGCGCTGATGTCCATGGGCCTCGCGTTCGCGGCCTACACGAGCAAGGACTCCGAAAAGACGGACGACTACGCCACCGGCAACCGCAACTTTGTGTCCATGGCCGAGCAGTGCGGCTTTGAGAATATCCAGTCGAACAAATGGATGTTCCAGCCCGCCGAGGCCGACTCCATCGGCATCAGCTGCGCCAGCAAGACCATCCGCGACAACGGCGGCAGCTATACGCTCATCGCCGTCGGCGTGCGCGGCAACAACTACCACGCCGAGTGGGGCGGCAACGCCCGGCTCGATGCTGCGGGCGAGCACAAGGGCTTCGCCCTCGGCCGCGACCAGGTGCTCGACTACCTGCGCGCCTACATCGCCGACACCGGCATCTCCGGCCGAGTGAAGATCTGGATCGCGGGCTACAGCCGCGGCGCGGCCGTGTCCAACATGGTCGGCGGCGCGCTCGACAACGGCTACAGCCTCGGCGAGGGCGTCAGCCTCAGCCCGCACGACCTGTACTGCTACTGCTATGAGCCGCCCATGGGCGCGACGAAGGATCAGGTGCAGGGCCGCCTGTATGACAACATTCAGAACATCGTCAACGCCAACGACCTCGTGACCTACGTCGCGTTCGACAACTGGGACTTCGCCCGCTACGGCGTCGACCGCGTCGTGCCGACCAAGGGTGACGACAACTATCTCGGCTACAAGGCCGCCATGCTCAAGGAATTCGTGCAGATCCCGAACAACGGCGGCATCTACTGGCCCGACCACTTCCAGGCCTGGGGCATCGACCCGAAGGACATCACGAGCGGCGATCTCGGCAAGATCTTCAAGGTCAACATGACGCAGAAAGACTTCTACACCGACCTCTGCGAGGCGATCACGACGTGCCTCGCCTCCTCGCGCGAAGACTACGCGGAGAATATGCAGGACTTCCTCGTCGCCATGCTGGCGGATATCTTCGGCGCAGCCGATAAGAACACCTCCGGCGTGGCCGAGGCCTTCGCCAAAAAAGTGCAGGACAACTGGCGGAAGCTCTTCTACTCGCTGACCATCCCCGGCATGATCAAAAACGGCACGGCCGCCAGGCTCCTGACCGGGTATCTGGTCGAGGCGCTGCAGGAAAACGGCGTTCTGACCTATGACCTCGCGGGCATTGAGGCCACGATGGGCATGCTCGCGCCGCGGCTGTCGAAGATGGCGTGCAAATACCCCGGCACGACGATGACGCTGCTGGCAAACCTGCTCGTGATCGGGCTGGCCCACTGCGGCGAGCCGGGCCTCGCCTGGCTGCGCAGCCTGCCGGACGACTACATGACCAAGAAGCAGACCGTGAGCTATGCGGGCCTGTTTGACGACGTGGCCGCCGAGGCGTGGTATGCCCCCGCCGTCGACTACGTCAAGTACGGCCGGCTGATGTACGGCACCGGGAATAACCTGTTCCAGCCCGATGCGCAGATGACCCGCGCCATGTTCGCGCAGGTGCTCTATGCGCTCGAGGGCAGCCCGTCCGTGAAGGGCCTGAGCTGCCCGTTTACCGACGCGGGCGGCAGCTGGTACACCGACGCCGTCATCTGGGCGTACCACGCGGGTGTGGTCGCGGGCGTGTCCGCGACGCAGTTTGCGCCGAACGAGGTGCTGACCCGCGAGCAGATGGTGACCATGCTCTACGGCTACGCCGGCCGCGAGGAAACGCTCTCCGGCTCCGACGGTGCGCTGGCCAGCTATCAGGATCAGGCAAGCGTGTCCAGCTGGGCGCGTGAGGCCATGGCCTGGGCCGTGAGCACCGGCGTGATCACCGGCACGTCCACCACCACCCTCGCGCCGCAGAAGGTCGGCACGCGCGCCGAAGTTGCGACCGTGCTGATGCAGTTTTGCGAGCAGTGATATCAGCGCAGCGCCCGGACTTCCTGAGAAGTCCGGGCGTTTTTTCATGCGTGCAAAGCCCGCCCCCGGCGAATGCCGGGGGCGGGCTGTTTTTTTATGCGGTTTACCGGTCGGCGGCCGCTGCCGCTTTCGCGCTGCGGCAGTTGGCGCGCAGCACCGGCATGAGCGCCGTGAGCGCAATGTCCAGCTTGCGGGAATAGTCCCCTTCCATGCCGTTGTTGATCCAGTCGATGAGCATGCCGAACATCATATCCGTGTACATGCGGATGATCGCTTCAAGATCCTCGGGCGCGATGTCCATGTTCTGCGCGTAGCGCGTGATGACCTGACGGGCATAGTAATCGCTCGTCTCCCACGTGAAGCGCTCCAGCTCTTCCTTGCCGTAGCCGTGGTAGATGTTCAGGATGGCCTGCCGGTCGTTCGAGAGGTTCGCCGCCAGCGTCAGGAAACCCTCACGCACGGTCTCGAAGTTGCCGTTCGTGTCCAGAAAGTGCTGCACGCGCAGCTCAAACACATACTGCGTGAGCACATAAATATCCGTGAAATAATAGTAGAATGTCTTGCGGCTGCAGCCCACGGCGTCCGTGATCATCTTGACCGTGATGCGGTCGATCGTGTAGTCGTTGAGCAGGCGCATGTACGCATCCGCAAGCGCCGTGCGCGTCCGGTTCTGCTTCATGAAGTGTGCCTCCGTTCCTGCGGCCGGGCAAAAGCCGGCTCGATCGTTTGGCCCTATAGTAACCCACTTGTCACCATAATTCATTGGTCATTCTTAATGAAATGTCACATTTTTGCACACTTTGCGAAACGATTCTACCCGTTTGTCAGGTTTTCTTCAGGAATCCAGCTCGCCCTGCAGCTGGCAGGTGCGCATCATGAGCGCGGCAAGCTGCGCACGGCTGGCGCCGGCGTTCGGGCTCAGCTCCGTGCTGCTCGTGCCGTAGAGGATGCCCATGGAGACGGCCCACGTCGTGGCGGAAAATGCCCAGTCGGGCACGGTGTTCCAATCCTCATAGCCGCCGATGGCGCGCGGGCGGACGCCCTTTTCCGGGCCAAAGACGCGGTAGAGCATCGTGACGAGCTGCGCGCGCGTGAGGCGGGTATCGGGCGAAAAGTGCGTCTCGTCCACACCGACGGAGACCTCGTTGGCGTAGGCCCAGCGCACGGCGTCGGCATACCAGGCGCCCTCCGTGACGTCCTCGAACGACAGCTCCGGCAGCTCGGACACGTCCGGCTCACCGGCCAAGCGGTAGAGCATCGACACGAGCATGGCACGCGTCGTCTCGCCCGCCGGGTCAAACAGATCGTTGCCGATGCCGCTCATGAGCCCGAAGAGCACACAGTAATCAATGCCCGCGTGCGACCAGTCGTCCGCTGCCGGCATATCATCGAACACCCCGCCGGCACAATAGTCGTCGCCCAGGCAGGGATCCGGGATCTTGGCCGTTTCCGTCTTGCCGCAGATGGAGCAGGTGCGCTCCATGTTCACGGCGCCGTCATCCGTCTCGATGGCCGTCCATGCGCTCCAGTGGTGCACGGGATAGTAATACTGCACCGCCTCCGTGACGCGCTCGCTGCCCTTGAAATAGTTCACGGTGCTGCCATTGGTGAGCGTCATGGAATAGATCGACTTCACGGCCGGGTCGAGCACACGGTACTCCGTGGCCGAGACCTGGCCGATGATCATGACATAGTGGCCGTTGGCCGAATAGCCGTTGAGGTGGATGATCGGCGGGCTGTAGCTGCCCTCGCCGCCGACGTAGTGCGCGATGGCCTCGGCGAGCGAGGTCTTGCTGTAGGTCGCGCCGCTGAAGGCAACGTCCTCCGGCGTGGTGGCGAAGGGTGCGCCGTAATGCCCGCAGCTGCGCCAGTAATCGCCGAGCGCGCCGGGCGTGGCGTCGATGCCGAGGTACGACAGCGCCATGGAAATGCACGCCGTGAAGCACTCGTGGTTGGCATAGTTCCCATAGCTGCCCCAATACTCGGGACAGAACAGGTCCGTATAGGCCGGCACCTGGCAGACATAGCGGACCGTGCCCGTCTTCACGTCGGCGTTTTTCGCATATTCCACGCTCGCATACGGCGCAGCGTCGACCCGGCTGGCCGCCGCGGCGCCCATCGTCAGGCAGGGCAGCAGCCCCGCCAGCAGGCACAGCGTCAGCACCAGGCTGAGGATTCGTTTCTTCATAGATGACTCCTTTGGTTCCGGTTTTTTGCTGGGTGTTGACATAACGTACACACACATTTGCATATCTTACACCTTCTGTTACGAAATTGCAACCTTTTTTGCTTTCTCTGCCAGCATTTGTGGGGCACAGCGGGCGATCGGAGGGCGGTTCTGGCGCGGAAAGTGGGGACGCAGAGATTCCGACAGGATTTGCAATTTACGTTATGTAAACCGTTGAAAGGGAGAATCCGGTCACGCGCACGCGGACGTGCGCGGACGGTGCGGAAAATATTTCGTGACAAACATAATAATTTTCTTGACAGATATGCAAACGCATAATAAAATGGAAATAGAAGGGGCCGCTTCCGACGCCGTGCGGCCGCGCCCGGCCGATTTCCGATGCGAAGCTGGGCAGATGCGCAGCTTCGATGGCCAAACCTGCCGCTTCGGCGGGGAAAACGCTGCCGAAACGGCGGTAGCATGGCGTTATGTAAACTGCAAGGAGGTGAGGGACCGTCGGGATGGAAAGACGGCAACGCTCTGTGTCCGCGCGCGGCCCGGGGCATGGCATGGATTGAACTGCACCAGTCGCTGCCGCAGCACCGCAAGCTGCTGGCACTGCGCGACGCGCTGGGGCTGCGCACGCCGGCGGCGATCGGGCACATGTGCCTGCTGTGGCTGTGGGCGCTGGACAACGCGCCGGACGGCGACCTGTCCGCCCTGCCGGCAAAGCAGCTGGCGGAGATCTGCCAGTACACCGGGCACCGCACCGGCGACCTTGCGGCGGCGCTGCGCACGTCCGGGTTCGTAGACGCGGACGGACGCCTGCACGACTGGGGCGACTACACCGGCCGCCTGATCGACCAGCGGGCGGCCAGCCGCGAGCGGCAGCGGCGGCGGCGCGCGCGGCTGCGCGCGGCGGCTATGGAAGAAAGCAAGGAGGATGGCACATGAAAAAGCAGACGAACACCGACCTGCAGCGAAAGCTGCGCGAGCAGCGCGCGGCATATGAGGAGCTGCTGGGCCTGTCGGGCGCGATCCTGGCGGCGCTGTGCGTGCGCTGCGGCGACGGCGCGACGCTGCGGCTGCCGAAGCAGGCCGTGCACGACGCACTGGAAACCTATGAATTCGCGGCGGCGGCCGACGGCGAGGACTACGTGCTCTCGTACCGGGAGCGCGCAACATGATTGACCTCGAGGACGAGAAGGAGCGCATCCTCGAGCAGCTGGCGGCCATGGTGGCCGACGCATCCGTGAAGCCGGAGCTGCGGCTCAAGGCGGCGGGTATGGTGCTCGGCCACGAACGAGGCAAAGCAGCCCCCGCGAAGGACGAGGGCGAGGCAGAGCCGGAGGTGCTGCGCTTCGAGGGCGCGCTCGAGCAGTGGAGCCGGTAGCAAGGAGGCGCGATGGCACGCAAAAACGAACCCTACATTTATAAGGTACTGCGGCGCGAAACGCCGAACCCGCGGCAGCAGGCGTTCTTCCGCGCGGAGGCGGCCAACATCGCCTACGGCGGGGCGCGCGGCGGCGGAAAGAGCTGGGCCATGCGGCGCAAGCTCGTGCTGCTGGCGATGCGCTATCCGGGGCTGAAGCTATTGCTGCTGCGCCGGACGCTGCCGGAGCTGCGCGCCAACCACATCCTGCCGCTGCAGCGGGAGCTGGCGGGCTACGCCGCGTGGAGCGGCGCGGAGCGCGCGTTCCGGTTCCCGAACGGGTCGCGGCTCGTGATGGGCTACTGCGACAGCGACAGCGACTGCGCCCAGTATCAGGGGCAGGAATATGAGGTGATCGGCTTCGAGGAGGCGACGAACTTCGAGCCCGACTGGCTGACGTTCATCGCCACCTGCCTGCGCACGACGCGCACGGATTTCGTACCGCGCATCTACTACACCTGCAACCCCGGCGGGCCGGGCCACGCCCACATCAAGCGCCTGTTCATCGACCGCGCGTTCCGCGACGGCGAGGACCCGGCGGACTATGTGTTCATCCCGGCAAAGGTCTACGACAACCAGGTGCTCATGCAGCGCGACCCCGGCTATCTCAAGCGGCTGGAGGCGCTGCCGCCCGCAAGGCGGCGCGCGCACCTCGAGGGCGACTGGAACGTGTACGAGGGGCAGGTATTCGCCGAGTGGCGCGACGACCCCGCACACTACGCCGACGGGAAGTGGACGCACGTGATCGAGCCGTTCGACATTCCGGACACGTGGCGGGTATACCGCAGCTTCGACTTCGGCTACGCCAAGCCCTTCTCCGTGGGCTGGTGGGCGGTGGACTTCGACGGGCGGCTGTACCGCATCCTTGAGCTCTACGGCTGCGTGCCCGGCGAGCCGGACACCGGCGTGCGCTGGACGCCGGAGCAGATCTTCGAGCAGATCCGCACCACGGAGGCCACGCACCCCTATCTGCGCGGCCGGGACATCCGCGGCGTGGCCGACCCCGCGATCTGGGACGCGTCGCGCGGCGACAGCATCGCCGACATCGCCGACCGGTACGGCGTGTATTTCGAGCCCGGCGACCACAAGCGCCTGCCCGGCTGGATGCAGGTGCACTACCGGCTGGCGTTCGACGAAGCCGGAACGCCGATGCTGTACGTATTCCGCAACTGCCGGGACACGCGGCGCACGCTGCCGCTGCTGCGCTACGACGCGCACGCGCCCGAGGACGTGGACACGCGGCAGGAGGACCACATCGCCGACGAGATCCGGTACCTGTGCCAGTCCGACCCCATCGCGCCGCGGCCCGTGGTGCAGCGGACGCCCAAGGTATTTGACCCGCTGAGCAGCGGTTGATTATGTAAACAAGAAAAGACTGCGACGGCAGTCTCTTTTTCTCGCAAAATGTAACAAGTTATGTAAACCATTTCGCCGGAAACGGCAACAAAGGAGAGCCTATGACAAACGAGAAAACGAACCCCATGCCTTACCGCGCGGCGGATGCGGCGGCGGTGTTTGCGGCGGCCGGTACGGCAGAGCCGCTCGGGCCGGACATGGCCGCGCCCGTGATCACGCCGGACGACGTGGCGCGCGGCACGGAGCTTCTGCGCCGGTACAAGGACGGCAAGCGCGCGCTCGAGGCGCGCATCATCGCCGACGAGCAGTGGTACCGCCTGCGGCACTGGCAGTATCTGCGCGACCGCCGCCGCGAGCAGGGCGCCGACGTGGTGGAGCCGACGAGCGCGTGGCTGTTTAACGCCATCGTGGCCAAACACGCCGACGCGATGGACAGCTTCCCGGAGGCGGTGATCCTGCCGCGCAGCGAGCAGGATGAGCCGGACGCGAAGGCGCTGTCGGCCATCGTGCCGGCCGTGCTGGAAAAGACGCACTTTGAGCAGGTGTGGTCGGATGCGTGGTGGTACAAGCTCAAGCACGGGTGCGCGGCCTACGGCGTGTTCTGGGACAGCGCCGGGAGCAACGGCCTCGGCGACGTGGCCGTGCGCCAGCTCGACCTGCTGAACCTGTTCTGGGAGCCGGGCATCACCGACATTCAGGCCAGCCGCAACCTCTTCGTGTGCGCGCTCATGGACAACGACGACATTTCCGCCGCCTGGCCCGACGCGCGGCCCGGCAGCTGCGGCGTGGAGCTGGCGCAGTACCTGTACGACGACGCGGTGGACACCTCGAACAAGAGCATCGTCGTGGACTGGTACTACAAAAAGCCGCTGCCCGGCGGCGGCACAGCGCTGCACCTGATCAAATTCACGGGGCGCGACCTGCTCTACGCGAGCGAGAACGACCCCGCCATGGCCGGCGGCTTCTACCCGCACGGGCAGTACCCGGTCGTGTTCGACGTGCTCTACCCCGAGGCGGGCACGCCGTGCGGCTTCGGCATGATCGCCGTGAGCAAGGACCCGCAGCAGTACATCGACCGCCTGAGCGGCAACCTGCTGGAGATGAGCATGAAGGCCTCCACCCCGCGCTTCTGGGTCAAGAAGGGCTGCGGCGTGAATGCGCAGGAATTTCTCGACTGGTCGAAGCCGCTCGTCGAGGTCGAGGGCAGCATCGACGACGAGCGCCTGCGCCAGATCAGCCTCTACAACCTCGACGGGCAGTGGGTGAACATGCTGCAGCTGAAGATCGACGAGCTCAAGGAGACGAGCAACAGCCGCGACGTGACGCAGGGCAGCGTGTCCGGCGGCGTGACGGCGGCGAGCGCCATCGCAGCGCTGCAGGAGGCCGGCAGCAAGTCCAGCCGCGACACGCTGCGCGCGAGCTACCGCGCGTTTGAGCGCGTGGTCGAGCTCGTGATCGAGCTCATCCGCGCGTACTACACCGAGACGCGGCCGTTTCGCGTGGCGGCGCCGGGCGCGCAGGGCTATGCGTTCTGCACGTACTCCAACGCCGGGCTGCAGGCCCGGACCGTGGGCATGGACGCCGACGGTATGGCGCTGCAGCGCGCACCGGCGTTCGACGTGTCGGTCCACGCGCAGAAGGAGAGCCCGTATGCAACCGCGTCGCAAAACGAGCTGGCGCGGCAGCTGTATCAGCTGGGGGTCTTTAACCCCGCGTTCGCGCAGCAGGCGGTGCCGATGCTGGAGATGATGCAGTTTCCGGGGCGCGACAAGGTGCTCGAGGCCGTGCGCGGCAGCATCGTGCCGCCGCAGCCGGAGACACCGGACACGGGCGCAAATACGGACGCTGACCCGCTGCTGAAAGCGCAGGCGGAGAAAAACCGCGTCATCACAGAAAGCGCCCGCTGAGGGCAGAAGGGAGCACAGAGTATGAACGAAACCAATCTTTCCGCCGCGCCGGAGCAGAGCGCACCCGCGGCAGCGCCGGAGGCGGCCGCGCCGCACGAGGCCGCCGGGGAGACCGTGACCGTCGGCGCGCTGCGCGGGGCCATCGAACGCCGAAGCGAACAGCGGGCGCGCCGCGCGGCCGAAAAGGCCGCCGCG
>ONIG01000011.1 GCA_900317855.1 uncultured Eubacteriales bacterium | reverse complement strand
CATATTTTCTTGGCATAGCAATACCCCCTATGTAGTTCTTTTATTTTCCTACATAGGGGGTGTTTTGTCTATTGTCCGTTTTTACTGGTTCGGTTCAAGTTCGCTTCTGCCGGTTTTTTGCCGGTTTCGGGGAAAAGTGCCCGTGCCCCCTTGCAATCTGCGGCCGCGCGTGGTATATTGTTCTCGTCAGAAAAACATATGTCCGCTATACACGGGCAATTTTCATCAAAACAAAAGTGAGGGAACATCATGAACATCGGACTTCTGGGCTTTGGCGTTGTCGGCAGGGGCGTTTACGATATGCTCGCCGGCCGGGACGATATCCGCGCAGCATGGGTGCTGTGCCGGCGCGATCTCGGCGAGCTGACAGCCCGAACCACCTACGAGATGCAGGACATTCTCGACGACCCGGCGGTGGACACCGTTGTGGAGGTCATGGGCGGCCTGCACCCGGCGTATGAATACGTGGCGGCCGCGCTGCGCGCCGGGAAGAACGTGGTGTCCTCGAACAAATACCTCATGTGCCGGTACTATGACGAGCTCACGGCGCTCGCCAAGGAGCACGGCGCGGCGCTGCGGTGCACGGCGGCGGTCGGCGGCGGCATCCCGTGGCTGACGAACCTCGAAAAGGCCGCGCGCGCCAACCACATCTCCCGCGTCTGGGGCATCCTCAACGGCACGACCAACTACATCATGGACGCGATGCACGGCAGCGACGTGGACTTTGCCGACGTGCTCGCGCAGGCGCAGGCGCTCGGCTATGCCGAGGCAGACCCCTCGGCCGACATCGACGGGCTGGACATTCAGCGCAAGCTGATCCTGTCCGCCAACGTGGCCTTCGGCGTGTCGCTGCGCGAGGCGGACGTGCCGGTGTTCGGCATCCGCAACGTGCGCAAGGCGGACATCGCCCGCTTTCAGGCGCACGGCTGCACGTGCAAGCTGATCGCGACGGCCGAGCAAATAAGCGGCAGCATCCGCGCCTACGTCGAGCCGACGCTGCTGGGCCATGACGCGCTCGAGGCGGCCGTGCCCGCAAACTTCAACCTCATCAGTATGGACGGGGACCGCATGGGCGTGCAGAGCTTCTTCGGTCAGGGCGCGGGCCGCTACCCGACGGCCTACAACGTCGTGCAGGACCTCGTGGACATCACGCGCGGCGTGCGCGCGTTTTACACCGATTCGTTCGTCCCGGCCGTGCCGGACAATTCCGGCGTGCAGCACCGCTACTATGTGCGCACGCGCGCCGCGCTGCCGGAGCTTGCCGCTCTCGCCGAGGGCGACTGGGACGGCGCCGTCATCACGCAGCCCGTGCCCGTGAGCCGGATGCACGCGCTCATGGCGCAGGTGCTGGCGCAGGACGGCGAGAGCTTCTTTGCCGCGCTGCAGTAAGGAGGGCCCCATGCTGAAAGTTGCAAAATTCGGCGGCTCGTCGATGGCGGACGCCAAACAGTTTGAAAAAGTGCGCAGCATCGTGCGCGCCGACCCCGCACGGAAGGTGATCGTCGTGTCCGCCGCCGGCAAGCGCAGCGCGGACGACCACAAGCTCACAGACCTCCTGTACCTGTGCTACGCGCACCTGCAGTACGGCGTGAGCTGCGACGCCATCTTCCAGATGATCTGTGATCGCTACATCGCCATCCGCGACGAATGCGGCCTGCACGTGGACATTGAGGCCGAGCTCAACGTGCTGCGCCGGCAGATGCGTGCCGGCATCTCGGAGGAGGAGCTCGTGTCGCGCGGCGAATATTTCTCCGCCCTGCTCATGGCGGACTACCTCGGCTACTCGTTTCTGGACGCGGAGCTGTGGGTGCGCTTCCGCTTCGACGGTTCGATCGACAAGGAGGCGTCCTACGCCGAACTGCGGCGCCTGGCCGACGGGCGCAATGTCGTCATCCCCGGCTTTTACGGCGTGACGCCCGACCGCAAGATCCGCACGTTCTCCCGCGGCGGCAGCGACATCACCGGCGCGCTCGCGGCCGCGGCGCTGAATGCCGACGTGTACGAAAACTGGACGGACGTGTCCGGCATCCTCATGGCCGACCCGCGCATCGTGCCCGATCCGCTGCCCATCGAGCGCATCACGTATAACGAGCTGCGCGAGCTGAGCTTCGTCGGCGCGCAGGTGCTGCACGAGGGCACGGTCTTCCCCGTGCGCGAGAAGAACATCCCGCTCAACATCCGCAACACCAACGACCCCGACCACCCCGGCACGCTCATCATGGAGTCGTTTGACGACGTGGACGACGGCCGGCTCATCACCGGCATCGCAGGCCGGAAAAACTACTCCATCATCACCATCGCCAAGTCCGGCATGTCCTCGAGCGTGGGCACGTTCCGGCAGGTGTTTGAGGTGTTCGAGCGCCACGGCGTGAGCATCGAGTACGCCCCCAGCGGCATCGACTGCCTGTCGCTCGTCGTCTCGAGCAACAAGGTCTCCTCCTGCCTGTACTCTATCCTCGGCGAGCTGGAAAAGCAGCTGCACCCGGACGATCTGCACGTGACGGAAAATATCTCCATCGTCGCGGCCGTCGGCCGGAAGATGGCCTTCCGCCCCGGCACGTCGGGCCGCATCTTCGCCGCGCTCGGCGAGCACGGCATCAACATCCGCATGATCTCGCAGGGGCCGGATGAGCTCAACATCATCGTCGGCGTGGACACGAAGGATCTCGCGCCCGCCATCCAGGTCCTGTACAACAGCTTTGTGAAATAAGAAAGGAAGTTTTCGGATATGAAGCAGTATCGTGTTGCCATTCTCGGCGCCAGCGGCGCCGTCGGACAGGAAATGATGAAGATCCTCGCCGAGCGCAGGTTCCCCGTTGGGGAGCTGCATCTGCTCGCGAGCGCCCGCTCGGCCGGCAAAGTCGTGTCGTGGCAGGGGCAGGACATCGTCGTCGAGGAAGCGACGGACGCCGCCTTTGCCGGCATGGAGATCGTCCTCGGCGCGGCGGAAAACGACATTGCCGAGCGCTTCGCCCCCGCGATCGTGCGCTCCGGCGCCGTGTTCGTGGATAACTCCTCGGCCTTCCGTCTGGACCCGAACGTGCCGCTCGTCGTGCCGGAGATCAACGCCGGGGACGTGAAGCTGCACCACGGCATCATCTCCAACCCCAACTGCTCGACCATCATCACGCTGACCGCCATCAACGCGCTGCGCAAGCTCTCGCCCATCCGCGACATGGTCGTGTCGACGTATCAGGCCGTGTCCGGCGCGGGCGCAGGCGGCCCGATCGAGCTGCAGAACGAGGTCGACGCCCTGCGCGCCGGCAAGACCTACGCGCCGAAGGTGTTCGCGCACCAGATCGCCTACAACGTCATCCCGCAGATCGGCGGCGAGCAGTGCGACGGCTACACCTCCGAGGAGATGAAGCTCCAGAACGAGGGCCGCAAGATCCTGCACCTGCCGGACATGAACGTGGCGTGCACCTGCGTGCGCGTGCCCGTCGTGCGTAGCCACTCTATCTCCGCCGCCGTGCACTTCGTGCACCACATCTCCGTCGACGAGGCGCGCGCGGCCATCGCCGCCGCCCCCGGCTGCCGCCTCGTGGACGATCTCGACGCGCTGCAGTACCCCATGCCGCTCGACACGTCGGATCAGGACCTCGTGTTCGTCGGCCGTATCCGCCCCGACCTGACCGATCCCAACGGCCTGTGCCTCTGGTGCTGCGGCGACCAGGTGCGCAAGGGCGCGGCCACCAACTGCGTGCAGATCGCAGAGCTGCTGATCCAAAACGCCTGAAAAAAACGAAAACGACCCCGGCGGCTTCTTCCCGAAGCCGCCGGGGTTCCGTTTTGCGATACATGGCGGCAGGATCCGCCCCCTTGCGCAAGCGGCGCGGGTGTGGTATCCGCCGCATTCGGCACACGGTCATGGCCGGTGAGCCGGACGACTGAAACAGAAAAACGCCGCGGAGGCTTCCGCGGCGTTTTTTGTTATCCCTTGAGCTGCTGCGCGTATTCCTCCTGCGGCCGCAGGCGGCCGACGGCCGAAAACGACACGCGATCAAAGTCCAGCGTCTCGCGCGCAAGGCCGAGGATGTCCTCACGCGTGACGGCATCGTAGCGCGCGAGCACCTCGTCCGCCGGGAGCACCCGGCCGAGGTACAGCTCGGAATAGCCGAGCTTGTTCATGCGCGAGGCGGTGGATTCCTCCGCCATGAGCACGCTCGCGTGCACCTGTTCGCGCGCGCGGTCGAGCTCCGACTGCGTGACGCCGTCGGTGCGGAAGCGCTCCAGCTCGTCGCGGATGAGCGCGAGGGCGCGCTGCTCCGTCTCGCGGCCGACGGCGGCAGAGATGCCGAACATGCCGCAGTCGAGAAAGCTCGCCGTGTAGGTGTAGATGGCGTAGCACAGGCCGTTTTTCTCGCGCACGGTCTGAAACAGGCGCGAGGACATGTTCCCGCCGAGGATGGACGAGAGCAACGCCACGGTGAAGCGCGCCTCCGACCCCGTCGGCAGGCCGGGAAAACCGATGCTGATCTGGTTTTGCTCGATGGCCTTGCGCTTGAGCGTGAAGGCCGGGGTATAGTTTCCGGCCCGCATGGTCAGGTCCGACCGGACGGGCAGCCACGAAAAGTGTGCGGCGAGGCGCGCGATGTTTTCGTCCGTGAAGCTGCCGGACACGGCGATAACGATGCGCGGCGCGATATAGTGCGCGATCTGGAACGAGCGCAGGCGCGCCCCCGTCAGCCGGTCGATCGAGGCCGGGCGCCCGAGCACCGGCCGCCCCAGCGCACCGGGGAAGGCGGCGCCGATGAGCCGCTCCGTGACCAGATCCTCCGGCGTGTCGGCGTACATGTCCATCTCCTCGCGGATGACGCCGCGCTCATTGGTCACGTCCGCCTCGGCAAAGTTCGATGTGAAGAGCATCTCGGCGAGCAGGTCGCCCGCGCGGTCGAGGTGCTCGTCGAGCACGCGCGCATAGTAGCATGTGCCCTCGCGCGTGGTGTAGGCGTTCACCTGGCCGCCGATGGCGTCCATGCGCTCGGCCAGTTCGGAGGCGGAGTGCTGTGCCGTCCCCTTGAAGAGCATGTGCTCGATGAAGTGCGCGCTGCCGGCCTCGCACGGTGACTCGTACCGTGACCCGACGCCGATCCACACGCCGATGGCCGCCGAGCGCACGTGCGGCATGTGCTCATAAACAATGCGCACGCCGTTCGGCAGCGTCTGTTTTTCATACATGATGTGCTGTCCCCCCGTGGAAAAAGGGGCGGGGTGTCTGCGCACCCCGCCCACACAGTTGTGCTGAGATTACATCAGGCCCTTTTCACGCATCGCATCCTTGCGGGACAGGTCGATGCGGCCGCGATCGTCGACATTCATGACCTTGACCCAGGTCATGTCGCCGATCTTGAGCACATCCTCAACCTTTTCGGTGCGCTTGAACTCGAGGTCCTTGATCTTGATGAGGCCGTCCTTGCCCGGAGCCAGCTCGACCCAGGCGCCGAAGTCGCTGCGGATGTTGGAGACCTTGCCGTAGTACAGCTCGCCGACTTCCGGCTCGAAGACGATGTTCTCGATGGTCTTGCGCGCAGTGCGGCAGGCCTCGATGTCCTCGGACGCGATGAAGATGGAGCCGTCGTCCTCGATGTCGATCTTGCAGCCGGTGTCGGCGCAGATCTTCTGGATGACCTTGCCGCCGGAGCCGATGACCTCGCGGATCTTGTCGGGGTTGATCTTCATCTGGATCATCTTCGGGGCGGAATCGGCCAGCTCCTTGCGCGGCTCGGCGATCGCCTTGAGCATGATCTCATCGAGGATCTGGAAGCGGGCCTCGCGCGTCATGCGGAACGCCTCCTTGACGATCTCGTGCTTGAGGCCGTCGTTCTTGAGGTCCATCTGGATGGCGGTGATGCCCTGCTTCGTGCCGGCGACCTTGAAGTCCATCTCGCCGTGGAAGTCCTCAACGCCCTGAATGTCGATGAAGGTGGTGAAGTCATCGCCGTCCTGGATCAGGCCGCAGGAGATGCCGGCGACCGGCGCCTTGATGGGCACGCCGGCGTCCATGAGTGCGAGCGTGGAGCCGCAGATGGAACCCTGAGACGTGGAGCCGTTGGACGACAGGACCTCGGACACCACGCGGATGGCGTACGGGAACTCCTCGACCGGCGGGATGACGCACTGCAGCGCCTTCTCGACGAGGGCGCCGTGGCCGTACTCGCGGCGGTTGGTGCTGCGGGCGGCGCGGGCGTCGCCGGTGGAGTACGGCGGCATGTTGTAGTGGTGCATGAAGCGCTTTTCTTCCTCTTCCCAGATGGTGTCGAGCTTCTGGGCCATGGACAGCGTCGCGAGCGTGGCGATAGACAGCACCTGCGTCTGGCCGCGGGTGAACAGGCCAGAGCCGTGCACGCGCGGGATCACGCCGACCTCGGCATCGAGCGGGCGAATCTCGTTCATCTTGCGGCCGTCGACGCGGTGACCGGCGAGCAGCCACTTCTTGACGATCTTTTTCTGCATCTTGTAGAGGATCTCGTCCATGTACTGCATCATGTCCGGGTGCTCCTCTTCATATTTTGCCTGTACGGCGGCGATCCACTCGTTCACGCGCGCCTCGCGCACGTTCTTGTCGTCGGTGTCCATGCAGTACTCCATGGCCTCCATCTCGTTGGTGCACAGGAGCTCGAACAGGTCCTCGTCAAAGGACGCGTGCTCATACTCGAACTTCGGCTTGCCGATCTCGCTGACCATCTTGTCGATGAGGTCGAGCACGGGCTGCAGGTGCGCATGCGCCTGCACGATGCCCTCGTACATCACATCGTCCGGCACCTGGTCGGCCTCGGACTCGATCATGACGATCTTCTTGTGCGTGGCCGCGATGGTGGTGGTCATGCGGTTGGTCTTGCGCTGCTCCTGCGTGGGGTTGAAGAGGTACTTCTCCCCGTCCCAGCCGAGGACGATGCCGGCGATGGGGCCGTTGAACGGCACGTCGGAGATGCTCACCGCGGCGCTCGCGCCGATCATGGCGGTGATCTCCGGGCTGCAGTCGCGGTCGACGGACAGGACCTCGCAGGCGATGATGACGTCGTTGCGCAGGTCGCTCGGGAAGAGCGGGCGCATCGGGCGGTCGATCAGGCGGCTGGCGAGCACGGCGGGCAGGCTGGGCTTGCCCTCGCGGCGCATAAAGCTGCCGGGGATGCGGCCGACGGCGTAGAGCTTTTCGTTGAAGTCGACGGACAGCGGGAAGTAATCCACGCCGTCTTTCGGGCGGGCGGAGGCCGTGCAGGTGACGAGCACGGTCGTCTCGCCGTAGCTGACGAGGACGGCGGAGTTGCACAGCTCTGCGAGTTTGCCGGTCTCCATCACGAGGGGACGGCCTTCATACTCGATCTCGTAGCGCTTGTAGTTGGGGAACTGCTTGTGCGTGGTGATGATCATGGGTTCTGGTGCTCCTTTCTTTTGTTGGCGGAAACGCCAGAGCCAGCACTTGCATCCGCGTCCCATGCGCGATGGGGCGCAGATTCAAATACTGGGCAGCGGCGCTCCCGAAAATGGGCTGCCGGGGCGAACGAAAAAAGCAGGGGGACAATATGAAATTATCCCCCTGCGTTCAAACGTTCATACCCTTCGGAAAAGCCGAACTTACTTGCGGATGTTCAGCTTTGCAATGATCGCACGATAGCGCTCGATGTCCTTCTTGGCGAGGTAGTCGAGCAGACGGCGGCGCTTACCGACCATCTTGTACATGCCCAGACGGCTGTGCTTGTCGTTCGGGTGCACCTTCAGATGCTCGGTGAGCTGGTGGATGCGCTCGGTGAGGATGGCGATCTGGACCTCCGGAGAACCGGTGTCGCCCTCGTGCGTCTTGTTGGCTTCGATGACTGCGGTCTTTTCAGCTTTGGTGATCATGGTGATGACTTCCTTTCTTTGTTTTTGTATCCGCTGGCGCAGAACCGGGCGGAAAGGCACCGCTGCAAAGCGGCCGAACCCCGGATCCGGGCACATGGACTGTTTTACAATACCACACCCCGTGGTACTTGTAAAGAGAAATTTTTCTCCGTGCGCCCCACAGTGCAAACTTCCCGCCGCCGTCTGCTGAGACGGCGGCGGGATACATTTTGGGGCTTATTTCGCGCCCTTGCCGTGGGCGGCCTTCATGCGGCGCTCATGGTCGAGGATGCGCTTGCGGATGCGCAGGCTCTTGGGCGTGACCTCGAGCAGCTCGTCGTCCGCGAGAAACTCCAGGCACTGCTCCAGGCTCAGCTTGCGCGGCGGCACGAGACGCAGCGCGTCGTCGGAGCCGGCGGCGCGGGTATTGGTCAGCTGCTTTTTCTTGCAGACGTTGACGGTGATGTCCTCCTGCTTCGGCGACACGCCGACGACCATGCCGGCGTACACGGGCACGCCCGCGCCGATGAACAGCTGGCCGCGCTCCTGCGCGTTGAACAGGCCGTAGGTGATGCTCTCGCCGGTCTCGAACGAGACGAGCGAGCCGGTGTTGCGGCGGCTGAGGTCACCCTTATAGGGGGCGTAGCTGTCAAAGACGGAGGCCATGATGCCCTCGCCCTTCGTATCGGTCAGAAACTCGTTGCGGTAGCCGAACAGGCCGCGCGACGGCACGAGAAACTCCAGCCGCGTGCGCTTGCCGATGGGCTCCATCTGCTGCAGCTCGCCCTTGCGGCTGCTGAGCTTTTCGATCACGGCGCCGACGGCGTCGGTCGGCACATCGGCGACGAGGCGCTCAATGGGCTCGCACTTCTGGCCGTCGATCGTCTGATAGAGCACGCGCGGGGGCGAGACCTGGAACTCATAACCCTCGCGGCGCATGGTCTCGATGAGGATGGACAGCGACATCTCGCCGCGGCCGGCGACGTTGAACGAATCCGTCGCGCCCTCGAGATCGGTCACGCGCAGAGACACGTCCTTGAGCGTCTCGCGGTAGAGCCGCTCGCGGATCTGGCGGCTGGTGACGAACTTGCCCTCGCGGCCGGCAAACGGGCCGTCGTTGACGGAGAAGGTCATCTCCATCGTGGGCGCGGAGATCTTCACAAACTCGATCGGCTCAACGCAGGTCGGCGCGCAGATCGTGTCGCCGATGGTGATGTCGCCGATGCCGGACATGGCGATGATGCTGCCGGCCTCCGCCTCCGTGACGGGCACGCGCTGCAGGCCCTCAAACTCGTACATCGACACGGCCTTGGCCTTCTTGGCCGGGGCGTCCGGCTGGTGGTAGTTGCACACGGCGATCTCCTCGTTCTGGCGGATGACACCGCGCTCGATGCGGCCGATGGCGATGCGGCCGACGAACTCATTGTAGTCGATGGACGACACGAGCATCTGGAACGGCGCGTCAACGTTCTGCTCCGGCGCGGGGATATACTCCAGAATGGTGTCGAACAGCGGGCGCAGGTCCTTGCCCGGCACATCCGGGGAGTAGGACGCGGTGCCCTGACGGCCCGAGCAGAAGAGCATGGGCGAGTCGAGCTGTTCGTCGGTCGCGTTGAGGTCCATGAGCAGCTCGAGCACCTCGTCAATGACCTCGTGGATGCGCTGGTCGGGGCGGTCGATCTTGTTGATGACGACGATGACGCGGTGGCCGAGCTCGAGCGCCTTGCTGAGCACGAAGCGCGTCTGCGGCATGGGGCCCTCGGCGGCGTCGACGAGCAGGATGACACCGTTGACCATCTTCAGGACACGCTCGACCTCGCCGCCGAAGTCGGCGTGGCCCGGGGTGTCGACGATGTTGATCTTCGTGTCGCCGTAGCGCACGGCGGTATTCTTGGCCAGGATCGTGATGCCGCGCTCGCGCTCCAGATCGTTGGAGTCCATGACGCGGTCGACGACCTCCTGATTTTCGCGGTAGACGCCGCTCTGCTTAAGCATCTCGTCGACCAGGGTGGTCTTGCCGTGGTCAACGTGGGCGATGATGGCGACGTTTCTCAATTTCTCCATTTTGCACACTTCCTCAACGCAAATACATATTTTAAAATCATTTTTGTTCGCACGAAATTGTATTTTAGCACGGAAAACCTGATATTGCAACAGTTTTTCGTGTTTACATTCCCCGAACGGCATGATAAAATGTGTCCATATCTGTATTTTTCGTTTTTGAGGGGACAGACCATGGATTCCAACTTCTTTGCGCTCATTTCGCGCATGCGCTATATCGCGCGCTGGGGCCTGATGCGCAACGCCCTGCCCGAGAACATTCAGGAGCACAGCCACATGGTGGCCGTGCTGGCGCACGCGCTCGGCGTCATCCGGCGCGACATTTTCCACCAGCCCTGCGATGTCAACGCCCTCGCGACGGCGGCGCTGTATCACGACGCGTCGGAGATCCTCACGGGCGACCTGCCGACGCCAATCAAGTACCACAACGCGGAGATCATGTCGGCCTACCACGCGGTGGAGGATCTGGCCGTGCAGAAGCTGCTCGGCATGCTGCCGCCGGAGCTGCGCGCGACCTACGCCGATGTGCTCGCCGAGGACAAGGACGGTGACATTTACCCGCTCGTGAAGGCGGCCGACAAGCTCTCAGCCTACATCAAGTGCATCGAGGAGCGCAAGGCCGGCAACAACGAGTTTCTCTCCGCCGAGGCGCAGACGCGCGCGGCGCTTGAGGCATCGCCGCTGCCGGAGGTGCAGTATTTTCTGGAGCATTTCATTCCCGCGTTCGAGCGCGATCTCGACGAGCTCGGCGCGATCGGTCAATAAGGAGGACAATGTATGCGTGCAATCGTAACCGTGATCGGAAAAGACCGCGTCGGCATCATCGCCGACGTGACCGCCCTGCTGGCGCAGTACGGCGTGAACGTGCTGGACATCAGCCAGACGGTGCTGCAGGAATACTTCACGATGATCATGCTCGTGGACGCGGCGCAGTGCACCGTGCCGTTTGCAGACCTCGCCCGCACGCTCGACGAGGCCGGCACGCAGCGCGGCCTGCAGATCCGCGCCCAGCGGGAGGACATCTTCAACGCCATGCACCGCATCTGAGGGGACACAGCCATGATCAACCGCAGTGAAATTTTGCAGACGATCGCCATGATCGACCAGCAGCACCTCGACATCCGCACCATCACGATGGGCATCTCTCTGCTCGACTGCGCGGACACAGATATCGACCGCAGCTGCACGAAGGTGTACGACAAGATCTGCCGCCTCGCGGGCAATCTTGTGCGCACGGGCGAGGACATCGAGGCCGAGTTCGGCATCCCGATCGTGAATAAGCGCGTGTCCGTCACGCCCATCTCGCTCGTCGCGGCGGGCACGGGCGCGCAGTCCTATGTGCCGTATGCCAAAGCGCTCGACCGCGCCGCGCACGAGATCGGCGTCAACTTCCTCGGCGGCTTTTCCGCGCTCGTGCACAAGGGCATGACGGAGGCCGACCGCGTACTCATCGCCTCCATCCCGGAGGCGCTGGCGGAGACGGAGCTGGTCTGTTCCAGTGTGAACGTCGGCTCCACGCGCGCGGGCATCAACATGGACGCCGTGGCCGAGATGGGCCGCACCGTCAAGCGCGCCGCCGCGCTCACGGCGAATCAGGGCGGCATGGCCTGCGCCAAGCTCGTGGTCTTTGCCAACGCCGTGGAGGACAACCCCTTCATGGCCGGGGCATTCCACGGCGTGGGCGAGCCGGAGTGTGAGGTGCACGTCGGCGTGTCCGGGCCGGGCGTGGTGCAGCACGCGCTGCAAAGCGTGCACGGCCAGCCGTTCGACGTCGTGGCCGAGACGGTGAAAAAGACGGCCTTCCGCATCACGCGCATGGGCCAGCTCGTAGCGCAGGAGGCATCCGCGCGGCTGGGCGTGCCGTTCGGCATCGTGGACCTGTCGCTCGCACCGACGCCCGCCGTCGGCGACAGTGTGGCCGCCGTGCTCGAGGAGATGGGGCTGGAGTCCGTCGGCGGGCCCGGCACCACGGCGGCGCTCGCGCTGCTCAACGACGCGGTGAAAAAAGGCGGCGTCATGGCCTCGTCCCACGTCGGCGGGCTCTCGGGCGCGTTCATCCCCGTGTCGGAGGACGCCGGCATGATCGCCGCGGCCGAGGCCGGCCGCCTGACGATCGAAAAGCTCGAGGCCATGACGTGCGTGTGCTCCGTGGGCCTGGACATGATCGCCGTGCCCGGCGACACGCCGGCCGAGACGATCTCCGCCATCATCGCGGACGAGGCCGCCATCGGCATGATCAACAATAAAACCACCGCCGTGCGCATCATCCCCGCGCCCGGCAAACAGGTGGGCGACACGGTGGCGTTCGGCGGCCTGCTCGGCAGCGCGCCGGTCATGCCGGTCAACCGCTGCAGCGCGGCCGACTTCATCGCCCGCGGCGGGCGCATCCCCGCCCCGCTGCACAGCCTGAAAAATTGAGAGGAGAATCCAGCCTTGACACAGGAAAAGATGGACCGCATCAGCGAGCTGACGCGCATCGCGCGCGAGCGTGACCTGACGCCCGACGAACAGGCCGAGCGCAAGGCGCTGCGCGAGGAATACATCGCCGACTGGCGCCGCAGCACGATCGACGTGCTCGAAAACACGTACATCGACCACGGCGACGGCCGCATCACGAAGCTGCCGAAGAAAAAGCCCTGAGCCGTCACGCACTTGACAAGCGCGGCATATCGTGTTATACAAGAAGAGGAATTCCCCTTAAGCGGGGGAAATGAACCGGAAGGAGCCTGAGCCATGCGTCTTTGCAGCTGCAGCAGCATCCGGGTCGCGGCATGTCCGACGACCTGTTGTTGTCGTGCGCAAAGAAGTGTCGCTTTCTGCCGGTAAACCCACGGCCGCGCCTAAAAGGTGCGTCCGTCATGCATCCACATGGTTTTGCAACGCAGGAAGCCGCGCGCTTCCTGCGTTTTTTGCCTGTGGCGCTATGTGAAAGAAGAAGGAGTGTCCCCATCATGACGCAAAAAAGTTTGCTGCACGCCGTCGCGGCGCAGATCGCCAACGGCTACGAGACGGCCGAGGTACCCATGTACAGCGAGCAGCTGCGCATGCCCGACCGCAAGGTCATCATCAAGATCATTGAGAACCTGCAGAAGGTGTTCTTCCCGGCATATTTCGCGGGCGGCACGGTGTCGCACGTCTCGGCCGAGACATTTGCGGAGTTCCTGCTCGGCGAGATCTACACCGACCTCTGCGAGCAGGTGCATCTGGCGTTTTCCAACACGATCAAGGACGAGACCGAGCTGCGCGAGCGCACGAGCGCCGTGTGCGACCGGTTCCTTTGCCGTCTGCCGCAGATCCAGGCCATGCTCATGAAGGACGTGGCCGCAAACTTCGACGGCGACCCCGCCGCCGGCAGCAAGGAGGAGGTCATCTTCTCCTACCCCGGTCTGTACGCGATCTTCGTCTACCGCGTGGCGCACGAGCTCTATGAGAGCAAGGTCCCACTCATCCCGCGCATCATGAGCGAGTACGCCCACGGCGCGACCGGCATCGACATCAACCCCGGTGCGCAGATCGGCGAGTATTTCTTCATCGACCACGGCACCGGCATCGTCGTCGGCGAGACAACGATCATCGGCGACCACGTCAAGCTCTATCAGGGCGTGACGCTCGGCGCGCTCAGCCCGCGCCATGGCCACGCCGTGACCGGTAAGCGCCACCCCACCGTCGGCGACAACGCCACGATCTACTCCGGCGCGTCCATCCTCGGCGGCAAGACCGTCATCGGCGCCAACTCCGTCATCGGCGGCAACTCGTTCATTACCGAGTCCGTGGCCCCGAATACGAAGGCCAGCACCGAGACCCCGCGCATGATCTTCCGTGTCGCGCAGCCGAAGCCCGGCGACGAGAAATAAGGCATAAATACACAAAACACCGCAGGCCGACCGGCCTGCGGTGTTTTTTACCATTATGCAGTTTCGCGCGCTCACAATACCCCGATGCCGATGCTCAGCACCGCGCCGACGAGCACGATGCCGATGCCGACAAGACACAGCACCACGACGACGGCGGTGCTCATCTGCCGGCGCGAGGCGATGGCCCCGATGGTGAGACCGAGCCCCATCAGCGCGGACACCGCGAGCACGAGCCACGCACCGCCCTTCATTTGCAGAGGGCAACGGCGGTCTTCGCCGCGACGCGGGCGTTGTTGAGCACGAGCTGGATGTTGCTCTCAAGGCTGTCGCCGCCGGTGAGCTCCGCCACGCGGGCAAGCAGGAACGGCGTGGTCTCCTTGCCGTGGATGCCCTGCTCATGGCTCTCGGCGAGCGCCTGGTCGATGGCCTTGTCGATGACGGCCTTGTCCATGGCGTACTGCTGCGGGATCGGGTTCGTGACGAGCATGCCGGTCTTGAGCCCCAGGTCGCGCTGCGCCTGGAAGATGGCAGCCAAATCCTCCGGCGTGTCGACGCGCGCGTCAACACCGAGACCGCTCTCACGGGTGTAGAATGCGGGCAGCTCGTCCGTGCCGTAGCCGAGCACGGGCACGCCCTTCGTCTCCAGATACTCCAGCGTCAGGCCGAGGTCGAGGATGGCCTTTGCGCCCGCGCACACGACCATGACCGGCGTCTGCGCCAGCTCTTCGAGGTCGGCGGAGATGTCCATGGTCGTCTCGGCGCCGCGGTGCACGCCGCCGATGCCGCCGGTAGCAAAGACCTGGATGCCCGCCATGTGGGCGATCATCATCGTCGTGGTGACGGTGGTGGCGCCGTCCGCGCCGCGCGCGCAGATGACCGGCAGGTCGCGGCGGGAGACCTTGGCAACCTTGCGCCCGGCCTTGCCGAGGTAGGTGATCTCCTCCTTGGACAGGCCGGCCTTCAGACGGCCGCCGAGGATGGCGATGGTGGCGGGCACGGCGCCGTTGTCGCGCAGGGTCTGCTCGACGAGCAGAGCCGTCTCGACGTTTTTCGGATAGGGCATGCCGTGGGAGATGATCGTGCTCTCGAGCGCGACGACCGGGCGGCCGTCCGCGAGTGCCTGCTGCACCTCGGGTGCGATGTCCAGATATTTGTTCATGTTCATAGTGAAAACCTCCTTGGTTGCGTCGGTCAGATTGGTTCGCCTATATTGTAAAAGGTTTTCCGGAATTGTCAAGCATAATCCGGCAGCACAAACACCGTCAAAAATGTGCAAAAAGGAGACCGCTGCAGCGGTCTCCTTTATTGGGTATCGGTGATCGGTCACGCCGCCTTCAGATCCTGGGTCGGGATCTGCGTCGGCATGGAGGGCTGCTCCGGCGCATCCGGGGCCGCATTGAGGACCCGGTTCAGCTCAGCCTCGTAGAAGCTGCAGAACACCTGCGCAAGCTGCGCGCGGTCGAGGCTGCCGAGCGGGCTGAAGTGGCCGTCGTTGCCGACCATGATGCCGGCAAGGTAGCAGTAAGCGACCGCTTCCTGCGCCCACGCGGCCACGTCCGCACCGTCGTCAAAGTCGGCAAGCGCGGTCTTGATCTGCTCGCCGTCGATCAGGGACTCGCCGCCGCTGAGCCAGCCGTAGAACATGACGGCCATCTCCTGGCGGGTGATGGTGTCGTCCGGGCAGAAGGTGCCGTCGCCGCGGCCGGAGATGACGCCCGCATTGTAGGCCCAGATGACCGCATCGGTGTACCACTGGTCGGGCGCCACATCCGTCAGCGGGCAGGTCAGGCCTTCCACGCTCGGCGCGCCGGCGGCCTCATAGAGCACCTCGGCGACCATGGCGCGGGTCGTTGTGACGGCGGGGGCGAACTTGTCGCCGCCGACGCCGGCCATCAGGCCGGAAGCCTGCGCGAAGTCGACAGCCGGCTTATACCAGCCGCTCTGTGCGTCGGCAAACGTGTTGCCAACGAGCTTCAGGCCCTGGACGGCCGCCTTGGCCTCCGGCAGAAGCGCCGTCTGCTCCTCGGCAGTCTCAGCCGCCGTCATCTTCTCGTCAATCGCCTTGAACGCAGCATAGGACTCCGGCGTGTAGGCTTCCTCATCCAGCACGAACTGCGTCAGCGCAAGGTACTGCAGCATCGGCGTCGTGGTCACGAGGATGCGGTCGGCCGGCTCGGCGTATTCCTCGCCGATGACACCGCCGAGCTCCTCGGTGATGTATTCCATGACCACTTCGTCCAGCGGCAGGCCGGTGTCGAACTGGTCGGTCGCCGCCGCGAAGGCGTAGTACGTGTCGCCGCCGCCGGCAACGAAGTTATTGGTCACGACCGCGTACTTGGCCTCCGGATCAAAGGCTTCGCCGTTGACGGTGGCAATTTCCACACGGTTGATGGTCTTGGGGCCATAATACGTGGAGCCCGGGTACGGATCGGTATTGGCGTCGTACGCCTTGTCCGTCAGAATGACGAACTGGAGGCCGGCCACCTGCGGGAAGCCGCCGAGGGATTCCGGCGTGCAGTACGTGCTGGCCTCGAGCGCCTCGAGCAGCTCGGCGCCGGTCACATAGACCACGGCGAGCGTGTTGCCGAACGGCAGCACGGTGTTGATGTCCTTCTTGGTGACGTCGCCGGCCTTGACGGTCGCGCGGATGCCGCCGCCGTTCGTGATGGCGACCACGTTCTCCGCCGGGACGGAGACCGTCGCCTGCGTGCGGATCTTCCAGAGCATGGCGTCCGTGATCAGGTCGCCGAGGTTGGTCTCAGAGTCACGGTTGCCGTTGGGGGCCTTCGCGCCGTTGAGCTCCACTTTGCTCACGGCAAACTTCTCGCCATAGGCCTTGTCGATGGGGTCGATGATGGCCTTGGCGGCCGCAGCGACCTTTTCGTCGCGCGTTTTGTAGTCAACGACGGTGACGGACTTGCCGTCGGCATTCTTCTC
The DNA here is from genome assembly GCA_900317855.1 of uncultured Eubacteriales bacterium. Lineage (GTDB taxonomy): Bacteria > Bacillota > Clostridia > Oscillospirales > Oscillospiraceae > CAG-103. Next base: position 34,308 of record ONIG01000011.1, on the reverse strand, counting down.
GGTGTGCCAGACGGCCTTGAGCTCATTGCCGACGATCTTCTTCGTGGCGTTGTCAATGGTGATGACACCGATGTTGGCAAAGGCCGTTCCCGTGGACTGGATGGCCTCCTTGTTCGGGCCGGCGGTCATGACGGTGTGGGAGTGGCCGTCGATGATGAAATCGATGCCCTTCACGTTCTTGGCCAGATCATAGGAGGTGTAGGGCTCGGAGCTCTCGTCCACGCCCAGATGCGCGAGGCAGACGACGATGTCGGCGCCCTGCTCCTTGAGCGCGGCGACCTGCGCGGCCGCGCAGGCATAGAGCTCTTTGCCGTCCTTGCCGGCGAGGAACTTCAGGCCCTCAATGAGCTTGGGGTTGGCCTTGGTCTGGGCCTCGGGCGTCTCGAGACCGAAGAAGCCGATCTTCACGCCGCCCTTTTCGATGATGGTGTTGGCGTCAAAGATGGTCTTGCCATCGGCGCCAAGCACATCGGCGCACAGGACCTTGAACTTGGCGGCTTTCATGTTCTCCGCCAGCTGGGCATAGCCGTAGTCGAACTCGTGGTTGCCGATGGTGGCCACGTCGTAGCCGGTGGCGTTCATCATGGTCACCGCGTCGGCGCCCTTGTTGACGCTGACGTAGACGGTGCCCTGGCTGTAATCGCCGGCGTCGGCCAGAATGACCTCGGCGCCCTGGGCCTCATAGTCGGCCTTCAGGGATGCCATGGCTGCGTACAGGTCGATCGCACCGTGCACGTCGTTCGAGTGCAGGATGACGGTCTTGCCGTCAAGCGGCTTTGCCTCGTCGACTGCAAAGGCCGTGCACGACAGGCTCAGCACCAGGCACAGCACCAGCAGCAGCGAAAGCAGTTTCTTCGTGTGCTTCATGTGTTATCCTCCGTTTCAGTTTTGTTTTCCGGGTTTCCGCTGCTTTAATTATAGCATCCCGCGAAAAAAATTGGGATGGGCTTTGTGCAAAAAGTGCGTCAAATCCCGCGCGCAATTTGAACAAATTTATCCAACGATTTTGTTCCAATTGTCAAATAACCGGGGCGCGTTCCGTTTTCGCCATTTGTCGTTTGCAATCCCCTGCGCGGTATGGTAAACTATTGCTTCAAAGTGTTTTTTGAAAGGAGCCGAACGATGAGCTACGCAGACGAGGTCTTTATCCGCAACTGCCGCGACATTCTGACACACGGCGTCTGGGATACCGATCAGGCCGTGCGCCCCCGCTGGGAGGACGACGGTGCCCCGGCGCACACGGTCAAAAAGTTCGGCATCGTCAACCGCTACGACCTGTCCAGGGAGTTCCCGCTGCTGACGCTGCGGCGCACCTACTGGAAGACCGCCGTGGACGAGCTGCTGTGGATCTGGCAGCAGAAGTCGAACAACATCCATGACCTGCGCGGCCACATCTGGGACCAGTGGGCCGACGAGACCGGCTCGATCGGCAAGGCCTACGGCTATCAGCTCGGCGTAAAGCACCAGTATCCCGAGGGCGAATTCGACCAGGTGGACCGCGTGCTCTACGACCTGAAGCACAACCCCGCCTCCCGCCGCATCCTGACGAATATTTATACGTTCGAGGACCTGCACGAGATGGCGCTCTATCCGTGCGCGTACTCGATGACGTTCAACGTCTCGGGCAACACGCTCAACGCCATTCTCAACCAGCGCAGCCAGGACATGCTCGCGGCGAACAACTGGAACGTTGTGCAGTATGCCGTGCTCGTGCACATGTTCGCGCAGGTGTCCGGCCTGCGGGCGGGCGAGCTGGTGCACGTCATCGCCGACGCGCACATCTATGACCGCCACGTGCCGGTCATCGAGCAGCTGATCCAAAACGAGCCGAAACCGGCGCCGCAGTTTTTCATCGACCCGGACGTGCATGATTTTTACGCCTTCACGCGCGACAGCTTCCGCGTCGAGGGCTACGAATACAGCGAGTTCACGGGGAAGATCCCCATCGCGGTGTAAGGGGGCGGGCAGATGGATGCGATCGTCGCCGTCTATGCTGACTGGGGCATCGGGGCCAGGGGCACGCAGCCGCTCGTGATCCCCGCCGACCGCCGCCGCTTCCGGGCGCTCACGATGGGCGCGGCCGTGATCGTCGGCCGGCGCACGCTGGACGATTTTCCCGGCGGCAGGCCGCTGCCGGGGCGCGAAAATCTCGTGCTCACGCGGCAGAACATCACGATCGACGGCGCGCAGGTGGTGCATTCCCCGGCCGAGGCCGTCGCCGCCGCCGCGCGGTATGACCGCTGCTTCGTCATCGGCGGGGACAGCGTGTTTCGGCAGATGTTTCCCCACCTGACGCGCGTGTACGTCACGAAAATCGACGCCGCGCCCCACTCGGACGTGTTTTTCCCGGATCTGGACGCTGACCCCGCGTGGCGCTGCGTATCCGCCGAGCCGCGCGCGGAGCACGACGGCGTGGGCTATCAGTTTTGCGTGTACGAAAAAGTGAAAGAATAAAAAGCATAGAAAAGCCGCTGCTTTCCAATCCCGGAAAGCAGCGGTTTTTTCCTGCCCTCACCCGGCGAGCACCGTGAGCGAGAGCGCATTGATGCACATGTGGAAAAACACCGGCGGCCAGATCGAACGCGTCTGCTCATAGCAGAACGTGAGCGCAGCCGACACCGGCACATACGCCAGCGCCGAGAGCAGCAGCTTCGGCTCCTGATATACGAGCACATACTGCCAGACGTGGTAGAGCGAGAAGAGCGCGATCGACGCGGCATAGGCCCAAAAGCGGCTCTTCGGCCGGATGGTGCCGAAGACCACGCCGCGAAACAGGCACTCCTCCACGAGCGGCGCCATGAGCACCGCGACGGCGATCATGCGCTTGTAGTCCGTCCGGGCGAGGCCGGTCACGGCGTCGTTGTTCGGCACGGGCAGCTCGCCGATGAGGCTCGTGCCGAGCTGCAGCACGAGCGAGAGCAGCACGTCGATGCCGTAGGCGGCAAACATCATGCCGATGCAGCGCAGGATGCTGCCGACCATCGTGTCAAAGCTGCGGCGCAGAAACCGCCACATGGCGATGAGCGTGAACACAAGGCCGCAGAGGTAATACAGAACGTTGCACGTCACGTCCGACGGCAGCTTGCCGAGCACCGCCATGAGCAGTGCGCCAATCGTCAGCGGCAGCAAGACCGCATGGATGGGGAAATACACCCAGCCCGCGATGCGCGCGCCGCGCGGCATGGGGTCACTCCATGCCGTGTTGGGATGTTGCACGTCAGCCCCTCGCTTTCTGCTGCAGCTCAAAGAGCAGGCGCATGGCCTCGAGCGGCGTGATGGTGTTGAGGTCGATGCCGCGCAGCTCCTCGGCAATTTCATCCCCGGCCGCGTCTCCGAGCGTCATCTGCGCAGCATCCTGCGCCGTGTGTGCGGGGGCGGCGGGCTCCGCCGCGCCGGACTCCAGCTCGCGCAGGTAGGTCTTGGCCTTCGTGATGATCGCGTCGGGCACGCCGGCGAGCTTGGCGACCTCGATACCGTAGCTGTCATCGGCCGCGCCGGCGACGATCTTGCGCAGAAACAGCAGCGTACCGCCCTGCTTCTTGGCCGTGATGTTGTAGTTACGTACGCCGGGCAGCGTCTGCTCGAGCGCGGTCAGCTCGTGGTAGTGCGTGGCGAACATGGTCTTGGCGCCGAGGCGGCGGGGGTCCGCGCAGTATTCGAGCACCGCGCGGGCGATGGCCATGCCGTCGTAGGTGGACGTGCCGCGGCCGATCTCATCGAGGATGAGCAGGCTCTGCGCCGTGGCGTGGCGGAGGATGTTGGCCATCTCGCTCATCTCGACCATGAACGTGCTCTGCCCGGCGGCCAGGTCGTCGGACGCGCCGATGCGCGTGAACACGCGGTCGACCACGCCGATGACGGCGCTCTTCGCCGGGACGAACGAGCCCATCTGCGCCATGAGCACGATGAGCGCGGTCTGGCGCATGTACGTGGATTTACCGGCCATGTTCGGCCCGGTCACGATGGCGACGCGGTCGTCCGCGTCGTTGAGGAACGTGTCGTTCGGGACAAAGAGGCTGTCCTTCTGCGCCTGCTCCACGACGGGGTGGCGCCCCTCGCGGATGTCGAGCGTGCGCGAGAGATCGACCTCGGGGCAGACGTAGTGGTTTTTCACCGCCGTCTCCGCCAGCGAGCACAGCGCGTCGAGCCGGGCCACGGCGTCCGCCGCCGCCTGCACGCGCGCGACCTCGCCCGCGACGAGCTGGCGCACCTCGTTGAAGAGTGTATACTCCAGCTCCGCGATGCGCTCGCGCGCCGTCAGGAGCGTGTTCTCGAGGTCCTTGAGCTCGCGCGTGAAATAGCGCTCGCTCGAGACCAGCGTCTGCTTGCGGATATAGTCCTCCGGCAGCTCGGTGACGCCTGCGCTGTTGGGAATGTCGATGTAGTAGCCGAAGACCTTGTTGTAGCCGACCTTGAGCTTTTTCGCGCCGGTGCGCTCGCGCTCGCGCTGCTCGAGCTCGGCGACGGTCTGCGCGCCGTGGTCGCGCACGTTGCGCAGGTGGTCGACCTCCTCGCTGTAGCCCGGTCGGAGGATACCGCCCTCGCGCACGGAAAACGGCGGCTCGTCGCAGATGGCGCGGTCGATGCGCGCGCAGAGGTCGGTGAGCGTGTCCATCTGCGCAATGTCGCGCAGGGCCGCGCTATGCACGTCTTTCAGCAGCGCCGTCAGGCTCGGCAGCTGCGCGCAGCACAGGGCCAGCGCATGCAGGTCGCGCCCATTGGCCGAGCCGTACACCGCGCGGGAGACAAGGCGCTGCATGTCGCCGATCTCGCGCAGGCAGCGGATGAGCTCGCCCCGCAGGACGTTATCGCCCGCCAGCTCCTCCACCGCGCCGAGGCGGCGGCGGATCTGCACGGGGCTGAGCAGCGGACGCTCCACCCATGCGCGCAGCAGGCGGCCGCCCATGGGCGTTTTCGTCTTGTCGAGCACCCAGAGGAGGCTGCCGCGCTTTTCGCCGGAGCGGAGGTTTTCCGTCAGCTCGAGGTTGCGGCGCGTGGTGTAGTCGAGCTCCATGTAGTGGTCATCGCCCAGCAGCTCCAGCCGCCGGATGTGGCCGAGGTCGCACTTTTGCGTCTCGTGCAGGTAGGCCAGCAGCGCCCCGGCCGCGCACACGGCCGCCGGCGCCTCGCCGAGGCCGAGCTCGTCCGTGCTCTGCACGCCGAACTGCTCGCACACGCGCGCAGCCGCCGCCATGTATTCAAACCGGTCGCCGCCCGCCTCGACCAGGCTGCCGAGGCGCTTGGTGAGGAAGGTGCGGATCTCGTCATGTTCCGCCGCCGCGTCGGCGCACACGGCCTCGCGCGGGGCGAAGCGGCCGAGCTCGTTGAGGATGTGGCTCACGGCGTCGGCCGGGTAGTTCGCGGCGCAGAATTCCCCCGTCGAGAGGTCGCAGAACGCCGTGCCGCCGGACTGCCCGCTGAGATACACCGCGCAGAGGTAATTCGACTTATTCTCCTCGAGCATGGACGAGGCCGTGACCGTACCGGGCGTGATGATGCGGATCACGTCCCGGTCGACCAGCCCCTTGGCCAGCGCGGGGTCCTCCATCTGCTCGCAGATGGCCACCTTGTAGCCCTTGGCAATCAGGCGGCCGATGTACGCCTCGGCCGAGTGGTACGGCACACCGCACATGGGCGTGCGCTCGGCCGGGTCCTCGACATTGCGGTCGCGCGTCGTGAGCGTAAGGTCGAGCTCGCGCGCGGCCAGGCGCGCGTCGTCGTCGAACATCTCATAGAAATCGCCCAGCCGGAAAAACAGCAGGCAGTCGGGGTTGCGCTGCTTGATCTCGTAATATTGCCGTTTCATCGGCGTCAGTTCCGCCATGCGTTATACCTCCTCGCCATAGAGCGCCCAGGTGTTGCTGCCGGTGATCTTCACGTCCACGAACCGGCCGACGAGGGACGCGTCCCCGCGCATATGCACGAGGCGGCCGCCCTTCGTGCGCGCCGTGAGCGGATGGTCGCCCCGGCCGTCGGCCCCGTCGACGAGCACGCGCTGCACGCTGCCCTCATAGGCGCGGTGCTTCTCCTCCGAGATGCGGTTGGCCGCCGCGACGAGCGCGTCAAAGCGCACCTGCTTCTGCGCGCGGGTGTAGGGGTCGGGCATCTTCGCCGCCGGGGTGCCGACGCGCGGCGAGTAGATGAAGGTGAACATCGCATCGTAGCGCACGGTCTCGATGAGCGAGAGCGTGTCCTGAAACTCTTCGTCCGTCTCGCCGGGGAAGCCCACGATGATGTCCGTCGTGAGCACGAGGTCGGGCATGTACTGCCGCGCGAGCGCCACCTGCGCCAGATATTTCTCGCGCGTGTAGCCGCGGTTCATCGCGTGCAGGACGCGGTCATTGCCGCTCTGCACGGGCAGATGCATCTGGTGCGCGCACTTTTCGCACTCGGCCATGGCGCGAAAGAGCTTTTCCGTCGCGTCCTTCGGGTGGCTGCTCATGAAACGGATGATGAAGTCGCCCGGGATGGCGTTGATGCGCCGGATGAGGTCGGCAAAATCCACGTCCTCGTCGAGGTCGCGGCCGTAGGAGTCGACGTTCTGCCCCAGGAGCGTGATGTCCTTATACCCCGCCGCGACGAGCTCGCGCGCCTCACGCTCGATCTCGTCCGGATGGCGGGAGCGCTCGCGCCCGCGCACATACGGCACGATGCAGTAGGTGCAGAAGTTGTTGCACCCGTACATGATCGACAGCCACGCCTTGACGCTGCCGTCGCGCTGCTGGGGGATGCCCTCGGCCACGCTGCCGTCCGCCGGCGCGATGGCAAACACGCGCCGGTGCTCGGTGCAGACGGTGCGCAGCAGCTCCGGAAAGCGCCACAGCTCGTGCGGGCCGAAGACGAGGTCGACGATGCGGTAGGACTTTTTCAGCTTCTCTGCCACGTGTTCCTGCTGCGCCATGCAGCCGCAGACCGCGATGATCTGGTTGGGGTTGCGCGCCTTGGTGTGCGTCAGCGCGCCGACGTTGCCGAACACGCGCGTCTCGGCGTGCTCGCGCACGGCGCAGGTGTTCATGACGACGACGTCGGCCGCGAATTCGTCCTGAGTGAAGTCAAAGCCCATGGCGCGCAGATAGCCGCGCAGCTTTTCGCTGTCGGCCTCGTTCTGCTGGCAGCCGTAGGTATCGACCATGGCCAGCGGCTGGCGGCCGCCGGCGGTGAAGTGCGCGCGCAGCTGCGCGCAGATATCCATCTGGTGCTGGATGTCCGATTCGGGGATCTCCGTTCTCTGATAGCTCATGCAATGCTCCTGCCTGTCCGGCCCGGCCGGATAAAATTTGAAGTGTGATAGAATATTGTAGCATTTCGCGGTGGAATTTTCAATGACAATCCTTTATAATATACGCGCGGGGCGCACGCGCCCCATGGACTGTACTTAAAGGAGGGCAAACGATGCCCGATATTCAAATTCTCTCTCCGCATCTGGCGGATCTGATCGCCGCGGGCGAGGTCGTGGAGCGGCCCGCCTCGGTCGTCAAGGAGCTGGTGGAAAACGCGTTCGACGCCGGAGCCCGCACCGTGACGGTGGAGCTGCGCGGCGGCGGCGCGACGTATCTGCGCGTGACGGATGACGGCTGCGGCATGGCGCCCGAGGACGCGGGCATCGCGTTTTTGCGCCACGCGACGAGCAAGCTGCACGACGAGCAGGGGCTCGAGGCCATCGGCACGATGGGCTTTCGCGGCGAGGCGCTGGCGGCGATCAGCGCCGTGTCGCACATCACGCTCACGACGCGGCAGCGCGGCGCGGCCGCCGGCACGCACATGACGCTCGACGCGGGCGACATTCAGGACATGTACGAAACCGGCTGCCCCGAGGGCACGACGATGATCGTGCGCGACCTGTTTTTCAACACGCCCGCCCGGCGCAAATTCCTGAAGTCCGACCGCGCGGAGGGCGCGGCCTGTGCCGCCGCCGCGCTGCGGTGCGCGCTCGGCCGGCCGGATGTGTCCGTGCGCTGCATCCGCGACGGGGAGGAGGTCTTCTTCTCCCCCGGCGACAACAAGCTCGACAGCTGCGTCTACAGCCTGCTCGGGCGCGACCTCGCCATGAGCCTGCTGCCCTGCGCGGGCGAAGCTGACGGCGTGCGCGTGCACGGCTTCATCTCCTCGCCCGCCGCCGGGCGCGGCAGCCGCGCGCAGCAGTATTTCTTCTGCAACGGCCGGTGGATCAGATCCGCCGCACTGCAGGCCGCGCTCGAGCAGGCCTACCGCAACACGCTGCTCGTGGGGCGCTTCCCCGCGTGCGTGCTGTATATCGAGCTCAGCTGCGCGGCCGTGGACGTGAACGTCCACCCGGCCAAGACCGAGGTGAAGTTCACGCACGAGCGCGCGGTGTTCGACGCCGTGTATTACGGTGCGCGCGCCGCGCTCGAGGCGGAAAGGGAGCCCGTGACCACGCTGCCGAGGACAGCACCCAAACCGGAGCCCGCGCCGAAGGCAGACCCGTTCGTGCCGTCGGCGCCGAAAGCGGCACCGGCCGCAGCACAGCACCCGCCCGCACCCGCAGCGCCGACATTCGCGCCCGCGCGCACCTATGCGCCCGCCGTCCCGGCGGAGGAGGCGGTCGCGTTCCGCTCGCCGACGGCGTCGGCCTTCGCCGCGCCGCGCGTTGCCCCGCCGCCGGCGTTTGTGACACCCGCGCGCCCCGCGCCGGGCACACCGCCGGAGCCGGTCGTGCCTGTCGCACAGCCCGCGCAGACCGCCATCGAGCAGGAACCGGTCATCCCTTCCCCGCTCGAGAGCGCCGCGCCCCCGGCCGAGCCGCCCGCCCGCCTGATCGGCGAGGCGATGCACACCTACATTCTCGTCGAAAAGGGCGAGACGCTCATCCTCATCGACAAGCATGCGGCACACGAGCGCATCAACTTTGACCGCCTGCGGCAGAGCCCCGCCGACATCCCGTCGCAGACGCTGCTCGAGCCGCTGCCCTTCACGCCGGACGCGAGCGATGCCGACGTGCTGCAGCAGTACGGCGACGTGCTCGCGGAGCTCGGCTTCACGCTCGAGCCGTTCGGCCGCAATGATTACATTCTCCGCGGCGTGCCTGCGCAGCTCGACGCGGCGGACGCCCTGCCCGCGCTCGAGGAGATCTGCGCGCAGCTGCGCCATGGCGCGCGCATGGACGCGCAGTCCGTGCGCGACGAGGTGCTCAAGACCGTGGCGTGCAAGGCGGCCATCAAGGCCGGCTGGCAGACCGAGCCCGAGGAGCTGCTGCGTCTGGCGGATGCGGTGTGCGCGGGAGAAGTGAAATACTGCCCGCACGGCCGCCCCGTCGCCGTGACGCTCACGCGCCGGGAGCTGGACAAGCTCTTCAAGCGCATTGTTTAAAAAGACTACAGGGAGCGCCGGAACGCGCTCCCTGTCAGACTGTACAACTTTGTTTACTTGTGGTAGTACAAAATGCCCATGCAGCCGGGCCCGCAGTGGTTCGACACCGTGCAGCCGGCCTGCGTGTGGAGAACCTCCTCAAACGGCTGGCACGCGCGCACGACGCGCTCGAGCTCCTTCCACGTGGCCTCATCGATGCCGGAGTCCGTGATGAAGATGCGGCGGCAGTCAATGTCGTCGCGGCCCTTGAGCCGGTCCTCGATGTACTGCACGTAGCACTTTTCAAGCTTGCCGCGGTACTTGCGGCCGACGCCCATCTTGCCGTCCTTGACCTCGATGCACGGCTTGAGATGCAGGAGGTTCGCGCTCATGGCCACGAGCGCCGAGCAGCGGCCGCCGCGCTTGAGATATTCCAGCGTATCGATCACGAAGCTGACATCGAGCTTCTCGCGCTTTTTCTCCAGCGCCGCCGCAATGTCGGCCGCGTCCATGCCCTGCTCGGCCATCTCGGCCGCGTTGAGCACCAGGTGGCCGATGCCGGTTGAGAGGTTGCGCGAATCCACGGGATAGACGTTCGTAAACTCCCTGGCCGCGATGCAGGCGTTCTGGTAGCAGCCGGACATGTCGCTCGAGATCGTGAAGTGGATCACGGCGTCATATTCCTCCCGGCACGCAGCGAAGTACGCCAGATAGTCCGACACGTTCACCGCTGCGGTCTTGCAGAGCTTGCCCGTGGCGTCGGCATAATCGTAGAGCTCCTGCGGATGCACGTCAATGCCGTCGCGCAGGGCCTCCTCGCCGCGGATGATGTACAGCGGCGTGATGCCGATGTGATAGCGCTCGATCAGTTCGGGCGAGAGATCGCACGTGCTGTCGGCAGAAATTTTGATCTTCATGGGTTCACCTTCCTGAAAACTGGGGAATGTGCTTTCATTCTAACACATTTCTAATACTTTTCAACATAATCTTTCTGAATTCTCCCCCACGGAAAGGAGACTATCACAATGCAGCCAAAACTGGTCGTCATCACCGGCCCGACCGCCTCGGGCAAGACCGCGCTCGGCGTGGCGCTCGCGCAGCGGCTCGGCGGCGAGGTCGTCTCGGCCGACTCGATGCAGATCTACCGCGGCATGGACATCGGCACGGCCAAGCCCACGCCGGAAGAGATGCAGGGCGTACCGCACCACATGATCGACATCGCAGACCCCGCGGAAAACTACTCCGTCTCGCGCTATGCGGCGGAGGCGGCCGCCTGCGTGGATGATATCCTCGCGCGCGGAAAACTGCCGGTCGTCGTCGGCGGCACGGGGCTGTATATCGACTCGCTCATCGCCGGGCGCACGTTTGCCGACGGCACGGCCGACACCGCGCTGCGGCAGGAGCTGAGCGAGCGCTACGACGAGATCGGCGGCGAGGGCCTGCTCGGCGAGCTGCGCAAGGTGGATCCCGAGCGGGCGGCCAGGCTCCACCCCGCGGACAAAAAGCGCATCGTGCGCGCCATGGAGGTCTACATCCTCACGGGCAAGACCATCACGCAGCACGATGCCGAGACCCGCGCCGTACCGCCGCGGTACGACGCGGCGAAGATCGCGCTCGATTTTGCCGACCGGCAGGACCTCTACGACCGCATCGACCGGCGCGTGGAGCTCATGGTGCGCCAGGGCCTGTTCGACGAGGTGCGCGCGCTGCTGGCCGCCGGTGTCCCGGCCGGCTGCACGGCCATGCAGGCCATCGGCTACAAGGAGGCCGTCGCCGCCGTGCGGGGCGAAGCCACACCGCAGGAGGCCGTCGCCGCCATCCAGCTCGCCTCCCGGCGCTATGCCAAGCGCCAGCTCACGTGGCTGCGGCGGGACCGGGACCTGTTCTGGCTCCGGCACGAAAAAACGCCGGACATGGACCGGGCGTGCCGCCTTTCGACGCAATTCTTATCCGGCCGCGGTATAGAATAGGGGCCTGTACGGATCCGGTGGAAACTGCCATTTCGACCGGATTTGTATAAATTCACTATTTCACGGAGCGGCAGATTGTGTTATGATAAATAAATGTACCCCCGCTCCGGCCAAAGGAGCGGCGATCATGCAAAAGACACAGAACCTTCAGGACGCATTCCTCAATTACATCCGGCGGGAAAAGATCCCCGTGACCCTGTTTCTCATGAACGGGTTCCAGCTGCGCGGCGTTGTGCGCAGCTTTGACAGCTTCGTCGTGCTCATCGACGCCGACGGCCGGCAGCAGATGATCTACAAGCACGCGATCTCGACGGTCGCCCCGGCGCGGCCGGTCTCGCTCGAGCTGCAGGGCTGATCTCCCGCCGCCCCCCCCGCCGAAAGGAGGGTCGGATTTGAAGAAAACGAATACCTTCACGAACATCGCCATGTTCGTGCTCTTCGCGGCCATGCTCGTGTATCTGGGCGTGTACCTGTTCCGCTCAACGCAGCAGTCCTACGCCACCGCCCCGGCGGTGCTCGTGACCGTCAGCGAGAGCGGACAGGCCAGCGGCATCGTCGTGCGCGAGGAGCAGGTCATTGCCTCGGACAAGGAGTTTCTGTCCCTGTCCGTGGACGACGGCAAGGAAGTCGCGCGCGGCGGCGAGATCGCCATCGGCGTGGACTCCAAGGCCGCGCTCGACAGCGCCAGCCGCGCCCGCGAGCTGAAAAAGGAGATCGCCTACGTCTCGAGCCTGCTCTCGCGCGCGGGCAGCGCCTCCGGCGCGTCCGACCGCGACAGCGACGTGCGCAGCGCCATCCTGCAGCTCAACGCCGCCGTCTCCGCCGGCAGCACCTCGGAGCTGGACGACCTCTGCATGGATCTCAGCTCTCTGCTCTTCGGCTCGGCGACCGGCACCGTCTCGCAGGGCGACCTCGACGCGCTCAACGCCGAGCTGCACCAGCTGGAAAACGCCGGTGCCGGCCGCGGCAGCATCACGGCCCCGGCCGCGGGCCTGTTCACGTCCACGACCGACGGATATGAATCGCTCACATCGGACATGCTCGAAAACCTCACGCCCGACGGCGTGGACGCGCTCGAGCGCACCACCCCCGCGACGCCCGCCAACGCCATCGGCAAGCTCGTCACGGCGAAAAAGTGGTACTTCGCCTCCGTCATGAACAAGGCCGACGCCGACCGCCTGAACCTGGGCGGCAGCGCCGCGCTCGACTTTCCGCAGCATTATAACGGCACCGTCTCGGCGACCGTGCTGAGCAAGAGCGAGCCGGACGGCAGCGGCAAGGTCGCCGTCGTGTTCGCGTGCAACGCAGCGCTGGCCGACACGCTGGCCATGCGCAAGACGACGGCCGACGTCGTCTACAGCGAGCACACCGGCCTGCGCGTCCCGCTCAAGGCCGTGCACATGGACGATGACGGGCAGTCGTACGTCTACGCCGTCACGGCGGCGCAGCTGGAGAAAAAACCGATCGAGATCATCTATCAGACCGACGACTACTGTCTCGTCGCCCAGAGCACGGAGAGCAACGCCCTGCGCGCCGGCAACGAGATCGTCGTCACCGGCAAGGGCCTGTCCAACGGGCAGGTCGTGAAATAAGGGAGGCACCACCCACTATGAGCACCATTGCCGAAAACATTGCCGCCATCCGCGCGCGCATCGACGCCGCCGCCCGCCAGATGGGCCGCACGGGCGCCGACATCACGCTCGTGGCAGCGACGAAGATGAACGACGCCGCGCGCGTGCGCGAGGCCGTCGCCGCCGGGATCGACGCCTGCGGCGAGAACCGCGTGCAGGAGATGACCGAAAAGCTCGCCCAGGACGCCTACACCGGCGCGCCGCTGCACTTCATCGGCCACCTGCAGACGAACAAGGTCCGGCAGGTCGTGGGCAAGGTCGATCTCATCCAGTCGGTGGACTCGCCGGAGCTGCTGGCCATGATCGAAAAGCGCGCGGCCATGCAGGGCATCGTGCAGGACATCCTGCTGGAAGTGAACATCGGCGGCGAGGCCGCCAAGAGCGGCGTGGACCCCGCCGCCCTGCCGCAATTGCTGGAAACGGCCGCCGGCTGCGCGCATATTCGCGTGCGCGGCCTGATGGCGATCCCGCCCGTGGCAGAAACTTCCGACGGAAATCATGCATATTTTACGAAAATGCATGAGCTTTTTGTTGACATCGGCAGAAAAAAATACGATAATGTTTCTATGGACTTTCTGTCCATGGGTATGAGCGGAGACTTTGAAGACGCCATTTCCGCCGGTGCGAACATGGTGCGCGTCGGCTCGTCGATCTTTGGCGCGCGGGATTATTCCCGGCACTGAGCGCCGTTTCGGCCCACTCCGCAGAGATCAGTGCAGCGGCACAGCAGCCGCCGGCACGTAAAAGGGGGGTCCCGAATGGGATTTTTGGATGAACTGAAAAAAATGACCCGTCCGTACGATGACGACGACGAGTTTTTTGATGATGAGGATGAAGCCATCCCGGTCGTGGAAGAACCCGCGCCGGCGCGTCCGGCTCAGGCCCGCCCGGCACAGGCGCGTCCGGCCGCGCCCCGCCGCCCGGCGTCCGCGCCGAAAAAGAGCACCTTTGTCCGCGACGATCCGGTGACGGAGCCGGAGCGGCCCGCACCGAGCTATGCGCCGCGGGGCGACAGCCGCGTGACCGACAAGGTCGTCAATCTCAACAGCGGTGAACAGCTCAAGGTCGTGCTCGTTGCGCCAACGCAGTTTGAGGCCGCCAGAGAGATCGCCGACCACCTGCGCAGCTACCACGCCGTGCTTATGAATCTGGAAAGGGCAGATCCGGGCATCGCCCGGCGGCTGATCGACTTCCTTTCCGGCGTCGCCTACGCACAGAGAGGCGATATCCGCCCCGCCGCAAGCAAGACGTATATCATCACGCCGTGCAACGTTGACCTCATGAGTGATCAGCCCGACGACATGGAGTCGGGTGAGTTCCACCTGTAAATCCGGGCATACTGTCTCTGACAGTGTCCATCGTGTAGTACACCTATAGAAAGAATGGAGGACTATCCAACATGACTCCTCAGGATATTCGGGAAAAAACGTTTGAAAAAGCAATGTTCGGCGGATACGACATGGCCGCCGTGCAGAACTATCAGGAAGAAGTGGCCACCGAGCTTGCCAACGCGCAGAAGGAGATCGCCGTGCTCAAGGGCAAGATGAAGGTGCTGGTCGATAAGATAGAAGAGTACCGCGCCAGCGAAGACGCCATGCGTCTGGCCATACTGTCGGCCCAGAAGGTCGGCAAGCAGATAGAGGACGATGCCAAAGCCAGCGCTGACAAGATACTCAGCGAGGCCAAGAGCACGTCCGACCGAATACTTGGCGGCCTGCAGCACGAAACCGCCAACGAGGAAGCCAAACTCCTCACCGCCAAAACGTCCTGCGCAAAATTTCTGGAAGATGTGCGTAATCTGTGCATGAATCAGCTCGAGTACCTGGATAAGATCGCCGGGTCAAAAGCCGCGGCCGCGCAGCCTGCAGCCCAGCCTGCAAGCGTGAGCGCAGCCCCTGCCGAGCCGGTGTCCGCGCCGGTGGAGCAGCCCGCGCAGCCGGAAGCTCCGGCCGCCGCGCAGCCTGCGGAAGCCGCCGCCGTTGCCGCCGCCCCCGTGGAGGCGCAGCCGGTGGAGACCGACGACACCGCAGCCGACAGTGCAGCAGACGACGCCACGCAGCTTTATCACTTCCTGCATAACAGCTGAGTGAACACGCAATCAACCAGGGCGGGACGGCCGGTGCCGTACCGCCCTGCGCAATTTTTGATGAAAAAACTCTGAGAGGAGAAAGATAGAACCATGTCCAAGAACGATTTCAACGCCACGATCAATCTGCCGAAAACAGACTTCCCTATGCGCGCCGGCCTTGCCAAGCGGGAGCCCGCGATGCTCCAGCGCTGGTACGACATGGACCTGTACCACGAAATGCTCAAGAAGAACGACGGCAAGCCGCGCTTCAGCCTGCATGACGGCCCTCCGTTCTCCAACGGCGACATCCACATGGGCCACGCGCTCAACAAGGCGCTCAAGGACTTCATCGTCCGCTCCTACGCCATGCGCGGCTACTACACGCCCTACATCCCCGGCTGGGACAACCACGGCATGCCCATCGAGAGCGCCATCATCAAGGAGCAGAAACTCAATCACAAGGCCATGAGCATCGCCGACTTCCGCAGCGCGTGCCATGACTATGCGCAGAAATATATCGACCGCCAGATGGCCGGCTTCAAGCGCATGGGCGTCATGGGCGACTGGGAGCACCCCTACAAGACCATGAACAAGGGCTTCGAGGCCGACGAGGTGCGCGTGTTCGGCAAGATGTATCAAAACGGCCACATCTATAAGGGCCTCAAGCCCGTGTACTGGTGCGCCCACGACGAGACCGCTCTCGCCGAGGCGGAGATCGAGTATCAGGACGATCCGTGCACGACCGTGTACGTGAAGTTCCCGATGCACGACGACCTCGGCAAGCTGCCGAACGTTGACCACAGCAAGCTCTTCTTCGTCATCTGGACAACGACGATCTGGACCCTGCCCGGCAACCTTGCCATCGCACTCAACCCGCGCGAACTGTACAACCTCGTGCAGGCCCCGAACGGCGAGGTCTACATCATGGCCGACGCCCTGACCGAGAAGGTCATGCACATCGGCGGCTTTGACAGCTATGAGGTGCTCGAGCAGCACCCGGGCGACTTCTTTGAGAACATGCTCGCCGACCATCCGTTCCTGCCCAAGACCTCGCGCCTGGTGCTGGCGGACTACGTCACGATGGATTCCGGCACCGGCTGCGTGCACACTGCGCCCGGCTTCGGCGCCGACGACTACCTGACCTGCAAGCGCTACGGCATGGACATGGTCGTGCCCGTGGACGATCAGGGCCGCCACACCGACTACGCCGGCAAGTACGCCGGCATGTCCACGGAGGAATCCAACCCCGTCATCCTCGCGGACATGAAGGAAGCCGGTTCCCTGTTCGCCAGCGAGGACATCGTGCACAGCTACCCGCACTGCTGGCGCTGCAAACAGCCGATCATCTTCCGCGCCACGCCGCAGTGGTTCTGCTCCGTCGATTCGTTCAAGGAAGAGGCCGTCGCCGCGTGCGAGGACGTGCGCTGGATCCCGAGCTGGGGCAAGGAACGCATGGGCGCCATGATCCGCGAACGCGCCGACTGGTGCATCTCCCGCCAGCGCCGCTGGGGCCTGCCGATCCCGGTGTTCTACTGTGACGACTGCCACAAGCCCGTGTGCAACGAAGAGAGCATCGACGCGGTCGCAAAGCTCTTTGAAAAGGAAGGCAGCAACGCCTGGTTCGACCGCCCGGCGGCCGACATCCTGCCCGAAGGCTTCACCTGCCCGCACTGCGGCGGCAAGCACTTCACCCAGGAGACCGACACCCTCGACGGCTGGTTCGACTCCGGCTCCACCCACGTCGCCGCCATGCAGCGCGACCAGGGCTTCTGGCCGGCGGATATGTATATCGAGGGCGGCGACCAGTACCGCGGCTGGTTCCAGTCGTCTCTGCTTGTGGCCGTCGGCGCGCTCGGTAAGGGCGCCCCGTACCGCGAGTGCCTGACCCACGGCTGGACCGTGGACGGCGAGGGCAAGGCCATGCACAAATCCCTCGGCAACGGCATGGACCCGGCTGAGATCATCAATGAGTTCGGCGCCGACATGCTGCGCCTGTGGGCAGGCTCGGCCGACTACCACGCCGACATGCGCTGCTCCAAGGAGATCTTCAAACAGCTGACGCAAAACTACCTCAAGTTCCGCAACACGGCGCGCTACTGCCTCGGCAACCTCGACGGGTTCGACGCCGAGCACCTCGTCGCGCCGGAGGACATGCTCCCGCTCGACCGCTGGGCCATCACGAAGCTCAACGATCTCATCCGCCGCGTGGCCAAGGCCTACGACAACTATGAATTCCACGTGGTCTCGCACGCGATCAACGATTTCTGCGTCGTGGAGCTCTCGAGCTTCTATCTCGACATCATCAAGGACCGCCTCTACTGCGAGGAGCGCAACGGGCTCAAGCGCCGCAGCGCGCAGACGGCCCTGTTCCTCATCCTCGACAGCATGACGAAGATGTTCGCGCCGATCCTCGCCTTCACCTGCGACGAGATCTGGCTGGCCATGCCGCACCGCGCCGAGGACGACGCGCGCAACGTGCTGCTCAACGTCATGAATCAGCCGTTCGACGCCTATGCGCTCAGCGACGCCGAGCTTGCCAAGTGGGATCAGCTGATCCGCGTCCGCACGGATGTCAACGGCGTGCTCGAGGCCGCTCGCGCCGAAAAGCGCATCGGCAAGCCGCTCGAGGCTGCCGTGACGCTGCGTGCCGACGACGAGGCCGCCAAGGCCGCGCTCGACGACGTGCAGAGCATGAACCTGCCCGAGCTGCTCATTGTGTCGCAGTGCCTCGTCGGCGGCGACGTGCCGGAAGATGCCGTCACCGGCACCGGCACGAACTTCCCCGGCCTGCACATCTCCGTGCGCAACGCGCCCGGCACCAAGTGCCCGCGCTGCTGGATGCACTCCGAGCAGGCCGACCCCGAGACCGGTCTGTGCCCGCGCTGCGCCGCCGTCGTCGCCGCGCAGAAGGCGGAGTAAACCACCGATCCCAAAATCCTGATCCGAAAGCGAGGAACCGCTATGTGGTATGCCATCGTAGCCATCCTGATCCTCATCGCTGACCAAGGCCTGAAGTACTGGGTCACGCTCAACATCCCGCTCGACACCGGGCACGTCACGCTCATCCCCGGCGTGCTGGAGCTGACGAATATCCACAACAACGGCGCCGCGTTCAGCATCCTGCAGCACGCGCCGCACTGGATCTTCGTCATCTTCACGCTCGTGTTCGCCGCCATCGCGGTGTTCTGCCTGCGGCGCAACGTCGTGCACGGCAAGGTCGGCCGCTGGTCGGTCGTGCTCGTGCTGGCCGGTGCGGTCGGCAACTGCATCGACCGCATCCTCAGCGGCTACGTAGTGGACATGTTCAACTTCCTGTTCGTGCGCTTCGCCGTGTTCAACCTGGCGGATATCTTCATCGTCGTGGCCGGCATCGCCCTGTGCCTGCACGTCATCTTCTATCGGGGTGACGGCAGCGAGGGCGAGCCCGCGCCGAAACCGGCGCGCAAGCCCCGCAAGCACACGGATGCCCCCGTCCGCGCGCACAAGCTGCACCTGCCCGCCCAGAAGCAGCAGCCCATCGCGCAGCCCGCCGCGCCGAAAGAGCCCGCCGCGCACCCGGTGGCCCCGGCCCCGGCGAAGGACGATCCCTTCGCGGCGTGGGACCGCGCGCCCGTGCAGGCGCAGCCGGTGACGCCTGCCGCGCCCAAACCGGCAGCGCCCGCGCCCGAGGCGGCAGACCCGGCGCCCAAAGCGGCAGCACCCGTGCAGCCCGAACCGGCGGCGCAGCCTGCGGCCGAGGCGGCAGACCCGCTGCTGGCCTATCTCAACAGCACACCCGCTGCGCCCGCCGAGCCGGAAACGCCCAAGCCGGACGACGGCGCGGACGGCAGTGCCGACGGCGCAGCGTACTCACTCGACGACATTTTGGCGGAGTTTTCGGATTTCTAATGGAACAACGAACGATTCAGACACAGGAGAGCGCCGAGCGGATCGACGCTCTCCTCGCGCGCTCTTTGCCCGGGCTCACGCGCAGCGCCGCCCAGCGGCTGCTCGCGCAGGGCGCGGTGACGAAAGACGGCGCGCCCGTGAAGAAAAACTACAAAACCGTCCCCGGCGACACGTTTGTCGTGACGCTGCCGGACGCCGCGCCCTCGGAGCTCGTGGCGCAGGATCTGCCGCTGGACGTGGTATACGAGGACGACGACCTCATCGTCGTCAACAAGCCGCGCGGCATGGTCGTGCATCCCGCGCCCGGTCACGAGGACGGCACGCTCGTCAACGCCCTGCTCGCCCACTGCGGGGAGAGTCTCTCCGGCGTCGGCGGGGAGCGGCGGCCTGGCATCGTACACCGCATCGACAAGGACACATCCGGCCTGCTCGTCGCGGCCAAGAACGACTTCGCGCACCTGGCGCTCTCGGCGCAGCTGGCCGATCACACGATGGCGCGCACGTATGAGGCCGTCGTCTGCGGCAATCTGCGCGACGATGCCGGCACGGTGGACGCGCCCATCGGCCGCCACCCGACGGACCGCAAGCGCATGGCCGTGACGCAAAAAAACGCCCGCCGCGCCGTCACGCACTGGTCGGTCATCGCGCGCTACAACGGCTACACGCACATCCGCTGCGAGCTGGAGACCGGCCGCACGCACCAGATCCGCGTGCACATGGCGCACATCGGCCATCCCCTGCTCGGCGACCTCGTCTACGGGCATAAGCGGCCGGAAAAGGGGCTGAGCGGACAGTGCCTGCACGCGCGCGCGCTGCGCTTCATCCACCCGCGCACGGGCGAGCTCGTGACGTTCACCTGCCCGCTGCCGGAATATTTTCAGGACGTGCTGGCGCGTCTCGGCGCGCCCATCGGCTGATCGGAAAGGAGCATTCTCATGCGCAGAGCAGATCGCGAGATCACAGATTTTAACGAACTCATCGCCGTCATGCGCGGGTGCGACGTGTGCCGCCTCGCACTGCACGACGAGCCGTATCCCTACATCCTGCCGCTGAACTTCGGTCTGGAGGTTGACGGCGAGACCGTCCGTCTGTACTTTCACGGCGCGAACGCCGGCACAAAGTACGACCTCATCGCCAGAAACCCGAACGCATCGTTCGAGATGGACCGCGGCCACGGCCTCATCCTCGACGACGAGCACGGCAACTGCACCATGACGTATGAGAGCGTCATCGGTCAGGGGCGCATCACCGTCGTGCCGGACAGCGGCAAGGAGCACGCGCTGCGCGTGCTCATGGCACAGTACCGCGCGCCGGACTTCCCGTTTTCCACGGCGGTCATCCCGCGCACGACCGTGCTGTGCCTGACTGTCGAGCACATGACCGGCAAGCGCCGGGTGAAAAAGCGCGGCTGAGCACACCTCCCCAAATACGAGACCAGCCGCCGCAGGCAATGCCTGCGGCGGCTGGTCTTTTGTCATACTGCCGAAAATCAGCGAATGAAATTGGTGAATGTGCGCACTTCCGTCTCCGGACGCGCAACGCCCGCCGCGTCACCGGCTGCGATGCACCGCACCAGCCAGAGCAGGTTGCGCGCGAGCTGGCGCATGGTCTGCAGCCCTTCCGCATCCTGCGCGACGTCCTCCGGGCACGCACCGTGCACCATCGGCCAGTACTGCGAGGACACGACCGGCATGTTCGAGATCATCGGGTATTTGACCAGCTGATCGAGCGCGGCCGTTGTGCCCGCGCGGCGCGCCGAGACGACGCAGGCGCAGGGCTTGTTCGCCCAGTCGTCGCTGGCGTAAAAGAGCCGGTCGCAAAATGCCGACATTGCGCCGGAAATCCCGGCATAGTGCACCGGGGACGCGAGCACGAGCGCATCCGCCGTCTCCATCGCGTCGATGGCGTCGTTCACCAGGCCGCCGCGCACGCAGTGCCCGGTCGCGTTGCATCCGCCACAGGCGGTGCAGCCGCCGATCTGTTCGGCGCCAACCGTCAGGATCTGCGTTTCAACCTCCGCCGCCTGAAGCACCCGCTCCATTTCGTGCAGGGCGGTGTATGTGCAGCCGCGCGGATGCGGGCTGCCGTTGATCATGAGAATTTTCATCGTATCACCTCACGCGCAGGATAGCACAAATCGCCGCGGCGTGCAAGGCGGCACCCCGGCTGATTCCCCGCACATGGGCAAAGGCAAAAACGCCCTCCGGACGGTTTCCCGACCGGAGGGCATTTTGCGGCACAAACAACAATCGCCCCGAAGGCCGGCGGCCTTCGGGGCGGTGTTTTCTATTTGGGGGAGTGCACGCACGCACATGCACATCAGCAAAGGCCGGGGAACAGCGCGCACATCACGATGACGGCAATCGTGCCGCAGGTCGTGGCGATGACCGTTGTGATGAACATGGGCGGATAGATCTCCCTGAGCTTCATGCGGCACATCGGCAGCAGCATCAGGATGGCGCCGGAGTACGGCATGGAATCGAGCGTCGTCGCGGCGAAGCAGGCGATACGGTGGATCGCGTTGACATTGAGCCCGAGGTCGAGCAGCTTCGGCGCGATGAGCGGCAGAGAGATCAGCTGGCCGGTGGAGGAACCGCCGGTGAGCATGCACATGACGGCGACGACCACGGCGCAGATCAGCATCGGGGACATGTTGATGCCGGTGATGGCATTGAGCATGGTCGTGAACGCTTCCGTGTTGGTCACGACGCCGGCAAAGCCGCAGATGGCCGCGACCGTCAGCGACATGTGGATGGAGTCCGCCGCGCCGGTGCTGATGAGCTCACGCAGGTTCTTCGCCTTGAGCTGCTTCCAGAACAGCAGGATGGACAAAACGGTGCTGCCGATCACGCAGATGTTGATGTTGATCTTCAGAATGTTGAAGGCGACAAAGAGCGCGACCAGTGGAATGAGCGCGATCCAGAAATTCGGCCGCGGCGTGTTCTTGTCATAGTGCGGATCGAGCGGGTGGAGCTCAAAATGCTCGCCCTTGGCCCGCGCCTTGTTGATGTAGATATTCATCAGGACGATGATGACGACGACTTCGACCGCCGCGCCGACAAGGCCGGGGACGAGCGCCACATCCGCCGCCGTGCCTAGGGCGGTCATGGCGGCGACGTTGGTCACCTGCGGGCTGCCGGGCATGGTCAGCGTAAACGTATAGGAAGCCGCGGCGAGCACGCCGAGGATAAAGCGCTTGGGAATGTCGCAATATTCAAAGATCGTGAGCGCGACCGGGTACATGAGCACGATGAACACGCTGGCATTGATGCCGCCCATGCAGAGGATGACGCCGATGGCAACAATGACCGCGACCGCGATCACATTTTTCTTCGTGTTGCTGGCGCCGGGCCGCAGGAGCTTGCTCATGATCGTGTCGGCGATGGAGAAGGCCGCGCCGCTCTCCGAATAGATCTTTGACTGAATGCTGCCGAACAGCAGCAGGAAGAAGAAGCTTTTGATCGGGACGAACATGCCGTTGACATAGGAGCCGAGCAGCGTGTCCATGAACGGGAGCACGTTAAACGCGATCACGACCGCCGCGCCCACGATCGAAGCGATATATACGGACCAGTCCTTGTAGCAAAGATAGATCACGACAAGGAAGCCGAGAATACAACCAACTACGCCCATAGGATGCTACCTTTCGTATTGATGTCGGTCTCTCCGCTTACTGTGCGGTATGGCCGGAGGAAGGGAAAACCGGCCATGCCGCAAACATGAGGGGAGGATGGTGTGCGGATGATGCTGCGCGGATCAGGCCTGCGCGGCCTTCTCCTGCGCGGCTTTTTCTTCTGCGGCGACCTCGGCCAGCGTGCGTCTCTTGGGCTGGGGGATGGTGGTGTAGAAGATGACGGCGATGATGCAGGCGATGATGGCATAGACCATGGAGGCAGTGTAGCTGCCGGTGGCCTTGACGAGCGCCGAGCTGATCTTCGGGCTGATGAAGGTGCAGATGATCATATAGCCGAGCATGCAGATGCCGAAGATGCCGCCGGCATACTTGGAGCCGTAGGTCTCCTGAACGGCGACCGGATGGCAGCAGTTCGTCGCGCCGAAGCCGACTGCCAGCAGGACATAGGCGATGTAGAACATGGCCAGGCTGTGGGCAAACATCAGGCAGAGCGAAGAGGCGACGGAGCAGATGCCGCAGATCGTATAGACCTTGCGGTAGCCGAGCTTGTCGATGAGCGCGCCCATGCCGAGACGGCCGATAACATTGCAGATCGAGTAGATCGACACGCCGATGGTGGCTGCGCTGAGCGAGTAGCCCGCGTCCGAAATGAGGACGGAGAAGCGGGGGTAGCAGATGATGTACATCGTCGGGAACAGGCCGTAGCCGAGGAACAGGTGCCAGTAGCCGCGGGTACGGAACGCCTGGGCGGGTGTCAGACTCTCCAGCTGCGTGGCCGCAAGCTTGGGATCGTCCGCCTTGGCTTTCCAGCCGGCCGGGGCATAGCCCGCCGGGGCGGTCTTGAGGCCGATGGCCGCGCAGATGCCGATGACGATGATCGCGCCGCCGACGATGTAGAGCGTGACGATGATGCCGATGCTGCTGATGAGCTTGACGATCAGGGGCGCGAGGAAGGTAGCGGAGCCGCCGTTAAAGGCCATGCACAGGCCGGAGGCAAGGCCGCGCTTGTCGGGGTACCAGCCGGTCGCGCAGTAGGTGCTGCCGGTGTACGTGAAGCCGACGCCGAGACCCTGCAGGACGCTGAAGGTGATGTACAGCATCCAGGGGGAGCCGGAGGGGACCATGCCGGACAGCAGGAACGCGAGGCCCAGCAGGATGCAGCCGAGGATGAGCGTTTTCTTGGCGCCGATCTTGCCGAGCAGCCAGCCGCTGATGATGTGGCCGGGCGTCTGCATGAAGGCCATGTAGGTGGCAACGCCGGCAATGGCCTCCGTCGTCCAGCCGAAGTGTTTCGCCATCGGGGAGACGAAAACGGCCGCGGAGTTGACGATGCCGCACATGGCGAGCACGATCAGGGCGCGCACCAGAATACCTGTGCGATTCGGTGTTTTGATTGCGTTGTCCATATCTTTCTCCTTATATCTTCATATTGTTCTGAGCGGATGTGTCAGTTGCAGGTCCAGCCGCCGTCGACCGCAACGATCTGGCCGGTCGTGTATGTGCAGCAGGGCGCAGCGAAGTAAACGCACAGGCCGTCCATCTCGCCGAGGATGCCGTGGCGCTCTTTCGGGCAGCGGTCCTTGTGCAGCTGCACAAAAGCGTCGGAGTCGATAAACTTCTCGGTCAGCTCGGTCGGGAAGTAGCCCGGCGCGATGCAGTTGACGGTGATGTTGTACTTGCCCCAGTCGTTGGCCAAGGCCTTGGTCATCATGTGCACGCCGCCCTTGGAGGCGCAGTACGGTGCGGTCCAGACGTTCTTTCTGGAGACGAAACCGTGGATAGAGGAGACGTTGACGATGCGGCCGTAATTGTTGGGGATCATGGACAGTCTCGCAACGTCGCGGCAGAGATAGAACAGGCCGGTCAGGTCGGTATCGACCACGTGAGACCACTGCTCATCGGTCATGGTCGCCGGGTCACCGGAGCCGCCGGTACCGCCGGAGTTGACCAGGATATCGATCTTGCCAAAGTGCGCGATCACATCCTCCACACACTTGGTAACGGACTTGGAGTCGCACAGATTGAGGTAGTGGGGGTAAACCTCCACGCCGTACTCCTCGGCGATCTCCTTCGCGTTCTTTTCAAGGCAGTCGGTACGGCGCGCCACAAGGGCAACGTTGGCGCCGGCATTGGCCATGGCCTTTGCAAACTGCAGACCGAGACCGGAGCTGCCGCCGGCAACCAGTGCAACCTGACCGGAAAGATCAAAAATGTTGTTTTTCATGATATCGTCTCCTTTTCTTGAAATCATTCCGAATCGTTCCTATTTCTGTGTCAGAATTCCCACGCGAGGGCAAACGCATCGCGGTTGGCCTCCAGCATGGTGCCGCCGCGGACGGCGTCGCCGGCATAGACGACGCGGTCAAAATTCCGGTCGAATTCCGCGCGCGCGGCCAGATCCGGCCGGCTGCCCATCGCCAGAACGACGGCCTCGGCCTTCAGCTCGGTGCACTGGCCGGAGTGCGTATCCCGCAGGCGGATGCTGCCATCGCCCACTGCGGCGAGGGCCTGGCCGGTGCGGAACGTCACGCCGGCCTCCCGCAGCAATGGCAGGAGCTTGAACTTGGTGATGTAGTACACGGACGCGCCGATCTCATCGGCCATTTCCACGATCGTGACCTTGTTGTTCGCGCACAGGAAGTGGGCCACTTCGAGCCCGACGTGTCCGCCGCCGATAACGGCGACCTCCCTGCCCTCGATCGCGCGGCGGCCGAGCAGAACATCCTCGATGCCGAACACGTTTTCGCGGTCGATGCCGGGGATATCCGGCACGATCTGCTGCCCGCCCATGGCAACGAAAATGCCATAGGGGTCGAGCCGCCGGAGCTCCGCCATGGTCGGCGCGTGATTCAGCTCCACCTGCACGCCGAGCGCGGCGAGCTGATTCTTCTGCGTCTCGATGTACTCGGCCACGAGCCCCTTGCACGGTGCCTTGGAGGCCAGCACGGCGCTGCCGCCGAGATAGGCGCGCCGCTCAAACAGGATCGGGCGGAAGCCGCGCTCGGCCAGGACAATGGCTGCCTGCATACCGGCAGGCCCGCCGCCGATCACCGGCACGCACCGGCCCGCGCCGTCGCGCCGCAGCGCCGCAGCGTTGTAGTCCCGCTCGCGGCCGAGCCGGGGGTTGATGGCGCAGCGGATGCCGCGGTGGTTGACGACCTCCTTGTTGCAGCTCATACAGCCGATGCACTTGCGCAGGAGCGCTTCCTGACCGCCGCGTGCCTTGTTGACCCAGTCCGGATCTGCGAGCTGTGCCCGGGACACACCGGCGAAGTCGCACACGCCCTCGCGCAGCAGCGCCTCGGCGGTCGCGGGATGCTTGATGACGTTGACCGCGATGACCGGGATCTGCACCGCCGCCTTGACGGCCAGCGCATTTTCCTTCTTCCACCCCTCGGGGAAGTAGCAGGGCTCGATGAAGGCGGCCGGGTTTTCGTAGCCGCCGCTGCTGACGTTGATGCACGACACACCGTAGTGCTCGAGCAGTTTTGCGATCTCCACCGCGTCCGCTTTCTGCAGGCCCTCGGGGATGTAGTCGCAGCCGTTGATGCGCACGCTGATCGGGAAGTCTCTGCCGCAGGCGCGATGGATGCCCTCGATGATCTCGCGGACGATGCGCATCCGGTTTTCGAGACTGCCGCCGTATTCATCGGTGCGCACATTGCTGTGCGGGCTGAGAAACTGGTGCAGCAGATAACCGTGCGCACAGTGGAGCTCCACGCCGTCGGCGTTGGCCTGCTGGGCATACACGGCGGCGGTGACAAATTTATCGACCATGCCGTGGATCTCCTCGCGCGTCATTTCGTGCGACACGCGGCCCGTGGCCGGATTCACGATCCCGCTCGCGGAGATGACCTGACGGCCGCCGTTGAACTGCGGCTTGCCCTCGCGGCCGGGGTGGAAGAGCTGGAAAAACACCTTGCAGTCGTAACGGTGCAGCGTGTCGGTCAGCAGCGCGAGGCGCTTGATGAACCGCGGCGCGTGGATCTGCAGCTGATGGGTCTCGGCGATGCCGTTTTCCCCGTCGACCGCGCAAAATTCGGTGATCAGCAGCCCGCAGCCACCGGCCGCCCGGGCCTTGTAGCAGGCGATGATCTCGTCGGACGCCTCGCCGTTTTCTGCGGCGAGACCGTTGCCCATGGCCGTCATCACGACGCGGTTTTTGATCCGCAGGCCACCGATGTAACCGGGCCTAAACAGGTTTTCGTAGTTCATGGTTCCGTCCTTGTCGTCATGGAATCTTTCAAAGTACCGCTGAGCAAATGCGGGTTTTTTCTACCTTGGTTCGCATGATACCCGAAAGACAAAAATGTCACAATGTCACGAACGCTTAAAAAGAATGCGGAATTTGTTCACGACTGACAAAAAAGTAACATGCCCGCCGGAACGCTGCGCGAGACGCAGAGCGCCTCGCGCGTGGGACTGGAATCAGATGTAAAAGCACTTTTCGTAGGCGGCCTTCGTTGCGTCGGCCATAGTGCCGGCCTTGGTCGCGTCACCGATGACAACAACCTTGTCAAAGGCCGCAGCCAGCTTGTCCTCGTAGGCCTTGTCCGGCCGGTTGCCGAGCGCCATGACGACGATGTCGGCATCGACGCTGACGGTCTCACCGCCGGGGAGCTGCTTGAGCTCGACGGTCCCCTCGCCGACGCCGGCGAGCGCGTGCTGCGTCAGGATCTCGACGCCGTTTTCCTGCAGCAGCGACAAGAGCTTGTACTTTGCCGTGCGGTAGATGGACGTGCCGACTTCCTTCTGCATCTCGACGACCGTGACCTGGTTGTCGGCGCACAGATAGTGCGCGACCTCGAGACCGACATGGCCGCCGCCGATGACGGCGATCTTCTTGCCGGCAAACTGCACCTTGCCGAGCAGAACGTCCTCAATATAATAGACATTGTCGCGGTCGGCGCCGGGGACTCCGGGGATGATCTGATTGCCGCCGCAGGCGACCACGACGCAGTACGGCTCGATCGTCTGAATGCGCGCGACCGTGCCCGGCGTGTTGAGGTGCACCTCGATGCCGTATTCCTGCATCTCGGCGATCTGCGTGTCCACAAATTCCTGCGCCATGTGCTTGCACGGCGCCTTGGAGGCAAGAATGGCGCTGCCGCCGAGCGTGCCGCTCGCTTCAAAGATCACGGGCTCGAAGCCGCGCTTTTTCATCAGCAGGGCCGCCTGCATACCGGCCGGGCCGCCGCCGACGATGGCGACCTTGCGGCCGTTGCCGTTTTTGACGAGCTTGTCATCGCCAAACGTGACCTCGTGGCCGGCGACGGGGTTGAGCGCGCAGTGCAGCGTGCGGCCCGCGACGACGGACTTGTTGCAGTTCATGCAGCCGAGGCACTTGCGGATGAGATCCTCGCGCCCGGCCATGGTCTTCTGCACAAGATAGGGGTCGGCAATGTGCATGCGGGACATGCCGACAAAGTCGCTCACCCCCTCCTGCAGGAGCTGCTCGGCAAACTGCGGATGCTTGACGGTGTTGACCGCGATGATCGGAACGCTGACCTGGCTCTTGATGGCCTTGACAAAGCCGCTTCTCCAGCCCTCGGGGCTGTAGCAGGGCTCGATCATGGTCGCCGCGCTCGCGTACACGCCGCAGCTGACGTTGAAGTAATCGACATACGGCTCCAGGTACTTGGCGATCTCGACGCAGGCATCCTGGTCGTTGCCGCCCTCGACGAAGTCGTTGCCGTTGATGCGCGCGCCGACAACGAAGCCGGGCTCGACGACCTCACGGATGCCCTTCAGGATGCGCACGATAAAGCGGCAGCGGTTTTCCATGGAGCCGCCGTATTCGTCGGTGCGTTTGTTCGTGTAGGGGCTCATAAACTGCTGCAGCAGGTAGCCGTGCGCGCCGTGGATCTCCACGCCGTCGGCGCCGGCGGCCTGCGCATTGAGCGCGGCCTGAACGAAGAGGCCGACCAGCCGGTCAATGTCCTCAATGGTCATCTCGCGCGGCAGGATCGTGTCGCGGCCGATCACGCTGTTGAGCTCCACGCTCGGCGCCATGGCCTGGCGGCCGCCGTTGATCGCCGGGGGCGCTTCGCGTCCGCCGTGGTGCAGCTGGACAAAGATCTTGGCGCCGTGGCGGTGCACGGCGTCGCAGATGCGCTCAAAGCTCGAGATCTGGCGTGCATCCCAGATGCCGAGCTGAATGCGGTTGCAGTGACCGCTGTCCGGATCGACCGACGTGAACTCCGGGATGATGAGGCCGCAGCCGCCCTTAGCGCGCTCCTCATAGAACCGGACCTGCTCCGGCGTGGAGCAGCCGTTCCAATCGCCGAGCATCGTGCCCATGGCCGTCATGACGACGCGGTTGCGCAGCTCGAGCCGGCCGATGGTTCCCTTTTCAAATAGTTTTTCGTAATGCATAAGCAGTAAACCTCAACTTTCAACTTTCTGCGTTTCTGCCGTCCGGTGCTCACCCGGACGGCGAAAAGGTAGAAAAACGCATTCGGCTCATATCAACTTTGCTGCCCTCATTCTATCGGGTACCGGCGGCCGTGCCTATGTCATGTGTGAAAAAAACAGCAAGCAAAACCATGCACGATGCACAATGTGCACGCACGCCGGTCCGGCGGTTTCGGCGGCGGACAACCCCCGCTGTCGAAATGAACAAAAACACCGCAAATTTTGTTCACAATGCACTTGCGGAGCGGCGGTGTTCCATGTATAATGTTCTTGTTAATTTATTGACACTCGCTGTGAAAAGGAGGCGTCCCATGCTGTTTTCAGAGCTTGCCAAACGCGTGGCGGAAAAATATCCGGAGGTCAAAACGGTCTACCCCATGGACTGCGAACTGAGCAACGTGGAGCTGTATGACCCGAGCGGGGCGGTCCCGCCGGTCGATACGCTGGGCATCTATACCGCCCGGCAGATCGGCCAGGACATGACACTGCCGCTCTGCTTTGTGTGCGCGGGCACGCCCGACCAGGCGGCGCACGACAAGATCGCTTACAGCGACAGCAATTACATCATCATCCCGCAGGTCTCGGTCGTGGACGTGGTGTATTACATCATGTCGCTCTTCGGCGACTCCTTTAAGCAGCAGAAGCTGTATTCCAACCTGATCTATATGCTGCTCAACGGCGCGGATCTGACGTCGGTGTTCTGCGAATTTTCCAAAGGCACCGGCTCACAGCTGCTGGCCATCGACATTTCCGGCAAGGTGCTGGCCTATTCCAAGCCGTTCATGGTCAACCACCCGCACTGGATCCACAGCATCGAGGTCGGCTATCTGGATAACTACCTGATCGAGTACATCCTCTCGTACCGGGTCAAGCATAAGATGGACATGTCGCCCAACACGTTCGTGCTGTTCTGCAACCGGCTGCAGATGTACATCAAGGTCATCCGCGTCATTGCCGACAATGAGATCATCGGCTACGTGTTCATGGGCAATTACACCGGGGAGTTCCCGTGGTTCAGCGACAAGCTGATGCACCTGCTGGCCAAAAACCTGCACTCCACCCTGCTCGGCAGCCGCAGCTACAGCACCTACCGCTTCAACATGCACCAGAGCGTGCTCAGCGACATCATCGATGGCGCCAGCGAGGAGGAGACGATCCAGCGCATCAACGCCGCCAAGCTGACCTTCCCGCCGAATATGCGCGCGGTCGTGCTCAAGCCGAGCTATTTCAGGGGCAACGAATACCTCTACGACGTGCTCACGCCGCGCGTCGCGGAGATCCTGCCGGCCTCGCCGCGCGTGTATAAGAAAAATGCGATTGTCACATTCGTCGGCGTGGACAATGCGGGCGCGCTCCCGGAGGAGACGCGCACGGCCATCGAGACCCTCGCGGCCGACGGGCAGATCCTCGTCGGCGTGAGCAATCTGTTCCACAAACCGTCGAAGCTCTACGTTTACTATCAGCAGGCGCTGCAGGCCATGTCCTTTTCGCGGCGGCTGTCGAACACCGGCGGCGTGTTCTTCTTCTCAGACTATGCGTTTTACATCATGCTCGACCGCATGGAGGATACGCCGCTGCTCGAGCAGTGCCGCCATCCGGTGCTCGCCAGTCTGGAAGCCTACGACGCGGACAAGAACACCGAGCTGTACGAAACGCTGAAGATCTATACCAAAACCGGCTTCAGCAAAAACCGCACGGCAGAGCTCATGTTCATGCACCGCAACACGGTCAATTACCGCATCCAGCAGATCGAGAATCTGTTCTCCGTAGACTTTTCGGACCCGTCACTGCTGTTCAAGCTGCAGTATTCCTTTTGCATCGACGCGTTCTTGAAAAACCGCTATTCCGATCTCGCGGTCCTGCCCAAAAAACCGGAAGGCGAATGACTCCGACGGCGCAGGCGCGGCAAAACTGCCGTGCCCGCGCCCGTTTTCTTCTTCCGAAATACAGAAAAGAGCACCTCCCGGTCGGGAGGTGCTCCTGTTATTTGTCCAGATGCGGCTCTGTTCAGTCGTCGTAGCCCTCGAGCGCCTTGAACTCGGCGTCGAGCTCTTCGTCCTTGCGCAGGTCGGCCTCAATGCGCGCGAAGCGGTCGCGCAGCATCTGGTGGGTATGCACGTGCGGGTGCACGTAGAGCTGCTCGTCCTCCATGGCACGGAACAGACGCGGGCCGACAAAGCGGGCGTTGTAGCCCTGGTTCTTGATGCGGCCTTCAAAATTGGTCCTGTAAGCCTGGTAATCATCCGTCGCATAGAAGGGATCATACGGCTTCTGGAACTTCTCGGGGCGGCGCTTCTCGCTGTCCCAGATCGTGGTGTTGACGTATTCCGGGCAGAACGCGGTCACGCCAATGTACGGCGCGTAGTTGACGGCATAGTCCTTTACGCTCTCGGCAAGGCTCATCGCCGCATGCTTGGACGCGGTGTAGGCCGACTGGATGCGCATGCCGGGCTGCAGACCGCCGATGGAGACAGTGAACAGGAAGTAGGCGTCGGTGCCCTGCTTTTTCATGATGGGCAGCACTTCCGTGACGTAGTAGGCCATGCCGAGGAAGTTGACACTGGTGATCCAGTCCCAGTCCTGGGCAGGGATGTTGCCCAGCGTGCCGGCGCCGGCAACACCGGCGTTGCTGTAGAACACATCGATGCGCTCAAACTCCGCCATGATGCGCTCGACGCTCAGGCGGACCTGCTCGTACTCGGACACGTCCACGGTGATCGCGACGACTTTGGGCGCGCCCAGCGCTTCGCATTCCTTCTTGACCTCCTGCAGCCGGTCGCCTTCGATGTCGATCAGCGCAAGGTTCATGCCGCGGCGTGCGGCCTCCAGTGCGAAGGCTTCGCCGATGCCGTTGGCGGCGCCGGTGATACCGGCTACTTTTCCAGCAAATTCTTTCATTGTAGTTACCTCCGTTTATTCAGGATGATCTTTTGAAAAATCATCTTTCTTACTGTGGCATCATCATAACATATGCGGATCGTTATTTCTTTAGCAAATATAACAAGAACTGCCGCCGTGACTGTGCATGCAAGACAATTTCGCCCCAGGGGACAGTTTTGCGCATAGGGTTTCTTTTGACAGTCATTTTATCGAGCACATCTTATTGTATTCTCTTTAGAACAGGCAGAATAAGTGCAAAGTTCTGTCAACATTCGCAAATTGAAATGTAGACACACAAAATCATGCCAGCGGATGTGGTCATTGTGCCCTATACGAGCCGCATAAAAATCACGCATCACAGACGCATCGAGGCCGACCTTGCGCGCGAGGAACAGCTGCACGAGAAGTACGCCCCGCTGCAGAAATGCTGATCCGATCTCTTTCTTTTCGCAACATCCCAAAAGCCCCGCCGGATCTCCGGCGGGGCTTTCGCGATTGCTGTCCGGGAACGTCCCCACCACGCGGGTGCGGGCTGCCGTTGATCATCAGAATTTTCATAAAGATCACCTCGGCTCAAATCTTATCACAGACAGCAAAAAGCCGCAACCGAATGGTTGCGGCTTTGCATTCGGCTGGAGCGAATCGCTCATAGTTCTATTATGGCTCCAGTTCAGATGTCATGGTAAAGTCCTGCGCGAAACGCGCTACAATCGCCTCTGCATCCTGAAGCTGCATCGGCTCTGCTGTTGTTGCAGCCGGCAGCAGTGTATTTGTCGTAATTCCAACGACGCCGAGCGACGTCAGCGCATCCGCAAGCTCCGCATCATTCACGGTATATGCCTCGACCTCCAGCCCGGCCTGCGCAGCAAGCTGCATCGACAGCCGGTTCACGGCGGTATGCAGCACATCCAAAAAGACGCGGTTTTGCCCTGTCTGCAGCGTTTTCGCCATCGCCACGGTCGTGTTGGCAAGTCCATTGCTCAGTAGTCCGACCTCGAGCGTGAGGAGAAGCTGCACGAGAAGTACGCTCCCCTGCAGAAATATTGATCTGACCCCTTTCTTTGCGCAACACTCCAAAGCCCCGCCGGTTTCCCGGCGGGGCTTTTCTTTATGGATCACGGCAGCACAGTCGCTATTTTTCTTTTCGCACGCAGGACCATCCGTCCCCAAACGAAATAACACAGCTCGGCAAACGATACGCCGCCCAAATGGCCCCCCTTGCCACGCGCTTCACCGAGGTCGCACGCCGCATCCGGCAGCCGATAAGCCCGCAGCAGACGACCCTTGCAAACGGGGGCCGCGCGCCTCAAGTCCAGAGCGTATCGAAAATGAATTTCAGCAAACGCTCTCCTCCTGAGCATTGCTCAATTCTCCAAAAACAGCTCTGTCAGCAGCTTCGCCGCCGTCTCATACACATGCGCTTCGGCCGGCGTGACCCATTGGTGCAGCGCCGGGAACAGCAGCACACCCTGCTCGCGCGCAACGGCCGCCTGCACGATCGGTACCGCCCGCTGCAGCAAACGCTCCGGCTGTGTACTTACCCAGCTGCGCAGCTCCCCATTGTCGCGCGCGGCGAGCACAAGATTCAAACGAAACTGCGTATAAGAATCGGAGATGGAGATTTGCTGACTCAAATGATATTGCTGATTCCATTTCTGATTGGCACGGTGTCTGATGGCCTTCATCCGCTGTGCATCAAAGTCATCACACTCCAGCGCCAGTACACGCGCGTGCAGCCGCCCGTCCGTTGCAAACAGCACCTGCGCATCCGCACCGACCTGCTCGGCACCGCATGCCGCAAGGCGCGCTGTAGGATCATCGACCAGAATTGGGGCCGAATAGAACTCCGGTGCGTCCGGCGGTACGCGCCGTACTCGATAGCATACCAAAACCATCGCTGCACAACCAGCCAGAAGCGCTGTCCCAAGCAGAGGATACCGGCGAAATGCGATCAGCGCCAGCGGCAGCAGGCAAAGTGTCAGCACAAACACAGTGACAGAAAGAGCCGCACGCCGCCTTTGCCGCCTGAGCTGCTGATAAAACACTTCCGGCACACCGCACCCCTCCCATCACGCAGACAAAACGGATTATCACTACAGCGATTGTACTGCAAAGTCCCGGAGCTGTCGAGATAAAAAACACGACGAAATAGCAAAAAACCGCAGTCAGTTCCGGTCCGTCTCCAGACAAGTATTGTCGGCACTGGTGAGCTTAACTTCCGTGTTCGGAATGGGAACGGGTGGACCCTCACCGTTAAAAACACCAACTATTGACCCTCGTGGCACACCACAAGGGTGGTACACCATCAGGGACTCGAACCCTGGACACCCTGATTAAGAGTCAGGTGCTCTACCAGCTGAGCTAATGGTGCTCAAGGTTTCATCTGCACCTTCAAAACCGAACAGAGGATGAAGAATTCACAAGGCGGTTGCCTGCAATACTCTTGTAGGTCAAGCCCTCGGGTTATTAGTATCGGTCAGCTCAATGCATTACTGCACTTACACTTCCGACCTATCA
>ONIG01000020.1 GCA_900317855.1 uncultured Eubacteriales bacterium | reverse complement strand
AAACATCGGCACGGCCACGTCCTACGTCCGCGTCAAGCTGGTCATGAACTGGGTCAGCGACGATGAGACCAACCGGACCATCTCCAGCGAGCCGGTGGGCATCAAGGTCGACTACGACACGGACAAATGGTTCGAGCAGGGCGACATCTACTACTACACCAAGCCAGTCGCACCGCAGGACTTGACCAGCAACCTGCTGAAGACCCCCATCGAGCAGCCGGAAGGTGCTCCCGAGGGCTATCACCTCGAGGTGACGGTGCTGGCCGAGAGCATTCAGGCCGCGCCGAGCACCGCGGTGGAAAGCGCATGGGCGGTCACGGTCGCCAACGGCACGCTGACCCCGGCAACCACGACACCATAAGGAGGGCAACGGTATGAAACACAAAAAGCTTCTGGCCGCCGGACTGGGCATCTGGGCGACGGGCGAGGCGAACATCCCCACCGTCACGTACTATGACGGCTCGGACGGCACCAACGCACACTTCACCTTCACCCACACCGGCAAGGGCTCGGACACGAACCTGTTCCCGAACTTCTCCGACTGCATGCCCGGCGACAGCCTCACGCAGACCATCCGCGTGCAGGCCGACAGCAAAAACGGTGTGCAGGGCGCAAAGATCTATCTGCGCGCGGAGATCAACGGCGACGCCTCCGCCAAGGAAGGCTCCGCCATCACGTACAACGATGTGCTCGATCACATCAGCATGACCGTGTCGAAAAACGGCGTCGTGCTCGCGTCCAACAAGACCGCGAAGCTCTTCAGCCAGCTCGACGCGAGCAAGGGCCTCAAGAACAACGTCTTCATTGCCGAGGTCAGCCCCAAGACTGACCCGGTCGATCTGGACGTGACCATCGAGGTCGACCCCGCCATGGGCAACGCGTTCCAGGAAGCGGCTGCGCACATCACGTTCGTGTTCTCCGTCGAGGACAACGAAGTGCCGCCCCCGCCGCTGGAGCGTGAGAAGCACGATGCGTACATCGTCGGTTACCCGAACGGCAACGTCGGCCCGCTCGATCCGATCACGCGTATGGAGGTCGCCACGATCTTCTACCGCCTGCTGCAGGACGACGCGCGCGAGCAGGTCTGGTGCACCACGTATCCGTACCCGGATGTGGAGGCCAACAGCTGGTACAGCAACCAGGTCGCCACGCTGACGAACGCCGGCATCCTCGCCGGCTTCCCGGACGGCACGTTCGGCCCGGCGAAGCACATCACCCGCGCGGAGTTCGCGACGATCGCGGCGCTGTTCTTCCACGCGCCGGAGGTTGAGGGCGACGCGTTCTCGGACATCTCCGACAACTGGGCGCGCGAGTATATCAACCGCGCGGCGGCGCTTGGCCTGGTCAGCGGCTTCCCGGACGGCACGTTCCACCCGGAGCAGGAGATCACCCGCGCCGAGGTCATGGAGATCATCAACAACGTCCTCTTCCGCACGCCGGACAAGGATCACTTCCTCCCCGACATGGTCACCTGGCCGGACAACAGCGACCCCGACGTCTGGTACTATGAGCCCGTGCAGGAAGCCACCAACAGCCACGATTATGAGCGCGTGAACAACAAGTCGCCCGAGACGTGGACGAAGATCACGCAGCAGCGTGACTGGGATGCGCTCGAGGCCGAGCTGGCCCAGAAGTACCCCAACCGCTAAGCGCACAGCGCTGACGGAAAACCAAACCATAGCGAACACCCCCTGTGCACGGCACAGGGGGTGTTTTTGCGCGGCTGATGTGATTTTCGGCCGCAGAATGAGATCGTTTTGCGTGGCCGGTGACATGTGATTTCGGCCGATGAGGGTGTGGTTGGGGAGCCGCGTTTTGGTGGTTGGGGTGCCGCGCTTTGCGGTACCACTTGGGTGCGGCGGTCTCCGGCGTCAGGTTTCCGCGCGCGGCAGACTGGCCGCGTTGCAGGAATCAGCCAGCGTGTCCGGCGAGATAGGCATCCCCTCGCGCAGCCAGATGTACATGAGGTTATACGCTGCGCCGGCCCAGAAATACATCCGGTAGCGCTCGCGGTCAGAGTCGTCATAGGCGCACTCGGCCGCGAAGGCGTTGAAAAAGTTTTGCAGCCGCTCGCTCTCGTGCGCGGCGATGAGCACGCGGCAGAAATCCTTGTATTCGTACAGGACACGGAAAATTTCGCGCCGCGCGCCCGGCCAGTCGTCGCGCCGCAGATAGGGGCCCATGACGGCGGCGATTTTGTCGCACACGCGCGTGATGCAGTTGTCGAGAATGGCCTCTTTGGAGCCGAAGTTGCGGTAATATGCCATGCGCGACACGCCCGCGCGCTGCACAAGCGCCTCGATCGAGATGTCGCGGATGTCCTGCTCCTGCAGGAGCTGGAGCAGCGCTGTCTCCAGGCTCTCGCGCGTGAGACGGTTCGTCTCCTCGTTCGACAGCCGCAGGCCCTTCAGCCGCGAAGAACGCTCTGCCATTACAAAAACCTCCATTTCATAACGCCGGTCGTCACGGCCGTGGCTGGATCATTGCCGCTTCGGTCATGCCGCGTTATAATTGCAACAGCACGGCGGACAAAGCACAAGCGCCGAAACTGTGATTTTGGAGGGGGCATCATGGTCCAGCGGAAGGATCTGTTCGAGGGCACCCGCCCGGCCAGGCTCGGGATCGACGGGGAGACCGAAATGCCCATCCTGTACTACAAGGATGCGTGCGCATATTTTTACTTCACGGCGGACGCCGAGGCGGTGCAAAAGCGCCTGCCCTCGGACAATCCGCACGTCATCAAGGTGTCGCCCACGCGCTGCATGGTCGCACTGGCGACGTATAACTACATCCACGCGTCGGTCGGCAGCTATGGCGAGACGGTCATGGTCGCCATCTGCACGCAAGACAAGGTGCCCAAGGGGCCGCTGCCGCTCATCCGGCAGGCGCGCGATGCGCACTTTGGCACATTCGTGTTCCGCTGCCCGGTCACGACGCAGTGGGCGATGGACGGCGGCCGCATCATGTGGAACTACCCGAAGTTCATCTCGGACATGACGTTCACATCCAACGGCCGGTATTTCGAATGCCGTCTCTCGTCCGAGGGAAAGCGCATTTTCGACCTGCGTGCACCCAAGCGCGGCAGGCTCAGCCGCGATACCAAGCCCCAGCGCTGCTTTCTCGCGCAGGGCGACAAGCTCGTGCAAGCGCCGATCCCGGCCTACGGCATCTGCGAGACGGCGGTGCTGCCGCGCGACGCCGCGGTGACGGTCTATCCCGTCCACCCGATGAGCGATGACTGGCTGGCCATAAAGCCCTCGAAGCGGCCGCTCATGGTGCAGCACTTCAACGGCCATATGGCGGCGCTCGGCGCGGCCAGCGTCATTGAGGAGGGTATTCGCCCCTATGACGGTCACCGGTTCGTCAATGACGGCCGCGACGGTGAGCACCATGTCATCTACGGCGGCGTGGAGTACAAGATGCACACCGTGCACCAGAAGGAGATCACGATCACGCGCGTGTGACGGATCCTTTTGTGCATACATCCCCTTTCTCCCCGCGCGAAGGCCCCCTGTGCAGACGGCACAGGGGGCCTTTGTATATATTATGCTATTTTTGCGCGACGAGCGCGTGCTTTGAAGGTTTGCGGGTCTCCGGTTTTGGCGCGGGGCGTGCCTGTCAAGCGCCGGAGAGGTATCCCCTGCACAAAAAAGCGCCCCGGCGGCTGCCGGGGCGCTGACGTGGGATGCGTTATCAGCCCAGATACTGCTTGTCGTAGTTGTTCTGGATGCAGGAGATGACCTTCGTGATGACGGTGTTGAACGGGGTGGGAACGCCCAGCCGCTCGCCGTAGCGCGCGATGGCACCGTTGAGCACGGAGATCTCCGTCTGGCGCTGGTGCAGCACGGCGTCCTGCGCCATGGACGGATAGTAGTTGCCGAGGTTGGCGACGATGTTCGGCTCCTCCTTTTCCATGAGCGGCCAGAGATCGCCAATGCCGAGCGCCTGCGCGACGGCGCAGCCCTCTTTCCAGACGTGCATGACGATGTCGTGGCCGTAGGGGTCGGCGAACGTCTCCTTCACCTTCAGACGCATGACGGCGCTCACGCCGTTGTAGCCACTGTTGGCGATGACTTTCTTCCAGATGTACGGGCGCACGTCTTCGTCAAAGCTCGCGTTGCAGCCGCCCGCCTGGAAGCATGCCTCAAGCGCCTTGCCGGCGGCGTCGGCCTTCGGGTTGTTGTGCACGGCGCCGAAGTGCATCTGGATGCCCTTTTCCGGCTTGCTCACGCACACGCCGGGGCCGGCCAGTTCCGTGCCGATCAGGCCGCTGCCGTAGAGGATGCGGTCGGTCTCCACGAACTGGGCGAGCACCTCGTCGTTGCCGAGGCCGTTCTGCAGCGAGACGACGACCGTCTCCGGCCCGATGCAGGGCATGGTGTCGGCCATGACGTCCGCGGTCTGCGTGGCCTTGACCATGAGGATGACCATGTCCATGGTGCCGATGTCGTGCGCGGTGGCGCTCGTGTGGAAGCCGGTGAGCACTTCCTCGCCCTCCGGCGTGCGGAAGACCAGCCCGTCGGCCGCGATCTTGTCCATGTGCGCCTTATACTTATCGACGAGCCAGAGCTCGGCGCCGCCCTTGCGCAGATAGGCGGCGAACACGCTGCCGGCAGCGCCGGAGCCGATCATTGCAATTTTCATGCGTTTGCCTCCTTAGCAGACTGCCGGCCGGTTGTTGGCCGGCCGGCAGAGAAAATCCGGGATGGGAAATTACTTCAGGTACTGCTTGTCGTAGTTGCCCTGGATGCAGCGCACGACCTGGGACAGGACCTTGCACACCGGGGTGTCGATGCCCAGCTGCTCACCGTACTCGGCGATCTTGCCGTTGAGCACGTCGATCTCGGTCTGGCGGTGGTTGAAGAGCATGTCCTGGCACATGGACGGATAGTAGTCCGCGATGTTGGTGACGATGTCCTTGTGATCGTGGGCGATGAACTCATCGGCGTCCATCGGCACGCCCTTGGCGGTCGCGACCGCGCAGGTCTCGCGGATGACGCTGTGGAACAGCCACTGGCCGAACGGATCCGCCTCGACCTCGCCGATCTTCAGACGCAGGACCGCGCACACGGTGTTGACGGTGGCGTTCACGCAGACCTTTTTCCAGATGAACTTGTAGATGTTGTTGTCGGTGCCCGGCTCGCCGTCGCGCCAGTAAGCGTCGCAACCGCCGTCACGGTAGCACTTGAGCATCTCGGTGCAGGCTGCGTCGGTGAGCTCCGAGCGGACCGCACCGCCGAAGTTCATCTGCACGCCGCCGGCCGGGGTGGACACGCAGTGTGCGGGTTCGGGCAGAGCCGTGCCCAGCACGCCGGAGCCGATGATGCAGCGCTCTTTCGGGAAGACCTTGAAGAGGTTGTCATCGTTTCCGAGGCCGTTGATGAGGGAGACGGCGACGGTCGTGTCGCCGACGACGGGCATGGAGTCCTGGATGGCCTGCTCGAGCTGGGTCGCCTTGGTCATGTAGATGATGACGTCGACCTTGCCCTCCGCCGCGGCCGCGTCAGCAGCGGTGGTGTAGGTGCGGAAGCCCTTGAGCTGGTAGTCGTAATCCTTGTAGCCGCCATTTTCCTCCTGATGGATGGTGAAGTGCATGCCTTCCTCGGCGACCTTCTTCATGTGGGCCTCGTAGCGGTCGATGAGGATAATGTCCGCACCGCCCTTACGCAGGTAAGAAGCGAAGACGCTGCCGGCTGCGCCGGAACCATACATTGCAAATTTCATAACTTTTTCTCTCCTTTTCTGATTCTGTTTGCGATATCTTCGGCCGCTGCAGGCGGATGCCTGACGGCGGATTACCGAACGGTGTTGGTGAGGGTGCCGATGCCCTCGATGCTGCACGCGACCACGTCGCCCGGGTGCAGCCACTTCGGCGGGTCAAAGCCCATGCCCACGCCGGCCGGCGTGCCCATGGAGATGATCGTGCCGGGCCGGAGCGTCATGCCCTGACTGAGCTCGGCGATCACGTACGGCACGTGGAAGATCATGAGGTCGGTTGTGCTGTCCTGCCGGAGCTCGCCGTTGATGCGGCTCTGGATTTTCTGCGGCCTGCGCACGTCGAACTCGTCCGGCGTGACGATCCACGGGCCCATCGGCGTGAAGCCGTCGAGGCTCTTGCCGCGGTACCACTGCTTGTGCTGGTTCTGGATCGTGCGCGCGCTCACATCATTTAAAATGGTGTAGCCGAACACGTAGTCCAGCGCGTCCGCCTCGCTGACGTTGTACGCCGGGCGGCCGATGACGACGGCCAGCTCCGCCTCATAGTCGAGGTCGGCGACCAGATCGCTGTGGCTGAGAATGTCGCCGCCGGGGGCAACGGCCTCGTTCACGCGCTTGGAAAAATAGATCGGGAACGTGTCCGGCGCCTTGACGCCCTTGCCGGCGACGGCCTCGCTCTCCTTGGCGTGGTCAAAATAATTGATGCCCAGGCAGATCACGTCCTGCACCGGGCGGGGGATGGGCGCGAGCAGCCGCACGCGTTCGAGCGGCAGACCTTCACCGCGCAGCACGGCGGCAGTGTCCAGCGCCGGCCAGATGCCGATGAGCGCCTGCATGTCTGCGCAGCCCGGCACGGGATGCACGGCAGTGCCGGCCGCGTTGAGCAGGCCGACGGCACTGCGGCCGTCTTTTTCAAATGTCACGAGCTTCATAGCGTGCGCGCTCCCTCCGAAATCGACACGGGGTCGTGAATGTGTACGCAAAAATGATGGTTAAAAATTCATCAATCGCGTTTGCCGAACCTGCTGGCCTGTGTCAAAAGCATGCCAATCTCGCTTGTCAGAAATTCGACAAAAGATTTGCACTCCCAGCGTTGTTATGATAGCACGAAAGTGTAGACGCCGCAACTGTTTTCTTGCTGTCAAAGCGCCAAAATCACGCAAAAGATTACAAAAACGCCAGAATCAGAGTGCATAAAAATACATGCAAGATTTTGTGCAACTCGACAATTTTCAGAAAATGACTGAAAAATATTGGGGATTGGAAGAGGCTGTTATTGACTTTTGCGTGTGAGAGAATTATAAATTTACTATCCTAAGTTGTTAACGACTTGTTCATAAATTAACACAAGGATATGGATTTCGAGCCCTGTCCCGGTTGGTAGGAGAGCACGAGGCAGGATTGAAATAAAAGAGAGAAAAGCAAAAAAGAGCAAAAAGAGAGAGGTAAAAAATGGATAACAAAAAGCTCAAGAGCAGCTGGGCAGCCGCCTTCACCGTGGCGTCTGTCTGGTTCGGCACCCACGTGGGCGCCGGCTTCGCGACCGGCAACCAGGTCGTGAACTACTTCGTCCAGTATGGCTGGACCGCGGCGATCTTCCCGCTGCTGGCCATGGGCATCCTGGCCGTCGTCATGTACATCATGATGAAGTTTGCCAAGCTCAGCGGTTTCGACAACTACAAGGACACCTATCGCGCCCTGTATCCGAAGCCGTGGATGGAGATCTTCTTTGAGATCTTTTACATCATCATCATCCTCGCGGCGGTCGCGTCCTGCGTTGACGGCGCCGGCGGCATCGTCAAGAGCCTGACCGACCTGCCCGATATCATCTGCAACCTCGTCATCATCGCCCTGCTGATCCTTCTGTCGATCTTCGGCGTTGACCTGATCATCAAGGCTTCCACCGTTCTTTCCACCGCGATCCTGATCGTCACCGCGATCCTGGTCATCATGGGCTTCATCGTTCCGATCGACGCGGTTGCTCAGGAGCTCGCCACCGAGAATGCGGCTTACGCTTCCATCCCGGCCATCGCTGACGTCACCTCCCAGAAGGGCTTCGAGGGCGTCTGGCGCGGCGTGTTTGTGTATGCTGCTTTCCAGTGCGTGTCCGTCCCGGCCATGATCGCCGCTTCCACAGAGCTGACCCACAAGGGCGTCAAGCGCGCCAGCATCCTTGGCTGGCTCATGAACGGCGGCGCGCTCGCAGCTTCCGGTGCCATGCTGCTGCGCTGGTACCCGATCCTCTGCGCCATCAAGAGCACCGGTGTTGATACGGTTGCCAGCATTGCAGCCCGCCATATCGGCGATGTCATGAAGCTCCCCAACCAGAGCGTTGTCACCCTCATGGGCAGCGGCTACACCTGGCTGTTTGTCGTGTACACCGTCCTGCTGTTCTGCGCGTTCGTGTCCACGTCCGTCACGCTGGTCTACTCCATGATCCAGCGTTTCGAGGGCCACTGCTTCCCGAAGGCCATCAAGAGCAAGGCTGCGCGCAGCGTCATCGTCGGCCTGATTGTCATCGGCCTGTGCTATGCAGTTTCCCTGCTCGGCCTGTCGACCATCATCTCCAAGATCTACGGCTATGACGGCTACTATGCATTGATCGTTGTTGTGCTCCCGGCGTTCATCTGGGGCATCCCGAAGATCAAGAAGCTGTCTGCCGAGAAGAAGGCAGAGCTGTCGGAGTGATCTGACCACGGCGCAACTCTCCAGCGTCTCAATCAAAAACACTGATCGCTGCGTTTGCAGCGTCATAGAGAGGCAACCCCGCAGGCTTCGGCCTGCGGGGTTGTCGCAGTTTCGGGATGAGACGGAGACGGCAGGGTCATGAGCCGGAGCCGCAGGGGAGCCCGAGGGGGCAAGGCCCGCCTCGGATGGAATGAGCTGCAGAGATAAGATTTGCTGCGCATTTTTTTAAGCCTTCTCCTCAAGGAGAAGGCTCAAGGTGCGGGTCGGCACGCCGCGCACCCGGCAGGGAAAGGCGTTGAAAAACCGCCCCGCAAGTTATAAGACTTGCGGGGCGGTGTGGATTTTTGCTTGTGGTCAATGTGCATTCCGGCGCGGGCAGCGCTCATTTCCAGCGCCACGTAAACGGCACGAACAGCAGCAGCAGCGGGAAGATCTCCAGACGGCCGAGCAGCATGCAGATCATGAGCACGATCTTGCTCAGCGGCGAGAAGATGGCAAAGCTTCCGGTCGGTCCGACAAGGGAGAGCCCCGGCCCGACGTTGGACAGGCACGAGAGTGCGGCGGTGAAGTTCGTTGTGAAGTCCAGTCCGTCGAGCGACACGATCAGCCCCGCAATGAGCAGGATGATGATATAGAACGTGAAGTACGTCAGCGCGTTGTAGACGGTCTGACTGTCGACCGGTTTACCATCGAGCCGGACCTCTTCAATGCAGCGGGGGCGCAGCATTTTCTTGACCTCGATCGTGCAGGACTTGAACAACAGCATCACGCGCGAGACTTTCAGACCGCCG
Source organism: uncultured Eubacteriales bacterium (assembly GCA_900317855.1). Lineage (GTDB taxonomy): Bacteria > Bacillota > Clostridia > Oscillospirales > Oscillospiraceae > CAG-103. The sequence continues at coordinate 30,302 of ONIG01000020.1, read as the reverse complement.
GCAGTGCTGCCGGCGCAGCCGCCGACAAACATCAGCAGCACGAGCAGGAATTTGGAATACTCCGGCCAGAGGTTGAAGTCGGCAGTCACAAAGCCGGTTGTGGAGATGATGGATGTGACCTGGAAGAAGGAATAGCGCAGGGCGTGGCCGACGCCGCCGTAGAGATTGCGGATGTCGAATGCGATCGTGAGGACGGCGAAGGCGATGATGCCGAGGAACCAGCGCAGCTCCTCGTTGCGCAGCGCGGTGCGGATGTTGCCGAGCAGAATGAGGTAATACAGGCTGAAGTTGACGCCGAAGAGTATCATGAACACGCCCACGACGATGTCGATATAGGCGCTGTTGTAGTAGCCGATGCTCAGCGCGCGCGTGGACAGGCCGCCGGTGCCGGCGGTGGCGAACGCGTGCAGCAGCGCATCGTAAAAGCTCATGCCGCCGGCGATGAGCAGAACCATCTCCACGAGCGTGAGCGCGATGTACAGCAGGTAGAGGATGGAGGCAGTCTTGCGGATGCGCGGCACGAGCTTGCCGACCGTCGGGCCGGGGACCTCGGCGCGCATGATGTGCATCGACCGGTTGCCGCTCATGGGCAGCACGGCCAGCACGAACACGAGAATGCCCATGCCGCCGATCCAGTGTGTGAACAGCCGCCAGAACATACCGCCGCGCGTCATGCTCTCCGGCGATGTGACGACGCTGGCACCGGTTGTGGTCAGGCCCGAGATCGTCTCGAACAGGGCGTCGATGTAGTTCGGAATGTCACCGGTGAGCACGAACAGCAGGGCGCCGAACAGCGACATGGCGATCCACGACAGGCCGACGATCAGAAAACCGTCGCGCGCGGTGATGCCGCCGGATTTGGCGCGCACGCGCCACATGACCAGCCCGATGCCGCCGGTGACGGCAATCGTGATCAGAAACGGGACCGGAGATTCATCATAGACCAAGGCTGCAATCATCGGCAGGAGCATCAGCGCGGCCTCGATGCACAATACGCGGCCGATGACCTGCCCGATCATTCGAAAATTCATGGTTTTGCCCTCTTTGTGGTTTCGTTATCCGAATACAGTATTATACGCCATTATACGCCGGTTTGCCTGGTTTGGGAAGCCCCCGGCGCTCAGAACATGCCAAGAGATTTGAACAGAAAGATCCACAAAAACATGGTCAGAATGCTCACGGCCGAGGTGGTGACGACGATGTCCCCGGCGAGCTCGGCGTCGCCGCCCATCTGCTGCGCCATGGTGAAGGAGTTGACGGCGGTTGGCGAGGCGAAAATGCCGATGAGCGACACGAATGCCACGCCGCGAAACCCGAGCAGCGCGCCCAGGCCGAGAAACAGGCCCGGCGAGACGATCAATTTGGCGGCCGAGACGGTCACCAGTTCGCGGCGGTAGGTTTTCAGGCCGGAGAACTGAAAGAACGCGCCGAGCAGAAACAGCTGCAGGGGCGACGCGATAGCGCTGACGTTCTGGATGGTCCGCTCGAGGATGTGCGGCAGACGGATGCCGGCAGCCAGCGTCAGGATGCCGAGCGCGGACGCGATCACGAGCGGGTTTTTCACAATCTGGCCAAGGATGTGCAGCGGTTTCGGCTTCTGCCCGCGGAACACCTCCAGCACGACGACGGCCAGCATATTGAACAGCGGCACGACGACCGCGATCAGGATCGAGACGGTGCCGAGCTGATCGGAACCGAGCAGCGCCGTTGCCACGGGGATGCCCATGATGACGTAGTTGCTGCGGAACATGCCCTGGATCATCACGCTGCGGCGCTCCGGCAGCTTTTCGGTCAGCAGCGTGTAGCCGAGCGAGAGGCCGAATGTCAGCAGCACGCCGCCCACGGCATAGGCCATCAGCAGCGGGTCAAACGAGCCGGACAGGTCGGAGCAATATACATTATAATAAAGCAAACACGGCAGAAAAATACGGAATGCGATCTTGTTGATGACGGAGATCTCCTCGCGGCGGATCCAGCCGAGGCGGTGCGTGCCGTAGCCGAGCGCCATGATCAGGCACATGGGCAGCACGGCGTTTGCCGAGATCATCAGGTTTTCCATACTTCGCCCCCGTTCGTCAAGAAGTCGCTAAAACAACAGTTTACCCCATGCGGCGAGAAAACGCAAGTGCCCCGTTGCCGCGCGGGGCGGAACGTGGTATAATCGCAGCATCTTGATGAAATTTGACGCGGGAGGTGCAGCGATATGACGATCGAGGAGGCCATGGAGCTGATCCATGGCGTGGAGTGGCGCGGCTCGCGCCCGGGGCTGACGCGCGTGCGCGAGCTGCTGCACCGCCTGGGTGACCCGCAGGACGGACTGCAATTCGTACACATCGCGGGCACGAACGGCAAGGGCAGCACGGCGGCGATGCTCGCATCGATCCTGCGCGCGGCAGGGTACACGACGGGGCTGTTCACGTCGCCGTATCTAGAGCGCTTCGCTGAGCGCATGCAGGTCAACGGCGCACCGGTACCGGACGCGGAGTTTGCCGCCGTGTGCCAGACGCTGCAGCCGTGCATTGCCGCCATGGACGACCCGCCGACGGAGTTCGAGCTCGTGACGGCGGCGGCCATGCTGTGGTTCCGGCGGCGGGGGTGCGATGTTGTGGTGCTGGAGGTCGGCCTCGGCGGCCGGCTCGACGCGACGAACGTCATCGCCGCGCCGGCGTGCGCCGTCATCACGAACATCGGCCTCGACCACACGGAGATCCTCGGTGACACACTCGCGCAGATCGCGCGCGAGAAGGCGGGCATCCTCAAGCCCGGCACGTGCGCCGTCAGCTATCCGCAGGCGCCGGAGGTGCGCAGCGTCCTGCGCGAGATCTGCGCGCAGCGGGGCATCCCGCTCACGGAGGCGGATGCGTCCGCCATCGTGTCGCTGACCGACAGCGTGGACGGGCAGACCTTCACCTACCGCGGCACGGAATATGCGCTGCCGCTGCTGGGGGCGCACCAGCTGCGCAACGCGGCCGTCGCGCTCGAGACGGTGGCGGCGCTGCGCGCGCGCGGCTGGCGCATCCCGGACGCGGCCGTGCACGCGGGGCTGGCGCAGGTGCGCTGGCCGGCGCGGTTTGAGCTGCTGCGGCGCGCGCCGTGGTTCGTGCTCGACGGCGGGCACAACCCGCAGTGCGCGCAGACGGTCGCGGACAATCTCGCGCGCTATTTTCCCGGCCGGCGCATCACACTGCTCGTGGGTGTGCTGGCGGACAAGGACTACCCCGCCATGTTCGCCGCACTCGATGGGCAGGCGGCGGCGTACATCGCCGCGACGCCATTATCGCCCCGCGCGCTGCCGGCGGCGGAGCTGGGGGAATATCTGAAACGATTCGGAAAACCGGTTGCGGTCTGCGCGGACCCCGCGCAGGCGGCAGAGCTGGCGCTGGCACACGCGGCGCCGGAGGACGTTATCTGCGCGGTCGGCTCGCTGTATATGGCGGGTGCGATCCGCACGTATCTGCGGAGGGAGAACGATGAGAATTCTGGGCATTGATTACGGCGACGCGCGCATCGGGCTCGCGCTCTCGGACGCCTCGGCCACGCTGTGCGGCCGGGCATGGACGCTCACGGAGTGGAACCTCGACCGGGCGGTCGATGCGATCGCGGACGTTGTGCGCGCCGAGGGCGTGGAGCGCATTGTGCTCGGCCTGCCGAAAAACATGGACGGCACCGAGGGCCCGCGCGCGGAAAAGAGCCGCATGGTCGCGCAGCGGCTCACCGATGCGACGGGGCTCGAGGTCGTGCTCTGGGACGAGCGGCGCAGCTCCATTGAGGCGCACAGCATCCTGCATGCCAACGGCCGCAAGGAGAAAAAGCACCGCCAGACGGTCGACGCCGTGGCGGCGAGCCTGATCCTGGAGGGCTACCTCGGCACGCTGCGCTGAGGTGGGAGGCGAGACGATGCGAAAGAGAAACATCGCGGTGCTGCTGCTCACGGCGCTGCTGCTTACGGGCCTGACCGGCTGCGTGCAGCGGGGCGACACGTCGGGCGTGGAGATCGTCACCGGCACGTCGGAGCGGTTTTCGGACGAGGACATCCGCGGCGCGATGGACGCGGCCATGCGCGCGTTTCACCGCGGGCACAGCGGCTGCGCCATGGTGCGCCTGGCGTACAACGAGGCGTACCAGACGTGCTGGCTGGCCGGCGCGGGCGCGGAGGACGACGGCGGCACGATCGTGCTGCTTGCGAGCGTGTATGCGCGCGACCCGGGGCGGCGCAGCGGCCTGACCGCCGGCGAGACCTATACCGACTGGCCCTTCGTGCTCGAGCGGCGCGGCAGCGGCTGGCGCGTGGTCAGCAGCGGATATTGAAAATGTAACAAGGGCGGACGCCAAACGGCATCCGCCCTTGTTTTCTATTCGCTTCACATTTCCTCGACGGTCAGAATGTCCGGCAGCGCGGTCAGATCGTTGCGCAGGTCGCCGGGCCGCAGCGGGGCGCGGCTGTGGATGGGGATGAGCGCGCAGTAGTGGTGCGGCGCGTCGGGGGCGTCGGTGTCCGCGATGCGGCTGATCTCAAGATTCTCGATCTGGACGCGGCGCTCACGCAGCAGGGTGAGCACGGACTCCATGCACACGGCGTGCGCATACTCGATGTAGAGCGTGAGGTCGGTGCTCTTGCTCGTGAGCTTGAACTCCAGCCGGATGAGCACCAGCTCGACCACGAGCACGACGAGCGTGGAAAAGACCGCGCACTCGACATAGCCCGCGCCGCAGGCGAGGCCGATGATGGCCGCGGCCCAGAGCCCGGCGGCCGTGGTCAGGCCCTTGACGCGCTTGTCGCGCGTGACGATGATCGTGCCCGCGCCGATGAAGCCGATGCCGGAGATGACCTGCGCGCCGAGACGCGCGACGTCGGTAAACAGGTGCAGGGAGAGCAGCAGGTACTGGCTCGTGAGCGTGGTGATAGCAGCACCGAGGCAGATGAGGATGTGCGTGCGGAAGCCCGCGGGGCGGCGCTTTGTCTCGCGCTCGGCGCCGATCACGCCGCCGCAGACGACGGCCAGCGTCAGCCGGACGAGAATGGCCCAGAAGCTCAGGGTGCGGATGGGGTCAAAACAATGCAGCATGGCACAGCCTCCTTTCTCAGATCTCTTCGATGAGGATCACGCCGTCGAGCGCCGACAGCTCCGCCAGCAGCTCGGGGTGGTCGCGCCGGTCGGGCAGCACGGCGCTGAACTGGCACAGGAAGTTCGGCAGCGCGGCCGAACCACTGCGGTTGACCTCGAAGTCAAAAATGCGCACGCCCTGCGCGCGCAGGTGCCCGACGACGGTGCCGAGCTTTTCCATGCTCTCGATCTCGAGGCTGATGTTCATGTGGTGTGCGCGGCGGGTCATGCGCCGCTCGAGCGGCGGCAGCGCGTACATACACGCGATCATGAAGAGCATGCTGATGAACGCGCAGGCGTAAAACCCCGCGCCGATGGCAAGGCCCAGACACGCGCTCGCCCAGAGTCCGGCGGCGGTGGTCAGGCCCTTGACCTGCTGGCGGGCGGTGATGATGATCGTGCCCGCGCCGAGAAAGCCGATGCCCTTTGCGGCCTCGGCGCCGAAGCGCGACACGTCCTGCGTCGCGCCGATGCTCTCGGCGAGCGCGCGCCACGGTCCGTGGAGCATCTGGTCGAGCTGCAGGCTCAGCAGCACGGTGAGCGTCGCGCCGAGCGCCGTGAGCATATAGGTGCGAAAGCCGGCGGGGCGGTTTTTGCGCTCGCGCTCAAGCCCGATCAGCCCGCCGCAGAGCACGGCGAGGAGGATGCGCAGCATCATCGTGATGATATTCAGTTCACGCAGGTAGGAGAGTACGGACGCCATGGATGCGGTTCCTTTCTGAGTTGTTCACAGGCCGCCGCTGCGCGGCTTGCCGGTGCTGCCGCGCACGATCAGGCGGCTGCGGTATTCCACGCGGTTGATCGGCTGGTCCTCCCGATCGTTCGGCCCGCCCTCAATGCGCTCGAGCAGCAGGTTGAAGGCGCTCTTGCCGTGGCTGAAGGTGTTGTTGTCCACGGTCGTGAGCTGGATGCGCTGATAGCCCGAGGTCGTGACGTTGTCAAACCCGCAGAGGCTGAAATCCTCCGGCACGCGGTAGCCCTCGCGCTGCAGCGCGTCGAGCACGCCGAAGGCCACCATGTCATTGATGGCGACGATGCCGGTGATCTTGTCGTTGCGCAGACATTTATAGGCCAGCTCCATGCCCGAGCGGTACTCCAGGTCGGGCGTGGAGATCTCCGCCTCGAGCGAGTTGACGTGCGAGCAGATGATCACGCTGCCCTCCGGACACCAGCGGCGGTAGGCATCCTGCAGTCCTTCGCCGCGGCGCATACGGGAGATGTGGTGCTCGTTGAGCGCCGTGGACAGGTAGGCGATGCGCTTGTGGCCGAGGTCGATGAGGTGCTTGGCCACGAGCTGCGCCGCGCCGAAGTTGTCCACGTCCACGGTGTCGATGCCGCAGTCCGTGACGCGGTCGCCGACGGCGACGATGGGCACGCGGCGGCTCAGCTCGCGCACCTTGGCCGTCTGCGTCGGCGTCATGGCGAAGATGATGCCGGCCACGCGCGAATAGTCGAGCGTGTCGAGCAGGTGGCTCTCCGTGCGGGGATTCCAATAGGTGTTGTAGATCGCGGCGTGATACCCGGCGGCGTGCGCTGCCGCGTCGATGCCGGTGATCATCTTGGTGTGGTAGGGGTTGGAGACCGATGGCGAGAGGACGGCAATCTGCTTGCCGGAGCAGCGGGCGGACGGCGTGCGGTAGCCGATGCGCTCGGCCTCAGCCAGAACGCTCGCCACGCGCTGAGAGGAAAAGCGCTCCAGCGATTTTCCGTTGAGGATCATGGAGACGCTCGCGGTCGAAACACCGGTCGCCTCCGCGATGTCGCGCAGGGTGGGTTTGCTGCTCATAGGCACCTCCGGTGACAACACGAGAAGGGAGACCTTTGTGTTGAAAAATTAAGCATTTTTCGGTGAAAAATCGCGCTTTTGCCTTTGCAGTTTCACCAATTTCCAAGAGGAGTATATAGCGAAAACAGAAAAATGGCAAGGATAATTTCCGTTCATGTTGACGGCATCGCACAAAAATGTTACCATTTTTCACAGAGAGCCGTTAAAATGACGGAGAAAAATTCAACGCTTTTTTAAGCAGAAAGGAACTACCTTGAAGAAATTTGTTGCTATGCTTCTTGCGCTGGTCATGGTGTTCGCACTGTGTGCCTGCGGCAGCAACGGCGATAAGGCCGCTGCCGACAACAACGGGGATTATCACCTCGTCCTCAAACTCAGCCACGTGTTCGCTCCGACTGAGCAGCTCACGATCGAGATGCAGCAGGTCGCCCAGCGCATCAAGGAGCGCACCAATGGCGCCATCGAGATCCAGTGCTACGACTCCAGCCAGCTCGCTGTCTATAAGGACAACATCGAGCAGGTCGTCAACGGCGCCGACTGGATCGCCTGCGAAGACCCCTCCTACCTCGCCGACTACGATATCGACTTTGAAGCACTCATCGGCCCCATGATGTACAACAGCATCGACGAGTACTCCTACGTCTGCCAGTCCGATCTGGTAAAGGGTATGTGCCAGAAGCTCGAAGATAACTACGGCATCCACGTGCTCGCGCTCGACTTCAACGTCGGCATGCGCTGCATGCAGACCAACAAGGTCATCAAGACCCCCGCTGACCTCAAGGGCATGAAGATCCGCGTGCCGAACAGCTCCATGTACATCAACTGCCTCACCGCCATGGGCGCCACGCCCACCGGCATGCCGTTCTCCGAGACAATCTCTGCCGTGCAGCAGGGCGTTATTGACGGTCTGGAGGGCAACATGAACGCTTACTCCACCAACGGCAGCGCCGAGGTGTGCAAGAACATGTCCCTGACCAACCACCTTGTCGGCACCTGCGGCGCCTACATCAGCACCAAGGTCTGGAACAGCATCCCGGAAGAGTACCGCACCATCATCCAGGAAGAGTTCACCAAGGGCGCTAAGGAACTGACCGAATTCACCAACGCTTCCTTCGAGGAGACGAAGGCCAAGCTCGAGAAGGAGCAGGGCTGCTCGTTCAACGAGGTCGATGTCGATGCGTTCCGCGCTGCCGTGCAGCCGGAGTTTGATCGCATGGTCAAGGAGGACGGCGTGACCGCCACCTTCTACGAGCAGGCGCAGGCCATCCTCGCCGAGTACCGCCAGGCCAACAAGTGAGCGCTGCGCGCTGACGGACGGCCGGAAGCCCCATACCGGCTTTTTGTGCCGGGTGTCCTGCACATGCTGCCGGACACCCGGCATTGCTGAGCGAAGCCACAGAAAGCAGAGGAAAACAAATTTGAAAAATGCACTGAAAAATTTTGACGGGGTCATCGCGGGCGCGATGATGATCGTAACGATCCTGCTCGTCATCGTCAACGTGATCACGCGAAAACTGTTTAACTATATCATCATCTGGAGCGAGGAGATCGCCACCTCCTGCTTCGTGTACTCGGTGTTCATCGGCGCGGCCTATGCCTACCGCAAGCACCAGCACGTCGGCGTCGATCTGCTCGTGGAGCGGCTGCCGGCCGGCGCGCGCAGGGTCGTGCATCTGATCACCAACGCCCTGCTCGTGATCATCAACGGCTACATCACGGTGCTCAGCGTGCAGTTTATCCAGTCGTCCTGGATCAAGCGCATGCCGATCACAAAGCTGCCGTCCTCCGCGGTCAGCACGGCGCTGGTCATTGGCTTCGGCCTGATGACGATCTACTCGCTCGTCTTTTTCGTCAAAGACCTCAGGCGCAGCAGCAGCCACGGCGGGGAGGTGGACGCATGAGCACGTTCCTCTCCATCCTGCCGATCATCATCGCGCTCGTGCTGTATTTCACGGGCATCCCGATCGCCTACGCGCTCTTTGCCGCGGCGCTGACCTACTTCGGCTTCATTGACACGACGACCGTGCCGTACCTGCTGATGCAGAAATTCGTCACGGCCACGCAGTCGTTCCCGTTCCTCGCAATCCCGTTTTTCATCATGTGCGGCTCGATCATGAACTACGGCGGCATCAGCGCGCGGCTCATGGACTTTGCCGACGCGCTCACCGGGCATCTGCCCGGCGGCCTGGCGCAGATCAACGTCCTGCTGAGCATGCTCATGGGCGGCTGCTCCGGCTCGGCCAACGCCGACGCCGCCATGGAGTGCAAGCTGCTCGTGCCCGAGATGGAAAAGCGCGGCTACGGCAAGGGCTTTTCCGCCGCAATCACGGCGGCATCCTCGTGCGTCACGCCCATCATCCCGCCCGGGATCAACCTCATCGTCTACGGTCTGATCGCCGGCGCATCCGTCGGTCAGCTCTTTGCTGCCGGCTACGTGCCCGGTCTGCTCATGGCTGTGACGCTGATGATCGCCGTGGCGATCATCTCCAAAAAGCGCGGCTACGCGCCGTCCCGTCCCCGCCGTGCGACGCTCGGCGAGATCGGCCGGCAGGCGCTCAAGTCTTTCTGGGCGCTGTTTTTCCCGCTGGGCATCATCATGGGCATGCGCTTCGGCATCTTCACGCCGACGGAAGCCGGCGGTGTGGGCGTGCTTTACTGCCTGATCGTGGGCAAGTTCGTCTACAAGGGCCTGAAAAAGGAGCACTTCATCCCCATCCTGCGCGAGACCATTTCCGGCACCGCCACCGTCATGCTCATCATCGTGTCGGCGACCGTGTTCGGCTACTACCTCAACTGGGAGAACATCCCGACCATGCTGCTCAACGCCGTGACGAGCTTTGCCAGCAACAAGTTCCTCGTGCTGCTGGTCATGAACGTTGTGCTGCTCATCGTCGGCATGTTCCTTGAGGGCGGCGCGGCGCTCATTATCCTCGCCCCGCTCATGGTGCCGATCGTGAAGGCGGCCGGCATCGACCTGGTGCACTTCGGCATTGTGTGCAACGTCAACATCATGATCGGCGGCCTGACCCCGCCGTTCGGCTCTATGATGTTCACGTGCGTGTCGATCACGGGCTGTAAGATGCAGGAGTTTATCAAGGAATGTGTGCCGTTTATCATCGCGCTGCTCCTTGCGCTGCTGCTGCTGACGTACATTCCGGGCATCACGATGCTGATACCGAATCTTATTTATTAAGGGAGACAATTGCATGAAAGTTATGGCACACCGCGGCTACAGCGGTGTATATCCGGAAAACACGATGCTCTCGTTCCGCGAGGCGGTCAAGGTCGGCTGTGATGCGATCGAGATGGACGTGCATGAAACGCGCGACGGGCGCCTCGTCGTCATCCATGACGAGCGGCTCGACCGCACGACCGACGGCTCCGGCCGCATCTGCGATCACTCGTTCGCCGAGCTGCAGCAGGTCAACGCCGCCGCCCGCTACAAGGGCAAGTACGCGCCCGAGCACATCCCGTCGTTCGACGAGTATTGCGAGTGGGCCTCCGGCGAGTCTGTCGGCCACAACATCGAGATCAAGACCGACAAGATCTACTATCCCGACATCGAGCGCAAGATCTGGGCGACCATCGAGCGCTACGGCTTGGAGAAGAAGGTCATGTTCTCGTCGTTCAACCACATTTCGCTGCGCAAGATCCTCGAGATCAGCGGCAATGCGGTCGAGGTCGGCGCGCTCGTGCTCGAGGACAGCATCGGCGGCTTCCCCGGTTACTACTGTGAGCAGGCGGGCTTCGCCTGCTACCACCCGCCGATCGAGCTGCTCACGGACGAAAACGTGCGCGACTGTAAGGAGCACGGCGTGAAGATGAACGTCTGGACCGTCAACGACATGGCGGGTCTGGAGCAGCTCCACCGCTGGGGCTGCGAGGGCATCATCACGAATTTCCCCGGCGTGGCGAGCGGCTGGCTGCGCGCGCAGGGCGAGTGAGCCGGACGCGGCGAAACCCAAAACGGATACAAGAGGCGGCGCCCCCGGAGCATTCGCTCCGGGGGCGCTTTGCAGCTTCCAACGAGTAAAAAATCCCTCCGGCAACCGCATAGCCGGAGGGATTCTCGTTTACGGGATCAGATCTTCATGCAGACATCCCACGCGCGCCAGATGACGGTGCGCAGGTTGCCGATGGCAACGCAGTCGCCCACGCGGTGGACCTGCTTGTTGTCCTTGCCGCCGACCGGAGTCGGGATGAAGCCGACGCCGTTGACCACGTTGTCGCACGCGACGAAGGTGCTCTCGCCGGTCTTGACGTTCTTGACGGTGCAGCCAGTGTCCGTGATCTCGGTGACGGTGGACTCGAGATAGGTCGGGACCTTGTGGTACTCCATCGCGTCACGCAGGAAGGACGTGTTGGCAAGGCAGGTGGCCTGTGCCGCGACGAGGTCGTTCGCGTACTCGACGATGATGGGGTGCTTGCCCTGAAGGACAAGGTCATACGCCGCTTCGCAGGACGACTGGCCGCCGCCGATGAACAGGACCTTGTCGCCGACTTCCTTCTTGTCCTTGAGCAGCTCGGTGAACGTGAGCGTCTTCTCAAAGCCGGGGATGGACGGCATGGTGCGCGGGATGGAGCCGCTGGCGACGATGATCTCGTCAAAGCCGCGCAGGGTGCCAAGGTCGGTGACCTCGGTGTTCAGGCGCACGTCGATGCCCTCCTTGGCGACCTCGTTGAGGTACCAGCGGATGAGCTCCTTGTCGTTTTCCTTAAAGCTCATCGCGGACGCAGTGAGGAACAGGCCGCCGAGCTCGCCGGTCTTTTCAAAGATGACCGGGGTGTGGCCGCGCTGCTTGAGCACGAGCGCGCACTCCATGCCGCCGATGCCGCCGCCGATGATGGCGACCTTCTTCGGATGGCGGGTCGGAACGATCTTGTACTTGTTGTGCTGCATGGTCGTCGGGTTCAGGGCGCAGCGGGCCAGGTGCAGGGAGTCGTCCATGCTCTGGAGGTTCGCGGTGCCTTTGTACTTCGACATGTTGAAGCAGCCGTTGTGGCAGCGGATGCAGGGCTTGATCTCATCCTCGTGGCCGCTGAGGATCTTGTGGATCCACTCGTGGTCGACAAGGTTCTGGCGCGCGATGGCCACGGCGTCGAGACGGCCGGCGGCGATCTCTTCGGCGGCCTTCACGGGGTCCATGCGGCCGGCGCAGACGACCGGGCGGCTCGTGAACTGCTTGATGTGCTCGACATACTCGAGGTTGCAGTTATCGGGCATGTACTGCGGCGGATGTGCCCAGTACCAGGCGTCGTAGGTGCCGTTGTCGCAGTTGAACATGTCGTAGCCCGCGTCCTCGAGGTACTTGACGGCCTTCTCGGACTCGGCCATGTCGCGGCCGAACTCGACGAAGTCGGTCTCGTACGGCATGGCGCCCTTGCCCCACGCCTTGGTCTTGGACACGACGGAGTAGCGCAGCGACACCGGGAAGTCGGAGCCGGCCTGACGCTTGATCTCTTGCACGATCTCGACCGGGAAGCGGAAGCGGTTCTCGAACGAGCCGCCGTATTTGTCGGTGCGGTGGTTCCAGTTGGCCATGGTGAACTGGTCAAGCAGGTAGCCCTCGTGCACGGCGTGGATCTCCACACCGTCGACGCCGGCGGCGCGCAGCTTCTTGGCGGTCTGGCCAAAGGCGTAGACCATGTCCTCGATCTCCTTGACCGTCAGCGGGCGGGACATGACGTCCTCCTTCCAGCGGTTCGGCACCTCGGACGCGGAGGCGCAGATATACTGCACGTCCACGATGGGGCTGGCGATCTTGTTGAGGATGTTGTTCTTGGCCAGCTTCGTCATCCAGCCGTTGATGGCCATGGAGCGGCCCATGCCGGCGGCGAGCTGGATGAACAGCTTTGCGCCCGTCTTATGGAACTCGACCATGTACTCTTTGAGCTGCTTGAACATCTGGTCGTTCTGGTACAGCCACTTGCGGCCGGGGATGCCCAGCGGGTCGCGGATGCACTGCATGCCGGGCAGGATCAGGCCCACGCCATCCTGTGCGCGGTTGAGCAGGAAGTAGGCTGCTTCCTTGTCAAAGTGGTTCGGCTCCATCCAGCCGAACAGGGACGTGCCGCCCATGGAGCACTGCACAATGCGGTTTTTGATCTCCACATTGCCGATCTTCCAGGGGGTGAACAATGCGTTGTACTTTTCGTTCATGTAATACGCTCCTTCTATATTTTGGGTCTCTCCGGACCCTGGGTCACGTTTCCTCCGGGACATGGATCTCCCGGACGGTGAAGTCCTTGCCGGACAGCACCGTTTTGTTGAAGCTGTTGCAGTTCGGGCAATGGCCGTTACATTCGATCACATTGAAGATCTCGTCGCAGTCGTCGCACTCGGCCATACCGGGCACGATGTTGACGATGAGCTTCGTGTCTGCAAACGGCGTGCCTTTGACGACCGTCGGATAGATCTGCTCGACATACTGCGGGATGACGAGCGAGAGCTCGCCGCAGTCGGCCACGATCTCCGAGACGTGGTCGACGCCCTTTGCCGCCGCGTAATCGGTGACGGTCTTGAGCATTGCGCGCACGACGCCGATCTCATGCATGGCGGCGTCCTCAGTGCTGCAGCTTCTTGCGCACGAAGCGGCGGCCGGCGGCCGGCGCGTTGCTCGCAGCCGTCAGCAGGGTGCGGAAATAGCCGCGTCCGTGCGTGTCGCTGACCTTCTCGAGGCGGATGGCGTCAAACTTGCACTTGGTCGTGCAGATGCCGCAGCCGACGCACTGGTCCTCGTTGAGCACCACGGTGCCGCAGCCGAGGCAGCGCCCGGCCTCGCAGTGCAGCTGCGCGTCGGTGAGCAGGCCGTTTTCCGCTGCCTGCCGGGGCGCGGACTCCAGTTCGTCGATCGCAACGCCGACGCTGCTGCGCGCCAGCGGCTTATAATCCCGCTTGTCGCGGCCGATCACGAAGCTCTGGTTGCTGTGCACGAAGCGGTGGATCGAGATCGCGGCCTCGCGGCCCTCGGCGATCGCGCGCGCAACGTCGTGCGCACCGGTCGCGGCGCCGCCGGCAAAGACATCGGCCTCGCCGGTCTGGCGGGTCACGGCGTCGGCGCCGACAAAGCCGTCGGCGTTCAGGCACACGCCGGATCCGGCGGTGATGGCGTCCGCCGCCGGGACGTAGCCCTCGGCGGCAAAGACCGTGTCTGCGGCAAGCTCCTCGGCCTTGTCGCCGTGCAGGCTGCGGATGGACACCGCGCCGTCGCGGATCTCCTGTACTGCGAACGGCGCGCGGAACGCGACGCCTTCCTGCTTGGCCTCGGAGATGTCTGCCCGGATCGCTCCGGCGACGATGGTCACGCTTGCTGCGCCGCCCTTGCGCGCGGCGCGCGCACAGTCAACGGCCTCTTTCCCGCCGCCGAGCACGACGACGCTGCCCTTGACGGTGTGTCTCTTCCGGTGCAGGTATCTGCGCGCGTCCACGGTGCCGGCCGGTGCGTCCTTGCTCTGCTTCCCAGCACCGATGCCGAGGAAGAACGCCTTGTAGCCCTCGGCGCGCAGCGCGTCGAGCGTCGTGTCCTTGCCGACTTCCACGCCGGTGCGGAACTCCACGCCCATGCGCGCGAGCACGTCGATCTCGGCGGCATAGGCCGTGCGGTCGAGGCGGAAGGACGGGATGAGCGTCGCCGGAGCGCCGCCGAGCACCGTGTCCTTTTCCAGCACGGTCACGGGGTAGCCCTGCTGCCGGAGAAAATAGGCACAGCTCAGTCCGGCGGGGCCGGCGCCGATGACGGCGATCTTTTCCGTATGGGGGATGCCGGTCGGGTTTTTCACCGGCGGCAAAATGACCTTGCCGGCGTCCAGCTCGCGCCGGACGAGCGTCCTGCACACGTCGGCAATGGCGACGGCGGCGTCGATCTGGTTGCGGGTGCAGACCTTTTCGCACTGGCGGCCGCACACGCTGCCGCACAGCTCCGGGAACGGCGTGGCCTGCCGGATGAGCGCCGCGGCGTCGTCGTATCTGCCGACGGACAGCAGCTGCAGGCAGCCCTGCACCGGGATGTTCAGCGGGCACACGGCCTTGCACGGCGCGGTGCCGCTGGGCATGACGTCCGAGCGGTTCGTGCGGAAGTCCGGGTCATAGGTCCGGCGGTCGTAGGGCACGCTGCGGTCGGTGTCATAGGTATCGGAAATGTGCGGATCGGTCGTGCAGCGCTTCTGGCCGAGCTTGAGCGCGTTGGTCTGGCAGCTTTCGACGCACTGGCCGCAGGCGACGCACTTTTCCTTGTCCACGCGGGCGATGTAGTTCGAGCGGATGGCGCGCGGCGTGCGGAACAGTTCCTCGATGCGCAGCGCGAAGCACGAGCAGCCGCAGCAGTTGCAGATGGCGGTCGCGTCCTCAAAGCCCGGGGTCTGGTTGATCTCGTGCACGAGACCGTTGTCCTCGGCACGGCGGAGGATCTCGTATGCTTCTTCCTTCGTGATGAGCCGGTGATAGCCCTGCTCGGAATAGCAGACGGCGTTGTCGTTGAGGTACATGCACATGTCCTCTTCAAGATGGCCGCAGCCCTCGCCCATGAGGCGGCGGGCCCGGCGGCACGAGCACGGGCCGACGCTGATGGCCGTCGCGTTCTCGATGAGCGTCTTGAGCTCATCATACGACGCCGTGCGCGTGTCGTTCTCGATCGCGCTCATCACCGGCATGACGCGCATCGGGCACATGCCGACCGTGCCGTTGTCGAGCATCGGCGCGAGCATCTCGAGCCGGCGGCGGGTGTACGCCTCAAAGCTCTCGCCGAGCACGGGGTAGCGGTCGCACTGCTCGCGGTTGGCAAGGATGCCCTCCATGATGCCCGGCACCCAGATCGGGTAGAAGTAGCAGCGCTTGCCGTCCACATAGCGGTAGCGGACTGCGCCGGTCTTGCACAGCTTGTCGAGCTGCTCCTGCGTGTATTCCACGCTCTGCTTTGCACGCTTGGCCACGTCCTCCACGGTGCGGTTGGCCTCCAGGCGCAGGTGCATCATGATCGCACACATCTCATCGTCGATGATCGGCTCGAGGATCTTGTACTCGGGATCGTTGTACGTGATGCCGGTGTACGTCATGCTCTCAAGACTGATCTTCGTGGCCAGCTTGAGAATATTCGGCCGTTTTGCCATGCCTTTTCCTCCTTCAATAACGGGTAGTACTTAAAAGGTATTCCCTGTCCCTTTTTCTCCCGGGTAAGGCGACGCGAATGCGCGCGTGAACTGCTCACACAGCGCGTCGATGCGCGCGCGCCCGTCGAGCTCGTGCACGCTCGGCACGCCGACGGACATGCGCTGGATGACGCCGAGGATCGCGTCGTAGGCGTTGTAGTAGAGCATCTTGACATCGGTGTCGGGGTCGACCGTCCCGTCGGCGAGGCCACGGCGGATGGCCGCCGCGATCGGGCCGGGGGCGACCTCATAGCGCTCCGGCGGGCGGTTGACGACCGCGTGCTGCCGGCCGGCGTTGCACAGCGCGACCTCCGCGTCGAGCGAGAAGCGGATGCCGGCGGGGTCTGTAAAGATCAGCCCCGCGTAGCTGCGCAGCAGCACGCGGATCTCCTCAACGCCGGTCATGCCCGGCTGCCGCGCCGCCGAGAGCGCCTGCGCCGCCTGCGCCTTGGCCCGGTCCCAGTAGAGGAAGGCCGCCGCGACCACGAGCTCGTCCTTCGTTGCGAAGTAGCGGTAGACCGAGCGCTCGGTCAGGCCGGCGTGCTGCGCGATGTCGCGGATGGTCGTCTTTTCAATGCCGTTTTCAACAAAACACGCCAGTGCCGTCTGCGTTACGAGTGCGATATTCTGTTCCCGCACCTCTTGCATCGACATGGGCGTGCCTCCTGTCTGCTATGTTTGTCAGATGGACTGACATTGGTATTATACATGTTTTTTGCCGGTATTTCAACTGAAAGTTGCTCGTTTTTTAACGAGTTTGTCATACAAAAAACACCGGTATGGTCAAAAAACCACACCGGTGTACAGCTTGTCAAAAACCTCGCAGCCTTTCGCCGCCGGAGCGGCGAAAGAAAGTCCAATCATTTTCTCCGGTGACATGTGCGGCGGAGAAAATGCTTCTTGTCAAAAACAATGCCGGGGTATTGGGCGCATCGCGCGTGTCACACGGGGTAATCGCCGGAGAGCTTTTCGTCGGCGTTCGTGCCGGTGTCCGTGTTGCGGAAGAAGAGGAAATACGCGGCCACGCACAGCGCCACGAGCGCGTAGGCAAAGACGACGACGGCGGTGTTGCCGGCGGCGAGGATGAAGCCGATGCCGCTGGCGAATCCAAATTTTTTCTTTTCCATAACAGATTTCCTTTCCGTCCGTTTTGTTTTCTATACAAAAAATCGGCCCCGACCAAAACGGTCGGGGCCGACTCTTGGTATACCAAGTCTCGTCGTATTATCCCGCGAATACCGGTTTGGTGCGTCCTGTTGGCGGCGTAATGCCCAGAATGCTGAGTATAGCAAGAATCGACACTGCAGCTACAGTGTCGATGGTAAGCAGGAGGGCGCTGTTGTTGGTATTCGCGTCAGAGCATGCGAAGCCGGCCGCGCACGTGGTTGCGGCTGCGTCGTTCTTGCGGCGGAAAAACGTGTTGCGCATGGCTTGCAGCTCCTTTCGGGTGATGTGGCTGTCATTGTACGTGCCGGTGCGGCGGTTGTCAACGGCGGAATGCTTTCGTATTTTCGACAAGGAAGTTTCAAATTTTTGAATCATTCAGCAAAAACCCCGGCGCGCGGGCCGGGCCGCGCGCCGGGGGGATGGAAAACAGATCAGGCGTTCGCTTCGAGCTTGTGCAGCGCCTTGCGAAACTGTGTCGCAAACAGGATGGCCGTGCACGTGACGGCGATCACGTCCGCGACCGGCTCGGCCAGATACACGGCCGTCGTCCGGTCGGGCAGCAGCGCCGGCAGCAGATAGATCAGCGGCAGGAGCAGCACGAACTTGCGCAGCACGGCCACGATGATCGAGCACACCGCGCTGCCGATGGACACGAACGTCATCTGGCAGGCGATCTGGATGCCGAACAGGAACAGGCCCGCGCAGTAGATGCGCAGCACGCGCGCCGTGAAGGCGATGAGCTCCGCGTCCGGCGTGAAGATGTGCGCGAACAGGCCGGGGAAGAGCTCGATGAGCAGCCAGAGCGAGACGGAGTAGATCAGGCACACCTTCAGCAGCAGACGGAACGTTTCGCGCACGCGGCCGGTGTTCTTTGCGCCGAAGTTGTAGCTCGTGATCGGCTGTGCGCCCTGACCGATGCCCTGCAGCGGCAGCATGGCAAACTGCATCACGCTCGTGAGGATCGTCATGGCGCCGACGGCGATGTCGCCGCCGTACTTGAGCAGGGAAGCGTTGAAGCACACGGAGATGACGCTCTCGCTCGCCTGCATCGTGAACGTGGCCATGCCGAGCGCCACGCACGGCAGGATGAGCTTGGGCGAGACGAAGAAATTTTTCCGCCGCAGGCGCAAAAACGCCTTCTTCCCGCACAGGAACACCAGCACCCACGCGCACGAGAGCCCCTGTGAGAGCACGGTCGCCAGTGCTGCGCCGCGCACGCCCATGCCCAGCGCGAAGATGAAGATCGGGTCGAGGACGATGTTCGCCGCCGCGCCGATGAGCACCGTGTACATGCCCACCTTGGCAAAGCCCTGCGCCGTGATGAACGCGTTCATGCCCAGCGTGAGCTCGACAAAGAGCGTGCCGAACGCATAAATATGCAGATAGTCCGCGGCGTAGTCAATGGTGTTCTCGCTCGCGCCGAAGGCGAGCAGCGCCTCGCGCCCCCAGAGGAGCAGCACCGCCGTGAGCACGACGGAGATGCCGATCTGCAGCGTGAAGCAGCCGCCGAGCGTCTTTTCGGCGCTGTCCATATCGTCGCGCCCCATGTAGATCGACGCGCGCGGCGCGCCGCCCGAGGCCGTGAAGCACGCGAAGGCCGACACGATCAGAATGATCGGCAGGCACACGCCCACCCCTGTCAGCGCGAGACTGCCGACCTCCGGAATGTGGCCGATGTAGATGCGGTCGACGATGTTGTAGAGCATGTTCACCAGCTGCGCGATCACCGTCGGGATCGCGAGCCGGCGCAGGAGCTGACCGACGGGCTCCGTGCCGAGAAATGTTTTGTCCTGCTGCATTTAACTTTCCTCCCTGTTGGCCATGCGGTCAAGATTCTGCGCGAACGCTGTCAGACAGTGCTGGAACGTTTCGAGCGCGTCGGGCGCGAGGCCCGCGGACATCTGCGCGACGAACTGCTCCTGCAGCGCCTGACCGCGCGCGACGATCGGCGCCGCCTTGTCCGTGCACACGAGCCGGCAGCGGCGCCGGTCGCCGGGGTCGCGCGTGCGCAGCAGGTAGCCCTCGCGCACGAGATTGTCCACGTGGAACGACACGATGCCCGGCTTGAGCTTCCGGTACGTGCAGATGTCGCGCGCGGTGTCCAGCCCCGGATTGTTGGCCAGAAAGAGCAGAATGTCCACGGCGTTTTGCGCCATGTCCAGCTCCGCGCTCAGCGGCTGCATGACGGCGGCGTAAGCGTCGAGGATGCGGCGCGTGTACGTATAGACCTGCGATGCGGTGAGCACGGCGGTCACCTCCCGAAAAATAGTTCAATTTTGAACGATTTTGAATTATACCAGCATCCGCCCGAAAAGCAAGCGGAAAATTGTGAACATTTGCGCGTTGACAACGGCACGATTGTGTGTATAATTGTATACAATAATACAAAGCGATAGAAAGGAGCCCCACTGCCATGCTTGAAATATCCGGAAAGACGAATTTGCTGGAGCAGAATGCGTATAAATATTCGCTCCAGGACGTGGCGGAGCCGAACCTCCAGCGCGACATCTACACGCAGGGAATGGTGCCGAAGGTGCCGTTCAACCACCGGCGCGTGCCGATGAACATGCCCGAGGAGATCTGGATCACGGACACGTCGCTGCGCGACGGGCAGCAGTCCGTGGAGCCGTACACGGTCGAGCAGATCGTGAACATTTACAAGTACCTGTCGCGGCTCGGCGGGCCGTACGGCATCATCCGGCAGACGGAGTTTTTCATCTACAGCAAGAAAGACCGCGAGGCGCTCGAAAAGTGCATGGAGCTGGGGCTGAAGTTCCCGGAGATCACGACGTGGATCCGCGCCACGAAGGAGGATTTTCGCCTCGTGCGCGACCTCGGCATCCGCGAGACGGGCATCCTCGTCAGCTGCAGCGACTACCACATCTTCAAGAAGATGAAGATGACGCGCCGTCAGGCCATGGACTACTACCTCGCCACCGTGGCCGACGCGTTTGAGGCCGGCGTCGTCCCGCGCTGCCATCTCGAGGACATTACGCGCGCCGACTTTTACGGCTTTGTGGTGCCGTTTGTCAACGAGCTGCAGAAGCTCTCGCGTCAGGCGGGCATCCCGGTCAAGATCCGTGCGTGCGACACCATGGGCTACGGCATCCCCTACACGGAGGCGGCGCTGCCGCGCAGCGTGGCCGGCATCATCTACGGCCTGCAGCAGTACTCCGACGTGCCGAGCGAGTGCCTCGAGTGGCACGGGCACAACGACTTTTACAAGGCGGTCGTCAACGCCTCGACCGCGTGGCTCTACGGTGCGTGCGCGGTCAACTGCTCGCTGCTCGGTATCGGCGAGCGCACGGGCAACATCCCGCTCGAGGCGATGGTGTTCGAGTATGCGTCGCTGCGCGGCTCGCTCGACGGCATGGACCCGACCGTCATCACCGAGATCGCCGACTACTTCCAGCACGAGATCGGCTACAGCATCCCGCCGATGACGCCGTTCGTCGGGCGCGACTTCAATGTCACGCGCGCCGGCATCCACGCCGACGGCCTGCTCAAGGACGCCGAGATCTACACGATCTTCGACACCGAGAAGCTGCTTAACCGCCCAGCGTCCGTGCAGGTCGCCAAGACGTCCGGCCTTGCGGGCATCGCCTACTGGATCAACCAGAACTACCGCCTGACCGGCGAGCAGCAGATCGACAAGCACGACCCGCTCGTGCTTGCGCTCAAGGGTTGGGTGGATGCGGAATACGAGGACGGCCGCCAGACCGTCATGTCCGCCAAGGAACTCAACGCCAAGATCGCGGAGCTGGCCCCCGGCCGCTTCGCGCAGGTCTGACAGGAGGCGCCGCATGAAAGATTTCCGTACCGTTACGCTGGCCGATCAGGTGTTTGAGCGGCTGGAATCCGATATCATTCAGGGCGTGTACCCGCGCGGCGAGGTGCTCACGGAGCTCCGGCTCGTCGAGCAGCTCAACGTCAGCCGCACGCCCATCCGCGAGGCGCTGCGCCGCCTCGAGCAGGAGCACCTCATCGCCGACACCGGCAAGGGCTCCGTCGTGCTCGGCATCACGGCCGAGGATCTGGTGGACATCATGGACATCCGCTGCAAGATCGAGGGGCTCGCGTCCTACTACGCGGCGAAAAACGCCGCGCCCGAGGGCCTTGCGCGCCTGCGCCACATCATGGACCTGCAGGAGTTTTACTTTGAAAAGCGCGACGCCGAGCACCTGCGCGAGATGGACGACCAGTTCCACGACGTTATCTGCGACATGGGCGGCCACGCCGTCATCAGCGACACGCTCGTCCCGCTGCACCGCAAGACCCGCCGCTACCGCAAGGCGTCCATCGCCGACGCGAAGCGCACGGCGCAGGTCGTGAAGGAGCACCGCGCCATCTTCGACGCCATCGCCGCCGGCGACGCCGACCGCGCCGCCGAGCTCACGACCGAACACACCATTCACGCAAAAGAAAGTATGATGGGGAGGCTGAAAAACCATGGGTGAGACCCTTGCTCAGAAAATCATCCGCGCCCACCTGCTGCACGGCGACATGACGCCCGGCAGCGAGATCGCCCTGCGCATCGACCAGACGCTCACGCAGGACGCCACCGGCACGATGGCCTATCTGGAGTTTGAGGCGATGGGCATCCCGTGCGTCAGGACCGAGCTGAGCGTGGCCTATGTCGACCACAACACGCTGCAGTCCGGCTTTGAAAACGCGGACGACCACCGTTACCTCCAGACCGTGGCCAAAAAGCACGGCGTCTGGTTCTCCCGCCCGGGCAACGGCATCTGCCATCAGGTGCAGCTCGAGCGCTTCGGCAAGCCGGGCAAGACGCTCATCGGCTCCGACAGCCACACGCCCACCGGCGGCGGCATCGGCATGCTGGCCTTCGGCGCCGGGGGCATGGACGTCGCGGTCGCCATGGGCGGCGGCGCGTACTACATCACCATGCCGAAGATGTTCAAGGTCAACCTCACCGGCGCGCTGCGGCCCTATGTCACGGCCAAGGACATCAGCCTCGAGCTGCTGCGCATCCTGTCGGTCAAGGGCGGCGTCGGCGCGATCATCGAGTGGGGCGGCCCCGGCATCGCGGCGCTGTCCGTGCCCGAACGCGCCACGATCACGAACATGGGCACCGAGCTCGGCGCGACGACGTCCATCTTCCCGTCGGACGACGTGACGCGCGCCTTCCTCGCCGCCGAGGGGCGCGAGGCGGACTTCACCCCGCTGCAGAGCGACCCGGACGCACAGTATGACCGCGTCATCGACATCGACCTCGACAAGCTGCAGCCCATGATCGCCTGCCCGCACAGCCCGGACAACGTCGTCCCGGTCGCGTCGCTCGCCGGCACGAAGGTCGATCAGGTCTGCATCGGCTCGTGCACGAATTCGTCCCTGTTCGATATGCTCAAGGTCGCAGCCCTGCTCAAGGGCAGGACCATCGCCCCGGGCGTGAGCCTGTCCATCTCGCCGGGGTCGAAGCAGGTGCTGACCATGCTGGCCGACTGCGGCGCGCTCACGGACATCCTCGCCAGCGGCGCGCGCCTGCTCGAGTGCGCGTGCGGCCCGTGCATCGGCATGGGCTTCTCGCCCAACTCCGGCGGCGTGAGCCTGCGCACGTTTAACCGCAACTTCCTCGGCCGCAGCGGCACAAAGGACGCGCAGGTCTACCTCGTGTCGCCGGAGACGGCCGTCGCCGCTGCGCTCACCGGCACGATCACCGATCCGCAGACGCTCGGCCCCATGCCGGCCGTTACGCTGCCGGAGCATTTCCGCATCGACGACAGCGCTGTGCTGCCGCCCGCCCCGGCGGACGAGGCCGACGCGGTGGAAGTGCTGCGCGGGCCGAACATCCGGCCCTTCCCGCAGAGTAAGCCGTTTGCCGACGCGCTCACGGCCGAGCTCGTGCTCAAGGTGGGCGACAACATCACGACCGACCACATTATGCCTGCGGGCTCGAAGATCCTGCCCTATCGCTCGAACATCCCGAAGCTGTCGGAGTTTTGCTTCACGGTCTGCGACCCGACCTTCCCGGCGCGCGCCAGGGCGGCCGGGGACGGCATCATCGTCGGCGGCAGCAACTACGGGCAGGGCTCGTCGCGCGAGCACGCGGCGCTCGTGCCGATGTATCTCGGCATCCGCTGCGTCGTGGCCAAGAGTTTCGCGCGCATCCACGTGGCAAACCTCATCAACGCCGGCATCCTGCCGCTGACGTTTGAAAACCCGGCTGATTACGATGCGCTGCAGCCCGGCGCGCAGCTGCGCATCGACGGCATCCGCGCCGGCATGGCGGCGGGTGCACTCATTCTCACGGACACGGCCACGGGCAAGGCTTACCCCGTCGTGTGCAGCCTCACCGAGCGGCAGCAGGCCATTCTGCTTGCCGGCGGACTGCTCAACTACACAAAGGAGCATGCACTATGAACGACATTGACCGCGCCTGTGCGGCGTTTCGCACGCTGCTCACCGAGCAGCAGGCCCGCGTCGCGGGTATGACCGCCGAGCGGGTGGACTATACGAACAAGGCGACCGTGACCATCGGCCTTGTGGACGGCGACGGCATCGGCCCGATCATCATGGAGCAGGCGGTGCGCGTGCTCGAGGCGCTGCTCGCCGACGAGATCGCGCGCGGCAGCATCGCCCTGCGGCGCATCCGCGGCCTCACGATCGAAAACCGGCTGGCCTGCAACCAGGCGGTGCCGGACGATGTGCTCTCTGAAATCACGGCCTGCGACGTGCTGCTCAAGGGCCCGACGACGACGCCCATGGGCGGTGGGCTCGAGAGCGCGAACGTGAAGCTGCGCCGCGCGCTCGACCTCTACGCGAACGTCCGCCCCGTGACCATTCCCGAGCAGGGCATCGACTGGACGTTCTTCCGCGAGAACACGGAGGGCGAGTACGCCCTCGGCAGCCGCGGCGTGGAGCTGCCCGGCATGGCCGTGGACTTCAAGGTCACGACCGACCCCGGCACGCGCCGCATTGCCCGCGCGGCGTTCGACTATGCCCGGCGCAGCGGCAAGACGCGCGTGACCGTCGTCACGAAGGCGAACATCCTCAAAAAGACGGACGGCAAGTTCACCGCCCTCTGCCACGAGGTGGCCGCCGACTATCCCGAGATCACCGTTGATGATTATTATATTGATATCATGGCGGCGAACCTCGTCAACGAGCGGGTGCGCGGGCAGTTTCAGGTGCTGCTGCTGCCGAACCTCTACGGCGACATCATCACCGACGAGGCCGCGCAGCTGCAGGGCGGCGTCGGTACGGCGGGCAGCGCCAACATCGGCGACCGCTACGCCATGTTTGAGGCCATCCACGGCTCGGCCCCGCGCATGATCGAGCGCGGCATGGGCGACTATGCCAATCCCCAGAGCATCCTGCGCGCGGAGGTCATGCTCCTGCGGCACATCGGCCGCGCGGCCGCGGCGGATAAGCTCGAGGCGGCGCTCGACGCCTGCCCGGTCGTCATCACCGGCCGGCCGGATGGCGCGACCTGCGCCGACTACGGCGATGGGGTTTTGAAGCGGATTTGAAAAGAAAAAAGCCTGACGCTGCGGCGTCAGGCTTTTTTTGCGGCGCGGGTGTGTTATTCTTCCCGCGCCATTTTTTCGCTTATTTTCCGGCTGCTGATGACCGGGATGAACTCGAATTCCGTCACGTCCGACCAGCTGGCCGCCCATTCGTGCAGCAGTGCGGATGTTATTCGATACGGATGAGTTTTTTCGGAGCGGCTTTTTTCTGCGCCGGTGTTTCGGGGAGATACCCGAGCATGGATATTGCAGAAACGACAGCGGCCAGCTGCTTGTCGTCCAGGCAGTCGAGCTGCGCAAAGGTATCGAGAAACAGCGCCTTCATCTGGTTTTCTACAATGTAATCGTAACAGCGCCGGCCCTCCTCACTGACGCGGAGGATGATGTTTTTGCGATTTCCGTCGACCATATATTTTTCGACCAGCCCGAGACGAACCAGCTTTGCGGTGCTTTTCGAGAAGGAACTGGCCGCGAGTCCGAGCGCTTCGGATATTACGGACATGTTGCCGGTGTCGTCCGGATGCTCGTATACATATTCAAGTATCTGCCACTCAATGCTGCTGAAGGTTTTGTCCTCGAAGGATACCGAATCGACGTTTGCCACGCGGTTATATTGGTTGCTGTGTTTGACCACGGCCGAGACAAAGTCGCGGTATCTGCCCATCCATTTGATCGCCATATGTTCTCCTTGGGAAAGTAATATAAAATCATTATACTTTATTTTTCCCGGAGAATCAATAACCATTCAGGCAGCCCAAAAAGATGGGCTGCCTGAACGTTACCGGCAGATCAGAATACCGCGTTGCTGATTGCCGTGTTGGAAACGGCAAACAGCGTAACCAGAAATGTGTTGATAAATCCGGCCAGCCAGAAGTTCCCGGTCTTTTTATAGAGCCGTCTGGCAATGATCGCGGCGAGCGGGAGCACAAGCAGCAGACCCCACAGCAGGATGCCGGCCATCGCCGAATTCCCGCCCATGGAGGAATAGCCATTGAGCAGTTTTGTGCCGCTGGCATACATTCCGGCGTAGTCCACGATGTGGATTACCAGAAGGCCGCCGACATTTTCCAGGGCACAGAGCAGGTCGTTGACCCATTCCTTCCTGCCGGACACGGCGACGGAGGCGTTCAATGTGAGGCTGTTGATTACATAGAACACGGCAAAGAAGGGGGCATATCGCAGCAGCATGCTAAGCCGCAGCGGATCGATGGTTTTGATGCTCAGCGTGAAGAACCGGAAATCCACCTTGAAGAAATATGCGGCCAGTACGAGCGTCATATAGACGCAGAAGAACGTTACCGCGGCAAGCAGAAGCGACTTCATGACATCCGCAAAGGAAACCCCGGATACAGGTGCGACTGTGTGATCTCCGGTCCGCTTCCACGGCCTGCGGACAAACAGAACATACAGCAGCAGGGCGGCAGCACCGCAGATAACGTTGAACAGTGCAAATCCGTTTACGATCGGCATCGGGAAAGCCTTCGTGTTCTGCCACGGGATCGCGCTATTGAAATTCATGAATTTGACGCAGATCGGGTTGCCGACGGCGGGGAAGAAGGACAGCGCGGCCGGCAGCATGCCAATGACGAACAGAATCCAGTATCTGCACTTGCCGGTTTGGAGAGAGACACCGGGGTAAGGCTTTCTGACGATCGTAGCAAAAAAGCGCAGTCTGAGCAGCAGTTCTGCAACCGGGATCACCAGCAGGAAGAAACAGATGAGGCACACCAGACCGGCAATGTTCTTAATCAGCCAGATCTGGCTCGACGCCGGAATACCGTCCGGCTGTCCGGCTTTGAGCGTCACATTCATAAAATCCAGAATGTATTCTTCTGCGGCAAACGAATTGTGCGCACCGGGGTGCGTGCGGCCCTTGAGGAAATAGGCCGTGCGCAGCGTTCCCTCTTTGCCGGCGTCGATCGCTTCCGTTCTGGTCAGCGTTTTCTCGCTGCCGACGGTATAAAACTCGTTATATGTAATGTCTGCTGCCTGTTCGTCCAGACCGAACAGAGACTTCAGCTTGGCGGATGTGTTTGCCTCGCTTGGGATGGTGATCCCCCAGTGTCCGGAAGCAAATTCGTCAAATTCGGGCGTCAGCGTGGCGACGTTCACGGAAAAATCATCGTAGGAAATGCCTTTGCCTTCGCACATGATGAAGACTGTCTTGGGCACGACGACATCTGCCCCGGCCTGCTGCTTGCACAGCGCACGGTTTGCGGCCATTTGGATCGTATATCCGCCCATGGAATGTCCGACCAGGCCGATGTTTTCCGGGTCGACAAACGGAAGCGTGCCCAGATACTGCAGCGCGCTGTATACACCGCCGTCCTGAACAGCGGCATCGCCCTCGGCGTCGAGCGCAATCTGGCCGTCGGCAGCACCGTCAACAAGATCGTCATCCGTCATTTGACCGATAGCGGCGGTTGAGTTGCCGTGACCATATGCGTCCAGAGCAATCACAACATAGCCGCGTCGTGACAGCTCAATGCAGTTGACTTCCTGAACTTCCAGCGTGTTGTTGTATCCATGACATGCGACAACGGCGGGCGCTGGGGCATCGGCGGACACGCCGTCAGGTATGAAAATGCGCGCCGCAAGATAGGCACCGTCATCCGTGACCCAGCTTACATCTTCTATGCGCACGTTTCCGCCGTCGGTCAGCACGACATTCTGGACGATGCAGCAGACCAGAATGACAGCAAGCAGAACAGCGAGAAACTTTGCTGCACTTGATTGTTTTTTCATATTCTCTATCTCCCTTCAAAAGGTGATTCAAATATATCATATGCTTTCCACAGAAACAATTATCAAACCTGCATGAATTACATGGCAATT
The DNA here is from genome assembly GCA_900317855.1 of uncultured Eubacteriales bacterium. GTDB lineage: Bacteria > Bacillota > Clostridia > Oscillospirales > Oscillospiraceae > CAG-103. The sequence continues at coordinate 2,778 of ONIG01000020.1, read as the reverse complement.
TTTTGTTTGAATTCACACAGATATCATTTTGCTTCTGCGTATAATATAGAAACGCAATGCCGCAGCGCATTTACGCGAAAAACAAAAAGCGACATCACCGGCCGGCCGGACGGCGCGACCTGCGCCGACTACGGCGACGGGGTGCTGAAACTCCTTTAAAAAGAGAAAAGCCTGACGCTGTAGCGTCAGGCTTTTCTGTATGCCGAAAATCGTTCGCCAGGCGATGGATTCAAAAGAAGTCTTGTGGTTATACACAAGCGTGGTCGATCAGCAGCTCCGCATTCTTACCGAAGAGCTTGTAAAGTTTGTCCTCGTTGTGGACAGAGCATCGTGCCACATCGCCCATCGTGAACATACCGTTTTCTTCGAGCTTCTTTGCGATTCCTCGTCCCACTCGCCAGAAGTTAGTGAGAGGCTGATGCGCCCATAAGGTTTTGCGATAACTCATCTCATCCAGCTCGGCAATGCGGACACCGTTCTCATCTGCCGGAATGTGTTTTGCAACAATATCCATCGCAACTTTGCAGAGGAAGAGGTTCGTGCCGATCCCGGCGGTTGCCTCCTTGACGCGCTGCTTTACTTCAAATAAGCGTCCGCGCCCCGAGATGCCGTAGCTCTTGAGAGAGGGAGTAACGGCAAGGCAGATATTTTTCTGGGCCTCTATTTGTCTTGCCATTCCGTCGGGCATATAGGGATTCTGAATTGTCTCCCATGTAATCTTGTTTTTGTAACCCAGCGCATTTGCGATTGCATCGAGCAATTTGTACTGTGCAAGTTCAATTTTCTTCAGCTGTTGCTGGTCCGGATTGGTAACATGGTATTTTTCGTTGAGGTCTTTCCATGCTGCCCTAACTTTTTTGTCATCGGAAAACACAACGTCAATGATGTTGAGCGCGTTTACGCTGTCAGGAGTCCATCCATATATTCTTGAGGTCATTAGCACTTTAAATATTTGCATCTTATCTTTACGCTTTTCAGAACGGTCTTGGAGCCACCGACCAATAAGGACCGCAGCGATAGGAATGACAATAAGTGCAATCAAATTGAGAATATCTTTAGTTTCCATGCTTTTCCTCCTGATCCGGCACGAATTCCATGATATCGTCTATCGTGCAGTTGAGCGTCTCGCAGATCTTGCCTAAGACCTCGGTGGAGACGTCCTTCCCCTGAGAAAGCTTGCTTAATGCGTAATGAGTGATCTTGGCTTCACGCTCAAGGTCGCTCTTTTTCATATCTTTATCAATGAGCAGCTTCCAGAGCTTTTTAAAGCTAACGGCCATGTTTCACCCTCCTTGGTCAGAGTTTATAAAATCGCAATGATATTATAGCGGAATACTCGCCAATTTTCAACTGAAATTGATGATTTTCGTATATAATATCCGGCTTTTTTCGATCTGGCAGCTTGAACCACGTACCTAACCGATGCGTGGTTTTTCATGGGCGTACCGATGATGGACACTTTTCCGGGCGACGGCGCTCCGCTCGAGAGCCTTCTGGATGGGTAGGATCAGCGCCAAAATATGAAAAGTGTGTTTTTCAGACTTGTTTTTCTGTTGAAAAGTGTGCATCGCTGCCTTTGTGCCCGAAAACACACTGAATATTCACCGATAATCCGAGGATCTGTCCGCTCGATAGTTATTAAAATGTCTGTTTTAAGTCGTATTAGTGCAAAAAGAAGAAGCCAGTCCTATGAGATGGAGAAAAGCCTTCGATTTGGCAAGCATCAACCTACGCCTTGGGAGAGTTCCCTGCCGTCAAGTCTGTAAATCTGATTGTTACACATTGGTGCTTTCTGCCGTGCTGCGGTAGTATGAAGGCGAAGAAAGAAACCACCACCGTAAACATGAAGGAGACACGATATGGAAAACAGATTTGCAGCGGCGCGGAGACGGTATCTGCGCACACACATGGACGGGATCTACACAGGAATGCTGCTGACGGGAACGCTTGAGCCGCATCTCAAGGAGATCGGCGAGTCGGCACAGGCCATGTTCGACCGGATCGTGGAGCAAATGAAGAAGGCCGAAGGCGTCACAGAGCAGCTAAAGGCCGCCGATCAGATGGAATGGGTTGGTCGGATGAACAATATCCGGCAGCGGGCCGAGGAGGTCGTCCTCTCTGAGCTGGTCTACTGCTGAGGTGCGGTCATGCTCGGGCGAAGGAATAGAGATCGGGTTCTGGTACTCTGCACCGCTGAACGCCGGCTTCTGACAGGCGCACTACTGTCCTTTCGGAACAAGCTGCTGGCCGGCGGCAAGCCTACAGAGGACGTGAACGAGCTGCTGATCCGGCTGATGAGGTAAAAACTGAATAATACCAAAAGAGCGTCTGCTTCTGAAAAGAGGCAGACGCTCTTTTTGCGCTTTGAGCCGTGAAATCCCATTAATTTGTGAATTATCTGGGAAATTTCAAAAATTGATGTCGTTTTTTGGCCTCCGATGTTGCGGTAAGAGAGTGAGGGGCATTCGCAGCATTTTTGAAGTTGATGTTGAAAATTTTCCGCTCGATGTTGCGGTACAGGAATAGAGGGCTTTTCAAAAAAGATTTCGATGCGGTGTTTACTTTTTGGCTTTGGATGTTGCGGTACAGGAGTAGAAGGAAATTTTCAGCCCGGTGTTTACTTTTTGCCTCAAAACCGTGCGGTACAGGAGTAGAGGACAATGCTGAGAAAATCACGCCAGAATCCGCTACTGCAGACCACCTCAAAAGAAAAGCAAAAAACAAATGTCGTTTTTTGAGGGGTGCAGGCTTCGGTAATTTAGTAGAGAGATTTTTTGA
>ONIG01000014.1 GCA_900317855.1 uncultured Eubacteriales bacterium | reverse complement strand
TCCAACTATGTGAAGGACTACCGCGGCACCTGCGAATCCCGGCACTATATCCGCGCCGACGCCGTGGAGCAGATCGTCATGCTGGAGCTCGGTCGGCTGGCCTCGTACCTCCGCCACGACGAGGAGGGATTTGCCGCCCTGCTTGCGCAGAAAACGAATCAGGAAATGATCACTGAGAGAAAGCAGACGGAAGCGGATCTGCAGAAAGCCACCGTCCGCAGCGAGATGCTGGTACACCTGTTTGAAAAGCTTTATGAGGACAACGTCGCCGGAAAGGTGACAGATGAGTGGTTTATGCAGCTGTCCCACAAATATGAGGTCGAACGACTGGAGCTGAAAGAGAAGATCTCTGCGCTCCATGCAAAGCTTTCGGCGTTGGAAGAGCAATCCCAAAACTCCGAGTCTTTCCTCTCTGCGATCCGGAAGTTCATGGAGATGAAAACGCTGACCGCTCCCCTGCTGCAGGAGCTCATCGACCACATCGACGTGTATGAGGCGCAGGGCTCCGGCAAGAGCCGCACCCAGCGGATTGTGATCTATTACCGCTTCGTCGGCTATATCGAGCTGCCGGAAAGCGCCTTTCGGTGCAGCCGTGACTATCGGGCGGATGTGCGTCAGGGCGTGGAGATCGAGTATATTCCACGCCCGGCATGAGAAAAGCAGCAAGGCAAAAACCTTGCTGCTGCAACAAAAAAGAGTGAAGATAACGAAATCCGTTATCTTCACTCGACATGGTGCCGGTGGCCGGACTCGAACCGGCACGCCTTGCGGCACTTGATTTTGAGTCAAGCACGTCTACCAATTCCATCACACCGGCAAATTCGGCTGTTTGATTATACAACAGCCGGGCGCACATTTCAAGTGCAAATCTCGCGCGGCGACACGAACCGCAGCCGCTCCGGCGGCTGCTCGGCAAGCGAGCACGCGGCGGCCGCGCAGCCGGGAATGTCGTCATACACACGGCAGAGCGCCCCCGCCTCCGGCGGGACAAGCACCCCGGCCGCGCGCCGGAACGGGATCGCACGCAGGTCGCCCGCGCCCGTGAGCTTGAACCAGCTCTCGCGCAGCGTCCAGAGCTCGAACGGCTGCAGGTCGCCGCAGTCCGCCTGCGCGAGCCGCCGCGCCATGGCCGGGTGCAGCGGGCGCACCTGCTCCACATCCGCGCCGACCGGCGCGGCCGACACGGCCACGAGCGCCGCCGTGCGCGTATGGCTGACGGAAAAGTGCAGCTGCGGGCACGCCGGAAAATACGGCTTGCCGCCCGGCAGCTCCGCCGTCTCCGGCAGGTCGATGCCCCAGACCGCGCGCACCGCATACGCCAGCAGCGACACGCCCCACGCGCTCCCGTGCGCCTTCGTGCGCGCAGGGCGCGCCGGCTGCGCGTCCGTGATCTGCGTCCAGAAAAGCTCCATATGGCCCACCTCATTTCCTGTGTCACAGAATAACACGATTCGTAATTTTTTGCTACCACTATTGTAAATTGTGTGATATACTGAAATGAATATTTCTGCAAACCTCCTGCTTTCCCGGAAAGCAGACGCCACTAACCGCAAAGGCGCCCACACACCGCCTTTGGAAAGGAATATGGACTACATGAAGAAAATTCTCGTACTTGAGGACGAGCCCAGCATCCGCAGCTTCGTCGTCATCAACCTGCGCCGGTCCGGTTACGAGCCCATTGAGGCGGCCACAGGCGAGGAGGCGCTCGAAAAGCTCAAGCAGAATCCGGACACGCTCGTCGCGCTGCTCGACGTGATGCTGCCGGACATCGACGGCTTTGAGGTCTGCCGCCGCATCCGCGCGACCGGCTCGAAGATGGGCATCCTCATGCTCAGCGCCAAGAGCCAGGAGATGGACAAGATCACCGGCCTCATGACCGGCGCGGACGACTATGTCACCAAGCCCTTCTCCCCCGCCGAGCTGCTCGCGCGCGTGGACGCGCTCTACCGCCGCATCGGCGGCAGCGAAAACACCGAGGACGTGCTCTCGAGCGGGCCGTTCGTGCTGCACCTGCGCTCGCGCACGCTCGACAAAAACAGCGAGCACATCCGCCTGACGCAGACGGAGTTTGCCATCATGAAGCTGTTCATGGAAAACCCCGGACGCGCGCTCTCGCGCGAGGACATTCTGCACGCCGTCTGGGGCGCGGACTACAACGGCGAGGTCAAGATCGTCGATGTGAACATCCGCCGCCTGCGCATCAAGATCGAGGACGACGCGACCGAACCCGAATACATCACCACCGTCTGGGGCTACGGCTATAAGTGGGGCTACTGAGACCATGCAGGACGTCACCCCCACCCCCGCAGGCGAACCCAAACAGAAAAACACCTTCCGCGGCCTGTTTTCGCGCATGGCCATCGGCCAGTGCGTGCACGCGGCGCTGTGCGTCGCCGCCGGCGCCGCCATTGGCCTGGGCGCGGGGCGCGTCAGCACCGCGCTGGGCATTGTGCTGGGCATCCTCGCGGCGGCCATCAGCGCCGTGATCTGCGCGCTGTGGTTCCGCCGGCGCGTGTCACGCCCGGTCGAGCAGATCACGGAGGTCACGCGCACGATCGCCGGCGGGCGCTACGGCACGGAGCTGCCGGTGCAGCGCGACGATGAGCTCGGCCGCCTTGCGACCGCGATCAACGAGCTGTCGCAGGAGATCAGCCGCAGCGAAAAAATGCAGTCGGAGTTCATCTCGTCGATCTCGCACGAGCTGCGCACGCCCCTGACCGCCATCACCGGCTGGAGCGAGACGCTCATGTTCGACACCGCCATCCAGGGCGACTCCCGCCGCGGCATCGCCATCATCTCCAAGGAGGCCGCGCGCCTGACGAGCCTCGTCGAGGAGCTGCTGGAGTTCACCCGCATCCAGGACGGCCGCTTCAACCTGAGCATGGAGCTGCTCGACATCGAGAGCGAGCTTGAGGACACCATCTTCACCTATCAGGAGCTGCTGCGGCAGGACGGGATGCAGCTCATCTACAACCCACCCGAGGAGGAGATCCCACTCGTGCCCGGCGACCCGGAGCGGCTCAAGCAGGTGTTTCTCAACATCCTCGACAACGCCGCCAAGTACGCACGCGACGGCAAGACGATCGAAGTGTCCGTTTTTTCGGACAGTGAAGCTGCTACCATTCAATTCAGGGACCACGGACCCGGCATCCCGGAAAACGAGCTGCCGCACGTGAAGGAAAAGTTCTTTAAGGGCGAAAAGCACAAGGCCCGCGGCAGCGGCATCGGTCTCGCCGTGTGCGACGAGATCATCACCCGCTCCGGCGGCACGCTGACGATCGCCAACGCCCCCGGCGGCGGCACACTGGTTTCGGTGCACCTGCCGTTCGCGCCGGAGAGCGGCAATTAAAATTGTAACCGAGGTAACCATATGAGCAAAACCAAATCCGCAAAACCCGATACCAATGTCTCGTTCCGCACATCCATCGGCGGGCAGGCGCTCATTGAGGGCATCCTCATGCGCGGCCCGACAAAGCAGGCCATCGTCTGCCGCACGCAGGACGGCATGGTCGAGAAGGTCGAGGAGCTGCACCTGGTCAAGGAAAAGCACCCGATCCTCGGCTGGCCGCTCATCCGCGGCGTCGTCGTGTTTCTCGACTCGATGGTCAAGGGCATGAAGGCGCTGACCTATTCGGCCGACCTGCTGCCCGAGGACGAGCAGGAGGAGCCCGGCAAGATCGATCTCTGGATCGAAAAGCACTTCGGCGAGGAGAAGGCCAAGGACATCATCATCGGCACGGCCGTGGTGCTCGGCATCGCGCTGTCGATCGTGCTGTTCATCCTGATCCCGACACTGCTCGCCGGCCTGACCGACAGCTTCATCCACAGCCCCGTCGTGCGCAACCTCTTTGAGGGCCTGCTGCGCATCGTCATCTTCCTGCTGTATCTGTGGGGCGTGGCGCACATGAAGGACGTCGAGCGCATGTTCGCCTACCACGGCGCGGAGCACAAGACCATCTTCTGCTACGAAAAGGGCCTGCCGCTGACGGTCGAGAACGTGCGGCCGCAGTCGCGCTTCCACCCCCGCTGCGGCACGAGCTTTCTGTTCGTCGTCGTCATCATCAGCATTCTCGTGTTCTCGCTCGTGAGCCTGCGCGTCGGGCTGTGGGACAATCCGTGGGTGCGCATCGGCCTGCGGCTGCTGCTGCTGCCGGTCGTGGTGTCCATCAGTTATGAGATCAACCGCTGGGTCGGCCGGCACGATAACCTCTGCTCGCGCATTCTGTCCGCGCCGGGCAAGTGGCTGCAGCGCCTGACCACCAACGAGCCGGACGACAGCATGATCGAGTGCGCCATCCGCGCGCTTGAGCTTGTGATTCCGGAAGAGAAGGGCAGCGACGCCTGGTAATCCGTCAGCAAAGGACTGGAAGATAGAGAGATGCCAAAGACCTATAACGACCTGTATCTGGCCACGCGCACGGCGCTGAAAAACGCCGGTGTGGAGGCTTACGCGCTCGAGGCGCGGCTGCTGGTGGCCTATGCCGTCGGCAAGACGAAGGAGGAATTCGTGCGCGACCTGCGCCTGTACACCTCCGACGAAAATGAACAGAAGATCGCGGCCCTGCTGCAGCGCCGCATCGCCGGCGAACCGCTGGCCTATCTCATCGGCGAGTGGGAGTTTCACGGTCTGCCGATCGTGGTCACGCCCGACGTGCTCATCCCGCGCATGGACACCGAGGTGCTCGTGGACGCGGCGCTGCGCGTGCTCGTCGGCCGGAAGATGAACGCCCGCATTCTCGACCTCTGCTCCGGCAGCGGCTGCATCGGCTGCGCGCTGGCGCACGAGCTGCCGGCCGCGCGCGTCGTCATGGTGGACATCAGCGAGGAGGCCCTCGCCGTGAGCAAGGAAAATCTGCGCCGCAACCACCAGAACCGCACCATCTGCCTCAGGGCCGACGCGCTCGAAAAGCCCCCAATGGGCATCGGCACGTTCGACCTCATCGTGTCGAACCCGCCCTATGTGGCGAGCATGGACATCCTCACGCTCGACAGCTCCGTGCGCGACTATGAGCCGCTCGGCGCGCTCGACGGCGGCGAGGACGGGCTGATGTTCTACCGCGCGATCGTGCGCCACTGGACGCAGATCCTCCGCCCCGGCGGCTGGCTCATGTTCGAGGTCGGCGAGGATCAGGCGGACGCCGTCATGGCGCTGATGACAGAAGAAAAATACACCGATGTGACCGCCCTTGAGGACACCGCCGGCATCCGGCGCGTCGTCGTCGGCCGCATCTGATACTTAGAGGTGAATCACTATGGCTGAAAAGAAAAAATCCGCACCCGTTTCCACCGGCCCCGTCAAGCCGGAGGATAAGAAAAAAGCGCTCGAGACCGCGCTCGCCCAGATCGAAAAGAACTTCGGCAAGGGCGCCATCATGCGTCTCGGCGATGACATTCCCGTGAACGTGGAGGCCATCTCCACCGGTTCCCTGTCGCTCGACCTCGCGCTCGGCATCGGCGGCGTGCCCCGCGGCCGCATCGTCGAGATCTACGGGCCCGAGTCGTCCGGTAAGACGACGCTCGCGCTGCACATCCTCGCCAGCGCCCAGAAGACCGGCGGCGAGGTCGCGTTCATCGACGTGGAGCACGCGCTCGAGCCCGCCTACGCCCGCGCCCTCGGCGTGGACATTGACAGTCTGCTCATCTCCCAGCCGGACACCGGCGAGCAGGCGCTCGAGATCACGGAGCAGCTCGTGCGCTCCGGCGCGCTCGACGTCGTGGTCGTCGACTCCGTGGCGGCGCTGCTGCCGCGCAGCGAGCTCGAGGGCGAGATGGGCGAGTCGTCCGTCGGCGTGATCGCGCGCCTGATGAGCCAGGCCCTGCGCAAGCTGGCCGGCACCGTCAGCCGCACGAACTGCATCGTCGTGTTCATCAACCAGCTGCGCGAGAAGATCGGCGTCATGTACGGCAACCCCGAGACGACGCCCGGCGGCCGCGCGCTGAAGTATTTCTCCAGCGTGCGCATCGACGTGCGCCGCATCGAGACGCTGAAGGTCGGCGGCGAGATGATCGGCAACCGCACGCGCGCCAAGATCGTCAAGAACAAGGTCGCGCCCCCGTTCAAGGAGGCGGAGTTCGACATCATCTACGGCGAGGGCATCTCCAAGATCGGCGAAATCGTGGACCTCGGCGTCAAGCTCGACCTGATCGACAAGGCCGGTGCGTGGTACACCTACGGCGATGTGCGCGTGCAGGGCCGCGACAGCATGAAGGAATATCTGCGCGAGCACCCCGACGTCTCGGATCAGATCGAGGCGGAGATCCGCGCCAACGCCCACAAGCTCATGAGTCCGCAGGCGCGCAAGGCCGCCATCGCTTCCGGCCGCGCCGTCGAAGTGGCAGCCGATGACTTTCAGGGCTGATGGCCCGGCTCATTGAGCTCAAACAGACCGCGCCGGAGCGCTTTCTGGCGCGGTTTGACACCGGCGAGGAACTGCGCACGACGCTCGCCGTCGTGACGGATTTTCACCTGCGCAGCGGAAAGGAACTGACGGCGCCGGAGCTTGACGCGCTGCGCGCGGCCTCCGAGCGGTCACGCTGCCGGCAGCGGGCGCTGCGCATCATCGGCGCGCGCGCCATGTCGGTCAAGGAGCTGACCGACCGGCTGAAAGAAAAGGGCGAAAGCCCGGAAAACGCCGAGGACGCCGCCGCGTGGCTGCAGGAGATGCACCTGCTCGACGATGCGCAGTACGCCGCCATGTGCGTGCGGCACTACGCCGCCAGGGGCTACGGCGCCGGACGCATCCGCAGTGAGCTGTACCGCCGCTGCATCCCGCGCGAGCTGTGGGACGACGCGCTGCAGGAGCTGCCGGAGCAGGACGCGCAGATCGACACGCTGCTGCGCCGCCGCCTGCGCAGCGACACGCCCGACCGCGACGAGCTGCGCCGCGCGTCGGACTATCTCTACCGCCGCGGCTTCGGGCGCGACGAGATCCGCGCGGCCATCGCGCGCTATCAGGATAACTATGAGGAGTATTGACCCATGCCATATCGAATCTGCCTGATCTCGCTCGGCTGTGCGAAAAATCAGGTCAACAGCGAGCAGATGCTCTATCTGCTCAACCAGGCCGGCCATGAGGTGGTCGGCGAGGTGGACGGGTGCGACGTCGCCATCGTCAACACCTGCGGCTTTATCGACAGCGCCAAGAGCGAGGCCATCGACCAGATCCTGCAGCTCGCCGAGGTGAAAAAGGCCGGCGGACTGAAGAAAATTCTCGTGACCGGCTGCCTGTCGCAGCGGTACGAAAACGACATTCTCGAGAGCCTGCCGGAAGTGGACGGCATGCTCGGCACCGGCAGCTTCGGCCAGATCTGTGAGGCCGTCGAGGACGTGATGCACGACAGAAAACCGCTGTATTTCGGCGACAAGAGCGGCCCGATTGAGGAGATCGGCCGCGTGGTCACGACCGGGCCTGGCTGGGCGTACCTGCGCATCGCCGAGGGGTGCGACAACTGGTGCGCATTCTGCGCCATCCCCGCCATCCGCGGCCGCTACCGCAGCCGCACGCTCGACGCCATCGTGCAGGAGGCGAAAGAGCTCGCTGACCTCGGCGTGAAAGAGCTGATCGTCATCGCGCAGGACATCACCCGCTGGGGCATGGACCTCTACGGCAAGCCGAGCCTCGCGCTGCTGCTGCGGGAGCTGGCGAAGATCGACGGCATCCGCTGGATCCGCCTGCACTACCTCTACCCCGAGATTATCGACGACGAGCTCATCGACCTCATCGCAAATGAGGGCAAGATCGTCAAGTATCTCGACATTCCCATCCAACACATCAACAACGACATTCTCCGCCGCATGAACCGCCACTGCACCGGCGATGAGATCCGCGCGCTGCTGCAGAAGCTGCGCGAACGCATTCCGGGTCTCGTGCTGCGCACGAGCCTCATCACGGGCCTGCCCGGCGAGGGCGAGGCCGAGTTTGAGGAGCTGTGCACGTGGCTGCGCGAGGTGCGGCTCGAGCGCGTGGGCGTGTTCCCGTTCTCCCCCGAGGAGGGGACGCCCGCCGCCGTGATGACCGACCGCTGCGAGCCGGACGAGGCGCAGCGCCGCGCCGATCTCATTCTCGAGCTGCAGGCCGGCATCATGGACGACTACAACGCCGCCTGCATCGGGCGGGACATGACCGTTTTGTGCGAGCACCGGGCCAAAAGCGGCATGTGCTCCGGACGGACGTATGCCGACTCGCCGGAGATCGACGGCACGGTCTACTTCACCGGCACAGCCCAGCCCGGCGACATGGTCACGGTGCATATCACCGGCTGCGACGACGGCGATCTCGCCGGCGAACAAATCCACGAATGAGGTGCTGACATGACGACTGCAAACAAAATTACCATCTTCCGCGTGATTCTCATCCCCGTGTTTCTGGTGCTGATGTACCTGCGCTTCCCCGGCCATACGTACTGGGCGTTCGGTGTGTTCGTGCTCGCGAGCCTGAGCGACTTCGCCGACGGCTACATCGCGCGGCACTACAATCAGGTGTCCGACTTCGGCAAGTTCATGGACCCGCTGGCCGACAAGCTGCTGGTCGTGGCAGCCATGCTGCTGTTTGTCGAGCAGCACCAGATGCCCGCGTGGGCGCTGCTGCTCGTGGTCGCGCGCGAGTTTGCCGTGACCGGCCTGCGGCTCATCGCCGTGGACAACGGCCGCGTCATCGCCGCCGCCTGGTCCGGCAAGATCAAGACCGCCTCGACCATGGTGGCTATCTGCCTGATGCTGCTGTGGAACATTCCCTGGCTCAACACCGTGTGCTGGGTCGTCATCGTCATAACAACGGTGTACTCCGGCGTGGAGTACTTCGTGAAGAACCACGACGTGTTTCAGAAAGCCGCCTGAAGCATAAAAAGGCCAGCGGGCATGATGCCCGCTGGCCTTTTGGGTTATGCCTCAGAACGTGAACGCCTGCAGCGGCTTGTCATACTCCGTGTGGCCCGTGGAGAACGGCTTGCCCTCGACTGTGACGCGCACGGTCGTGCAGTTGAAGTTATCGAGGAACGTGTTGACGAGGCTGCCCATGTACATGAGCTCGCCCGTCGAGCCGCTCTCGCGCAGACCGGCGAGAAACGCCTCGTTCATGTCGAGCGTGAGCGCGTCGCCGTCCTTCGAGATGGCCAGCACCTGGCTGCCCTTCGGCAGGGCGTCATGTACGATGAGCTGCTCTGCGATCGCCTGCGCATACGCCGTCGTGACGGCCGGCTCCGTGTCCGGGATCTGCGCCGTGTCGGCGCGCAGGTCGTCGACCGCGTCATTCGGGAAATAGAGCTTGCAGGACGTGTCCACGCCGCCGGTGGCGGCCGTCTGCGTCGGCGGTGTCTCCGGCGCGGGGGTCTGCTCCACCGCGTCCTTCTTGCCGCAGGCGCACAGCAGCGCCAGCGCCAGCACGCATGCGAGCAGGAGCGAAAGGTGTTTTTTCATATAAGATCCTCCTGTGCGGCCGCGCTTGGGCGCCGGCCGCGTTTTTTCCAGCATACCACACCGGCGCGCGGCGCGCAACCTTGACATTGCCGGGTGCATATGCTAAGATGATGGATGCGATGAACGGAAAGAGTACGCCCATCACCCGGTCTCAGAGAGGTGCCCAGACGCTGCGAGGGTGCTGTCCGGCGGGGCGGAACGTGCGTCCGGGAGCGCGGCGGGAGGAAATGCCCGCCCGAAGGCACCGCGTTACGGTGCAGCGAGCGAGAAACGAGAGTGGAACCGCGAAGGACTTCGCCTCTCATGCCGGACGGCATGGGGGCGCTTTTTTATTGCAAATACGTCTCAAAGGAGCCTGAATATGAAACTGTACAACACCATGTCCATGCAGAAGGAAGAGTTCGTGCCGATCGAGCCGGGCAAAGTGCGCATGTATGCCTGCGGCCCGACGGTGTATAACTACATCCACGTCGGCAACGCGCGCCCGATCATCATGTTCGACGTGCTGCGCCGCTATCTGGAGTACCGCGGCTACGAGGTGACGTTCGTGCAGAACTTCACCGACGTGGACGACAAGATCATCAAGCGCGCCAACGAGGAGGGCATCTCCAGCGAGGAGGTCGCGAAAAAGTACATCGCCGAGTACTTCACCGACGCGCACGCGCTCGGCGTCCGCGAGGCGACCGTGCACCCGAAGGCCACCGAAAACATCCAGCAGATCATTGACCTCATCACGACGCTCATCGACAAGGGCTACGCCTACGAGGTCAACGGCGACGTGTACTACCGCACGCTGAAGTTCAAGGACTACGGCAAGCTCAGCCACCAGCCGATCGAGGACCTGCAGTCCGGCGCGCGCATCGACGTCAACGACATCAAGGAGAACCCGCTCGACTTCGCGCTCTGGAAGGCCGCCAAGCCCGGTGAGCCGTTCTGGGAATCTCCGTGGGGCAAGGGCCGTCCCGGCTGGCACATTGAGTGCTCGGCCATGTCCAACCGCTACCTCGGCAAGACGATCGACATCCACTGCGGCGGCAGCGACCTCGCCTTCCCGCACCACGAGAACGAGATCGCCCAGTCCGAGGCCGCCAACGGCTGCAAGTTCGTCAACTACTGGCTGCACAACGGCTTTATCAACATCGACAACAAGAAGATGAGCAAGTCGCTCGGCAACTTCTTCACCGTGCGCGAGGCCGCCGCCGTCTACGGCTACGACTGCATCCGCATGTTCATGCTCATGAGCCACTACCGCAGCCCGCTCAACTACTCCGGCGAGATCCTCATGCAGGCCAAGGCCGCGCTCGAGCGCCTGCGCACCGCCAAGAGCAACCTCGAGTTCTTCATCGCCAACGGCCGCGACGGCGAGCTGAGCGAGGCGGACGCCGCCTTCGTGCAGGGCCTGGACCAGTACCGCGAGAAGTTCGACGCCGTCATGGACGACGACTTCAACACCGCCGATGCGATCTCCGTCATCTTTGAGATGGTGCGCGAGATCAACACCGCCGCCTCCCCCGCCGCCGACCCGAGCAAGGCGCTGGCGCAGGCGTGCCTCGACCGCTTCCTCGAACTGTGCGACGTGCTGGGCATCCCCTTCGGCTCCGACAGCAGCGAGGACCCCGAGGCGAAGGCCATCGAGGAGAAGATCGCCGCGCGTCAGGCCGCCCGCAAGGCCAAAAACTGGGCTGAGGCCGACCGCATCCGCGACGAGCTCAAGGCCGCCGGCATCGTGCTCGAGGACACCCCGCAGGGCGTCAAGTGGAAGCGCGCATAAATTGACCCGATTGCATATCTGACGACCGCCCCGGCCAAATGGCCGGGGCGGTTTTGCCGTCCGCGCACACAAAGATCCCCGATCGGAAACCCGATCGGGGATCTTCGCAGTTTATGGGGTAAGGGATGAATTCGCGTCAGGGATGCTGCGGTGCATCGGAGTCTTGCGCTTCCGTGTCCGCCTCGTCCGCCGGGGCTTCGGCCGCCTCGGCGCTGTCCTCAGCGGTCACTTCCGGCTCGGCTTCGGCTTCCGGAGCGTCTGGTTCGGCCGGGGTCTCCGCTGCCTCGGCGTTGTCCGCCGGCGCCGTTTCCGCCGCTTCTTCAGCGGCCTTGGCCGCGGCTTCCGCCTCGGCGGCCGCCTTCGCCTCCGCTGCGGCGGCGCGCTTGGCCTCCTTGGCCTCCTTGGCAGCGGCGTGCCTGGCCTGGAGCTTCGCACGCTCCTCGCCCAGCCACATGCGCAGGCCCTGCTTGCGCAGCGTCGCCGCTTCTTCCTCGGTCATCGTTCCCGCCGCGACTGCCTTTTTCAGCTTCCGGCAGTAGAGCAGGCGCAGCACCGCGACGATCACGGCCAGCACGATGAGCACGATAAGAATGTAGAACAGCGGGCCGTGGTGCGCCTTCGTGACGGCAAACTGCAGGTCGCGGTCCATTGTCTTGAAGACGAGGTAGCTGCCGTCGCGGCTGCTGGACGTGCTCGCCCAAGTGCCGTTCTGGTAGGTGTAGACCGTGTAGCTCGCGCCGTTATCCGGTGCGTAGACACGCAGGGAGACGGTGTTGTCCGTGTCGTCCTCGACCGTGTCGTTGAGGATCTCGACGTTGTACTTCATGTACAGCTGCTGGTTGCCGCGCAGCGTCGGGCCGTCGGCCTCGGCGGAGGTGATGTGCACATCCGTCGCCGGGTCAAAGACGCCCTCGGCCAGCACGATCGGCGTGCGGCTGTTGTCGGCATACAGGTCGCCGGCCACGACCGTCGAGACGGCGGTGTACTCCGCCTTGACCTCGAGGTCGAAGGTCAGGTGGCTGTAGTCATGCTCGGGCCAGGAGCCGTAGTTGCCCTCCTCCGTCGGGCAATCGGGGATCTGCGATTCGTCGATCGAGCCGCCGTAGGCGAACGTGATCGTCTTGACGACCTCGCCGTTGGCCGTGAAGGTGACGGCAAAGCTGGAGAACTCCGCCGGGATGCCGTCGCGCGCCATGAAGGCCTCATAGCTCATGCCCTCGGCCTTGCCCGCGTAGCTGATGCCGTCGATGCCAGCCTCCGTCTCGTGGACGAAGTAGTTGTCGGCCGCACTGCCATCTTTGTCGATCTCGCCCGCGATGGTGCCGACGCAGTTGCCGGAGCCGTTGAGATTCACGAGCGTGTTGCAGCCGCTGACGTTCATGCCGTAACCGGCGATGCCGCCGATGTAGTTGCGGCCGGTCAGCTCACACTTGGCAAAGCTGTTGCGCACAGAGCCCTGCGACTGGCCGACGACGCCGCCGACGTAATCGCCCGCCGTGCTCTCGGCCGTGCCGTAGCCCTCGCAGCCGCTGATGACGCCCAGATCCGCGTAGCCGCAGATGGCGCCGACGCAGTCTTTGCGCGAGGTGGCACTGCCGTAGTTCTTGCTGTCGAGCAGCACGCACTTGGTGAAGTACTTGGCCGTCAGCGTGGAGTCTTTGATGACATTGGAGTCGCTCTCGGGGTCGAAATCGTACTCGATGTCCATCGTGCCGGCAACGCCGCCGACGTTCACATCGCCATCGATTTTGCCGTAGTTATCGCAGTTATAGACCTTGCCGTCCGTCGTGCTCGAGAGCTCTTCCTCCGAGACGTCCTGGATGATGTCGTCCTTGTCCTTGCTCAGGGCAAGCTCGAGGATATCGCACAGGCGCATCATGACGACGTTGAACTGGTCATTGACCGCCTTCATGTCGCTGATGATCTGGTTGCTGTAGGTGGCCGTCTCCACGCTCAGGCGGGACAGACCGGTGGAAATGCTGCCGAGATCGTCGAACATCTGCTCCATCGCGGTGCGGTAATCGCTGCTGATGTCGGGCAGGTTGAGCGGATCGTTGCTGGCGAGGTATTTCGTGACCTGGTCGAGGTAGCTCATACCGGTCGAGAAGTTGCCGCTCGAGGACTTGAGCGCGTCGAACGCGTTTTTGAACGCGGCGCTCATGTAATCCATGCGGGTGTGGCCGGTGGAGTCCTCGGTGAGGTAGTACAGATTGATGATCTTCGTCATCGTGGAGATGTCGCCGGAGATCGCGCCGATCGCTTCGGCGGCATCGCCCATGCCCTTGAGCAGGGCGTCGCGCTGCGACTCATAGGTGCCGAGGTTGTCGGGATTGTACTCGTAGCCGTACTTGTCGGACATCTGCTGCCAGTTGTCCGGGCGGCTGGCGATCAGGTCATAGGAGCCGGTGCCGTAGGCGTTGTCCATGACCTTCATGAGCCAGGCGCAGTAATCCATGGCCGCGTTGAGCTGGTCGGACGAGACGCTCAGGTCCTTGGCCGCGTCCTTGAAGGCCGTCTTGTCGGCCTCGGTCATCTCATCGACGATGTCGAGATAGTCAAAGCCCTTGTTGAAGTAATCGATCGATTTGTCAAGCGACACGGCCGCCGCGGAAAACTCCGTGATCGCGGGGGCGAGCATTTTCTCCGCCGTGTTGATGCGGATGAACACTTCGTTGACGGTCGTGACCGTGTTGTCCACGTAGTCCGTGGTGCGCTCGGCCACATAGCGCGCGCTCTCCGTGGCGCGGGCCGCGCTGTCGCTCAGCACGCCGACCGTGGCGGCCAGCGACGAGGCCGCAGCGCCCGAGTGGTTGAGCAGGGTATCCATCAGATCATGGAGCGTGTTGAGCTCCTTGGCCATGGCGCCGATCGAGCCGGACTCCACGTCCAGCGTGATGAACGGCTCCATCTGGCCGCAGATGCCGCCGACGTCCTTACGGCCGGAGGCCGTGCCCCAGTTCGTGCAGCCGGAGACCAGACCGCTCTGGCGGCCGACGATGCCGCCGATGTTGTAGCCGACGTGCTCAAAACCGACGCCGCCCCAGTTCGTGCAGCCGATGATGACGCCGGACGAGAAGCCGCAGATGCCGCCGACGTCCGTGGAGGTGTTGGCCTTCTTCGGCGCATCGTCGTCCTCGTCGTCGGAGGCGGTCGGGAGCGTCAGAGAGTCGAGATCCTCCGCGCTGTCAACGGCCTCGCTGGCGTTGATGTTCACGCCCGTGGTGTTCGAGCAGTAGGAGATCGTGCCGATGTTTTGCCCGACGATGCCGCCGACGTAATGGTCGCCATCGACAAAGCCTTCGGTCTTGCAGTTATAAATCATGCCGCTGCTTTCGTTCGTGCCCGCGATGCCGCCGACGTTGTTCTCGCCGGAGATCGTGCCGTTGAACGAGCAGCCGGAGATCGTGCCGTAGTTCGTGCCGACGATGGCGCCGATCTCGTTGAGGGTGCCGGCGGCGTCGATGTTGCCGCTGACCTTCAGGTCACGGACCGTACCGACCGCCTGCACATAGCGGAACAGGCCCATATGGGACGCATCGCCCGAGAGCTCCAGCCCGCTGACCGTGTGGCCCTGCCCCTCGAACGTGCCGCCGAAGGTCGGGATCGGCACAAAGTCCGACCCGCTCAGGTCCACATCGTTGTCCAGATAGACCGTCTTGCCCTGCGAGTACGTGTCGAGCTTGCAGCTTTTGCTCAGCTGCACGAGATCGTCCGCAGAGTAGATGTGGATCTCCTTGGCGTTCGGCTGGGCAGCCGCGCCGCACAGCAGGCACATGGCCGCCACAAGCACCAGTGCAAGCAGACGGCGCACATTATGTCTTTTCATCGGAACCCTCCTCACCGTGCAGATCCGCCGCCGGCACAGTCTGCGCCGGAGCCTCCTCCATCTGCACATTTCCGATATCGATCGATGCGCTGACCGTGCCATTCACGCGGCCATGGATCTCCGCATCGACGTAACCGTTGATATAGCCGCGCACGTGTCCGTTGACACGCATGGCCCCCTGCAGATGCTGCTGCGCGGCGTGGTGGCCAATCGTAAAGGATGTTTTTTCAACCAGAGAGTCGCCCAGCAGCAAAATCTGCGGCAGGGCGCACATGACCAGCACCATCGAGATCAGCGTGCCGCGGCCCAGGCAGATGCCGATGGACGCGACCGTGTTCTCCGAGGACAAGAAGCCGATGGACATGCCGGCGGCGGCGAGGATGGTGCCGGAGGTCACGACCGTCGGGAACGCCTGGTTGAGCGCCTCGATCATGGCTTCCTTATAGGGCATCTCCTCCTTGAGCCGAAGGTACCGGCTCGAGATGACGATGGCGTAGTCGATGTTCGCGCCCATCATGATGGAGCTGACGATCAGGTACGCCAGGAAATACAGATTGTTGTGCAGGATCGTCGGGAACGAGAAGTTGATCCACACACTGCCCTGGATCACAAGGATCAGCAGCAGCGGCAGCGCGACCGACTTGAACGTCAGCAGCAGCACGAGGATGACGAACACGAGCGTCAAAATGCCGATGAGCGTGTTGTCCGTGCTGAAGGCATCGGAAAAGTCCTTGTCCTTGGCCGTCTCGCCGACGAAATAGGACTCGTCGTAATACTTGCCGACGACGCCCTTGATGACCGTCAGGTAATCGTAGGTCTCCTCGCTCTCGACCGGGAGGTTGAGATAGAGGATCATGCGCGAATACTTCTCGGAGTGGAGCTGTTTTTCGCCGTCGATGAGGCGGTCATACATCTCCTCTAGGTCGCTCATGGTCGCAGCGTCGATCTTCGAACGGTAGATATCGCGCTGCTCATACAGGAACTTGAACATGTTAATGAGCGGCACGGAGCAGTTGTCGATATTGCTCAGGTCCACAAGCTGGCCGAGGGCCTTCGTGTAATCGTCGTTCGCTGTACAGTAGGCCGTGTACAGCGCGCGCGACACGCCGATGTCGATGTCCGTGAGCTCGGCAAACTTGCGCGGCGTGAGCGAGTCGGTGACCATGTAGCCGTCCTTGGCCTCCTCACCCGCGAGCGCCTGAATGTGATCAACACCCTTGAGCTCGTTGAGATCATCGAGCAGATCTGCCTCGCTCTCAAAGTCCGTGAACGGGAAAATGAGCACGACCTGGTTCGTCTCGCCGAAGGTAGTGTTGATCTTCTTCTCGGCGATCTTGTAGTCGTTTTGCTTGATGGTGTCGAGCGTGCTGTAGCCGAACACGTACGGGCACTTGCTGCTGAGCAGGAAGCCCGCAATGATGATGACCAGAAAGATCGGCGGCACGATGTAGCGGCTGCGGATGGCAAAGCGGCCGAGCGCATCGATGCGCGGCAGGAACTGGCGGTGGTGCGTCCTGTCGATCCACGGGCTCATGTACATGATGAGCGCCGGCATGAGGAAGAACACCGTCAGCATCAGAAACAGGATCGACTTGATGAGCACGAGGCTCATGTCCTCGCCGATCTTGATCTTCATGAACGAGAGCGCCAGCAGACCCGAGATCGTCGTCAGGCTCGAGGCCGAGATCTCCGGGATGGCCAGCGTCAGCGCGCGGATGGTCGCCTCACGGGGCTCGAGATGCTCGCGCTCTTCTGTGTAGTGGTGGCACATGATGATCGCATAGTCGATGCCGAGGCCGAGCTGCAGCACCGCCGCGATGGAGTTGGTGATGAACGAGACCTCATGGAACCAGTAGTTCGTGCCTTTGTTGACCCAGACGGCCACGCCGAAGGTGATGATCAGCACCGGGACCTCCGCGTAGGTATGGCTCGTGAGCAGGAGCACCACGAAGATGGAGCACATGAGGATGATGAGCACGATGCGCATCTCGCGCTCGAGGATCTCGCCGGTCGGGTTGCCGATTTCCGTTGTGATATAAGTATCATAGCCGTCGAGCGCCGCACGGACGTTCTTCACGCCCTGAATGCTGATCTCGTCGAGCTTTTCCCCGTCGAACGTGACCTCAAAGAGCGCCGAGGCACTATTATAATGGTGTGTGTCTTTTTCAAACACCACGTCCTTGACACCGTCCACACCGCGCAGCATTTCGGCAAGCTCCTCCGCCTGCGCAAGCGTCACATTGGACACCATGACCTTCGCATCCCCGTAGGTGATGAACTCGCGGTTCATGATCTCCAGCCCCTGGCGGGTCTGCGTGGAGTCCGGCAGATAATCGGTCAGCTCATTGTTGACGTCCGTCTTGCTCGCCGAGAAGATCGACAGCACGCACGCCACGGCAAACAGCATCACGAACAGCCGCCGTTTGTCCACAATGAACGCCGCCAGACGCTCCATAAACGATTTCTTCATACCCCAGCCCCTCATCGGGCGGCTCCCCCGCCCGGGATCTCTTTGCGCATCCTGTTGGAACCGGTTACACCAAAGGTTAAAAAACGGTAACAAAATGTGTTTTTCTGTTGTTTTCGGGTGCAACGGCGCAAAGTTAACATAAACAATTACGGATTCTTCTGTATCATACGATATCCCAAACACGATGTCAACCGCGAAAACGGATTTTCCCGCAATTTTCCTTGATTTTTTTCCACAATTTCTTGAAAATGCGCGCATTTTCACGTCGGTTCTGCAAAAAACCAGACGCTTCGTCATAAAATCAACCACGCATTGATTTTTCGTCCCGCGTGCTGTTCGGTAACATATTTCTGCAAAATGGCGTCGAAATATGGTAACAAAAAATCGACCCGTCGGAATCAGAGCCGGATTCCGGCGGGTCGAATTTTGTAACTTTTTCATGCTTCAAAGATCTTCTCCACACGGCGGATATACGCCGGCAGCGCGCCCTCAAAGTCCACGCCGAAGCGGCGCGGCGTGTCGCGCCAGAGCGAGCGGCAGATGCTCTCGTCCGTGAGCGCGGTGGCCGTTTCGAGCGCGGCGCTCAGCGGTGCGCCGCGCACGAGCAGCGCGGCGAGGGCGGAGGCGAACACATCGCCCGTGCCGTAAAACACGCCGGGATGCGCCGGACGCATGCTCACGTGCATCTCCCCCGTGCGGCAGTCGCAGGCGACATTGCCGATCACGTCCGGCTGCGGGCGCACGCCCGTGACCGTCACGATGCCGGCGCCGAGCGCGCCGAGCGCCTGAAACAGCTGCGCGAGATAGGCGTCGCTGTGCGTGCCGGGCTCGTACGGCAGACCAGCCAGCAGCGCTGCCTCCGTAACGTTCGGCGTGATGACGTCCGCGCGCGAGAGCAGGCGGCGGAAGGCTGCGCACATCCGGTCGTCGATCTTGGAATAATAGCTGCCGTTGTCGGCCATGACCGGGTCGATCACGACGAGGGTATCCGGCGCGGCGATGCAGTCAAGCGTCTGCGCGAGCAGCTGCGCCTGCTCCGGCGAAGCAAGGTAGCCGGAATAAACCCCGTCGATGCGCACGCCGATGCGCTGCCAGTGGTGCGCGATGGACAGCATATCGTCCGACAGATCGCGGAACGTCCAGCCGGTGAACTCGCCCGTGTGCGTGCTGAGCACGGCCGTCGGAATGCAGGCGCACTCCACGCCCGTGGCGGAGATGACCGGCAGCGCCACGGTCAGCGAGCACTTGCCGAGCCCGGACAGATCGTGAACGGCGGCAATGCGCTTGAGCGGCGGTAACGTGTTGTCCATAGAATGACCTCAGTCCTTTTCAGAATGGTATCCAGCAGACGGCCCCCGGCAAGATACCGGGGGCGCGTGGAAATGGCTCAGCCATCGGACGACGGGAGCGCGCGCAGCTGCGCGTCGATCTCCGCGAGCGAGTCGGCCGTCAGGCCCGACTGGGCAAACCCGGCCACCTGGCGCAGCGTCATGGCGGCGGTCATCTGCAGGGCCGGATTCTTCAGGATCTTGGGGAAGAACCGCTCGAGGACCGCGACCGCCTCCGGCGCGCCGAGCAGCTTCTTCATCGTGTCGTCCACAGTGTATGTCACGTTGCTTTCCTCCCTGTCTCCGGAGGCCGGAGGACAGATTTCACAAAAAATCAGAGATTTTGTAGTGATTATACACAAATCACGGCCGATTGTCAAATCCCGTGCTTCCGGCAGGTGCCGCCGGTGCGTCGCGCCGGTCTGCCGCAGCCTCTCAGCCGGGGTCTATGCACAAAAAATGCCCATCCGCCGGTCTGACCGGTGGGTGGACATTGCGGTATTGGAAGGAACGCCATCGGTGTCTGCAAAAAGAAACACCAGCCGACTGGCTGGTGTTTCTTTTTGGAGGCGCCACCCGGATTTGAACCGGGGGTCAAGGATTTGCAGTCCCATGCCTTACCACTTGGCTATGGCGCCAAAAAATGGAGCGGGCAACGAGATTCGAACTCGCTACCTCCACCTTGGCAAGGTGGCGCTCTGCCAAATGAGCTATGCCCGCAAAATGGTGCCTCCGGTCGGAATCGAACCAACGACACGGGGATTTTCAGTCCCCTGCTCTACCAACTGAGCTACAGAGGCATATGCAATTGAAAAACTGGTGGGAACAACAGGGCTCGAACCTGTGACCCCTTGCTTGTAAGGCAAGTGCTCTCCCGGCTGAGCTATGCTCCCGTTTCGCAGCTTGCTCATTATACAAGACGCCAAAAAAATTGTCAAGAGATTTTCGGTAATTTTTTCGGCAAATGTACATTTTCGGGGCGGCGATGCCACCCCGAGCGCGGTCAATCTGCTGCGGCGTCAGCGTTTTCGGCATCGAGCAGCGTCTGCAGCTCCGCCGGGGTGAAAACATACTCCGCATCGCAGAACTGGCAGTGCACCTGCGTGTCCTTGCCCTCGGCGATCATGTCCTGCAGCTCCTGCGCGCCGCACTGGCGCAGCGCCTGCTCCACGCGCGCACGCGAGCACGCGCAGCGATAGGCCATCGGGTGGCGCAGGACGATCGCCGGCTCGAGACCGCGCATGACCTGCGGAAGGATGGCGTCCGCCCCGTCCTCATCGAGGATGGTCGTGAGCTGGTCCATCATGAAAATGTTGTCCTCGAGCTTTGTGATCAGATCCTCCGGCGCGCCGGGCATGAGCTGCACGAGGAAGCCGCCGGCCGCCTTGACGCTGTGGTCGGTATCGACGAGCACGCCGAGGCCGCAGGCAGCCGGGATCTGCTCGCTCTCGACAAGGTAGGCGGACAGGTCCTCCGCGATCTCGCCGCTGACGAGCTCCGTGCTGCCGATATATGGCTCACGCAGGCCGATGTCGCGGCTGACGGTAAGCATGCCATCCTTGCCGACGGCGCCGCCGACATCGAGCTTGCCGTCCGGGCGCGTGGGCAGGTCGAACGCGGGGTTCGAGACCATGCCGCGCACATTGCCCTCGCTGTCCGACACGGCGATGATGCTGCCGAGACCTCCGCCGCCGCTGATGCGCAGCGTGAGCGTGCCGTTTTCCTCCTTGAGCAGGTCACCGAGCATCGACGCCGCGCACAGGCTGCGGCCGAGGGCGGCGATCGCCGTCGGGCTGCAGTGGTGGATGGCGTTGGCGCGCTGCACCGCGTCGCGCGCGGTGACGACCGAAATTTTCACAAAACCGTCTTTTGAGACGGCGCGGATGATCTCATCCATTGTTTTCACCTCAGAAATCTTGGAATCGGGTGCAGCCCGCATTGAGCCGCATCCGGAGTTTTTGCACAATTCAGACGCCGTATTCCAGGCTGCGCATCGCAGTGAGGAAAATGCGCCCGGCATCCGCCTGCGGGCCGTCGCGCCGGACGGTCACGTCCAGAAAGCCCGCCTGCGTGAGCATCTGCGCGAGCCGCTCCGGCGTGTGCGCATACTCGATGTGCTCCTCCGACGCGCGCGACCAGAGCTCCCCCGCGCGCGTGAACAGATCCATGCCGTAGTGCATGGTCTGGGCTGCCGCGTCAAACTCCGCCCGCCAGAGACACAGAACATCGTCCGTCTCGTCGACGAACGTGCCGCCGTCGAGCGCGCGGAACGACGCCGGGTCGCGGATATCCAGAATGAGCATCCCGCCCGGGCGCACGAACAGGTGCAGCCGGTGCAGCACCTCCGGCAGCTCCTCCGGCGGCAGGTAGTCAAACCCATCGAGCGAGCAGTAGGCCGCATCGACCGTGCCGTAGAGGTCGAGCTGGGACGCCTCCTGGCACAGCAGCAGCGGCGGCACCGCGTCCGCGGGCAGGTCGGCGTTGTGCGCCTGCGCCTGCATGAGCATATCGGGTGAACCGTCGGTCGCGATCATCTCATACCCGCGCGCGGCCATCAGGCGCGTGAGCGTGCCGGTGCCGCAGCAAAAATCCAGCAGGGTGCGGCACGCGCCGCGCCCCTGCTGGAAACACTGCTCATAAAAGTCCGCGAACGCGGCATAATCCACATCGCGGGTCAGCGCATCGTACCACGCGGCAAGGGCGCCGTAAGCGCTCACGCCTGCTCCTCCGGCATTTTTTCTGCCTGCTCCTTGAGCCGGCCGAACACGATCTCATACCCGCCGGTTCCGTACTGCAGGCTGCGGTTGACGCGGCTGATCGTCGCGCTCGAGGCGCCGGTCTTTTCCAGAATGTCGTTGTAGATCAGGCCCGCGTCGAGATACTGCGCCACCTGATAGCGCTGCTCCATGGCCTGCAGCTCCGTGACCGTGCACAGGTCATCAAAAAACTGCTTGCACTCGTCGACGGTCTTGAGCGTCAGGATGGCACGGTACATGTCATCGCAGCGCGGTTTTTTATGCTGTTTATTCATATGCGCTCCTTATTTCTCATCAGATATATGGATGCTGAAACACGATTTTTTTCGGACACTATTTTACTCTAATTATTTAGGAAAGTAAAGAGGAAAACCGTCCGGAAATTTCATGCGCCGGAATTACGGGGGTTTTACTTGCTTTTATACTATAAATCAGGTATGATATTTCTGTAGCAAACCGCTGCCGCAAGCAACCCGCTACCCATTGCAAGAGGAGGTTTTGTCTATGGTCATTGCCGGGATCCCGTTCACCATGCCGGCCATCTGGATCGGCCTGATCGTGATCTTTCTGATCATCGAGGGCCTGACCGCCGGTCTGGTCACGATCTGGTTTGCCGTGGGCGCGCTCGCCGCGCTCATCGCCGCCATGTTCCACGCGCCGCTGTGGCTGCAGCTCGTGTGGTTTTTCGCCGTGTCGATCGCGGCCTTCGCCGTGACGCGCCCGCTGGTGAAAAAATATATCAACAGCCGCACCCAGCCCACGAACGCCGATATGCTCATCGGGCAGGAATGTCTCGTCACGGAGGATATCGACAACCTGACCGGCCGCGGCGCCGTCGCCATCGGCGGGAAGGTCTGGACCGCCCGCGCCGACTCTGACGTCCCCATCCCCGCCGGGACCGCCGCCACCGTGCTGCGCATCGAGGGCGTCAAGCTCATCGTCACACCCGCCTGCGTGACCGCGGGCGCAAAAGAATAAGGAGGAATCGCCATGCAATACGTTCTCTACGGAATCATCCTGATCGCACTCATCATCCTCGTGCGCAACATCCGCATCGTCCCGCAGGCACAGGCCTATGTCATCACCCGCCTCGGCGCCTACAAGACCACGTGGGGCGTCGGCCTGCACCTGAAGATCCCGTTCATCGAGTCGGTCGCCAAGCGTCTGTCGCTCAAGGAGCAGGTCGCGGACTTCCCGCCGCAGCCCGTCATCACGAAGGACAACGTCACCATGCAGATCGACACCGTCGTCTACTATCAGATCACCGACCCGAAGCTCTACACCTACGGCATCGAGCAGCCGATCCTCGCGATCGAGAATCTCTCGGCCACGACGCTGCGCAACCTCATCGGCGACCTCGAGCTCGACCAGTGCCTGACCAGCCGCGATATCGTCAACACCAAGATGCGCCAGATCCTCGACGAGGCCACCGACCCCTGGGGCATCAAGGTCAACCGCGTGGAGCTCAAGAACATTCTCCCTCCCAAGGAGATCCAGAACGCCATGGAAAAGCAGATGAAGGCCGAGCGCGAACGCCGCGAGGCCATCCTGCGCGCCGAGGGCGAGAAGCGCTCCGCCATCCTCATGGCCGAGGGCGAGAAGGAGTCGGCCGTTTTGCGCGCCGACGCGAAAAAGCAGGAGCAGATCCTCGAGGCGCAGGGCCGCGCCGAGGCCATCCTGACCGTGCAGCGCGCGACCGCCGAGGGCATCCGGCTCATCAACGAGTCCATGCCGTCCGACGCCGTCATCAAGCTCAAGAGCCTCGAGGCCTTCGCCGCCGCCGCGGACGGCCGCGCGACGAAGATCATCATCCCGTCCGAGATCCAGGGCGCTGCCGCGCTGGCGGCCGGTCTGGTCGAGAGCGTCAAGGGCGAGGCCCCGAACGCCTGAGCCGCAACCGAATTTACACCGACCCCGCGCCGGGCCCGGCGCGGGGTTTTCGGTAAGAAAGAGAGAGAACACATATGAAGCTTCCGTTTTTCAAGAAAAACAAGCCCGCCACCGTCACGACGCCAGAGGCTCCGGCCGCGCCGCGCGCGCCGTTCCCCTTCGCCGCACCGGCACAGGACGAGCCCGTGCCCGCGATCCACATCGACGCGCGCGTGCTCGCCTTCCTGCGCAAGTACGACGCCGCACCCGACCAGCTCGACACACAGGCGCTCACCGACGCCATGCTTGCCGCGATGCAGCGCGGCCTGCGCGGCGAGGCGGGCGGCCTGCCGATGCTGCCGGCCTACCTCACGCCGCATGGCCACGCCGCCCCGGAGGGCAAGCGCATCGCCGTCATCGATGCCGGCGGCACGAACTTCCGCGTTGCCACCGTGCACTACGAGTTCGGCCAGCCCATCATCGAAAACGAGCGCACAATGCCTATGCCCGGCTCGGAGCAGGACGCCGACTGGATGGACTTCATCCGGCTGGCGGCCGACGCGCTCGAGCCGCTGCTCGACCGGGTCACGCAGATCGGCATCTGCTTCAGCTACCCGGCGGAGAACACGCCGGAGCTGGACGCAAAGGTGCTCGGCATGACCAAAGAGGTGCAGCTGACCGGGTGGGAGGACCACCTCGTGGGCGCGGATCTGGCCGAGGAGCTCGAACGCCGCGGCTGCACGAAGCTGCCCATCACGGTCATCAACGACACCCCGGCCACGTACCTGAGTGGCTCGACCACCATCGCCAACAACTACGCCAACGGCTTTGCCGGGCTCGTCAACGGCACGGGCACGAACACGTGCTGCCTGCTGCCGGTGCGCGCGATCGAAAAGCTCGGCCGCGACGCCGACGGCGAGATGCTCGTCAACCTCGAGTCCGGCTCGTTCACCGACGTGCCGCAGAGCGCGTTTGACAAAGCGCTCGACGCGGCCTCGACCGCACCGGGTGCGTACCGGTTCGAGAAGATGACGAGCGGCCGCTATCTCGGCGAGCTCAGCCGCTTGGCGCTCATCGCCGCAGCAAACGACGGACTGTTCGCGCCAGAGACGGCGGATAAGCTCTCCGCGCTCGACGTGCTGACCGCCGCCGACGCGGACGCCTTCGGCGCGGACCCGGACTGCGGCGCCATCGCGGCGCTGGCTGCCGCCGCGGATGCCGACCGCAAGACCGCCGCCATGGTCATTCAGGGCGTGTTCGGCCGCGCGGCAAAGGCGATCGTCGCAAATATTGCGGCCATCGTTTTCCTGACCGACGGCGCAAAGAACCGCTACCGTCCGATGGTCGTGGCGGTGGACGGGTCGCTGTTCCGCTACTCGACGCTGCTGCGCCCGGCCGTCAGCGAGGAGCTCGATGCGTTTCTCGTGCAGAAGCACCAGCGCTACTGCGTGTGCAAGCCCGTACCGAACGCCTCCGCCATCGGCACGGCCGCCGCATCCCTGCTGCAGGGCTGATACAAGGCAAAAAAGCCGGATGTCACAGACATCCGGCTTTTTTGCGCCTAAGTGGTGAAGATCTTGCGAATATAACAGGAAATCTCGTTCCAGGTGGGGGGGATCACTGCATCAGAACCGCACACTTTTTGCGCTGCTTCGGCCGCGGCTCATTTGAGCGGCTTGTCGCGCTCGGCCCAGAGGTAGTTCGTATTGCGCCACAGGAAGACCAGCAGCTCGTGCCGGTAGCGCTCGGGGTCGACCTGCGCGGACATGGCGTGCTCCGCGCCGGGGATGACGACGAGCCGCTGCGGCCGCCCGCAGGCGGCAAGATTGCGCTCGCTGTGGTGCAGGGGGACAAAGGTGTCCGCGTCGCCGTGGAAAAACAGGATAGGCAGATCGAGCGCGGCCATGCCGGGCGTGGTATCGACGGCCGCAAAGTCCAGCCCATTGCGCCGCAGGATGCGCACGCAGGCGAGCGCGAGCGGCTTTTGCAGCCAGCGCGGCGCATTTGTACCGTGGCGCACGGCGTCCGTGACCTCGAGCTCAAAGCTGGAGTAGCCGCAGTCGGCCACAACGCAGGCGAGCTCGTCCTTCAGCTCCGGCAGCTGCGCCGCCAGCAGCACCGACGCCGCGCCCATGGACACACCGTAGAGCGCGATAGGCCGCTGCACGCGCGAGTGCTCGCGCACCCAGTGCACCCACTGGGCGATGTCATAGCGCTCGAGCTGGCCGAACGTGAGGCACTTGCCCTCACTCAGGCCGTGCGCGCGCTCGTCGATGAGCAGCAGGTTGCAGCCGCCGGAGGCGTACAACGCCGGAAACTGGGCGCTGAAATCATGCTCGGCGTGGCTGTGGTAGCCGTGGCAGAGGATGACCGTGGCATGCGCGTGGGGCACGCGGTAGAGCCGCGCGTGCAGGCGCGTGCCGTCGGGCGCGGGGGTGAACACATCCTCGTGCGGCTGCTCCTGCATGGCCGCGACCCCGGCGCGCACGCGCGCGAGCGCCGCCCTGCCCTGCTCGGAATCCGCCGTCCAGCCCTGCTTGCGCAGGACGTGCTGCTCCCACGCGGCCTGACCGTCCGCGCGCTCCGGCACGCGGCCGAGCGACTTTGCCAGCACGCGCTGCTCGATATACCACACGAGCAGCCATGCCAGCGCCGCCAGCACCGCCGCGCCCAGCAGGCACAGCAGCACGATCCAGACGGGCTTCATAGATGCGCCTCCGGCGCGGCGCACAGATCGAGCACGATCTTCTGCGCCAGCAGCAATCCCGCGCTGGCCGGTACCCACGGCAGCGAGCCGGGCACGCTCCGGCGGCCCGGCGGCGGGGCGCAGAGCGCCTCCGGCGTCATGGCGGGCTCCGGGCTGAACACGACCGCGTGGTGCGTGAAGCCAGCGCTGCGCAGCTCGCGTCGCATGACGCGCGCGAACGGGCAGCCGCTCGTCTGGCTGATGTCGCAGAGCTCGAACCGGCTCGCATCCAGCTTGTTGCCCGTGCCGAGCGCCGACACGATGGGGATGCCGCGCACATGCGCGGTGCGGATCAGGTCCACCTTGCAGGACACGAGGTCGATGCAGTCGGCAATGTAATCATACTCCGTGTCGAAAAACCGCTCCCGCGTCGCCGCCTCGTAGCGCTCCATACGCGCGTCAACGGCAATGTCAGGGTTGATGTCGTGCACGCGCGCGGCCATGACGGCCGCCTTCGGCTGGCCGATCGTGGAGTGCAGCGCACAGCACTGGCGGTTGATGTTGCTCTCGCTGACGGTGTCCTCGTCCACGAGCGTGAGCGCGCCGACCCCGGCGCGGGCCAGCGCCTCGGCGCACCAGCTGCCCACACCGCCAAGGCCGAGCACCGCAACGTGGCTGCTGCGCAAATGCGCGAGCGCGGCCTCGCCGAGGAGCATCTGCGTGCGGATGGTCTGCTCGGTCATAGCGCGCCCTCCCGCTCGAAGGTCACGACAAAGTCCGTGCCGTCATAGCCCGCCTCCGCGACCTCCCAGCCGGCTTCCTCCTCGGTCTCGAGCGCGTCGGCAAGGGCGCGCGCGTCGAGCACGGTCGTGTCATAGCGCTGTGTTTTGGTTCTGGTCATAGCTGTTCCTCCATTGAAAGCTGAAAAAAAGAGCCGTCCGGCTTGCTCAAAAGTGCAAGCCGTCGCCATCCGGCATTTTGCACGGCAAAAATGCCGGATGCATAAAATCTCATTCGAGGCGGGCGCTTCGCCTCCTCGAGCTCCCCCGCTGCTCTGTCGACATGGAGCAGCCGCACTTTATGATAGACGCAGAGCCGCCCGGCGGGCGGCTCTGTCGCATATCTTGCATATCTTTCGTGTGTCTGATTTATCCGACGTACTTCATGCCCTTGAGCTCGGTGCTGGTCCAGCTGTCGAAGAACGTGCTCTCCCACTCGTTGAAGTCCGCCGTGCGCAGCGCCTGATCGCCGAGGTAATCGCAGTAGCGCTCGCCCTGGCCGACGTAGTACACGAGGTGGTAGCCGCAGTAGGAATCGCTCTCGTTAAAGACGATGCCCACGTCACCCGGCTTGCGCGCGGGGTCAAAGCAGAAATCGTTGAACTCCTGCACCATCTGGCCCTTGTAGACGTTCTCATACAGGCCGCCCTTCGTGTTCGACCCGCTGTCCTGGCTGAAGGACTCGGCCAGCTGCGCAAAGTCGTCCTCGGTCTGGTCGCTCTGCGTCCAGCGCTGGTAGACGTCGTCGATCGCGTCTTTGGCCTTCTGCTTATCCTCGTCGGAATACGTGCCGTCGCCGTCGCTGTCCTCCGCTTTGATGAGGATATGGCGCACATTGACGGTGTTATACTGGTTGTTGTCGCGGCTCTCGAAGAGCACGACATAGTAGCCGCTGTTTTCCTGCTCCACGACGGTCACGTCATTGGCATGGCGGTCGGTGCTGTAGAGCCAGTCGGCATACACGGCGGAGCTGAAGCTCGAGCCCTTGGTATCGGCATTGTCCGTGACGCTCGGCGCAGTGGTCGTGCCGTCCTCGGACTCCTTGGCGGGCACGTTTGCCGTGACGGCGGCAGTGAAGCTGTCCGCATCATGCGTGGCGGCGGCGATCTTGTCGGCCGTGGCCTTGGCGGCCGCCATCGTGGCGTCCGTGGTCTTGGCAGAGGTGTTGCCGTCGTCGTCCGTGGTGTCCTCGGTATCCGCCTGAACAAGATAGTACTGATAGCTGTAGGTATCGTAGGCGTTGGCGTTCTTGGCGTAGCTGGCCTCGATCTCCTCCGGCGTATAGGTGTAGCTGTCATACTGCTGCTGCGAATACTTCGTGGCAAGCTGGCTCAGCTCCAGCATGTGGCGCACGACCTTCTTGGTCGCGCCGTTGCCGTAAGCCGCCTGGAGATACTTGCCGACGGAGTTGTACTTATACTGCTTGGCAGCAAGCTCGATGTAGGAAAACTGCTCGTCGATCTCGTGCTGGTCGTCCTCGTCGAGCGTGACGCCGGCCTTCTCGGCGGCATCGCACAGCGCCGTGACCTGCACCAGATTCTTCTCGGCAGCGTCCCGGAAATAATCGTCCCAGGTGTCAAACTCGTCACTGATGCCGCACTTCTGCTCATCGAGCGCCTTGTTGGTATCCAGGCCGACGTAGCTCAGATAGCTGCCGTACTGGTTGCAGAACGAGAGGTAGGCCGTGCGGTAGGCATAATTGACCTCCGCCGAGGAATACTTCACATCGCCGACCTGCAGCGCGGGACGCGCGGTATAAAAGAGGCTGGAGTTGCCGATCAGAATCGCGGCGACGAGCAGCACGACGATGATCGAGCCGACCGTCCACTTGATCTTGCTTTGCTTGCGCTCTTTGGCTTCCTTCTGCGAGGCGACCTGGCGGCGCTCCGTGCCCAGCGCACGCTCGTTTGTGCGGCGCTTCTTGTCCTGGGATGCACTCATTCGTGATTCACCTTATCCTTTGAAAATTGTGTTGCCCGCGGAGACAGGCTCCGCTTCCGGAAAATATGGATAGATTATAGCGCAAACGGCCGACGGTTTCAAGTTCTTTCTATTTCCACGGTGCCGGTTCGTGCATTTTTTCGCGCCGGCGCGCATACAATGGCCGTATGCGAATCTACCGGGAGGTGAAAACATATGGGCCAGGACCTCGACGACTGGATCTTCGGCGGTCAGAGCGCCGCTCCGAGCGACCGCTGAACCGAAGCTGCTGCCGCTGTGCGCCGACGGATACGCACGGCGGTTTTCCTTTTGCGCGCCGCCGCAGAGGATTTGCCAGCGCCCCGCACGCAGGGGCGTTGGCACGAGGCAGTGAAAATTCGGCGTTTTTGCTGAACATTTTATGCAATTTTTGTTTATTAAATCATTGACAAAAAGAAAACAAGCTGCTATACTGTAGCCAGAACCCGAGGAGAGCAGCAGCCCCTCACGAGGGGCAGCGCCTTTAGAATACAGGTTCAGCGGAATCGACGGAGGTGAGTCCGATGTACTGAATCGTCCGGAAGCAGACTGGGTTCTGTAACTCCGGAGACGGCACGCAGTGGTGCGGAATCTTGAAAGAGCATTTCCCTTCACAGCGGTCGGAGTCCGCGTGCAGCGCAAAACCTCTGCACACGGCAGGAAACGAAAACAAAAGGAGGTTCGGGTGATGGAACCGAACACGGCAGGATAGCCCCTTGTTCCGATATTGGAGCAAGGGGCTATCTTTTTGCCTTTTAGGCAAAAAGATAGCCCGGTTCCTTACGAGGCGGGTCTTGCCCCCTCGCGCTCCCCTGCTGCGCTATGGACTGGAGGCTTTGCGATTATGGGTGCTGCTGCCAAAAAGCAGCCGGATTCCTTACGAGGCGGGTCTTGCCCCATCGCGCTCCCCCGCGATCGTGCCGACGTGCGCAATGCCAAAAACACCTCATCCGCCGAACCAGGTTCGGCACCTTCTCCTCGAGGAGATGGCTCTGTTACCATGCCCAAGCTGTTTACATAATTCCAGTTTACATAAGCTCAGATATGTAATGGCAAACAAACACCGCATCCTCCACTGCGCACAGCACTGTGCCATCTTCTCCCCAAGGGGCAGGCTTTGTTACCTCGTCCAAATAGTTTACATAATTCAATTGACATAATTAAAGTTCATCACACAGCAGCGCGATCACCGCCGTGATGCAGCCGGTCAGGACGCTCAGGTCGGCCGCGTTCCAGATGATGCGCCGGAAAAACGGGATGACCGCCCGCGGCAAGTACACATAGTCCGTGACCGACCCGCGCGCCCAGCGCTCGATGAGGTTGGCCAGCGCGCCGCCGAGCATCAGGCCCATGCCGATCTGCAGCGCCGTGCCGCTCCGGCGGCAGACGCACACGGCCGCCATGGCCGCGAGCGCGGCGGCGGACACGGTCTGCAGCGCGGCGGCCGCCCGCGGCTTTTGCGCGAGCTTGCTGCACAGCAGGCCCCGGTTGTGCGCCCGGCGCAGCTGCACGCGCGGCCCGATGCGCAGCGGAAAGGTCTCGGCCGGCAGG
The DNA here is from genome assembly GCA_900317855.1 of uncultured Eubacteriales bacterium. Classification (GTDB taxonomy): domain Bacteria; phylum Bacillota; class Clostridia; order Oscillospirales; family Oscillospiraceae; genus CAG-103. Next base: position 18,282 of record ONIG01000014.1, on the reverse strand, counting down.
GCGTTGATCCGCCGGCGGATGACCGCCTCGGCCGCCAGCACGGCCGCCGCCGGCACAATGGTTTTCCACATGGTGGGGGTCCTCCTTCGGATTGGAAATGTCTGCGCGCATTGTAGCACAAATGCGCCTGTGTGAAAAGGTTCACAGGAAAAGTTTCCGTTTTGGGGTTTACAGGCGCGGCGGGATGGTGTAAGGTGTTTTCAGAGAAATGTAGTATAGATACGGATCAAGGTCGAGAAATTTTAGTCAAAAAGGAGAACCTGACAACATGGAACTGACGCAAAACCCGTCCGTACTGGAGCTGGTGCGGAAAACCGCCGAACTCACGACCCCGAAAGAGATCGTCTGGATCGACGGCTCGGAGGCCCAGCTCGAATCCCTGCGCAAGATCGCCGTGGAAACCGGCGAGCTCATCAAACTCAATGAAGAAAAGCTGCCCGGCTGCTATCTCAATCGCAGCGACGTCAACGACGTGGCGCGTGTCGAGGGCCGGACATTTATCTGCTCCAGGACCCGCGAAGAGGCCGGCCCCACAAACAACTGGATGGATCCGGACGAGATGAAGGCCAAGCTGCACGAGATCCTGCGCGGCGCCATGGCCGGCCGCACGATGTATGTCATCCCCTACGCCATGGGCGTGATCGGCTCCCCGTTTGCCAAGTACGGCATCGAGGTCACGGACTCGATCTACGTCGTGCTGAACATGGCCATCATGACGCGCATCGGCACGAAGGTGCTCGACGCGCTCGGCGACAGCAGCGACGTCATCCTCGGCGTGCACTCCAAGGTCACGCTCGACCCCGAGAATCGCTACATCGTCCACTTCCCGGAGGAGAACAAGATCATCTCCGTCAACTCCAACTACGGCGGCAACGTGCTGCAGGGCAAAAAGTGCTTCTCGCTGCGCATCGCCTCCGTGCTCGGCCGCCGCGAGGGCTGGCTGGCTGAGCATATGCTCATCCTCGGCATCCAGAATCCCAAGGGCGAAGTTCGCTATGTGACGGGCGCGTTCCCGTCTGCGTGCGGCAAGACGAACCTCGCCATGCTCATCCCGCCCGAGGGCTACCGCAAAAACGGCTGGAAGTGCTGGACCGTTGGCGACGACATTGCCTGGCTGCGCGTCGGCCCGGACGGCCGCCTCTGGGCCGTGAACCCCGAAAACGGTTTCTTCGGCGTCGCCCCCGGCACGAGCCAGAAATCCAACCCGAACGCGCTCGCATCTACGAGCAAAAACACCATCTTCACGAACGTCGTGCTCAACGAGGACGACATGACCGTCTGGTGGGAGGGCATGACCAAGCAGCCGCCCAAGGGCCACCTGCGCAACTGGAAGGGCGAAGTGTGGGACGGCAGCGACGGCACGCGCGGCGCGCACCCGAACAGCCGCTTCACCGCCCCGGCGGAGAACTGCCCGTGCATCAGCGAGGAGTTTTTCAAGGGCACCGGCGTGCCGATCAGCGCGATCATCTTCGGCGGCCGCCGCGCAAAAACCGCCCCGCTGGTCTACCAGTCCCGCGACTGGGCGCACGGCGTGTTCGTCGGCGCGACGATGGCGTCCGAGACGACGGCCGCCGCGACCGGCGCCGTGGGCGTTGTGCGCCGCGACCCGATGGCCATGCGCCCGTTCTGCGGCTACAACATGGCCGACTACTGGCAGCACTGGCTCGACATGGGCGAGAAGCTGCCGAACGCGCCGAAGATCTTCAACGTCAACTGGTTCCGCACGGACGACAACGGCCGCTTCCTGTGGCCGGGCTTCGGCGACAACCTGCGCGTGCTCGAGTGGATCCTCAAGCGCTGCTTCGACGAGGTGGGCGCGGACGAGACGGTCATCGGCTATGAGCCGAAGCCCGAGGACATCAATCTCGACGGCAGCGGCGTGACGGTCGAGACGCTCAGAGCGCTGCTGACGCTCGACGCCGAGAGCTGGCGCGAAAACTGCGCGGGCATCCGCGAGTATTTTGAGCAGTTCGGCGACAAGCTGCCGCACGAGCTGCGCGAGGAGCTCGAGGCGCTGGAAAAAGCGTTCGCCGAGTAACCGGTACATAAAAAATCCCGCTGTCCCATGGGGCAGCGGGATTTTTTTGCGTGCGTCAAAAAGCCTCGCAGAGTTTGCGTCCGCAGCTTTTTCAAGCGAAAGCCCGTCTCGTCGGAGCTAAAACAGCAGCGACGCCGCACCATACGTCACGACGGCGACAATGATGCCGGCCGTAACAACACCGAGCGCGATCGGCGGGAAGGCCTCCTTGACGCGCATCTCCAGCATGGCCGCGATGAGCGAGCCCGTCCACGCGCCGGTGCCAGGCAGCGGAATGGCCACAAAGAGGAACAGGCCCCAGAAGCGCGCACGGCGCACGGTGTCCGACTTTTTGAGCGCGCGCTGCTCCATGCGCGTGACAAAGCCGTTGAGCCGCTCGCTCTTCGTGCGCAGCCAGGCAAAGATCTTGCGGATGAAGCGCACGATGAACGGCACCGGCACGAGGTTGCCGAGGATGGACACCGCAATGGCGATGCGGTAATCCAGGCCGTGCGCCACACCGATCGGGATCGCGCCGCGCAGCTCAAGCACCGGCACCATGGAGATGAGGAAGGTCATAAAAATCTTCCCAAACAGGCTGTTCCAAATCTTCAAATTCGAATCCTCCGAGAAAAGTATCGAGGCATCAGCGGCGGAAGCGGACGATCTTCCCCGCGCCGGCCAGAAGCGGCTTGCGGTTGAGCAGGAGCAGCAGCAAGATGCACACTGCCTGCGCGATCTTCCAGCCCGGAAGCTGCAGGACGATGAAGAGCGTCTGCACCGTCAGCAGGATGCAGTTTTCCGTGACGCCGACAACGTAAAACCGGAACGGGATGAACTTGCGCGCATCCACCGCCCGGATGACAAACACGACGAAATAGCTCACGCACGTGGCAATGGCCGCGCCCTGCACGCCGAGCTTCGACGGGATGAGCAGGAAGTTGAGCGCGATGTTGAGCAGCGCGCCGATCATGGATGTGACGAACGTGCGCTTGCTGCACTTTTCGACCATGTAGACGCTGCCGAGATAGCTCACGAACGCGGAAAAGACCATGGCCATGCCGAGCACCGGCACATACAGCCATGCGCCGTAATACTGCTCGGTCGTGAGCACACGGATCTCCGGCACGGCGAAGGCGATGATGCACGCGCCGGCAAGGAACATCACCGACTGGAACGAGCACCAGACCTTCGAGAAGAAGCGGATATGCTCGCGCCGGCTGCCCTGCGCCTCGGACACGGCGGAAAACTGCCACGCCTCCATGAAAATGCTCGACACGAGCGACAGGATCGTCGGCATCTTGTACGACACGGCGTAGATACCGTTGGCGTCCACGTCGAGGTAGGCCGTGACCATGTAGCGGTCCGACACGCTCGTGATCCACCAGAACACCGTCGTCGGGATCATGGGGATGCTGTAGGCCAGCATCTCGCGCGCGGCCGCCCAGCCCGGGCGGAGCATGAGCTGGCGCCAGAGCCGCTCGCGTACGAACAGAAGCAGCGTGCATGCCAGATCCGCCAGTGCGACGGAGAGCACGTAGCCCGTGATGCCCATGCGCAGGCCGACGAGGAAGAGCACGTTGAGCCCGATGACGAGCACGGTGTTGATCATGCCCTGCACGGCGAAAAGCGCCGTGTGTCCCTCGGCGCGCACGAACTGCGCGCACAGCGAATGGAAGCACGAGCACATCGTGTAAAGCGCGATCAGCCAGAGGAACCCGTCAAACTGCGGAAAGAGCCCCAGCAGCGGCAAAATGGCCACGAGCAGCACGGCACCCGCCAGGATCGTATATACGCCGACGGAGAAAATATTGCGCCGCTGCTCGGTGTGGTCCACGGCGAAGCGGAACACGCCGTCCGTGATGCCGAGACTGATGAGCGGGAAGAGCAGATTGGCCGTCTGCGTGATGAGGTCGGCGGTGCCGTAGTCCGCCGGGGTAAGACAGCTCGTGTAAAAGCGCACCATGAAAAACACCAGCAGCTTGCTGCCGAAGGTGCCGAGGCTGATGAGCATGGTGTTGGACACGAGGGTTTTATATTTATTGTTGCTGTTCGACATAGGCGTACCTGTGTTTCTGCCCGCGCAAGTAAAAAATTTCCGCCAGTTCGGCAGGCGCGGACACAGTCAGTATAGCACAGTTGACGCAAAAGCGGGACCTCTTTTTGCAAACCGGGGCGAAAAAGCGCGGCCATGACACGAAAAGCCGCCCGCGCAGAGCCCCGCGCGGGCGGCCAGACGGTCAGTGCGTGTAATAAGCGAGGGCCGTGCTGTCGGCCACGATGGCGGCGCAGTCTCCGGCCGAGAGCGCCTCAAAGCACGCCTTCGACCCGCCTGTGACGCGCTGGGCCGCGCCAAAGGCTTTCATGAGCTTCTCATCGGCCGAGAGGGCGGCCATGTACGTCTCGTCCGTGCCGAGCAGGACGGTCGTGCCCTTGAGGCTGCCGGCGGTGCGGTATTTTGAGTCGCCGCGCACGATGAGCTGCAGCTCATTTTCGAGATACGGCGCGGTGAGCGTCATCTTCTGCTTTTTCTTGTTCTTGCTGTCCTTGCTGTCGGTCTGGTCGAGCACCATGCCGCCCCAGGCACAGTCAACATTACCGCTCGAGAGCTCAACATAGGCGTTCTGATTCGAGATCGGCTGATACTGCAGCGTCCAGCCGAGGCGGGCGCAGACCGCCTGCGCGAGCTCGACATCAAAGCCGCTGTAACCGTCGCCGTCGGCATAGCTCATGGGAAAGCGCTCCTCGTTCAGGCCCATGATGAACGTGCGCTGCGGAAGGTCGCCGAGCGCGTCGAGCGCGCCCGAGTCGCTGTCAAAGGTCGTATTGTCCGTGCCGAACCACTTGAGCGCGAGGCTGTGGACCGTCCCGTCGGCCGCGAGGACCTTGAGCGCGGCGTTCACATACACCGCCGCCTGATCTCCGTCGCGAAAGCCGATGCGAAACTGCTCCGTGCCGAGCGTCTTGACCACGCGGTAGCTGCCGACCGTCTTGCTGCACGCTGCGCAGGAAAAACACAGCGCGAGCGCGAGCAGCAGCGCCGCGATCCGTTTTGTATGCTTCAAGGGAAGCCCTCCCAAATGAAAAATCAAAAAAGCGCACCGGGACCCGATGCGCTTTTTATCATACCGAATCTCGCACGGCCGTGCAAGAGGGAAAAGCTGAATTTTCTCTTACATTTTTGTCACGGCCGCTCGTTGTAGCGCGCGAGGAACTGCTTCGTGCGCTCCTGCTGCGTGTCGCCGAAGACCGCCTCGGGCGCGCCCTGCTCGACGATGACGCCGCCGTCCATGAAGATGACCTTATCGGCCACGGCGCGGGCGAAGGCCATCTCGTGCGTGACGATGACCATGGTCATGTGCTCCTCGGCGAGCGCGCGGATGACCTTGAGCACCTCGCCCGTGAGCTCTGGGTCGAGCGCGGAGGTCGGCTCGTCGAAAAACAGGATCTCGGGGTTCATCTCCAGCGCGCGCGCGATGGCCACGCGCTGCTGCTGGCCGCCGGAGAGCTGGCACGGGTAGGCGTCGGCCTTGTCGCCGAGGCCCATCTTCTCGAGCGTTTTGCGCGCGGACACCTCGACCTCCGCGCGCTCGCGCTTCTGGACGCAGATGGGCGCGTCCATGACGTTTTTGAGCACGGAGTAGTGCGGGAAGAGATTGAACTGCTGAAAAACAAGGCCGAAATAATTGCGGATCTGCTTGAGCTCCGCCTTGTCGGCGTAGACGGCGGTGCCATCGTCACCCGTGCGCGCGGCGTAGTGTCCGTCAAAGCAGACCTCGCCGGAGTCGATGCGCTCGAGCAGCGTGGCGCAGCGCAGCAGCGTGGACTTGCCGCTGCCGCTCGGGCCGATGATGGCCACGACCTCGCCCTTTTCGACGCTCAGGCTGATGTCCTTGAGGACGTGCAGCGTCCCGTTATTAAACGACTTTTTGACGTGATTGAGTTCCAATACGCTCATGACGGCACCTCCTTATTTGTAGTAGTCCATGCGCTTTTCGATCTTGCCCATGACAAAATCGACGATGGCATTAAACACGAAGTAGAACACGCCCGCCACGACGAACGGCATGAAGCTGGTCTGGGAGTTTGCGATCTGCTTGCCGATGGTGAACATCTCCTGATAGGAGACGGTGAAGGCCATGGAGGTGTCCTTGACGAGCGTGACGACCTCGTTGGTGATGCTGGGCATGATGCGCTTGACGACCTGCGGCAGGATGATGCGCAGGAAGGTCTGCGTCTTGGTGTAGCCGAGGACGTTCGCCGCCTCGTACTGCCCCACCGGGATGGACTCGATGCCGCCGCGGTAGATCTCGGCAAAATAGGCGGCGTAGTTGATGGCGAAGGCGATAACGACAGGGATGAGCTTATTCTTGGCAATGGCCATACCGAAGAGATAGTACGGCCCATAGGTCACGGCGAGCAGCTGCAGCATGAGCGGCGTGCCGCGCAAAACGGCGATCACGAAACGGGTCACGCCGGAGACGACCTTGTTTTTGCTCATGCGCAGAAGCGTGATGAGCATGCCCAGCGGAAGGGAGAACAGAATGGTCAGAAAGAAAATGGCGCAGGTCTTGCCGAGGCCTTCGCTCATTTTCGCAATCATCGTAAGTAAAGTCATAAAGGATCCTCAATGTTACGCACACGCTCCCGGCGGCTGCAAAGGCCTCCGGGAGACGTGATCGGATTTCTATCGTGCTTACTTGTTCAGGTAGGTCAGGTTGTTGACGATGTCGGGATACTTCGCAGCGATCTTCGCATAGGTCCCGTTTTCGACCAGCTGCTGCACCGCACCCTCAATGGTGTCGCACAGCTCCTGATCGCCGGAGCGGAAGGCAATGCCGTACTGCTCGGCGCCCAGCTCCTCGTCGAGGATGGTGAAGCCGGCGTTTTCCTGCGCATAAGCGGTGGCCACAGGCTTGTCGACGATCACGGCGTCCACGGCGCCGCCGCCCAGCTCGGTGAAGCACTTGAGGAAGCTGTCACAGGTCGTGAGCTTGCCGAAGGTCTTGGCCAGGCTCTCGAGGTCGCCGCCCTCGGACAGGAGGGACTCGCCGGAGGTGCCCAGCTGCACGGCCACGTTCTTGCCGGCCAGATCCGCGGAGGACTTGATGTCACTGCCCTCTTTGACCATGATGACCTGCGTGTTGTCATAGTAGGGGGTGGAGAGGACATAGCCGGCGTCCTTCATGCTGTCGAGGATGGTCATGCCGGACCAGACACAGTCGCACTCTTTGGCATCGAGCTGCACCAGCTTCTGATCCCAGTTCACACCAAAGACCTGCAGGTCCCAGCCGAGCAGATCGCAGGCGGCCTGAGCGATCTCCACGTCGAAGCCGGTGTACTTGCCGTCATCGCCCAGATAGCTGAACGGCGGGTATTCCGGGTCGACGCCCATAACAAAGGTCTTCTTTCCGTCGGCTGCGGTGTCGCCGCTGTCCTTCTGGCCGCAGGCGCACAGCGCCAGGCACATCACCAGCGCGAGCGCCAGCGAGATCACTTTCGTCATCTTTTTCATGTCGTTTCTCCTTCATCTAATTCTGAAAATTATGTTTTGCTTGTTAGCACGCTGCTATATTACCACATTAGCACGATAAAGCAATACCTTTTTCGCATTTTGTTGTGCGGATACTGCACAACCGTTTTAGGCGCCGCACACGCCCCGCCGCTCTTGCATTCGGGGCGCGAAACGGGTAGAATAAAAAGTTGTTGTTATTCTAATTAAGAATCCGGAGGGATCTCGTCATGCGTTATGACGCCGGAAGCTGTGACGTCGCCGTCGTCGGCGCGGGCCACGCGGGCATCGAGGCCGCGCTGGCCGCCGCGCGGCTGGGACTGGACACCGTCTGCTTCACCATCAATATGGACGCCATCGGCAACATGCCCTGCAACCCCGCCATCGGTGGCACGGGCAAGGGCCACCTCGTGCGCGAGCTCGACGCGCTCGGCGGCGAGATGGCGCGCGCGGCCGATCAGGCCTGCATCCAGTACCGGATGCTCAACCGCGGCAAAGGGCCGGCCGTGCACTCGCTGCGCGCGCAGGCCGACCGGCGGAAGTATCAGGCCGTGATGAAGCACACGCTCGAGCTGCAGCCGAACCTGCGCGTCAAGCAGGCGGAGGTCGTGGCCGTCGAGACGGAGGGCGGCCGCGTCAGCGCCGTCGTGACGGCGAACGGCGCCGTGTACCGCTGCCGCGCCGCCGTGCTCGCGACGGGCACGTATCTGCACGGGCGCACGATCGTGGGCGATGTATTGCGCGATTCCGGGCCGGACGGGCTGGCGGCTGCCGGGCCGCTGGCCGAGTGCTGCAAGGCGCTGGGGCTGCGCATGCGCCGGTTCAAGACCGGCACGCCGCCGCGCGTGAACGCGCGCACGGTGGACTTCTCGCGCATGGAGCTGCAGCCGGGCGACGCGGAGATCGAGCCGTTCTCGTTTTCCACCACGCACCCGGTCGAAAACAAGGCCGTGTGCTACCTGACCTATACCAACGAGCACACGCATGAAATCATCCGCGCGAACCTCGACCGCAGCCCGATCTACTCCGGCGTGATCGAGGGTGTCGGCCCGCGCTACTGCCCGTCCATCGAGACGAAGATCATGACCTTCCCCGACAAGCCGCGGCACCAGCTGTTCATCGAGCCGATGGGGCTGGACACGGAAGAGCTCTACATCCAGGGCTTCTCCTCCTCCCTGCCGGAGGACGTGCAGGTCGCGATGCTGCACACGCTGCCGGGGCTCGAGCACGCGGAGATGACCCGCTGCGCCTACGCGATCGAGTATGACTGCGTGGACCCGACGGAGCTGCTGCCGACGCTCGAGGCCAAGAAGGTGCCCGGCCTCTACGGCGCGGGGCAGTTCAACGGCTCGTCCGGCTATGAGGAGGCGGCCGTGCAGGGCTTCGTCGCGGGCGTGAACGCGGCGCTGAAGCTGCTGGGCCGCGAGCCCATGATCCTCCGCCGCTCGGACGGGTACATCGGCACGCTCGTGGACGATCTCGTGACCAAGGGCACGAACGAACCGTACCGCATCATGACCTCCCGCTCGGAATACCGCCTGCTGCACCGGCAGGACAACGCCGACGAGCGCCTGAGCGCCATCGGCCACCGGATCGGACTGATATCGGACGCGCGCTTTGCCGCCGTGCAGGAAAAATACCGGCTGGTGGACGCCGAGTGCGCCCGGCTGGAGAAAACGCACCTCGCCCCGTCGGACGCCCTCGCCGCGATGCTCACCGCGCGCGGCACCGCGCCGACGAGCTCGGGCGTGAGTCTGGCCGACCTCCTGCGCCGGCCGCAGATCACATATGCCGATCTCGCGCCGTTCGACCCCGCGCGGCCGGAGCTGCCGCGCGTCGTGACCGAGCAGGCGGAGATCCGGCTCAAGTACGCGGGCTACATCCAGCGCCAGCTGCGGCAGGTGGCGGAGTTCACCCGGCTCGAGGAGCGGCTGCTGCCGCCGGATCTGGATTACCGGCAGGTGTCCTGCCTGCGGCTCGAAGCGCGGCAGAAGCTCCATAACATCCGCCCCGCGAGTCTTGGTCAGGCCAGCCGCATCTCCGGCGTCTCCCCCGCCGACATTGCGACGCTGATGATCTACCTCGAGAGCCATGAGGGGCAGAAATAAGATAAGTACCGTTCCCGGGCAGCACACAGTGCCCGGGAACTTTTTATGCCGAAATCCATCTTACCCCTTGACAGATGCGCCGGCACATGGTAACTTAACTGTACCAACACGGTTAATACAGTTAATACGCTACAGAAAGTTGGTGTTGCACTACGATCTCGATCAATTACCGCGATTCCCGGCCGATCTATGAACAGGTGCGCGACGGGCTGCGCCGGCTGATTGTGTCCGGCTCGCTGCCGCTGGGCGAGAAGCTGCCCTCGGTGCGTGAGCTGTCGACACAGCTGACCATCAATCCCAACACGATCCAGCGCGCCTACCGCGAGCTGGAGACGGAGGGCTACATCTGCTCCGTTGCCGGACGCGGCAGCTACGTCTGCGCCCAGATCCCGGACGATCCCGCGCGGCAGGTCGCGCTGCTGCAGCAGTTTGATGCGGCTGTGCAGGAGCTGCTATACCTCGGCATGCGCAGTGAGGAGCTGCGCCGCCGCATTCCTGAAGGAGGAACGAACCATGATTGAAGTCAAAGACGTCGTCAAAACGTTTGACGGCTTCCGCGCGCTCGACGGCGTGACCATGACCGTGCCGCGCGGCGCGGTGTACGGCCTCGTCGGGCCGAACGGCGCAGGCAAGTCCACGCTCATCCGCCATCTGACGGGCATCTACCGCCCGGACAGCGGCGCGATCGACATCGACGGCCAGCCCGTGTACGAGAACCCGGCCGTCAAGGCGCGCATCGCCTACATCCCGGACGACGTGTTCTATTTCCCGCAGGCGACGATCCCGGACATGATGCGCTACTACCGCGGCATCTACCCGAAGTTTGACGCCGAACGCTATCAGAAGCTCGGCGAGGTGTTTCAGCTCGACCCGAAGCGGCAGATCCGCCGCCTGTCCAAGGGCATGCAGAAGCAGGCCGCGTTCTGGCTGGCGATGAGCCTGCGGCCGGACGTGCTCGTGCTCGACGAGCCGGTCGACGGGCTCGACCCCGTCATGCGCCGCCAGGTCTGGAACCTCGTGCTGGCCGACGTGGCCGAAAACGGCACGACCGTGCTCATCTCGTCGCACAATCTGCGCGAGCTTGAGGACGTGTGCGACCATGTGGGCATCATGAACGGCGGCAAGGTCCTGCTCGAGCACCCGCTCGCGGAGCTGCAGGCCAACATCGTCAAGGTGCTCGTGGCCCTGCCGGACGGCACAGAGCTGCCCGCGGGGCTCGACATCCTGCACCAGAGCAGTCAGGGCCGCCTGTACACGCTCATCGTGCACGGTGACGCCGCCGAGGTCACGAACCGCTTGTCCACCGCGCAGCCGCAGTACCTCGATGTGGTGCCGCTGACGCTCGAAGAGATCTTTATTTATGAACTGGGAGGTGCGGACTATGCCGTCAAAGACATCCTTCTGTAACGGGGCGGAATTTCGCAAGTGCCTGTCGCGCTGGTGGCCGCTGTGGGTCATCTACGGCGTGATTCTGTTCATCATGCTGCCGGGTGTGCTGCTCAACGCGCGCTCGACGACACCGTATGTGTCGACCGAGCAGATCGGCTACCTCTCGAACATGATTCTCTCCGAGACGCAGATGCTGCTGCCGCTGACAGCGTTTTGCGCGGGCCTGCTCGCAGCCGCCGCCATGTTCGGCTATCTGTACACGCCGCGCGGCGCGGGACTGGCCGCCTCCCTGCCGATCCGGCGCGGATGCATGTTCCGCACGCATCTGCTGGCGGGCCTTTTGATGCTGCTTTCAGCCGAGGCCGTGATCTTCGGCCTCGCCGTGCTCATCGAGGCCGTGCGCTTCACGCTCGTCATCCAGCCGCTGCTCATCTGGCTGGGCGTGCTCGCGCTGGAAACCGTCATTTTCTACGCCATCGCCGTGCTGTGCGCCATGCTCACCGGCCACACGGTGCTGCTGCCGTGCCTGTATCTGCTCGTCAACTTCGTTGCCGTGGGCTTCCAGGTGCTGATCGATGCCGTGCTCTACACGTTTGTGTACGGCATGTCGGGCATGGTGGATCTGCCGGTCGACTGGCTCTCCCCGCTGGTGCTGTTCATGCGGCGCACAAGCATCAGCAACGACTACCTGCTGCGCCCAATCAGCGGCACGGGGGCAGAGGCCGCCGTCAACAGTTTCTCCGGCTGGACCTATCCGCTCGTCTGGGCGGCGTTCGCGCTGCTGCTGCTCGTGTGCGCGGGGCAGCTCTACCGGCGCCGCCGCATGGAGAGCGCGGGCGACACCGTCGCCATCCCGGTGCTCAAGCCGGTGCTGAAGTACATCGTGGCGCTCTTCGCCGGTCTGGCAATGCCGGTCGGCGTGTACGGCATGCTGCTCAACGTGCCGGCCTACCGGACGCAACTGGCGCCGTTTCTGCTGCTGACCGTTCTTGGCGCGGCGCTCGGCTTTGTCATCAGCGAGATGGCCATCCGCAAGTCCCTGCGCATCCCGCGCACGGTCTGGCGCGGCTGCGCGGTCACGGCGGCCGTCTGCTGCCTGATCGTCGTGGGCGCCAAGTGTGACTTCACGGGCTACGCCCGCCGCGTGCCGGACGCCGAACAGGTCGCAAGCGTGCGTGTCACCTGCAACGGCTACGGCGCCACGCTCTCCGAGCAGGAGAACATTCTGGCCGCAGAGGATATCCACCGCGCCGTCGTGGCCGAGCGCGAGAAAGTGGAAGGCGACAGCGTCTCCACCCTGCGCCTGACCTACACGCTCACAAACGGGAAAAAGCTGCTGCGCGAGTACACGCTCCCCGACTCGAGCGCACGCCTGCCGCAGATCGAGCAGGTGCTCAACTGCGACGAAGCGCGCACCACGCGCAACACGCCGGAGCTGGCCGTGACGCTCGAGCACCTCACCTACACAAACATCGGCTATGAGACCGAAAGCGGCGACTACCTCTCCGTGGAGCTCACGGCCGAGCAGGCGCTCGACCTGTACGAAAACGCCATCGTGCACGACTGCGCGGACGGCACCATGGGCCGCGCCTGGCTGACCGACAGCGGCACGCGGCAGAGCACGGCCTATGCCGTGACCATCGATTATCAGCTCAGCCAGTACGACCCGGCAACAGGCAAAACGACCTACGCCAACGTCGACTACACCCCGCTGACCGACTCCACGCGCACGCTTGCATGGCTGCGCGCGCACGGCATCGAGCCGCTGCTCGTGAGTGACTCGATCAAGTACGGCGGCGATGCCGACGCGCAGCCGGCCATCAACACCTATGAAACGACTGGCAGCAGCTTCGGCCGGTAACACCCGCAAAGCCCTACCGCCCGCACATCCGACGATGTGCGGGCGGTTTTTTGCCGCGCGTTCACAAATCGGACGCAGTGTTCACAAATGCTTTTGGGAATATTCGAAAAATCTTCGCCCTTTGTTCATGCCTCCGTTACAAATATCGGCTACGATATAGACACTTCAAAAAACCAATCAGCCGGGAGGCAGATAACATGAACGACGCTTCCAATTTCCCCGAAAACGAACAGCCGGAAGCCGAAAACACTTCCGCGCAGGCGGATGCCGAGAACACCGCCGCGCAGGGCCGCGTGTGCCCGCAGTGCGGCGCGGCGCTCGAGCCGGGCGCGAGCTACTGCACGAGCTGCGGCGCGAAAATCGACGGCAGCGAGGACGTGACGTACCACATCGTCCGCCCCGAGGCCGAGCGCAGCTACGAGGACGCGAACTTCCACCCCAGCGACGACGCGGGCAGCACCCCGCCGCGCTACTACACGCCGAATGACGACGCCTGGGCCGAGAAGCCCAAGCACAAGCACCACCCGAGAAAGCCCAAGACCGTGCGCACGCCGGAACAAAAGCGGCTCATCACGCGCATCGCGTGCCTGTGCCTCGTGTGCGCGCTGCTCGGCGGCCTCGGCGGCGGCGCGATCGCAGGCCTCATCACTCGCTCCGGCAGGACCGGCAGCAGCTCCGCCTCCAACTCCGGCGGCACGCTCGTGACGCAGCCGGTCAGCTCTGACCCGAGCTCCGCCTCGGCCATCTACAGCCAGGCGTGCGAGCAGGTCGTCGCCATCACGACGGAAGTGACCTACACCAACTACTTCGGCCAGACCAGCTCCCAGGCGAGCTGCGGCAGCGGCTTTTTCATCACGGATGACGGCTACGTGCTCACAAACTACCACGTCATCTCCACCGCGCACCAGTACGGCTACGCCGTGTCCGTGCTCACCTACGACGGCACGACCTATCAGGCGACCATCGTCGGCGTGGACGAGGACAACGACATTGCCCTGCTCAAGGTCGACGCCACCGGCGTGACGCCCGTCACCTTCGGCGACAGCGACAGCATGACCGTCGGCGACACGGTATACGCCGTGGGCAACCCGCTCGGCGAGCTGGAGTTCACCATGACGAGCGGCATGATCAGCGCGCTCGACCGCACGATCACCACCTCCGACGGCACTGACAACGGCATCAACATGTTCCAGATCGACGCTGCCGTCAACGCTGGCAACTCCGGCGGTCCGGTGTACAACACCTCCGGTCAGGTCATCGGCATCGTGACCGCGAAATACAGCTCCTCCGGCGTGGAGGGTCTGGGCTTCGCCATCCCGGTCAATGACGCCGTGGCCATCGCAAACGACCTGATGAAAAACGGCACCGTGACCGACCGGGCCCAGCTCGGCATCACGCTGCAGACCATCCCGGACAGCGCCGCGCAGTACTACAACATGCCCAGCGGCGCGTATGTCAACGCCGTCAACAGCGGCAGCTGCGCCGAGAAGGCTGGCCTGAAGGCGGGCGACATCATCACCGCCATCGACGACACGGCCGTCTCCTCCGGCGACGCGCTGCGCAGCGCCCTGCGCGGCTACTCCGCCGGTGAGAGCGCCACACTGACCGTCTCGCGCAACGGCGAAACGCTGAAGCTGACCGTCACGTTCGACCGCGCCAGTGACAGCACGAAGTAAGCGTGCACTCCCTCTCTATCGTCCATCGGCGGCGGGTAACCGCCCCGCCGCCGCAAACTTACCAATCCTCTTTTTTCTTTCTCCCATCTTCTTTTTCCCCCCCCAGCGGAAGAGCGCCGTGCAGAGCGATCTGCACGGCGCTTTTTCCATGTCCGGACGCGGGCTGCGCGGTGTCCGCCACCGCAGCGCACGGCGCAACAAAAACCGGCAGCCAGAAGGCTGCCGGTTGCGGTTTCTTTGTTTCGTTGTACAAACTGTTTACACTGCTGCGATCACTCGAACCAGCCGAAGCCGAAGAACGAGCTCAGCTGCACGAGCAGGATGAAGACCATCGCGATCGGGCAGACATACTTGATGCAGAAGGAGTAGAAGCCGTGGATCTTGCCGTTGTAGCCGTTGTCGATCTCGTCGTACAGGGATTTCGGCTTGATCTCCCAGCCGATCATGACGGACATGAGCAGGGCGCCGAGCGGCATCGCAACGCCTTCGGACCAGGTGTCCATGAAGTCGAGCCAGCAGTCATTCCACGGAGCGGCCTCAGAGCCGATGCCGAAGAACTGCCACGGGGCGAACGGACGAGAGCCAAGACCGTCGGAAGCGACGAAGCAGGACAGCAGGAAGATGACGATGCACACGAGGGTGATCGTACGCGGACGGCTGGGCTCCTCACCGCGCGCGCTGGCGCGGTCGATAAACGTGACGGCGACCGCCTCGATCAGGGAGATGGCGGACGAGATGGCCGCGATCAGAACGAGGGCATAGAAGATGAAGCCGAAGATGCCGCCGATGGTGCCCATGCCATGGAACACGTCCTGCAGGGTGGCGAACAGAAGGGACGGGCCGCCGAGCTTGATCTCGGAGACGGCCATGCCCTTGGCGATGCCGTTGGCGACGGCCGCCGGGATAACGGCGAGACCGGCCATGATGGCAACGAGGGTATCGGAGATAACGATGATGACGGAGTTTTTCGGGAGGTTCTCATTCTTGCCGAGGTAGGAGCCATAGGTGATCATGGCGCCCATCGCCAGCGACAGGGAGAAGAACATCTGACCACCGGCCGTCGCCAGAACGGACATGATGCCGGGTGCCTTGTCGATGAAGCCGCCCTTGACCGCGTAGCCGGGGACGAACATGAACTTCAGACCTTCCGCAGCGTGCGGGAGCGTCCAGGCACGGATGATGACGATGACGAGCATGACGAACAGAGCGGGCATGCCGATCTTGTTGAACTTCTCAATGCCGCCGCCGACACCGTTGAGGTTGATGAGGTAGCAGATGATCATGAAGCCGAGCGTCACGAGAATGCTCATGCCGGGGTTGGTGAGCAGCGCGTCAAAGCTCTCAGCGCCGGGCACACCCTTGAACAGGCCGACAATGTTGATGACGATGTAGTAGATGCAGTAGCCGCCGAGGACCGAGTAGAAGGTCATGATCAGGAACGGGGCGATGATGGCAAGCCAGCCGACCCACTTGAACTTCTTCGACAAAGTCTTGTAGGCGTTGACCGGGCCGAGGCCGGTCTTACGACCCATCGCCAGCTCGGACAGCATGATCGCAAAGCCGACGAAGATCGCGAGGATCAGGTAGATGATCAGGAACGTAAAGCCGCCGCTCTTGCCCATTTTGTACGGGAAGCCCCAGATATTGCCGAGGCCGACGGCGGAACCGATGGCAGACAACAGAAAGCCGATATTGCTGCCAAATGAACCACGTTTGTTTTCGTCCATTGTTTTTCCTCCAATTTCAAATTGCTTTTCCCCGGAACTCCCCCCAAATAGTGCCGGACGATAACCGCTTCGCCCGGGCATCCATAACCGCAAGTGGGAAATTCTCGATGAACTTATTGCTAATTTACACTAAAAACACAAAATTCGCAACTGTTTTCCGGCAATTTTGTTCATAAACTGTTCATTTTAGACGAAGCAATGGTTTGAACTGCGAAAAAGGAACCCGTTTTTAGACAATCTGACGGCGTTAGCAAAATGGCAACTCCCAAATTTTTGATATTCTGTTTCTGAATAGGTATCATTACCACAGCATATGCGAAACACATCCGTCCATATGACACATACACAAAGACATCTTTTGCTGCCGGGAGTCTTGCATTTTTCCGGCAATCATGTATAATGCTTTTGTTACCCCGTTATTTTATTTAGGAGGAATTTCAAATGACATATGAGATGGATATCGCCGGGCTAAAGCGCGATCTGCCCCTGTGCAAGGTCTCCGATGACCTGTACATCGGCGCGTTCGTCATGTTTGGCGATGTGGAGCTGACCGTGCACTGCGCGGCCGAGCTGCTGAAGCTGACGCCGGAATATGACTATCTGATCGCCCCCGAAGCGAAAGCCATCCCGCTGGTGTACGAAATGGCCCGCCAGAGCGGCGCGGACAAATATTTCGTCGCCCGCAAAAAGGCCAAGGCCTACATGAGCAGCGTGTTCCAGGTGAATGTGAAGTCCATTACGACGCAGGGCGTGCAGACGCTCGTGCTCGACCAGACGGACGCGGAGCTGATCCACGGCAAGCGCATCGTCATCGTGGACGACGTAATCTCGACCGGCGAGTCGCTGCGCGCGATGGAGGAGCTCGTCAACGAGGCCGGCGGCATCATCGTCGGCAAGATGGCCGTGCTCGCCGAGGGCGACGCCAACGACCGCCCCGACATCACCGTACTCGGCAAGCTGCCGCTGTTCAACCCCGACGGCACGCCGAAGGCATAATTCGGAACGCACAGAACACGCGGGCGCTGCCAACGCAGCGCCCGCGTGCCGTTTTTCATCTAGGAGGAATCATCATGAACCTGCTCTTTGCGATCAACGGGGGCTACATCCCCACGTTCCTGAACTGCATGCGCAGCGTGCTGCTGCACGGCGGCGCGAGCCACTACGAGGTGTTCATCCTGCACTCCGACCTCACGGACGGCGACGAGGCGGACATCCGCGCGGCGCTGCCGAATGTGGGCCTGCACTTCGTGTTCGTCGACCCCGCGATGTTCGACGGCTTTCCGGAGTCGAAGCGCTACCCGCGCCAGATCTATTACCGCATCGCGGCGCCCCTGCTGCTGCCGGACACGCTCGAGCGCATCCTCTACCTCGACGCGGACACGATCATCATTAACCCCCTGACAACGCTGTACGAAACGCCGTTCGGCGATGCGTATTTCATGGCCTGCACGCACACGCGCAAGCTGCTCGAAAAACTCAACGCCGCGCGCCTGGGCATGGACGAGGCGGCGCCGTACATCAACACCGGCGTGCTGCTGTATAACCTCTCCGCCCTGCGCGCCGACCTGGACATGGACCGCGTGCGCGCCTTCGCCGACGAGAAGCAGGACGTGTTCCTGCTGCCGGATCAGGACATTCTCACCGCGCTCTACGGCGACCGGGTGCACCTGCTCGACAGCATGGTCTATAACCTCAGCGACCGCATCCTCGCGCTGCACAACGCGGAGCTGCGAAACGCCCCGGTCGATCTCGACTGGGTGCGCGCGCACACGGTCATCATCCACTACTGCGGCCGGCTTAAGCCGTGGAAGCCGCACTATGTCGGCGTGCTCGACGTGTTTTATCACGAGCTGATGGAAGAGATTCAGAAATAAAAAACATGCGTCCCGAACGATGAACCGAACCAGTAAAAACGGACAATAGACAAAACACCCCCTATGTAGGAAAATAAAAGAACTACATAGGGGGTATTGCTATGCCAAGAAAATATGA
>ONIG01000017.1 GCA_900317855.1 uncultured Eubacteriales bacterium | reverse complement strand
CAGTCAAAGATGTACACGAAGCGAAAGCGCCAACGCCAATGCTTGTCACGCTGTCCGGGATCGTCACGCTGGTCAGAGATGTGCAATCAAAGAAAGCATGAGCGCCAATGCTCGTCACGCTGTCCGGGATCGTCACACTGGTCAGAGATGTGCAATTAAAGAAAGCCTCACCACCAATGATCGTCACGCTGTCCGGGATCGTCACGCTGGTCAAAGATGTACACGAATCGAAAGTGTGATTACTAATGCTCGTCACGCTGTCCGGGATCGTCACGCTTGCCAGAGATTTGCAGTCACGGAAAGCCTCCTCTCCAATGCTCGTCACTCCGTTTTGGATCGTCACACTGGTCAGAGATTCGCAGCTACCGAAAGCCCTATAGCCAATGATCGTCACGCTGTCCGGGATCGTCACGCTGGTCAGAGATGTGCAGCCATTGAAAGCATACTTACCAATGCTCGTCACGCCTTCTGCAATCACAGCTGACTTTACCCGGCTTCTACTGCCATGCCACGGCGCACTAGAATAATAATAGTCATGCATATCCCCGCTGCCGCTGATCGTCAGCGTGCCATCGCTGTCCAGCGTCCAGGTCAGGTTACTGCCGTCGCCCTCCGCACCGCAGGTGCCGCTTTTCACAACGTCCGCTGCCAGCGCAGTGGCCGGCAGGAGCGACGCGATCATCAGCACCGCGAGCACAAAACTGAATATACGTTTTTTCATCCTCATTTCCTCTCATTTCATGATTGGAGCCGGAAGATATAAGCTTTGAATTCCATTAATTATCTCCGTTTCCTGTTTTAGATTATAACTGTCATGTCAGGTGCTGTCAAGTCTCTTTGTGCTCGTTGGCAGTTCTCCATTTAAAATGGCAGCATCCCCGCTCCGGTCGGAGCGGGGATGTGTTTTACAGGATGGTTCACTGCGCGTCCTGCGCGTCGGCCTTGACCTCAATGACCTTGATCTGCGGCGCAGTATAGTCCGTCTCTTTGACGATGGTGTCCGTGATGGTTGCGACCTGTGCCGTGCTCAGCCCATCGGCCGGCGCGGGCACGGCGACCGTGATGCCCTCATCCGTGATATAGACCACGCACTCGGAAAAATTCTTGGCCAGCAGGAGATTTTCGATCTGTGTCTCGGTCATGGAGTCGCTCGCCATGGCAGAGATGGCGCTCATGGCACTGTCGATCGTCGCCTGCGAAGCGCCCTCGGCCGTCGAGGCCGATTTGAGCAGCGACAGTGCCTCGTCGCGCGACTGCTGGCGCGTTAGACGCGCCTTGGCGAAGTAATCATCCGACGCTGGTGCCGACGCTGCGGCCGCGTCCTCCTCCGCCTTGACCGCCGCCGTGGCGGCGTCCTCAGCAGCGGCCATTTCGGCGTCCGCCTTTCCCCACTGGGTGTTGTACGACCAGTTAAAGTAGATCGCGGCGCAGACAAACAGCAGCACCACAATGATCGCAATGTTTCGTTTGGTTTTTTTCATAGTCGCCCTCCCGTTATTTAGATTGCGAATCCGGCTGCTTTCTGAGCACGGAGATGTGATCCGTGCTCAGGCCGGTAAACTGTGCCACTGCCTGCGTGACAGCGAGCTGCACCTGCGGCGAATCCGCCCCGTCACAGACGACGACTGCGCCGAGATACTGCGGGCTGACCGTCTTGAGCTCCACCGCCTCCTGTGCCCCGCCGCCGGCGGAGATGATGGTCGGCTCACCGCTATCGTCCGTCGCCAGTTCCCGCTCGGCCGAGCAGCGGTAGGACAGCAGCACCTGCACTTGTCCCGCGCCGTTGATCTGCTGCAGCAGCTGCGTGAGGCGCTGCTCCTCGGCCTGAATGGTCTGTGTCTGCGTCTGCTCGGAAACCGTCTGTGCCTGCACTGTCTTGGCCTTTGCCCTGCTGCCGGTCGGCAGCAGGAGCAGGATCAGCCCCACGAGCAGGATGATGAGAACGTATTTGTACTTGGCTGCGAAAGCGCTGAGTTTTCGTGTGTTCATGATGTGCTGCTCCATTCCTGCCGCTCGCGCGGGATCCCGAGGTCGGCCTCGATGATCTGCGCCAGGCGACTGTTTTCTGCCGCCGGTCCGGTTGTGACCAGACGGACGGACTGCGGATACCAGTAACCGTCGGTGCTCCACTGCAGCGTGACCTGCGCATCGTCGAGCGCGGCGCCGCACTGCACGGCTTTGTCCAATATATATGTGCGCATTTCCGATTCTATGACCGTGCGCTGCAAGCGCTCGCTGCTGTCGGATACCGCGCCGTCCGTCGACACAGAGACGTGATAGTCCTGCAGTGCAGCGGCGTAAGCGTCATAATCGAACGTCACCAGCGGTGAGAACAGCAGGCACGTCAGGGCAACGCCGCCGGCCAGCTTCGTGACACGCCGCAGGCTCTCCGACGTCGGAAACAGCGACGCCAGCGCCGTCAGCAGGGCCACGCCCGCCAGACTGAGCAGCCAGGCACGCACAGACTCCATCATCCCGTCACCGCCTTCATACTTGACACGATCGAAAGAAACAAAATGAGCGACGCCACGCCGACCATCCCCAACAGGAAGCCGTACACATCCGCAAAACCGTCGATCAGCCGGCCGACGCGCTTGTCCGCGAAGGACTCGGCGATACCGGCCGCGAGCTTGTACAGGACATAGTGCACGGCAAGCTGCAGATACGGCGTGACGCACACAGCGGCGACGCTGACGACGCCGACGATGCCAATGCCGCTGCGCAGGATCGCGGCGCTGGAGGTGACCGTAGACGCCGCGTCGGCCACGATGCTGCCGACGACCGGGAGCGCAGCGGAGACGGCCGTCTTGACCGCCTTGGCCGCGGCTACATCCGCCGAACCGGTGAGAATACCCGTCAACGATAGATAGAGCGTGAACACGCTCGAAAAGCCGATGAGCAGCAGGCGGAACGCCTTGCGCAGCAGGCCGCTGAGGGATGCAAGCACGTCGTTTTCGAGCGTTGTGCCGCAGATGACCGTACCCGCGTACAGATACAGCAGTGGCAGGAGCACTGCCGTCTCCGCGGACAGGAGCACATCCAGAAACAGCGACGTCGCCGCGTATTTTGCAGCCGCCGATGTCGCCGCACCGCTCGCCGCTGCGGCGGCGCACATGCTCGGCAGCAGGATCTTGGAAAAATCGCGCAGCGTGGCAAGCGCCGCGCTGCCCGCGGTGATGCACGAGGTCACGTGGGTAACGCTCAGCGCAGCGACCGCCACCGTGCCGGCCATCTGCGTAACTTTTACGCAGGCCCCGTTCGCTGAGAGCGAGGCGCACAGGGCCGACAGGAATACGACCGCCAGCAGCAGCGCCGCATTGCGCGCCGACGACGCGACAGCTCCCCCGCCCTCGCGCAGGACATAGGCCCACAGTTTTGCGAGCAGGGACTGCGGCTGCGCGGCATCCGCAACGGACAGCGCGCCAAAGGCATCGTAAGCCTGCTCCGGAAGCGCGGATTCCAGCGAAGCCGTACCGAAATCCTTCGCCTGCTCGGCCGCAACGTCGTAGGCAAGCACCCCCGGCGTGCACGCTGCCAACACCAGCAGCACGGCCAGAAGCACAAGCAGCCGCTTTTTCATAAGCATTCTCCGATCATGGTCAAAAACGTGCGCATCAGCGGCAGCGCGGCATACAGCGCGGCCGCCACGCCCACGAGCTGTACCGCACAGGCGCCGGCAGCCTGTCCGGCGTCTTTGCAGAGGCTCTCCCCGATCATTGTCAGGATGCTGATGGTCATGCACTTGAGCAGCGGGCCGGTGTAGACGCCGGACAGGCCGCTGAGCGCGATCGCGTCGCGAAAAAATGCCGCCAGCGGCTCCAGCAGACCGATGCACAAAAACAGCGCCAGCAGCGCCGCGGCCATGCTCAGCAGGAGCGACATGCCCGGTACGGTTTTATAGACCGTAGCGGCGGCAGCGGCGGCAATGACCACGATGATGATCGCCTGAAAGACCGGCTCCATCACAAGGAAAACAGGCTCTTGATCAGGTCGAACAGCTCGCTGATCTTCTGGATCACCAGCACCAGCACCACGACAAGACCGGCAATGGTCGTCATAAGTGCCTGTTCATCGCGCCCGGCGCGCGAGAGCAGAATATTGAGCACGGCGACCAGGATACCGATCGCCGCGATCTTAAAGACAAGGTCAACGTCCATAAGCGCCTCCTGTGGAATCAAAACAGGGCCACGGCGGCGAGCAGTCCGAGCGTCGCGCCGAGGCCGCAAAATAGTTTGCCGCGCTGTGCCGTGTCCGTCTGCATCCGTGCGGCAGCAGCCTGCAGTGTCTCTATGCAGGCGTCCAGCGCACAGCGCTGGAGCTGCGCGTCATACTTTCCAAGCTGTTCGCCCAGCGTCAGCAGCGCCGTACGCACATCGGGCGCAAGCATGTCCAGCGCCTGAAACGCAGCCGCCCAGCTCCCGGAAAACGGCCGGTCCCCGTCCGTGATGCTGTCTGCGAGCGCGGCATACTGTGCGCTCAGCGGCTCCGGTGCGCTCGCCGCCAGATGGCGCAGCGCCTCCGGCAGCGGCAGCAGGCGGCCGACAATATCGCTGCGCAGCAGATTCAGGCTGTCGATCACCGCCGTGAGCAGGCGCAGGCGCAGCCGCAGCTCCTGCCGCAGCGCGAACCCGGCGGCTGTGCTGCCCAGAAACAGCATTGCCGCCCCCAGCCAGTGCAGCCATGTCATGTCAGGTCCTCAACGGTATAGACACGCTCGCCGCCGCTGCGCGTGATGCAAACGGCGCGGCGGAAAATATGCTCGTCCAGCAGTGCGCGGTACAGCGCCCGGTGCCGCAGCGCCGCGACGCTCTGCGCATGCGCCGTTGCCAGCAGCGCGACGCCGCAGCCGGCGGCAATGCGGATGGCTTCAATGTCCTCCGGCGCGCTGATCTCGTCAAAGGCCAGCACGTCCGGCCGCATGGCGCGCAGGAGCATCATGCAGCAAGCCGCCTTCTGTCCGCCGGTCATCACGTCCGTATTCGCCCCGACGTCAAACTGCGGCGCGCGGTTCTGCACGGCCGCGATCTCGCCGCGCTCGTCCATGAGCGAAATGCGCGTGCCCAGATCGGACAGGCGGCGCACGCACTCGCGCAGCAGCGTCGTCTTCCCGTTTCCGGGCGGCGAGAGGATGAGCGTGCTGCAAAACCCATCCTTGAGCAGCTGCGGCAAAAGCGCATCGGCGCAGCCGGGCACCGCGTGCGGAATCCGCACGGACACGGAGCTCAGCTGCCGGATGCCCTCGATCTGCCCGGCGGCCTGTCCGTAGGCGCAGCCGCAAAGCCCGACCCGGCAGCCGCCGGCCGTCTGTAAGTACCCCTGACGGATCTGCTCACCGGCCGCATAGACGGACGCCCCCGTCGCGCGCTCGAGCAGATAGTCCAGATCGCCTGCCAGGATGGCGCGACATTCCGCCGGGTACGCACGGGCCTGCGTCAGCAGCACGGGCACCTGGCCGATGCGGCAGCAGATCTCCTCCACGAGTTCCTGCCGGTCGCGCTGCGTGTGCGCGATGGCCTGTCCCAGCGCCGGCGGGAACAGCGCCAGCGCCTGATTTGTGAAGATCATGGTGGTCCCTCCTCTTTTGTTCTGCCACATCCTATGCACGTACCGCGCGCGGCAGAACAAAAAAAGAGACAGCCGATTGGCTGTCTCTTCTGTGGTATTTTTGCGGATTACAGTTTGCGGCACTCGAGGTAGTAGCGCTTGTCCGCGCCGAGGCCGATGGAAAAGCTCTTTTTCGGGAACGGGCCGGAGCGCAGCACCGACGTGAAGAGCTCCGCCTTGTCCATGCGCGGCATGAGGATGCCGCAGCAGCCGTCGCCGGCCGCAAGCTCGAGCGCCTCATCGTCGCCGTGGATGTAATCGACCGTGCCGCCGCTTTCCGCGAGATAGGCCGCGCAGAACGTGTCTGTCGCGGCAATCGCTTCGCCGAGGGACGAACCTTTGGCGAGAATATCCCGGCGCTCGCTCCCGGCGATCAGGGAGATCGCGTAGCCGCGGCCGTCCGCGGATGCCAGCGCCGCTTCCGCTGTCTGCATCCATTTGGACGCATCGGTCCCGAAAAGCACGCGGTGGATGGGCTCAAACGTCACAGCAGGGCTGTGCAGGTTCACGAGCTCGACGAGCGCATAGCGCGCGGGATCGACCGCCGCCTGCTCGGGAGTGAGCGACTGTTTCTTTTCCAGCCAGCACAGACGGGCCGCCGCCAGACTGTGGTTGCCGTCGGCGATGGCAAATCGCATGGGGTGCGCACTGTCCGTGCCGACACCGGGCACGCACAGGCGCGCGGCAAGCGCATCCGCATCCATGCCAGAAACACGCAGACCGCGAACGTGACCGCCGCCGGACATGAGGTCAAAATCATACAGCGTTTCGTTGGCAGCCGCCAGCGCGTCCCGGAAGATCGCATCATCCGGATCGCTGTAAAACACCATGATGTGCGGCATCTCCAGCGCCGCGGCCGCACGGATGCGCACGCGCGCGGGCAGGCGCGAGGCGACCGTGCCCTCCGTGGCGCGGATGGGCGTGACAGAATCCGGCGCGTAATCATACGCCTCCAGATCGAGCGCGCCGACAATGCCGCAGCGCACGGCGCCGCCCGGCAGGGTGCGCTGCACGAGCACGAGGCTGTGCGGCACGGTGCGGAACACGCCGCTGTCGAGGTAACGGTGCATGGTCTGCTGGATCTCGCGCGTTGCCGCGGCCTCATCGCACTTGCCGAGATAAAACTCCGGCAGCATCAGCCGCAGCGTGGACGGCGCGTCGCCGACGGTGTCCTGCACCGTCTGCCAATAGCCGGCGTCCGCCGTGAACTGGTCACAGGCGATTACGCTCCAGCGCCGCATATCCGCATGCGCCGGCAATAGAATATCCGTTGGGGTAAAAAACAGGTTCCGGTTCATTCCTGGCTCCACTTTTCCGCTCTGCCGACGGCACGCAGCCAATTATCGTGATACTGCTTTGCCTGTTCGGCGTCCATTTCGGGTTTGAAAATACGGTCAGACTGACGCAGGAGCGCAATATCGTCCACACTCTCCCAGACGCCGCAGGCGAGACCGGCAAGAAACGCCGCGCCGAACGCCGTCGTCTCGACCAGCTTCGGCCGGTCGATCGGCACACGCAGCATATCTGCCTGGAACTGCATCAAAAACGAGCTGACGGATGCGCCGCCGTCTACGCGCAGGACGGAGATCGGACTCTCGGCGTCGACCTGCATGGCATCGAGCAGGTCCTTGACCTGATAAGCGATGCCCTCGAGCGTGGCGCGGGCAATGTGCGCCTTGTTGCTGCCGCGCGTCAGGCCGACGATCGCGCCGCGGGCGTACATATCCCAGCGCGGCGCGCCGAGACCGGTGAACGCAGACACAAGGTACACGCCGCCGTTATCCGGCACACTCTCGGCCAGAATGTCGCACTCGTGTGCCGTGCCGATCAGGCCGAGCTCGTCACGCAGCCACTGGATAGAACTGCCGGCATTGAACACGCTGCCCTCGAGCGCATATGTCGTCTTACCGTTGACCGACCACGCAACGCTTGTGACCAGACCGCTGACGCTGCGCACGGATTTGCTGCCGGTGTTCATGAGCGTGAAGCAGCCGGTGCCGTACGTATTTTTTGCCTGACCCGGCACAATGCACGCCTGGCCCAGCAGGGCGGCCGCCTGGTCGCCGGCGCTGCCGCAGACCGGGATGCCCTCGAGCGACTCGAGCCCCGGCAGGCCCGCCGTCACCTGCCCGTATACCATAGACGACGGCACCGGCACCGGCAGCATGCTCATCGGGATGCCGAGGCGCGTGCAAAGCTCCTCATCCCAGCAGAGATTATCAATGTCAAACAGCATCGTGCGTGAACAGTTGGAGTAATCCGACACGTGGGCACGGCCGCCGGTCAGATTCCAGATCAGCCACGAATCCACATTGCCGAACAGCAGCTCGCCGCGCTCGGCACGCTCGCGCGCACCGGGGACGTTATCGAGGATCCACTTGATCTTTGTGCCGGAGAAATAGGCGTCGATGAGCAGGCCGGTCTTTTCCTTCACATACGGGCCGAGACCGTCCGCCGTGAGCTGGTCGCAGATGGGCGCCGTGCGGCGGCACTGCCAGACGATCGCGTTATAGACGGGCTTACCGGTGTTCTTGTCCCAGACGATCGTCGTCTCGCGCTGGTTCGTGATGCCGATGCCGGCGATGTCCGTCGGCGACAGGCCGCTCTTTTCAAACGCCTCGCTCATGGCAAGCAGCTGGCTCTCAAGGATGACCATCGGGTCATGCTCCACCCAGCCCGGCTTCGGATAGATCTGCGTGAAGGGATACTGCGCCAGAGACACAATGTTGCCCTTGCTGTCAAAGATAATCGAGCGGGAACTGGTTGTACCCTGGTCAAGTGCAATGATGTAGCCGTTCATAATTAACATTAACCTCCATAGACTTGACGGAATCCGTCAATTGGAATACAATTTAGGTAGCATTTAGTATATCACAACTGGAGGAGTATTGCTATGCCATCTTTTCATGATTTTAGGTTTTTGTCCACTGATGGAAAACACAAGGTATTTGCAAGAGAATGTACCCCCGATGGCGAAGTCCGCGCCGTTTTGCAGATCGCGCACGGCGTCGCCGAGCATGTCTATCGCTACGCCCCGTTCATGGAGTTTCTGGCCAATAACGGTTTTGTCGTCGTGGCAAACGACCACCTTGGCCACGGCAAGACCGCCGAAAACGAACAGGAGCTGTGCTTCTTTGCGGAAAAGGACGGCTGGAACGATGTCGTGAGCGACATGGATCAGCTCCACAAACTGACCGCCGCCAAGTATCCGGATGTCCCCTACTTCCTGTTCGGCCACAGCATGGGCAGTTTCCTGACCCGCACCTACATCATTGATCACCCGGAGGGGCTCAAGGGCGTTATCATCAGCGGCACGGGCCAGAATCCTGCCGCCGTCGTCGCCGCCGGTAAGCTCGTGGCCAAGCTCGAGATGATCGACAATGGTCCGATGTACCACAGCCCCAAGCTCGATAAGCTCGCCTTCGGCAGCTACAACAAGAAGTACGACCATGTGCGCACCAATCTTGACTGGCTGACGCGCGACGAGGCGATCGTGGATCAGTACATCGCCGACCCGCTCTGCGGCGCGATGGCGACGGCCGGCATGTTCCATGATATGATGGGCGGCCTGCAGTATATCTGGAAGACGGAAAATCTCAACAAGATGAACAAGGCCACCCCGGTCTACTTCATGGCCGGCGACGGCGACCCGGTCGGCAACTACGGCGAGGGCGTCAAGAAGGTCTATAGCCGCTTCCTGAAGGTCGGCTGCAAGGATGTGAAGCTCAAGCTCTACAAAGACGGCCGCCACGAGATGCTCAACGAGCTCAACCGGGACGAGGTCTATGCGGACATCCTCGACTGGCTCAACAGTAAGATTTGATTTCATTTGTTGATAAAACGCGCGCAGAATACCTCTGCGCGCGTTTTTATGCCCAATTTACAGTTCCGAGCCCTGCACCAGATCGTCGCGCGCGAAAGCGGCGCGGATCGCATTGAGCACGCGCTTTTTGTCTGCGCTCCAGAGCGGCGCGATGAGGTCACGCTTGGCACCGTCGCCGGTCAGGCGGTGGATGACCACCTCCGGCGGGAGGACGCGCAGACACTGCTCGAGCAGGTCGATATAGTGCTCCGGCGTGAGCACCTCGAACTTCCCGGCAGCATAATCCGCCGCCAGATCCGTGCCGCGCAGCACATGCAGCAGGTGCAGCTTGATGCCCTGCGCCCCGCTCTGACCGATGTAGCGAGCGGTCTGCACCATCTGCGCATCCGTCTCCCCCGGCAGGCCGAGGATCTGGTGCACGATGACCTCCAGACCGGCCGCGCGGAGGCGGCGGACCGCATCGTCAAACACCGGCAGGTCGTAGCCGCGGCGGATATAGGCCGCGCTCTGCGGATGGATGGTCTGCAGGCCGAGCTCGACCCAGACGGGCTTGTCCGTGTTCAGCCGCTGCAGCAGCGCGATCACAGCATCCGGCAGGCAGTCCGGCCGCGTGGCGACCGACAGCGCCACAACGTCCTCCGGCGCAAGCGCCTGCGTGAACAGTTGCTCCATGCGCGCGAGGCTGCCATAGGTATTCGTGAAGTTCTGAAAATAGGCAATGTATTTACCGCCGCCATTTTTACCGGCCACGCGCACCTTGGCCGCCTCGATCTGCTGCGAAATGTCCAGCGCGCGGTCAGCGGCGAAGGCACCGGAACCGTCCCCGGCGCAGAAAATACAGCCGCGCGCACCGATCGTCCCGTCCCGGTTCGGACAGGTAAAGCCGCCGTCGAGCGCGAGCTTATAGACCTTGCAGCCGAAGCGGCGGCGCAGCTCCTCGTTCAAAGTGTGATAATACATGGCAGAAAAAGGCCGGGGATGTCCGGCCTTTGTGTTTATGCCTTCATCTGGCGCTTGCGCGCGAGATTGACCATACCGTCCTGCATGTCGTTGAGATTCATGAGCATCTTGCCGCTGCCGAACGCTGCGCACGAGAGCGCGTCGTCCACGACCGTCGTGCGGATGCCGGTGTCCTTCTCCACGAGTTGGTCAAAGCCGTAGATCAGACTGCCGCCGCCGGCCATGATGATGCCGTTTTGCGCCAGATCGGCCACGAGCTCCGGCGGCGTGCGCTCGAGCACCATGTGGATGGTCTCGAGAATGTCGCGCGCGGGCTCGGCAATGGCCTCCACGAGCTCGACGGAGCTGATCTTCACAGATTTCGGCAGACCGGTCGTCAAGCAGCGGCCCTTGACCTCCTGAATGCCCACCTCCGCACGCGGCACGAGGCACGCGATGCCGATCTTGAGCTCCTCAGCCGTACGCTTGCCGATGAGGATGTTGTGCTTGCGGCGCACATAGCGCACGATCGCCTCGTCAAAGGCGTCGCCGGCAGTCTTGATGGATTCGCTCTCGACCACGCCGCCGAGGGAGACGACCGCGACCTCCGTCGTGCCGCCGCCGATGTCGATGACCAGATGGCCGTCCGGCTTGGAGATGTCCGCCCCTGCGCCGGCTGCCGTGGCCACGGCGGACTCCACGAGGTACACCTTGCGTGCGCCGGCCTCGATGACGGCGTCGATGACGTTGCGCTCCTCCACGCCGGTCACGCTGCTCGGCACCGTGACGAGCACACGCGGCTTGAAGAGGCTGAACGACGTCACGCGCGAGAGCAGCTCCTTGAGCATGAGCGCCGTCATGTCATAGTCCGAGATGACGCCCGCGCTGATCGGATGGATGGCCACGATGTTCGCCGGGGTGCGGCCAAGCATTTTCTGCGCATCCTGACCGACCTTGAGCATTCGGCCGGTGTACTTATCGACCGCCACGATGGACGGCTCGCGCAGCATGATGCCCTTGCCGCGCACAAACACGCGGATGTTGGTCGTGCCGAGGTCGATGGCAATGTCACGTTCAAAAATCATCATAAAGCAAAACTCCTGTATCATCCGCATTGCGGATGTTATAGTCAATCGTAGCCGTCTCGCGGCTGTTTTAGTCGGCCGCGCGCGCGACGGTGGCGCAGACGACCTGCTCCGCGCCCGCCTTACCAAGCACGCGCGCACATTCCGAGAGCGTGGATCCGGTCGTGACGATATCGTCGATGAGCAGAATGCGCTTTCCCGTCACGTCCGCATCCTTTTTCATGCGGTAGGCCCCGGTAATGTTCGCGCGGCGCTTGGCCGCGTCGCCGGTGCCGGACTGCGGCTGCGTGTTGCGCTGTTTATAGAGCGTCGGTGTGAGTGACATGCCGAGCGCCTTTGCCGTCGCTTTCGCCAGCAGGCGTGCCTGATCGTAGCCACGCTGGCGCAGGCGCTTGCGGCTCAGCGGCACCCAGGTGATAAGGTCAAACGCTCCCGGAAGCTCCGCGCGCACCGTTTCGGCAACGAGCCGGCCGTAGACCTTGGCGTACCCGGTCGCACCGCCGAATTTATAGCGCAGCAGCGATTCACGCACATTGCCCTCGTAACTGAGCGGCGAAACACACGCAGGGATAAATGGAAAGTGCTGCCGCCCACCGTTTTGTGCAAAGGGCAGACCTGTCTTGCAGTGCGCGCAGATGCCCTCACGGCTGGTCTCAAGAAAATCGTGGCAGAATGCGCACCGCGGCGGATAGAGCAGATCGAGCAGAAACGGGATCACCTTCATACCGCACTGCACTCCCCGCAGAGCCGGGCGCGCAGGCCGCTGTAGCGCCGGGCCTGTGCCTGATTGTCGATCATACGATAAGCCGCGCCCTCGTCGCCGACGACGATGAGCAGAGACTTGGCACGTGTGATGGCCGTATAGAGCACACTGCGCGTGAGCAGCATGGGACCGGCCTTGCCGATGCAGAGCACGACGGCGCGGTACTCGCTGCCCTGCGATTTATGCACCGTCATGACCCAGGCGTGCTCGAGCTCGTTGAGCATCTCGAAGCCGTAGGTCGCCGTCTTTCCGTCATAGCAGACGGCAAGCGTCTCCGTCTGCGGGTCGATGGCCGTGATCTGGCCGACATCGCCGTTATAGACGCCGGTCCCGGCCGTCGTGCCGTCCGGGTTTTTGAGCACGATGTCGTAATCATTGCGGATCTGCATCACGCGGTCGCCCTCGCGGAAGATGATCTCGCCGAAGCGACGCTCCTTCTTTCCGTCGGCCGGCGGGTTGAGTGCCGCCTGCAGGCGCACATTCAGCGCCGCCATGCCGGTATCATACTTGCGCGTCGGCGTGAGCACCTGAATGTCTGACGGCGGGATCTTCATATTATTCGGCAGGCGCGTCTTGCACAGCTCCACGACCGTATCGGCCGCTTTCTGCGGATCCGTGCGCCGGAGGAAGAAAAAGTCCCCGCTGTTTTGCGCAAGGTTCGGGTGCTCGCCGCGGTTGATGGCGTGCGCATAGGCGACGATGCTGCTGCCGGCGGCCTGACGGAAGATCTCCGTCAGGCGCACGGTCGGGATGACGCCGCTGCGGATGATATCCGAAAACACATTGCCCGGGCCGACGGACGGCAGCTGGTCGGCGTCGCCCACAAGGATGAGCCGGCACTCCGGCCGCATGGCGCGCAGCAGCGCGCACATGAGCGAAATGTCCACCATGGAGCACTCGTCGAGGATGACAGCATCGCACTCGAGCGGGTCGTCCTCGTCGCGCCGGAAGGCGATATCCTGATGATCGTCGCTCATGCCGGCCTCGAGCAGGCGGTGGATCGTCTGCGCGCTCCGGCCGGTCAGCTCGCTCATGCGCTTGGCGGCGCGGCCGGTCGGGGCGGCAAGCTGGGTGTCGAGCTTGAGCACGTCAAACAGCGCAAGGATCGCGCGGATAGACGTCGTCTTGCCGGTGCCGGGGCCGCCGGTGATCGCAATGACCTGGTGCTGACATGCAAGGCGAAGCGTCTCCTTCTGCTGCTCGGCAAAGGTCAGGCCGAGCTGCGCTTCGATCTGCGCCGCGATCTTGTCCGTATCCGGCATGCGGCGGTATTCATTCTGCGCCATGGCGAGCAGGCGCTCTGCCGTGTAGGCCTCCGCCTCATGCAGGCGCGCGAGATAGCACCCATCGCACCCGGCGACGCGCTCGCGCACCAGTTCGCCGCTCTCTACAAGCGTGTCCACGCTCTGGGCGACTAGCTCGTCCGGCACGCCGCTGAGCTGCGACGTTGACGCCAGCAGGTTGCGGTACGAGATGAAGCAGTGGCCGCGAATGGCGTTATAAGCAAGTTCATACAGCGTCGCCGCGGCGACACGCTCCGCGCTCTGGTCGTCAAAGCCGTGGCCGAGCGCCAGCGCATCCGCCTCCTGAAATGTGGCGCCGATAACGTCCGAAACGAGTATGTAAGGGTTGTCCTGCACGAGCTGCAGGGCCTCGTCGCCGTAATACTGGTACATCCGCAGAGCAATGACCGGGCGGATGTTTGCCGAGGCCAGAAACTCGATCAGGCGGCGCATGCCCGCCTGACGGCGGAAATTGGCCGACATGGCCTTTGCCTTGGAAAGGGTGATACCCTTGATGGCCGTGAGCTTTTCCGGCTCGTACTCCAGCACATTCAATGTGTCGGCGCCGAAGCGCGACACGAGCAGCGACGCCGTCGCCGGGCCGATGCCGCGCACGGCGCGCCCGGCGAGGTAGGCATAGATCGTGTCCGCCGTCTCCGGCATGGTCCGCTCGGCAAACTCGGCCTTGAACTGCTGGCCGTGCGCCGGGTGCGTCATCCAGTTGCCGGTGACGATCATCGACTCACCCGGCACAGCATACGGAATACAGCCGACGACCATCGTCTGGCTGCCGTCGTCCACGTCCAGCTTGAGGACGGTGTAGCCGTTTTCCTCATTCTGATAGATGACCGCCGCGACGGTGCCGCATAATTCTATTGGATTGGTGTTTGCATCCATTGGCAAAACTCCTCCGTTTTGCACAGCTTCAGATCTCCGCGCCGGCGCGCAAGGCGCTCAGCCAGTGCGGCCGCTTCCTCCGTCAGGCCGCAGTCCACGAGCAGGATGTCCGCCGCGACCGTGCCGCTCTCGCGCAGCCACAGGGCGCCGCGCAGGAGATTTTCCAGCTCCTGTGCGTCCCCGTGCGCCTGCACGACGAGTGTGATGCGCGTGTCCCCGCCGGAGCGCACCGGCGTGAGCAGCGCACCGCTGAGCATCCACAGCAGCCAGGCAAAGCCCAGGATCAGCAGGACGCATAAGGTGATCTGAATGACCATGTTCACCGCCCCCTCTCCTTTCAGCCTATGAGAAGAGGGGCTTGGCCGTTAACTTTCGAGTTCTTTTTTCAAAAACTGGCCGGTATAGCTCTCGGTGCAGCGCGCGCAGTCCTCCGGTGTGCCGGTAAAGACGATGTTTCCGCCCGCGTCGCCGCCCTCCGGGCCGAGGTCAATGATGTGATCGGCCACTTTGATGACGTGCAGGTTGTGCTCGATGACCAGCACCGTGTTGCCGGCATCGGTCAGGCGGTCAAGAATATCGATCAGACGTGCGATGTCCGCCACATGCAGGCCGGTCGTCGGCTCGTCGAGGACGTAGATCGTCCGGCCGGTGCTGCGCTTGGAGAGCTCCGTCGCGAGCTTGATGCGCTGCGCCTCGCCGCCGGAGAGCGTCGTGGACGGCTGTCCGAGCCTGACATAGCCGAGGCCGACGTCCATGAGCGTCTGCAGCCGGTCGCGGATCTTCGGCTGGTTCTGGAAAAACGCGAGCGCTTCCTCGACGGTCATGTCCAGCACTTCGGCAATGTTCTTGCCCTTGTAGTGCACCTCGAGCGTCTCGCGGTTGTAGCGCTTGCACTTGCAGACCTCGCAGGGCACGTAAACGTCCGGCAGGAAGTTCATCTCGATCTTCAGCAGGCCGTCGCCGGAGCAGGCCTCACAGCGGCCGCCGCGGATGTTGAACGAGAAGCGTCCGGCACCGTAGCCGCGCAGCTTCGCGTCCTGCGTGGAGGCGAAGAGTGCGCGGATATCGTCAAACAGGCCGGTATACGTCGCCGGGTTGGAGCGCGGCGTGCGGCCGATGGGGCTCTGGTCAATGTTGATGATCTTGTCCAGATACTCCACACCGTCGATCCCGTCGCATTTCCCGGGACGCACCTTGGCGTGGTTGAGTTTGCCGACAAGCGTTTTATACAGCACCTCGTTGACGAGCGAAGATTTTCCGCTGCCGGACACGCCGGTCACGCACGTCATGACGCCCAGCGGGATCTCCACGTCCACATGCTTGAGATTATGCTCGGACGCGCCGCGGATCACAAGCGCATGGCCGTTGCCGGTGCGGCGGTGTGCGGGCACAGGGATCTTCTTTTTCCCGGACAGATACTGCCCGGTGATGGAACGCTCGCAGCGCGCGACCTCCTCAGGCGTGCCGGCGCAGACCACTTCCCCACCGTGCACACCCGCACCGGGGCCGATGTCGATGAGATAGTCCGCCGCGCGCATGGTGTCCTCATCGTGCTCGACGACGATGAGCGTGTTGCCGAGGTCGCGCAGCTCGCGCAGCGTGGCCAGCAGCTTTTCATTGTCGCGCTGGTGCAGGCCGATGGACGGCTCGTCGAGAATATACAGCACACCCATGAGCGACGAGCCGATCTGCGTGGCGAGCCGGATGCGCTGGCTCTCGCCGCCGGACAGCGTGGCCGCCGAGCGCGCGAGTGTCAGGTACTGCAGGCCGACGCTCTGCAGGAAATGCAGCCGCGAACGCACCTCGCGCAGGATGCTGTCGGCAATTTTGGCGTCTTTCTCGCTCAGCGTGAGCTTGTCCAGAAACGCCAGCTCCTCCGTGATCGGCAGCGCAGTGAATTCCGAGATGTTCAGCCCGCCGACTGTGACGGCCAGCACCTCCGGCCGCAGCCGCGCACCGTGGCAGTCCGGGCAGGCGGTCTCCGCCATGCAGGACTCGATCGACGCGCGCATGGCCTCGCTCTGCGTCTCCTGATAGCGGCGCTCGAGGTTGCAGACGATGCCCTCAAACGGGCGGCGCAGCACACCGGTGCCGCGGTTCGTATCATAATGCAGCGTGAGCTCCTCGTCGCCCGTGCCGTAGAGCAGGATCTCGCGCACATTCTCCGGCAGGTCGCCGATCGGCGTAGTGAGGTCAAAGTGATATTTTTCCGCCAGCGCCTCGTAGTACATCCGGCTGATGCTCTCGCCCTTGACGCTGTTCCACCCGCTGGCCGTAACACCGCCCTCGAGGAGCGACTTCGACGGGTTCGGGATGATGAGCGCCGGGTCGATGCGCAGCCGCGTGCCGAGGCCGCCGCAGGTCGGGCAGGCACCATAGGGGCTGTTGAACGAGAACATCCGCGGTGTGAGCTCCTCGATCGAGATGCCGCAGTCGTCGCAGGCGTAGTTCTGTGAGAAGAGGATCTCGCGCTTTTCCTCCGGAATGTCTGCCAGCACGAGGCCGCCGGAGAGCGCGGACGCGATCTCCACAGCGTCCGTCAGGCGGCGGTTCTGGTCCGGGCGGATGACGACGCGGTCGACCACGATCTCGATATTGTGCTTGCGGTTTTTGTCGAGCGGGATGACCTCCGTCAGGTCATAGATGCTGCCGTCGACCCGTACGCGGACATAGCCGCCGCGGCGGGCATCGTCGAATACCTTCTGGTGCTCGCCCTTTCTGGCGCGGACGACCGGCGCTAAGATCTGCACACGCGTCGCCTGCGGCAGCGCCGCGATCTGATCGACGATTTGATCCACCGTCTGGCGGCGGATCTCCTTGCCGCACTTCGGGCAGTGCGGCACGCCGACGCGCGCCCAGAGCAGACGCAGATAGTCGTAGATCTCCGTGACCGTGCCGACGGTCGAACGCGGATTCTTGCTGGTGGTCTTCTGGTCGATGGAAATGGCCGGGCTCATGCCCTCAATGGAATCGACGTCCGGCTTGTCCATCTGGCCGAGAAACTGGCGCGCATAGGACGACAGGCTCTCCATATAGCGCCGCTGGCCTTCGGCAAAGATGGTGTCGAACGCAAGACTCGACTTGCCGGAGCCGGAAAGGCCGGTCATAACGACCAGCGCATCGCGCGGAATTTCCACATCAATGTTCTTGAGATTGTTCTCCCGCGCGCCTTTGATAACGATATGATCCCGCATGGGTGCCTCCGTGGTTGCTTAGGATTCTTCGATGGTCAGATCCGCCGTAGTCGCGCGCACGAGCGCGATGAGATCCTGCGGCGCGGCCTCGACCTGGTAACCGATCTTGCCGGCACTGACGAGGATGGTCTCCAGCGCGAGTGCCTGCGCGGCAAAAACCGTGCGCAGCTGCTTTTTCATGCCGACCGGCGAGCAGCCGCCGCGCACGTAGCCCGTCAGGGGCGTGAGCTCAGAGACATGCAGCATGACAACGGACTTCTCCCCTACGGCCTTCGCCGCCTTCTTAAGGTCGAGCTCGCACGCGACCGGGATGACGAACACATACGGCGTCTTGCTCCCACCGCGGGCGACCAGCGTCTTGAACACCTTCGCCGGGTCCATGCCCGTCATCTGTGCGACGGTCACGCCGTCTACCGCATCGTCGCCGTGCGGATATGTGTGCGGCGTGTAGGGCACCTTCTTCTGGTCGAGCAGGCGCATGACATTCGTTTTTTCGATGGATGATTTCGCCATGAGACATTCCTCCGCTGATAATAACACTTTATTATATCCGATTTCCCGCATGGTTTCAAGGGATTTGACCTGAAAAGCGTTGCGAACCGGCGGGGTTATGCTATAATGCTCTCAGAATGAAACCGGAGGGATGACCGATGCCGGACAACACGATCCGCGGCCGTTTTGCGCCCAGCCCGAGCGGGCGGCTGCATTTGGGCAATATACTGACCTTTCTGCTGGCGTGGCTGGACGTGCGCGCGCGCAGCGGGACGATGGTGTTCCGCCTTGAGGACCTCGACCCGGAGCGGAGCTGGGAGCACTACGCGGACCTCATGGCCGACGACCTGCTCTGGCTCGGGCTCGACTGGGACGAGGGCTGGCGCCCTGGCTCGCAGGACTGCCGTCAGGGCACGCGCACGGTGCGCTACACCGCCGCGCTGGACGCGCTGACCGCGCGCGGGATGGTATACGACTGCTACTGCAGCCGCGCCGAGCGGCTGGCCGCCAGCGCGCCGCACCCCGGCGAGCCGCGCGAGGCTGGCTGCCCGTGCCGGACACTGTCGGCGCAGGAAGTGCAGGCGCGCCTGCGCATGGGCCGGCACGCGGCAAAAAAGCTGGAAGTGGCCGATGCGGACATTTCCTTCGTCGACGGGCACTACGGCCCGCAGAAAACGGAGCTGCGGCGCGGGCGCGATGATTTTCTCATCCGGCGCTCGGACGGCGTGTTTGCGTACCAGCTTGCCGTGAGTGTGGACGATCTGGAGATGGGCATCACGCGCGTCGTGCGTGCGCGCGACCTGCTCGACTCCACGCCGCGGCAGATCTGGCTGATTGAAACACTCGGCGGCCGCGCGCCGGAGTACGCGCACGCGCCGCTGCTCGTCGCGCCGGATGGGCGCAAGCTCTCCAAGCGCGAGGGCGACCTGAATATGGAGGCCCTGCGGCAGAAATACACGCCCGAGCAGCTGACCGGCAAGCTCGCAAAGCTCGTCGGACTGCGGCCGACGGACGTGCCGGTGACGGCTGCGGAGTTGGCGGCGGACTTTTCCTGGGACAAGGTGCCACGCGCTGACATTCCGATACCCGAGGATTTTTAACCGAAAACGCACGGTGGGCGCATCCAGACGGATGCGCCCATTTTCCATGCAGTTATTTTTTCAGCAGCCGGTCGCGCATGGTATTGTGCGCGGCGAGCTCGGCCGCATCGTCCAGCGGCTGGAGCTCCAGATTCGGATAGCGCTGCTGCAGCGCTGTCGTGAGCAAATGGTCACAAAACGCGGGGTTTTTCGGCAGGACCGGGCCGTGGCTATACGTGCCGAACACGTTGTGATAGCGCACGCCCTCAAAGCCGTCCTCCCCATTGTTGCCGCCGCCGATGAGCACCTTGCCGAGCGGCGACACGCCGCTGCCGAGGTAGGTCTTGCCGCTGTGGTTTTCAAAGCCGACGACCGTGCTGCCGCCGGACTCCGGCAGACACTCAAAAAGGAAGTTGCCGATCATGCGCTCCTTCGAACCGACGGTGTAATAATCGATCGCACCGATGAAATCGCACTGCTTGCCGTCCCACGTGCGGTAGTAGCTGCCGAGCATCTGGTAGCCGCCGCAGATGGTCAGAAACGTCTTGCCGTCAGCGATGGCAGCCTTGATCTCATCGCCCTTTCCGGCTTTCAGGTCGGACAGAAGCACCTCCTGCTCAAAGTCCTGACCACCGCCGATGAAAAACAGGTCAAAGCGCGTAAAATCCGCCTGCTGGCCGACCGTGACCTCCGTCACCTCGGCGCCGATGCCGCGCCACTCCAGGCGGCGGCGCATGCAGAGAATGTTGCCCCGGTCGCCATAGAGGTTCAGAAGGTCCGGGTACAGGTGGCAGATGCGCAGGGTCTTCTCGCTCATTCCCAGAACTCCTTTCCGCCGAGCTGCTTTTGCAGCCGGCCGCGCAGGTCCAGCATGGACGTATACGTCGGCATGATGAACACCGGGTATTCCGACGCACACATGGCGTCGATCAGCGGGTCATAGTCATAAAACACCTGAATTTTTGCCTCGTCCACGCCCGCGTATTTCAGGCGCAGGCGCAGCTCATCGGCGCGCGTGCCGGACACGAGCACCTGCCGCAGATGCTCGCCCATGGCGGCGAGCCGCTCGAAGTCCGCGTCCCAGATCCACGAGATATCCGTGCCGTCGGCGTCCCGGTCGTTGAGACAGACGACAAACGCCGCATCCTCGTTCAGCCCGGCAAGGTAGCGCATGGTCTGGTTGCAGCCGGCGGGGTTTTTCACGAGCATCATGCGCCCGGGCGTGCCGCGCAGGTCAAACTTCTCCATGCGGCCGAAGCCGCAGCCGAACGCACCAAGCGCGTGCACGATCGCCTCCGGCGTGAAGCCGAAGGCATACAGCGCCGCCGCCGACCCGACGGCATTGTAGACGTTGTACGCTGCCGGCAGGTTGATGTGCACGGCATACTCCTGCCCTCCGATGGCCATGGTAACGTCGCTCGTGTCCACGCCGAGGTCCTGCACCGCCGTGACGGCGACCTGCGGATCCTCGCGGTGGTAGCCGCACTTCGGGCAGCGGAACGCGCCGAGATGGCCGTACGTGCGGTAGTCATAGACGTACTCCGTCTTGCAGTGGATGCAGTGCGGCGCGTCGGAGATCTCCGTCAGGTCGTCGCCGCCAAGCGGCACGTTCACGCCAAAGCGCACGACCGGGTTCGGCACCTGCGTCGGGATGGACGCGATGAGCGAACAGTCGGCATTGATGCACAGCGTACTCTCCGGCGTGTGGCGGATGCCCTCGAGGATGTTGTTGAGCGTGTGCGTGATCTCGCCGTAGCGGTCGAGCTGGTCGCGGAACACGTTCGTGGCCACGATGACCTCCGGCTTGAGATACTTGAGCACCGTTTTGGACGCCGCCTCATCGCACTCGATGACGGCAAACTGGCACTTGGGCCGGCCGGTCAGGGTGCTGTGCATGGCAAACTCCGCCGTGATGCCGGAGATGAGGTTCGCGCCCGAGCGGTTGGCAAAGTAATTGAGCCCCGCATCGGCGAACGCCTGCTCGATCATGCGGGAGCTGGTCGTTTTGCCGTTCGTACCGGTGACGAGGATAACGCGCACGCCCTGCGAGAGCACGCCGAGCACCTGCGGATATACCTTCAGCGCCACCCGGCCGGGAAACGCCGTGCCGCCGCGGCGCAGCAGCCGCAGCAGACCGCGCGCGAGCTTACATAGCAATACTGCAAAAAAAGTTCGGATCTTCATTTGTTGGGGTCACTCCGTGATGATTTGCACCTGTCAGCAGATGCTCATTTTGACTGTTTTTCCGGCCATGGTCAGCATGTCGCGCAGCTCCTGCACAAGCTGCAGCTTGCGCTCAAAGCCAAAGTCGCCGTCCTGCTGGGCAAGATTGATGGCGTTGCCGAAGAGGACGTTGATCTCCGTCGCCTCTTCGAGCAGAATGAGCGCGAGCCGGGACGCGCCGTCCTTCATTCTGGCCAGTTCCAGCGTATACATGCCGTCGGCGAGGTAGGCCTTGATGCGTTCCATCGTCGCATTGATCGTCACGACGCCCTCGGTCGCAAGGTCCACGCCGTGGATCTCGCTCATCGGCGGCACTTCCTCCGTGCCGCTGCCAGGCAATGTGCGCACCTTGACGCCCAGATACTCCGCAACGGCCTTGGCCGTGGTGCCGCCGCAGACGATATGCTTGCCCTCCTTGCCGAAGAACAGGCGTATGGTGCTCAGATCGTCGTCCTTGCTCTCGGGCGGACCGATCATGATATTGACCGGGCAGCGCTCGCGCAGGCGCGCGACGACGATGGTCGTATCGTCGTGCATGGCGTCAAGATCGAGCGTCCTGACGGTCGAGAGGATGCTGGCCGCCACGCGCTGAGCGGAAACGTCCGGCGTGTAGTTGCGCAGGATAAAATCCTCAATATCCTGCTGTGCCCAGCCGGCGTCCGTCGTCACGCCGCGGCCTGCCTCCGACACCCCGTCGCTGAACAGGACGAGCATATCGCCGACGTCAAAATGCAGGTGGCTCTCATGCAGCTCCTTTTCCTGAATAAAGTTCACGGAATAGTTGTATTTCGCGATCGCACCGTCATGCACGAACACGGCGCTCGGATTGTCATACTGGATCAGGCGCACGCGGCTGCCGTTCGTCTGCAGGATTGTGAAGGTCGCGTAGGCGAGCTTGCGCTCCTTGCACATGGGGAGCGTCTCGGCCACAGTCGTGACGCACTCTTCGATCGGCACATCGCCCTTGAGCATCGTTGTGAGCATGGTCGAAGTCAGCGTGGAAAGAATGTTCGCCTTGACGCCGCTGCCAAGGCCGTCGGAGAGAATGACCGTCGCGTCATCATCGGCCCATTCCAGGATGCACTGGTCGCCGCAGAGCGTCTCCCCGTCCTTGTTGCGGCTGATAACGCTGATATCCCACACGGTGTTGCTGCAGCGGTTGGTTCGTTTACGCATCATCATCGCTGTCCTCATCAAGCATGATGGCTTCCTTCAGGTCGTGGACCGCCACCTTGGTTTCCGCTGCCGTCTCGCCGAGCAGACTCGCGATCTCGTGGACGATGCGCAGCTGATTGGCAATGATATCGTCCGCCAGATCGGCCGCGTGGATCTTCGTTTTCTGGATCTTGTTGCGGCGCTGGCGTGCTTTCGTCACATCGCGCATGATGCAGGTGAAGAGCGTCCGCTCCGGGTCGCAGATGAAAATACGCTCGAGGTAGACGTTGTAATCGGCGAGGAACACCTCATCCGTGACCTGCGTCTCCTCCTGGCTGATCATCTTCACGAAGTCGTACTCATCCATGATGCGCGAGACCGGGTAGCCGATGATATCTGCCGGATCCTTGATGCCGAAGATCTTGCAGGCCGCCTTGTTGATCTGATTAACCTTCAGTTTTTTGCCGACGGTGACGATGCCCTCCGGCGAGACGTTGATGATCTTCTCGGAGTAGGTCTCGGCACGCTCTTTCATGTATGGCATGCACATACTGATCTCGGCGCGGCCCTCATAGACGGCGATGGCCTTATCGCGGCAGGTGCGGTAGCCGCACAGGCCGCAGTTGAGCTCATCCGCCGGGCTGAATTTGCCCATTTTGCGCAGAATACCGTTGATGACGGACTCCGGCGGCAGATCGGTCGGATGCTTCTTGTCGATAAGCACACGGCGCATATCCACGGGTTCCTGAATGTCGAAATTTTTCTTGCCGCCGGCGCTCTTGATCACGCGGCGGCGCGACTCGAGCAGGTTCGTATGCTTCTGCCGGAAGGCAAGACCGCCGACGCAGTTGCCGTGGCAGGCGGACATCTCGATAAAGCAGTTGCGCAGCTCGCCGTTGACGACGCTCTTGAGCGTCTGGATGCTGTCATCCAGACCGTCGAGGAACAGATAGTCGCGCCCGGAATCGAGCGACATGGAGTGCAGAACGCCGTTCGTGATCGTGTAGCCGCGCGAGAGCATCGGCTCATCGGCCGGCACATTGGGATTGACGGCAACGCCGGCCTCGTTCATCCAGTTCTCCAGCTCCGTGAATGTAATGTCGTAGTCGGCACCGACGCTCTCAAAGCGCGTCGTCTCCTCCTTCTTGGAGATGCAGGGGCTGATGTAGACAATCGTCGCGCCGGGATAGCGCTTGCGCAGCAGTACGGCGTGCGCCTGCATGGGCGAGAGCACCGGCGCCAGATACGGCAGCGCCTCCGGCAAGTGCTTTTCCACATAGAGCACGATCGTCGGACAGCCGGAGGTGATGATCGGCGCATCGCCCGGCTGGGCGGCAAGCTTTTCAAGCTCCTTCTTGACCAGATAGGCACCCTCCGCCGTCTCATGCGCCGCCGCAAAGCCGAGCTTTTTGAGCGGCTCTTCGATGCCCGCAAAACCGGGAGTATCAAAATAAGCGATGTAGGAGGAGTCGACGCTCACAACGACCTGCCGGCCGGATGCGATCAGTTCCTGGATCTGTGCAACGTCGCTGATGTCCTCCTTGGCGTGCTGCGGACAGACGGACACGCAGTTGCCGCAGAGAATGCAGTCGCTGGAAATGATCTGTGCGTGACCCTGATAGACGCGGATGGACTTGACCGGGCAGAACCGGACGCATTTGTAGCAGTTTTTGCAGTTGGCCTGTTTGAAACGCAGAACATCCATGGGGTTCCCGCCTTTCTGTGAAAATTCACATTGTGTATGTCTTTT
Organism: uncultured Eubacteriales bacterium; assembly: GCA_900317855.1. Classification (GTDB taxonomy): domain Bacteria; phylum Bacillota; class Clostridia; order Oscillospirales; family Oscillospiraceae; genus CAG-103. The sequence goes on along the minus strand of ONIG01000017.1, from coordinate 19,159 downwards.
TAATGTAGCACAAAACCGCGCGGGACACAAGCCCCGCGCGGTCATCCGCAGTTCGATTCAATGTTCCCGGCAAAGGTCGGCGCGCTCCGCGATCTGAAACTGCGCAAAGTACGTCTCCTCCATTGGGATCCAGACGTTTGTAAACATCGGCAGCATCTTTTCACCGCTGCGTGCGGCAATGCGGCGGCGCTGCTCCTCCGGACTGACCGAGAGAAACACGTGCAGGTCATAAAGATCCCACAGTGCCGGATGGCAGGAGTAAGAGCCCTCAATGAGGTTGACAATCCTTGCCTCTGCACGCGCCGGCGCACGCAGCTGCTGCGTGTGGCAGTCATAGGGGCGGTACGTCACCGGATCGCCGTCGTACAGCGGGCGGAGGACCTCGGTCAGAAAGCGCTCAAAGTCCACATTGCCGCCCGGCTGGCCAAGGCGCTCTGGCGTGCGCTGCTCCGGACGGAGGAAAAAGTCGTCCATGTGGAACACATTGCACTCCAGCCGCGCCTGCATGGACGCGGCCAGCGTGGTCTTACCAGCGGCGCAGCGGCCATCGATGGCAACGAGAACGCGCGGCTGCGCGGCTGCGAGCGCACGGATGCGCCGCAGGAGGATCGATTCAAAATCAGTCATGCAAAGCACCTGCCGTTAAGAGGATGTCTTATCATAATCCCACAAGCGTGCGCTGTCAAACCGGGGATTTCCAGCGCGCAAAAACCGCCGGCAGACACCTCATCGGCATCCGCCGGCGGCGGGAACGGTTTACTCTTCGACCTTTCCGGTTAGCGCCTCAGTGAGCGTGCGCCAGCCGAGCATGGCACATTTCACACGCGCGGGCATGTGCGCAATGTCCTTGAGCGCCGAGGCTTCTTCGAGACTGTCGATCTCTTCCTTGGTCGCCTCGCCGTGGATCATGCGCAGGAAGGTGCGGCCCATTTCCAGCGCCTTTTCCTTCTTCTGCCCCACGATCATGCCGAGCATGATGTCCGCCGACGCCTGCGAGATAGCGCAGCCGTCGCCGACAAAGCCGCCGTCGGTGATGACATCGCCGTCGGTCTTGAGTTTGAGGACGATGTTGTCGCCGCAGCTTGGGTTCACGCCTGCGAGCGCAATGTCCGCGTCCGGAATGTCGTGCTTGAACTCCGGATGGATGTTATGCTCGGTCAGGATCTCGTTATAGAAGCTTCTATTTTCCATATCCCATACGCTCCCTCAGGGCCGAGAGGCTCTCGATGAACCGGTCGACATCCTCATCGGTGTTATAGAAGGCAAAGCTGGCGCGGGCCGTCGCGTTCAGGCCGAGGTGCGTGAGCAGAGGCTGCGCGCAGTGGTGGCCAGCGCGGATGTTCACGCCGTCGGACGCCATGATCTCGCTGATATCGTGCGGGTGCACACCGTCGACCGTGAACGTGATGATGCCGTTGTGATCCTCCGGCTTGTCCGTGCCGAGTACGTGCACATGCGGGACGGACAGCACACGCGCGAGGGCGTTGACCGTCAGGTCATGTTCGCGCTGCTGGATGGTGTCAAAGCCAACGCCCTGCACGTACTGGATGGCAGCAGCCAGACCGGCCGCGCCGGCGGCATTGACCGTACCGGCCTCGAATTTATGCGGCAATTCGGCATAGACGGCGCCCGTGCGCGTGACGGATTCGATCATTTCGCCGCCGGAGAGAAACGGCGGCATTTCCTCGAGCAGGTCCTCCCTGCCGTACAGCCCGCCGATGCCCATGGGGCCAAAGACCTTGTGGCCCGAGAAGGCGAGGAAATCCGCGCCCAGCTCCTGTACGTTCACCGGCATGTGCGGCGTGCTCTGCGCACCGTCCACAACCATGACTGCGCCCTTTTTGTGCGCCATGGCGGCGACTTCCTGCACCGGGTACTTCCGGCCGAGAACGTTCGACACCTGCGTCATGGCGACGATCTTCGTGCGCTCAGTGATGAGCGATTCGATCTGTTGGAGATCCACGCTGCCGTCGGGCGCGCACTCGATAAACTTCAGCTCCGCGCCCGTCTGGCGGCAGACCATCTGCCACGGCAGCAGGTCGCTGTGGTGCTCCATGATGGATACGAGCACCTCGTCGCCCGATTTCACGTGCGTCAGGCCGTAGCTGTAGGCGACGAGGTTCAGGCTCTCGGTCGTGTTGCGGGTAAAGATGATCTCGCGCGCCGACTTCGCGCCGATGAAACCGCGCACCGTCTCGCGCGCCTGCTCATAAAGATCGGTCGCCTCGACGCTCAGCGGATACAGGCCGCGCAGGGGGTTTGCGTTGTGACAGCGGTAGAAATCTGCCACTGCATCAAGCACGCACTGCGGGCGCTGGGCCGTGGCCGCGTTGTCGATATAGGCGACGTCCGTATGCTGAAAGATCGGGAAGTCATTTTTGTAGTTATACGCCATCGTTGAGTTCCTCCTCCAGCGTCTGAAGAATCTGCGCGCGCAGCGCTTCGTCGTCCACCGTGCGCGCAAAGCGCTCGATCGATGCGCGGGCCAGGATGTTTTCGGCCTGTTCGCGCGAAATGCCGCGGCTCTCAAAGTAAAACAGCGTCTCGTCATCGAGCTCGCCAATGGTCGCGCCGTGGTTGCCGACGACGTTTTCCTCGGCGCAGAGGATGAGCGGTACCGTCTTGTTGACAACATCGTCGCCGAGCATGAGTACGGTCTCCTTCTCGTTGCCCACGGAGTTGGCTGAACCGGTCTTAAAGTCGATCGTGCCGCGGAAAACTTTCTTCGCCGCGTCCTTGAGCGCGCCGGACGTGTCGATCTCACACTCCGTGTTCTTGCCGTAGTGGTTGACGACGACGTTGACATCGATCGTCTGGCTGCCGCGGCCGAGATAGCCGATCTGCGCCGAATAACGGCTGCCGTCGCCGACAAGCTCCGTGTCGTTGTCCGAATACAGGTCGCCCCTGCCCATGAGGATCTGCGTCATGTCCACGCCGGCATCGGACGCGCAGTCCGCGTCCGTTCTGGCATAGAGCAGCGCACCGTCCTGCGCACCGAGCACCTGCACAAGGCGCAGAGACGCATGGTCATGCAGCGTCAGCGCCGTTTCCACGGCGAAGCTGCCCTGCGTATCCAGCACCATATACACCGTTGCCTGCACACCGGCGGCCACTTCGACCGCGATGTGCTTGCGGCTATGGCCCTCGGCACCGGTCAGGCGGATGTGCAGCGGCTGCGCCTGATTTTCTGCCGTTATTTCATATGCATCCGTCCCGAGATCGGCCGTTTCGGCCACATTCCACGGGATGGTCGCTTCGTTGACATTGAGATGGTTCCACGTTCTGGTCGGCAGTTTGTTGACGACCAGCTGTTGCGTCGTATTCACGATATTCCCTCCTTTCGGAATGTGCGGTCAGCCGATGCTGCCCTTCATCTCCAGACGAATGAGATTGTTCATTTCCACCGCGTACTCCAGCGGCAGCTCCTTGGAGACGTTGTCCGCAAAGCCGCTGACGATCAGCGCACGGGCGTCCTCCTCGCTCATGCCGCGGCTCATGAGATAAAACACTGCTTCGTTGCTGATGCTGCCGATCTTGGCCTCATGGCCGACGGCGGCGTCCTTCGTGCGGATATCCATGGCCGGGACGGTATCGGACCGGGACTCGGAATCGAGCATCAGCGACTGGCACGACACGGAGGATTTCGCGTGCTTGGCGCCCTTTTGCACCACGACGCTGCTGCGGAACGTGCTGATGCCGCCGCTCTTGCTGATGGAGCGCGTATTCATATACGAACTCGTATTTTTGCCGATGTGCACGACCTTCGCGCCGGTGTCGAGGTTCTGCCCCGCGCCGGCAAACGTGACGCCGGTGAACTCCATCTTAGAGTTATCGCCCTTGAGCACGCTCATCGGGTACAGGCAGCCGACATGGGAGCCGAACGAACCGGACACCCACTCGATCACGCCGCCCTCTTCCACGAGCGCGCGCTTGGTGTTGAGGTTATACATGTTTTTCGACCAGTTCTCAATGGTCGAGTAGCGCAGCTTCGCGCCCTTCTTGACGTATAGCTCCACACAGCCGGCATGGAGGTTTGCGACGTTGTATTTCGGTGCCGAGCAGCCCTCGATGAAGTGCAGGCTCGCGCCCTCATCGACGATGATGAGCGTGTGCTCAAACTGGCCCGCGCCCTTGGCGTTCAGGCGGAAATACGACTGCAGCGGGATGGACACCTGCACACCCTTCGGCACGTACACGAACGAGCCGCCGGACCAGACCGCGCCGTGCAGCGCCGCAAACTTATGATCGCGCGGCGTAACGAGCTTCATGAAGTACTTTTGCACCATGTCGGCGTACTCGCCCTTGAGTGCGCTCTCCATATCGGTATAGACAACACCCTGTGCGGCCACCTCGTCCTTGACGTTGTGGTACACGAGCTCGGAGTCGTACTGCGCGCCGACGCCGGCAAGCGATTTGCGCTCCGCCTGCGGGATGCCGAGGCGCTCAAACGTGTCTTTAATGTCCTGCGGGACGTCCTTCCAGTCGCTTTTCATGTCGGTCTTGGGACGGACGTATGTTGCAATGTGATCCATGTCCAGCCCCTCGATGGACGGGCCCCAATCCGGGATCGGCATCTCGTTATAGATCTGCAGCGACTGCAGCCGGAACTGCTGCATCCAGACCGGATCGCCCTTTTCCTTCGAGAGCCGGTCGATGATCTCCGGCGTCAGGCCCTCCTGCATGCGATAGGCATCGTCCTCTTTGTCGCGGATGTCATAGACACTGCGGTCAATGTCCGCGACCTGACTTTTTTCCTTCATTCGGATCGCCTCGCTTTCAGTCTGCCTGGATGCCGCCAAAGCCGTTTTCGCTGATAGTATCGATGAGCGATGCATCGCCGTTTTTCACGATGATGCCCTTTTCCATGATGTGTGCCGCGTCCACGGTCAGCGCCTCGAGAATACGCGTGCTGTGCGTGATGATGAGCAGCGAGCCGTGCACACGCTCGCGGTAAAGCTGCACGCCCTTGGAAACCGTGCGCACCGCGTCGACGTCCAGACCGGAGTCTGTCTCGTCGAGGATGGCGAGCTTCGGCTCGAGCATGAGCATCTGCAGGATTTCGGCTTTCTTCTTCTCACCACCGGAAAAGCCCACGTTCAGATCGCGCTCGGCGTAGGAAGCGTCCATCGCCAGCAGTTCCATCGTCTCGGCGAGCTTCTTCTTGAAGTCCCAGAGGCGGATGCGCTTGCCGGTCTTTTGCTCCAGCGCGCTGCGGATGAAAGCGCTGAGCGTCACGCCGGGCACCTCGAGCGGATTCTGGAAGGACAGGAAAATGCCCTTTTTTGCGCGCTCATTGACCGGCAGCTCCGTGATGTCCTCGCCGTCAAAGACGATCTTGCCGGCCGTGACCGTATACTCCGGATTGCCGGTGATCGCGTAGCCGAGCGTGGACTTACCGGTGCCGTTCGGCCCCATGAGCACGTGCGTCTCGTCCTTGCCGACGGTCAGATCCACACCATGCAGGATCTCCTTGTCGCCTGCGCTCACGTGCAGGCCGCTCACTTCAAGCAGGTTGCTGTTCATATATGCGTCCTCCGTTCCCAATGGCAGGCCGCGCCGGGCGGCGCGGCTGCATAATATACACAAATTCGAGAGGCTCTGGAGGGGTTGACACGTAATCCCTACCTCTATGGCATGAATTATATGCCTATATTCCCACGATGTCAATAGGAATAAGAAACGATGGCAGCAAAAAAGTGCGCACGGCCGTAAAATCGTGCGCACTTTTGACACAGATCTTTAGAATTGGAACAGGTTCAGGCCGATCTCCTCGCTGTGGAAGCGATCCACCCGCCCGTCAATGACCGTGATGACCATCTCGCAGGTGGCGCTGATGACGGCGCGGTTCAGATGCCCGCCGAACACCTCGCCCTTCTCGTTTCCGGCACTCATGTGCAGGTGCGTGTAAAACGCGCCGTCCATCGTATTGATGGTGCCGGTCAGCGAGACGATCTCGAAATCGCCCGCGAACGAATTGGCGTGGTACTGCTTTTCGGCCGTGTGGAACACGCCGACCGTGAATTCACCGACCGCACCGAGTGCCTGCACGCTCGCGAGCTTGATCTGCTCGGCCTGCGCGACCGCCTTGACCTGCTCGAGCACTTCCTCGCCGCGGTCAATGCGGGCGACGATGGTGTTTCCGAATCTTCGATACTCCATGGGGCTCCTCCTTTGGCTTCATTATCTGGATTATACCGCGCCCCCTGCCGGCGTGCAAGGGGCGCGGCGGAATTTATTCGAGCTCGAACGCGCCGGTATAGAGCTGGTAGTACACGCCCTTTTCGGCGATGAGCTTTTCGTGGCTGCCGCGCTCGATGATGCGGCCGTGGTCGAGCACCATGATGACGTCGGCATTTTTGACCGTCGAGAGCCGGTGCGCAATAACGAACACCGTGCGGCCCTCCATGAGCTTATCCATGCCGCTTTGCACGAGCGCCTCCGTGCGGGTGTCGATGGAGCTGGTCGCCTCATCGAGGATCATAACCGGCGGGTCGGACACAGCCGCGCGCGCGATGCTCAGCAGCTGGCGCTGGCCCTGGCTCAGGCCGCTGCCGTCACCCTTGAGCACGGTGTTGTAGCCGTCCGGCAGCATGCGGATGAAGTGATCGGCGTTGGCGAGCTTTGCCGCCGCGATGCAGTCATCATCCGTCGCGTCCGGATTGCCGTAGCGGATGTTCTCCATGACGGTGCCGGTGAAGAGGTTCACGTCCTGGAGCACAATGCCGAGACTGCGGCGCAGATCGGCCTTGCGGATCTTATTGATGTTGATGCCGTCATAGCGGATCTTGCCGTCGGCAATGTCGTAGAAGCGGTTGATGAGGTTCGTGATCGTCGTCTTGCCGGCACCGGTCGCGCCGACGAAGGCCACCTTCTGGCCGGGTTCGGCGTAGAGCGTGATGTCGTGCAGGACTTCCTTATCCGGCGTGTAGCCGAAGTCCACGTGATCGAACACGACGCGGCCCTCGAGCTTCGTGTACGTGACCGTACCGTCGCCGTGCGGGTGCTTCCACGCCCAGAGGCCGGTGTGGTGGTCGGCCTCAACGAGCGCGCCGTTTTCCTCTCTGGCGTTGACGAGCGTCACATAGCCGTCGTCCGTCTCCGGCTCGGCGTCCATAAACGCAAAAATGCGCGACGCACCGGCCAGCGCCGTGACGATGGAGTTGAACTGGTTGGAGATCTGCGAAATGGGGTTTGTGAACCCACGCGAGAGCGTCAGGAACGACGCGATCATGCCGAGCGTGAGCGTGTTCATGCCGGTCAGACCGAGGTTCGGCGTGCCGGCAATGGCCATCGTGCCGCCGATGACGGCGATGATGACATACTGCAGGTAGCCGACGGCGTTCATCATCGGCATCATGCTGTTGGCCATGCCGCTGGCGCGCGCGGCGTTTTCCGCCCAGACGCGGTTGCGGCGGTGCAGTTCCGCCTTGCTCTGCTCTTCGTGGCAGAACACCTTGACGACCTTCTGGCCGTTGACCATCTCTTCGACATAGCCGTTGAGATCCGCCAGCGCCCTCTGCTGCGCCATGAAGTAGCCGCCGATGCGGCCGGTGAGCCTGCGCACAAATACAAGAATGAGCGCCATGACCGCGCACACGATCAGCGTCAGCCAGACGCTGATATACAGCATGCAGAAGAACACGACCGTCAGCGTAAACACGGACGACACGAGCTGGGCCATGGACTGCGCGATCATCTGTCGCAGCGTGTCGGTATCGTTCGTATACAGGCTCATGATGTCGCCGTGCGTATGCGTGTCAAAATAGCGGATGGGCATGCGCTGCATCTTTTCAAACATCTCGTCGCGGATGCGCTTGAGCGTGCCCTGCGCGATCGTGACCATGCGGCGGTTATACAGCCACGTGGCCAGGGTGCCGATGAGGTACACGCAGCCGATCGTGACCAGTGCGCGGATCAGGCCGGAAAAGTCCGGCGACGCCGTGCCGAGCATGGGGACGATATAGCCGTCTATCAGCTTCTGCAGGAACATGGACGAGGCTGCGCCGGCGACCGCGCTGAGCAAAATGCAGATGGTCACGAGCACGAGCGTGCCCTTATAGGCGCGCATATACGACAGCAGGCGCTTGAGCGTCTGGGAATCAAACTTCGGGTGTTCAGGCATCGTCCTCGTCTCCCTTCTGCTGGGACTCATAGACTTCGCGGTAAATTTCACACGTGCGCAGCAGCTCCTCATGGCTGCCGACGGCGTCAATGTGGCCGTCATCGAGCACGACGATGCGGTCCGCGTTCTGCACGGAGCTGATGCGCTGCGCGATGATGATCTTCGTCGTTTCCGGGATATAGGCCGAAAAGGCCTGCTGGATCTGCGCGTCCGTGCGCGTGTCGACAGCGCTCGTCGAGTCGTCGAGAATGAGCACTTTCGGCTTTTTCAGCAGCGCGCGGGCGATGCACAGGCGCTGCTTCTGGCCGCCGGAGACATTCGTGCCGCCCTGCTCGATATAGGTGTCATAACCATCCGGCATGGCGGAGATGAACTCATCCGCACACGCAAGCTCGCAGGCATGGCGGAGCTCCTCGTCCGTGGCGTTTTCGTTGCCCCAGCGGAGGTTCTCCTTGATCGTGCCGGAAAACAGCTCATTTTTCTGCAGCACCATGGCGACGGCGTTGCGCAGAGCCTCCAGATCATAATCGCGCACGTCCACGCCGCCGAGCGTCAGCTTGCCGCCGGTGACGTCGTACAGACGCGGGATGAGCTGCACGAGCGAGGATTTGGACGCGCCCGTGCCGCCGATGATGCCGATCGTCTCGCCGGAGCGGATGTGCAGGTCAATGTCATCGAGCACCTTTTTGTCCGCCTTGGAGGCATAAACAAAGCTCACATGGTCAAAATCAATGGCGCCGTTGCGCACGGTCATGACCGGGTGCTCCGGATTTTGAATGTCCGTCTTTTCCTCGATCACCTCGGCAATGCGGCGCGCGGACGAGAGCGAGATCGTCAGCATGGCAAAAACCATCGACAGCATCATCAGGCTCGAGAGGATCTGCATAGCATAGGTGATGAGCGCGGTGAGGTTGCCGGTCGTCAGGCCGAGCGCCGGATCGTTGCCGCTGGCGATGATGGCCTTGGCGCCGAGCCAGGAGATGATGATCATGCATGCATAGATGCACAACTGCATCAGCGGCGCATTGAGCGTGATAAGCCGCTCGCCCTTGGAAAAGTCCTTATAAATGCGCTCGGAAATGGCGCCGAACTTGCGGATCTCGTGCTGCTCCTGATTAAAGGACTTCACGACGCGGATGCCGCGGACATTTTCCTGCACGACGTTGTTGAGCGCGTCATACGTGCGGAACACGCGCGTGAAGATCGGGAACACGCTGCGGATGATGAAAAACAGCGCCACCGCGAGGATGGGCAGAATGATGAGAAACGTCATGGAAATATCACGGCTGATGCGGAACGACACGATCATGGAAAAAATCAGCATGACCGGCGAGCGGATCGCCATGCGCATGAGCATCTGAAAGGCATTCTGCACGTTCGTGACGTCCGTCGTCAGGCGCGTGACGATGGACGCAGTGGAAAACTTGTCGATGTTGGAAAACGCAAAGGTCTGCACGTTGTTGTACATATCCTCACGCAGGTTCGCGCCAAAACCGACGGATGCCCGCGCTGCGATGCGCGCTGCAAGCACGCCGGTCGCGAGCTGGAACGCCGCCAGCAGCAGCAAAAATGCGCCGAACTTCCAGACCGCCGCCATGCTGCCGCCCTCAATGCCGAAGTCGATGAGGTTGGACATATACAGCGGGATCACGATCTCAAACACGACCTCCAGCGCCGAGAGCAGAACCGTCACGAGCGCGGGGCTTTTGTTTTCCCGCAGGCTGCGGGACAAGGTATGAAGCATGGATTTCCTCCTTCCTGAATCGCGGACCGATCAGCCGAGGTTGGCATAGATCGTGCGCAGCGCCGATTCCAGCGCCGCGATCTCATCCGGCGTCAGCGAGCGCAGCATCTGCTGCTCCGTCGCGTTGATCGTTGCCTGCATCTCGTGCGCGATCGCGGCAGCACGCTCCGTCTGGCCGACGATCTTGCTGCGTTTGTCCGCCGGGTCGAGCCAGCAGCGCACAAAGCCGTTTTGCCCCATGCGGCTGATGATACCCGCCACCGTCGGGTGCGACACCTGCAGAAACCCTTCGATCTCCTTTTGCGTCGCCTGCCCGCCATTGCGGGCCAGATAGCCCAGCACGCGGCTTTGCGTCAGCGTCAGCCCCTGCTGCGCGAGATCGGCATCTGCCCGCATTTTGGTCTTATCCGTGATCATCTTTAATAGACATCCGATTTGAAATTGCTCCATGATACACCTCCAATGTGTAGCACGCTACGCATTATAGCGATCATATTTTTTATCGTCAAGAGGCGTCACAAATTGTTTACATGCGAAAAAAGCCCGCCTGCCGAAGCAGACGGGCTGTACAGAAAAAGATTACAGGTGCTGGTCGCGGTCGATCTTATCGTAGTGCTTGAGCAGGATACCCTCCATAACGGAGGTCAGCTTCATGTCCAGGTTCCAGAAATAGATGACAAACGTGACCACGAACGCGCCGAGTGCGCCGAGCGATACACCCATAAGGGCCTTGAGCAGCTTGCTTTTCAGATTGTTCATGTTCGATCTCCTCTCTGATTACCAGGACTTGTCGTCCTTCAGGATCTCCAGGCTCGGATCCACGGGCTCTTCCTGCATGACGGTGCGCATGTAGTCATTGACCTGCTGGCGCACACCCTGACGCGAGACCACGCTCGGATCAAACAGATCGTGCGTGACCCAGATGAGGTGAATACCGTGCTCGCGGGCGCGCTCCTCAAACAGGCCGTGCATGCCGTCGAGCGCTTTGCAGCTCATGTGCTCCCAGAGGATGACCATGTCGGCGTTGAACTGCTCGCAGAACTCCCAGAGCTCGTCGAGCAGGACCTTGTATCCGCCGTGGGTACGGTTGCGCATGATCATGTTCTCGGTCAGCCAGGCCATGTCGTAATATGCCTGCTCGCGGTTTTCGGGCGTGTCCTCCGTGACGAGTTCGCGCGTCGAGACCATGGAGAGCATATCCGTCAGCGGCACGATGCCCCAGCAGTTGAGCAGCCAGACGAGGAAGTCCATGTAAAAGTGCGACTGCACGCCCCAGACGATGGCGCGGTGGCGGTACTCGTTGGCGGCCTTCTTCTGCTTGCGGTAGGCGCGCTCGGCAAGCTGGTGATCTTGCGATCGACTTCACGGAACGCGGGGACCTTGCCGCAGATGGCCATGTAGTTCGTCTCGGTATACAGCGCGAGGTTGGAGCCAAAGACCTGCGGGTAGTCGGTCTTGTTCATCTCCAGCCACTCGAGGCGGCACTTGGTGGCGTAGTTCACGCGCTCGGCGCACTCGAAGTACGCTTTCCAGTCCCACTTCTCGCCGGTGTGCTCCTCGATGAAGGCAATGGCGTTTTTGATCTCCTGTGCGGCGTAATCCTGCACATCGTCCTCGCGGTGGCGCAGGGGCGCGGCGAGCTGGAACACCGGGATGCCGTCCTCGAGCTCGAGGCGCTTGGAGATAACGCCGTTGCCGAGCAGAGAGCCGTCGCACGTCGTGTTGCACTGCACGGCGCAGGCGCCGAGCACCGGAGCGTCATCGTCGATGGACACGCCCGCCTCCGCCTCGGGCATCGGGTAGACGTTCTGATCGGTGCAGAGCAGTCATACCGCGGTGTGCACCACTGCGGCTATTGCGGCTTCGGCAACTGCAGCAACTGCAAAAACGCCGGCGGAAACTGCACGTTTGCCTATATCGACCTGGGCATCGCCGTTTCTTCTGCAGCCATGGCCGCCGCGATGGATACCGTGGATACTCGCATCATGTTTTCTGTCGGCAAGGCCGCCGCTGAAACGGGGTATGCCGAAAACGTCCTGTGGCTTGGCATTCCGATCTCGATCTCCGGCAAGAGCATCTTTTTCGACCGCGGGATCTTTCACGACTGACAGGAGGCATCATGGGAACGCAGCCATACAAATTCTCTGCACAAAGCTAATGTTCCCCATTTTCATCCTTAAAACTCATTAACTTGTTCTGCCAGGCAACCACGTCGCTTGGACGGATATCAATCATTCGTTTCTTCCTGAAATATGGAAGGATCTTGCTTTCAATGATGCTGACTTTGGTTTGCCAGGTGCTTTGTCTGAGCCGGTCCTTAAGATTTTCCTCGTAGACATCGACAAATTCACCAAATGTCATTTCAAGGTTTCCGGAATTCTCATTCAGGAAACTCTGCTCCCATTCCAAAGCTTCTCGCTTGGTCTTAAAGCCTCTCTTGACTTTCCTGGTCTTTTCTCCTCGCCAATCGGTATACCTGACGGAAACATACCAGGTTTTTTGTTTTTCATCCTTATAGACAGACATACCTTATACCTCCTGTTCTTCAGATAAACTGTCTATTCCGGTGCAGCCCCGATAGCCATAAACCTGTTCCTCAAGGTATCTTCTGCTGACTCTACCGCTGATGACCATATATCCGTTTTCCTTGAGCTCAGTGTTGAGCCTTTTAATGATTCTGTACGCCTCTGTTTTAGAGACTCCGAGAAATCTTGCCACTTCTTCAGCTTTCATAAAAATGCTTTCTGCCATGTTGTTTACCTCCTTTACATCTCGGAGGACATTATTACCGTCCTCATATATTCGGAGATAAGAAGGGGTAAAACTTAAGCCCTTTTGGGAAAAAATTTTGGTATCACTGGTATCAGGAACAAATGGCTTGTTTGAGGAACAGAATAAGAAAACAGAAAAAGTCCCTGTTGTTTCCTCGAATTGAGAAAACAACAGGGACTCGAAAGCCATTTAGAATTTACTCATCAAATCCTGCAGTTGGTACTGATTTGGTACTGGAAGCGGCTTTGGGGACATTGTTTTTACTTGTTTTATGTCCCAAAACCCTTGAAATTAGGGCATTTCTTGCCTCTAACCCAAACAAGATGGAATTATTCCCACTCGATCACGAGTTCTTTCACTTAAACAATTTTGTATGGGTGATTTATCACACAGTATTTTGATTGCCTCTATTATCCATTGAATATAGGCTATCCGATTTTCTGTTGCCATGATGTTGCCAAAATCATACGCACTCTGCGTTTTTCAGTTGCTTGGCTTCCCTCTATGCAACTACCCTTTATCTTCGGCAATAGAGTGAATTGAACTCATTATTGTCTCAACTTTTGAAATATAGTCAGATACAAACTCCTTAGAAATGTCATTCTGCTCTGCCGAAGCATGACTTCTGTCATTCTGATGAGCTATTACATTCCGTCTTTCAAACAAATCTGCTACCACTTTCGAGCCATATTTGTTTGATGTTTCCTCTTTATCGCTTGGAAATGCTTTAACCATTACAGCAGAAAAACCTATGCCAATCAAATTCAGCTGATCTCTCATACTTTCTTTTGATATAAAAACATCTCGGCTAAAGCGATCATTTAAGTAATTGAAGAACCAATCCTTAGATTCTATAGCTTCCATCGCTTCTTCAACTTTGGCCATAGGAATCTTGATAGATGCATACTTTTCTGATTTTTCCCACTGTCCCGTGAACATTCTAAAAAGGCAAAATTTGCTCATCTCATGAATGTAAAAATCTAGTAATCCCTCGGCTAGAACAATCTGAGAGCGCCATATTGTTTTACAACCATTTTCGTTACCGTCCACCAAAAGGGAGTCGGCAACTACATATTGTTCCTTTATAGACTGCATGCTGTCTACGAAATGTTGTTTTATTTCCTCTAAAGAGAATTGAACTGGTGGGGCAATTGGCTGAGCATCTCGTTGATTCTCTTTTCTTGGAATTAAAGAAAGATCGCGTTTGGCTGACATCCAATCACCCCCAAGTCACATCTGAGAGACAATATTAGCAAAGTCGAGATTCAGCATTGGAATTGCACCATATTTTCCAGAAATATATCCCTTGCCAAAATTCTCTTCTTTTCTAACATTCTTAATTTCTGCAAGCGAATAAAGGTCTGTAGATCTCTCATTTTTCTTTAGTTCAGTGAACCAGATTTGATCCCTTCTGAAAAGGTCAAGATTCAAGAGTCCTGTCTCGTGAGTTGTAAAGATTAGTTGTGCCTGCTTCTTAGAAGTTGTATTGACAAACAATTTCACTAGTCCGTAGACTAGAGATTCGTGAAAGCTATCCTCGAGCTCATCGCATACCAAGACTTTTCCATTTATCATAATATCAATGAGAGGGCACAAAAAAGCAAATAGTTTCTTTATGCCCGTAGATTCTTCCATCATCAAATCCGTTTCGAATTGTCCATATTTTACTTTGGCAGAAATAGCATCTACCATGCTATCTTGAAGAAGGAGTGCTTTGAATTCATCAGATAGGAAAGGTGGTAAATCCGTAGACTCCAATTTCTTTTTATCGATAGCTACTTTAATGTCTTTTATTCCTGTGCCAAGCTCTCCTAAAAAAGCAATAACCGCAGACTTTATCTTCGAGTTATTATTCATCTGATAGAGCGAATAATTCATCCAATTATCTTGGTTTTCTGGGCCATAAACTACAAGCTCATCATTGAAGAACATAAATGCATCCGTTACCTCTTGCACAGAACTAAAATTAGCTGCACAAGAAAGGAGTAAACGATTAGGCTTAAGCACATCTTTGCATGCAGAAAATTTGCCTCGAAACTTACTTCCGGCACTAAACGTTTTTTCATCACGTTCAAAGATTTTTGTTTGCCGATTATTGGGAAAATAATAAAGATACTCTTCGGAAACAAGCATGTTCTTCAACGAAAAGCCGAACACATACCTTACTTCCTTTGTTATAAATTGGATCTTATAAGAGCTCTCTCTATCAAAACCATCAAGTTTGTGTGGAATTTGGCGAATACCTTGCCCTGGTTGGTGATTGATGCTATTCATAACTAGTCTTTTTACAAAAGAAATTGCATCAATGAAATTGCTTTTACCTGAGCCATTTGCACCATAGATAACCGCTGATTTCAAAACCTTAATGCCTTCTACATCATAGATTTTGTCCTCATGAACGGTATCTTTTCCAGCTACGGTAGAAAAAAGCACTTGGTTCCGAATTGACTTGTGGTTAGAACAAGCAAATTCAAGCAACATTAGTACCTCCTCCTTTCAAATAATACATATCTAATGTAACACGTTAATCTCCGTTTATCAAGCATATTTGCAAAAAATCTGCAAAAAAGCCAATTAAACGGATTTTTCGTGTGTTTTGTCATTATCAATTCATTCATCTTTGATAGTTCTTGGCGCTCCATTTTTGCGGGGTGTTTTTAGCATACATGCAAGATGAATAACAGCGCGATCTTGTTTGCAAAGCGAAGATTGATGTTATCCTTTTCGAAAAATGACATACTTCTATTCCAAAATTTAGGTGTTCCAATCTCACTAATCAGCTCATCTACGGCACTTTTCTTTAGTCCAAGCAACTAACCAAGATCGTGCGCTATTTTTATCAGCTATCGAGTTATTCCGTAGCTACTTCGTTACTCTTGATTGTATCATCTTTCAGTGAAATATAATCATTTGAGCCTATAGCTGAAATACACTACTTAATCTCGTTCTCATATTTGTATTTCCACCAAAAACCGCATGGTTGTTTTTATCACCTTTCGCAGCATCACGAATACTCTTTGTTCTAGTTGTATAGCCTAGGAGCGTCCAAAGTGACATTTGCGTGGTCTGAGATTAAGATTATTTGTTTTTTTGCTCTTGTCAGCGCAACATAATAATCTGTAACTGACATACCTTTCTCAAGATCAACAATAACACAATCGAACTCCAACCCTTTTGAAAGCACAGTTCTTGATGACATCATTCTATATTTAGGATGTGGATGTTGAAGCCCAGAAATGGTTCTAATTCTTTGTGCCGCATCAAAAACTGAAATGTTTTTCTCGCAAGAATATACAAGCGCCCTACGCATTTCCGAGAATAGTTCTTTTCGATGGAGTCTAATAGAAGGTTCTTTTACCACCCAATCCAGTATGGCTATTATGGATTCATTGTTTGTTGTCTCATATACTGTTTTTATTAGTTTTCCAAACTCAGGATGCTTTTTTATTCTACTGAAATTATAGTTGCCTACTTGGATGTTTCTTTTGTAAGAAGCTAACTCGGTTTTGATGCCTGTAGCACACATTTCAAGAAAGGCAACAAGCCCAGTTGCACTAGTAGTACCATCATGCATATCAAAAACTTTCGACATTTCAAACAGATCGCTCATATTTTGCGCTTCATCATTCTGAAAGGCGCCGCCAGTACCACGTGAAAATGCTTCTTGATCACGTTTCCATTTTGTGATAAATACAGTATCTTTATAACGGCGTGCCAAATTGATAAGCGTTGCATCATTTTTACACGATGTTGGCAGAACCTGAATGCATCCAGCAACAGCTTTAACAGGAATTGTAACACACTTACCACTCAATCCCGGTTCTAAGGTACTACGTATGTTGTTTAAGTATTGTCCTAGAGCGGGATTCGTTTCTCTCCATCTCCACGGGTAAGTATTGATGTTTACCCGTTCGAAGCAGAGGTTATTCCAAGACACAAGTTTTCCTGCCCAGCCAAAGATAGCTTGTAGTGGGTCGCCAAAAACTATGACTGGGACAGACTTATTGATTTCTATAAAAATTTGATGCTGGACAAGCACACAATCTTGATACTCATCCACAATTATACTGCCATAAGTTCGTTGTATTACCTCACGCGCCCATGCTTTTTGAAATATTGCAACTGCTCCTTTATACTGCATGGGATAGTAGTCTCTATCTGTAACTGGAATGTTGTTAATTCCTGCGGTTCGTGGGTAGGACGAACACCAGCGTAGGCAAAAGCCCGCAATTGTCGTAATAGAGTATCGTTTGCTGTCGACGCCTCTTTTACGCAGCCTTTTTGTTAGTGCATCTATCCCTGCATTAGTATGTGTAACCAAAAGGACTTTCTTACTCGACGCTTCCACGAGATCCACGATCATCTCTGTTTTTCCGTGCCCTGCCGCTGCAACAATTGCCGCGTTTTGCTTTGATTGGATGAGGGCAATCTCTTCAGGGGTCATTTGCTTTTACCCACTTTCCCAATGCATTCATAGTTTCCATGAACTTGCTTCCGTCCTTTATTCGCCCGCTTTGGAATATGATTTCACCTACCGCTTGACCTAGATCTATCCGTTTATACCAGCCTCCATCATGACGCTTCTTTTTCTCATTCCATTTTCCTTTGGAAACTCTACCAACGCTTATCAGGACATCTTCTTTCACTTCTTTGGAAAAAGTAATGCTGTCATCGCCAAATATGAATACAGCCTCGGCGTTTTCTATATCATTGATAAGTCTTGCTTTTACACTATCATAACCTTTATTTTCAATCGCTAATGCAATTAATTCTTCCGCACACTTTGGATTTGAATCATGAAAGATTTGCTCCTCTATAGAATTTCCGGTTTCCCAAGAGAACACCTTTATTCCTAAGGCCTCCATTTCACTTTTTTGTGTCTCTTCTTCTGGTAAATCCGAATCCATCAGAATGCAAACATCATACCCACATTTTTTGAGCAGTTTTGCTAACTTAAAAAACTTGTTCCCTCCACCGCCAAGTGCAGTTCCGACGCCGTTATAAGCAAATCGAAACTTTTTGCATTTATAAAGGTAATCATCAAATGCTCTCAGTATCCCAACTTCTGTTTTCCCTTCACATACTATGATCCTCTTGCAAAGAAACGCATCCGGTTCTGTTCGGATAAGTGATTGGACCTCTTCGAGTGCATCTTGCTGTGCTACTGGAAACAAGGAAACCCTGCCATTTATTTCGTTAATAATAAATAGCTCAGATGCCCTACATTCACAGACCGCACTTCTTGAGTGAGTTGTAAAAATAAGTTGTCCTTGATTAGTAAATTCAGCTCTTAGTTGATTAATAAGCGTACAAAGCCTATAGGGTTCTAAGCCAGTTTCAATCTCATCAATCAGAATTAGGCTACCATCTGATGAGGCTCGAATATTCAATCCCATAGACAATAGCCGTTTACTGCCGAGACCTCGTTGAATAAATGGGACTTTTCCTTCAAATATTCCAACATTTGTAGAGTAGCTGCCATTTTGCATTAGAAGTCTGTTGCTTAGTTCGCCGGCAACCCTCACGCCGTACTCTTTTCCAATGTTTGTAATTTCCGTAGTCGCACCATCAAGAGCCGTCAAGTCTGCCTTTTCAACTGCCGCTCGCATTGCCTCTTTGTATGCGGTGTGGAGCGCATCACGTGATGTTCCTCCATATAGTTGTAGAACAGAAGTTCGACCCCACACAAAGTCTTTTTCATATTCAAAGCCAATGAGGCCAAAAGAAAAATATCTGCGATCTTTTTGAGTTATGGGTCGAGGATCTGTTCTGTTCGATATAATTGACCACACTGGTTCCAAGGTGTTATCAATGGTTAATCGAATTGTTATGACAGAAGTTTCATTATCAACTGGTTCGTCGTTCTCTGCCCCTATTGCAACAGCCCCAAAATTACGTAGATATAAACCAAATTTATCTTCTGTAAGTAATTCTCCAGGTATCTCTGCAACGGACATTTCAATAATAATTGGAGAAGTTGTGTCACCATTGTAAAAATCCAGATCAGTTACATAAAGATTCCATGTTGGCCACAAGCACCATTCAACTGCTTTTAATAAGGTCGATTTACAACTATCACCAGGTCCAATTATGCAAAAAATACGTTGATTTAACGGAAAATAAAAAGCGCCTGATTGAATTCCCCTAAAATTATTAATAGTCATCAATGCAATTTTCATACACGAGTTCCTCTTAAAATATATAACAATAAATCTTGTAACTAATTATCTCTATCCTAAATCAACAACATCCAGCTTATATTCAAATAATACCAAAAAAAATAAAAACGAACAAGATAAGTTTCGTTATGATTTTTAAAATATATACAAATTAGGATAGGGCACATTTGCGTGCCCCATCCTAATATTTTGGAAATAATAGAAACTCACATATTCTCATTCTTCAGCGCATCAATTGTATTGTCCTTTTTGATCTTATCCATGGCATACAGCATCGTGACAAACACGACCAGAAACACGCTGCCGACGGCGATGGCGATGCTGTACCACGGAATATAAAAG
>ONIG01000018.1 GCA_900317855.1 uncultured Eubacteriales bacterium | reverse complement strand
CATGACTGCGATGGCAGCCACAAGAATGGTTTTCTTTTTCATATGTAGCGTTCTCCTTTTCTATTTTTCCGCACAGCCTTCTGTGCGTATATTACATGGGAAAAGCGAGGGGGTGATTACGCGCCGAAGCAGGCATCAAACGCAGCAGCAGCGTCAGAAAAGCCAGCGGACTGGCAGATATATGCCTGGAACTCGATGTTGTTTGCGGGGGTAAGCGTGTCAGGATCAAGATCCTTTCCGACCGTCACCTTGTCGCCGGCCAGAATGTCATACGTGTCATTCGTCACGTCAGTCTTCAGCACCCAGATCTTGTAGCCGTCTTTCTCGACCTGAGTATCGCCGTTCTTCAGAGGTGCCCACTTTTCCGTGTCCACGCTCCAGCTAAAGCCGTCCTTCGTCTCGCCCTTAACGCCGACGAACAGGTATGCCTTCGTGTCCAAGCCAGTCACCTTGACAGCCGGCTGCTTGGGAAGGTCAACGCCCGGCTGCACCACGTACTGAATACCTTCGTCCTGCCATGCGGCATCGGCTTTGATCTCATACGTGCCGTCAGTTTTCTTGGTGACCACTCTCTCCTGCAGCTTGATGCCGCCGTTCTGATCAAACAGCTTGCCGGCAACAAAGGTGTTCGTGATTGGGCCAGCCGTCGCCGTCAGGTACGCCCACGTCGCGCCAACCGCCAGCGCCACGACGAGCACGAGCGCGATGGCGATCGTCAGAGTTTTCTTCTTCATGTAATGTTTTCCTCCTTCCTTTAAATTTTGTTCAAAGCTTCCTATGTCCAACAGCGCCGTGCCGGGCGCTGCCAGCGATCACTAAGTTAATGCACGAACAGGCAAAAATATTGCACGGAGCCTTTATTTTCCCATATTTTCGCCGGAATTTTTGGCATCCGGGGCATCGCCGGGCTTGTCCGCGGCGCGGCGGGCCGCGTCGCGCGCGTCCGCCTCCGACGCTTTGCGCAGCACATCCGGCAGGAACGTCAGGATGATGAGCACGAGCGCGAGCGCGATGGCCAGATACATGCCGGGCGGGTTCGAGACCCAGTGCGAGACATAGCCCAGGTACGGGATGGTGAACACCGGGCGGCCGATGAGGTTCTTGAAATAGACGGGTGCGCCGTCGGGCGCATCGTTTGCGTCTCCCTTCGTATAAAAGTGCTGATTTTCCGCATCAATGGAGACGACGCGGTGCGTGACGACATCAAGATCCTCATTGAGCACGAACGTGATCGGATCGCCGACCTGCACGTCCTCGGGCGCGCAGGGCTTGACATAGATGAGCGAGCCGGTGTGATAAGTCGGTTCCATGCTGCCGGACAGGACGCACATCGGCCGGAGGCCGACCAGCCGGACCCCCACCAGAAGCAGCGCCAGAATGACAACCAGGATCACCAGCACGGTGGTGACAGCGTTCCACACCTTCTGAACTCTCTTTGACATCTGTGACCTTCCTTTCCGCCCCGCTGCATTCCCCCCCTTCCGCGGAGACGCCGGTCCGTGCCCGGAAACCGGAACGATCATAGCACACGACAGACGCAGAATGCGTCGAAACCGCGCACGAAAGATTCACGCGGTTTCCTAAAGTATACCACATCCTCCACAAATGTGGAAGAAGAATTGTTCACAATTTTCCAGGTATGATTTTGGCAATAACAGACAAGGGGCTGCAAAATATGCCGAAAAACGCGTAAATTCTGCTGCGCCGCGGAGCGCTTGTTTTTGGTAATTCCTATTGTACTTTGCGGGCGCGGATGCGTCAAGGGGAAAAGACCGGATGCGGCGGTCTTTTGCATTCATTCAATTCGAGACGGGCGGGCCCCCTCGAGCGCCCCTGCCGAGGCGCCACATTCTTACCTTTTCTTAAATATGACACATGGCGACTTGTTTTTGCGTGAAAAACGTGATAGGATAAGGCGATTATGGACATTTATCGGAAAGGAGCTGGCAAGCATGGAAACCAACGTGCTCGACTGGCTGGAAACCACCGCCGCAGCCTGTCCGGACAAGCCTGCTTTTCTCGATGAGGACAGCGCGGTGACGTTTGCCGACGTGCGGCGCGAGGCGCGCATCATCGGCACGGCGGCGGCAAAGCGCCGCGCCGGACGCAAAAAACCCATCGCCGTCATGAGCGGGCGCAACGCGCACACGCCGGCGGTGTTTCTCGGCGCGGTGTACGCCGGGTGCTGCTACGCCCCGATGGACGGGACGATGCCCGTACACCGGCTCAACTCTATTTTAAGTACGCTCGACACCGACCTGATGATCGTGCAGCGCGCGTTTTACGACAAGGCGAAGACGCTGGACTTTTCCGGCACGATCCTCATCGCGGAGGAGCTGCTCGAGGGCAGCGAGGACGCGGCGCTGCTCGCGGACTGCCGCGCACGGGCCAGAGAGCTCGACCCGCTGTACATCATCTTCACCTCCGGCTCGACCGGCACGCCCAAGGGCGTGATCACGGCGCAGCACTCGCTCATGTGCTACATTGAGGACTACGCCGGCGTGATGGGCATCGCGCGCGAGGACGTGCTCGGCAACCAGTCGCCGCTGGACTACATCGCCGCCGTGCGCGACATCTATCTGCCGCTGCGCTTCGGCGCGACGACGGCCATCATCCCGAAGGAACTTTTCATGTCGCCGGAGCGTCTGTTCGAATACATGAACGACAAGGGCGTCACGGCCGTGGGCTGGAGCGTCTCGGCGCTGACGGTGCCGGCCGCGCTCGGCGCGTTCGAGTGCAGCGTGCCGCAGCACCTGCGCAAGGTGTGCTTCTCCGGCTCGGTGATGCCGTGCAGCTGCCTGCGCCAGTGGCAGCTCGCGCTGCCGGAGGCGCGGTTCGTCAACCAGTACGGCCCGACGGAGGCAACCGCCTCGTGCACGTATTACGTCGTGCCCGGTCTGGTGGAGGACACCGACGTGCTGCCGATTGGCAAGCCGTACCCGCACTACGAGGTGTTTCTGCTCTCGGAGCGCAATGAGGCCGTGCCCGACGGCGAGATCGGCGAGATCTGCGTCAAGGGGCCCATCCTCGCGCTGGGCTACTACAACAGCCGCGAGAAAACGGCCGAGAGCTTCCTGCAAAACCCGCTCAACCACGCATACGACGAGCGCATCTATAAAACCGGCGACCTCGGGCACTTCGCGCCCGACGGCAACCTCATGTTCCACGGCCGCAAGGACCGGCAGGTCAAGCACCTCGGCCACCGCGTGGAGCTCGGGGAGATCGACCTCGCCGCGGCGAAGGTGCCCGGCGTGGAAGACTGCTGCGCGCTCTATGACCAGGCGCACGAGCAGATCTGGCTGTTTTACACCGGCGAGGGCGTGACCAAGCGCGACATCGCCGTCGCCCTGCGCGCCGATCTGCCGGGCTTTATGGTGCCGCGCAAGATCGAGCAGCTGGAGGCCATGCCCCGGCTCGACAACGGCAAGACGAACATGCGCGCGCTGGCCGAGCGCATCACCGCCGCGGCCAAACACTGATTTTGCTTACTTTACTTATTTCAGGAGGTATATCATTATGGAACAGGAACTGATGGACATTCTGACCGATCTGCGCCCCGACGTGGATTTTGAGACCGAGACCGCCCTCATCGACGACCACATTCTCGAGTCGTTCGACATCGTGTCGCTCGTCGCGGCGCTCAACGACGCCTTTGACATCGAGATCGGCGCCAAGGACCTCGTGCCGGAGAACTTCAACTCCGCCAAGCGTCTGCTGGCCATGGTGCAGCGCCTGCAGGACGAGGACTGATGGACAAGACTGCACTCCGGACGGCGGCCGCAAAATACGGCACGCCGCTGTATCTGTTTGATCTGGAGGCCTTCACGGCGCGCGCTCAAAGGGTGCGCGCCGCGTTCGGCTCTGATGTAAATCTGTGCTACTCCATGAAGGCCAACCCCTTCGTGCTGCGCGGCCTGCCGGACGTGTTCCGCTGGGTGGAGGTGTGCTCCCCCGGCGAGCTGACGATCTGCGAAAGGCTCGGCATCCCGCCGGAGCGCATCCTGTACTCCGGCGTGAACAAGGGCGCGGGCGATGTTGCGCGCGCCGTCGCGCTGGGGGCAGATCTGCTCACGGCCGAGAGCCCGCTGCACTTTGAGCTCATCTGCGCCGCCGCGGCCGCGCAGGGAAAGCACGTCCGCGTGCTGCCGCGCCTGACCGCCGGCAGCCAGTTCGGCATGGACCCCGACGCGCTGGCGGAGCTCGTCGCCCGGCGGGCGGAGTTCCCGAACGTGACGATCGTGGGCATCCATTACTTTTCCGGCACGCAAAAGCGCAAGGACGCCGTGATTGCAAAGGAGCTCGCGCATCTGGACGAATACCTCACGATGCTGCACGAGCGCTACGGCTTCACGGCGCAGCACGTGGAATACGGCCCCGGGCTGAACGCCGAGTGCTTCCGCGAGGACGCCGAGGCGTGCGACTGCGCGCTGCTCGACGCGGCGGCGGCGCACATCCGCGCCTTCGGCGAAAAGTACCCGCTCACGATCGAGATGGGCCGCTTTTTCGCAGCGCCGTGCGGGACGTTCCTCACCGGCGTGGCGGATGCCAAGTGCAACCTCGGCGTGAACTACGCCGTGTGCGACGGCGGCATGCACCAGGTCAAGTATGACGGCCAGCTCATGGGCATGCAGGTCCCGCCGCTGACGCTCCTGCGCGAGAGCGCGGACGCCGCCGGGCCGTGGATGCTCTGCGGCAGCCTGTGCACGACGGCGGACGTGCTCGTGCGCGAGGCGCAGCTGCCGCCCCTGCGCGTGGGCGACGTGATCGCTCTCGGCCGCTGCGGCGCGTACTCCGTGACGGAGGGTGTGTCCGTGTTCCTGTCGCGCGATATGCCGCGCGTGGCGCTGTACCGCGACGGGGCCTTCACGCTCGTGCGCGACCGGTTTGCAACCGACGTGCTCAACACCTGCCAGACGCTGGAGGACGGAACATGACTCTGACATCGCTGTCGTTTTATCTGCTGGTGCTCGCGCTGCTGGTGCTGTACTACCTGGCGCCGAAGCGGTTCCAGTGGGTAGTGCTGCTCATCGGCAGCTACGCGTTTTACGCGTTCGTGTGCCTGCGGTACATGGGCTTTATCGTCATCACAACGCTCACGACCTACTTCGGCGCCCGCGGCATGGACGCCATGACCGCGCGCATGGAGCAGACCGTTGCCGCGCACAAGCAGGACTGGGAGCGCGAGGCGCGCAAGGCGTATAAAAAGCGCTGCAAGTCCCGCCGCAAGGCGCTCATGATCGGCATCCTGGTGTTCAACTTCGGCATCCTTGCCGTGCTGAAATACTATAACTTCTTTGCCGAGTCCATGGAGGCGCTCTTCGCGTCCGTGGGGCTGACAGTCTCGCTCGGCCACATCGGACTGCTGCTGCCGCTGGGCATCTCGTTTTACACGTTCCAGTCCATGGGCTATGTGCTGGACGTCTATCGCGAGAAGGTCACCGCCGAGCGCAACGTCGGCAAGCTCGCGCTGTTCGTGTCCTTCTTCCCGCAGATCATTCAGGGCCCGATCGGCGTGTACGACCAGCTGGCGCACCAGCTCTATGACGAGCACAAATATAACTTTGACAACATCCGCTACGGCGCAGAGCTGATCCTGTGGGGCTTTTTCAAGAAGCTCGTCATCGCCGACCGCGCCGTGGGCATGATCCACACCGTCGCCGGGGCGTACACCGACTACGCCGGCACCTATGTGCTGCTGGCCGCACTCGTGTACGCGCTGCAGCTGTATGCCGACTTCTCCGGCGGCATCGACATTTCACGCGGCGTGGCGCAGATGTTCGGCATCACCATGGGCGAAAACTTCCGCCGGCCGTACTTCTCGCGCACGCTCACCGAGTACTGGCACCGCTGGCATATCTCGCTGGGCGACTGGCTGCGCAACTACCTGTTTTATCCGCTGTCGATCTCGAAGGCGTTCCTCAACTGGGGCCGCCACGCCAAGCAGCACCTCGGCAATCATATCGGCAAGGTCCTGCCGACGGCCGTGGCCTCGCTCATCACGTTCCTCGTCATCGGCATCTGGCACGGCGCAAGCTGGAAGTACGTCGCCTTCGGCTTCTGGAACGGCATGGTCATCCTCGTGTCCACGCTGCTGCAGCCGGTGTCGGACAAAGTCGTCGCCGGATTGCACATCGAGCGCAAGAGCGCGTGGTATCAGGTGTTTTCCATGCTGCGCACGTTCGTGGTCGTGCTCATCGGCTATTACTTTGACATTGCCGACGGCTTCCGCGCCGCCATGGGCATGATGGCCAAGTCCGTAACAGACCTGCACCTGTCGCAGCTGCGGCCGGGCGCCGTGCTCGAGACCCTGCCGCTGACGAAGTATGACTGGGCTGTGCTGCTGTTCGGCACGATTGTGATCTTCGTCGCCTCCGTCATTCAGGAGCGCTCGCAGCGCACCATCCGCGAGATCCTCGACGAGAAGTGCCTCGCCCTGCGCTGGGCCGTGCTGCTCGGCGGCATCTTCGCCGTCGTGCTCATGGGTATGTACGGCCCGGGCGTACAAGCGTCCGAGTTTGTGTACATGCAGTTTTAAGCCATGGGAAGCGGACGTAATTCCAAGACCCGCACGGCGCTGCGCGCGGTCATTTTCGTGCTCATCGCCGTGCTGGGCATCGGGCTCATTTCGCCGGCCTTCGTTGTGAACAACGAGTGGGACATGCGCCACGTGCACGGCTTCTTCCTCGAGCCGGAGGACAGTCTCGACGTGGTGCTCATCGGCGCGAGCCAGCTCTACACGGGCTACAGCGCCCCGCTCGCGTGGCAGGACTATGGCTTCACGAGCTATCCGCTGACGGTGTCGAACATCCCCGCCCGGCTCTACGGCTCCCTGCTCACGGAGGCGGTGAACCGCCAGCACCCGAAGCTCATCGTTGTGGACATCGACGGCTTCATCAATGACGAGGACACGGAAAAGCTCGAGGCCAACCTCCGCAAGTGGCTCGACAACATGCCTTGGTCGCGCAACAAGATCGAGACCATCCGCACCTGCGTGCCTGCGGAGCTGCAGACCTCGTTTTACTTCAACATCGCAAAATACCATGCCAACTGGTATCAGATTGATTCCTGGCTGCCGGTGCAGCGGCGCCTGCGCGCGATGGACAAGACCGGCTACTCGCTGTCCAAAGGCGTGGAGACTGTGTGCAAGTCCCTGCCCGCAGACTTTACGCCAGACACCCGGCCGCTGACGCTCAGCGACGTAAACGCGCAGTACCTGCGTGATTTCTGCGCGCAGGCACAAGCCCTTGGCGCGAACGTGCTCTTCCTGCGTATGCCGCACCGCACGCAGACGACCGACCCAAACGTGTTTGCCGATGTGGCAGCCGTGGTCGGCAGCTACGGCTACGACCTGCTTGACCTGCACGACGCGTTCGACACGATCGGGCTTGACCGCTGCGCGGACTTCATGGACTCCGACCACCTCAACGCCATCGGCATGGAGACCTTCACCGCCTGGTTCGGGCAGTACCTCTCCGTGCGTTATGACCTGGCGGCCGCGCACAGCGAGCCCGTCACCGCCGAGTGGCAGCGCTGCGCCGATTTCATGACGCAGATCCTGCCCGTCTGCCAGCAGCAGGCGGCCGACAACACAAAGCAGACCCTCAACGAGTTCTCGGCAGCGTTCGACGCCTGCCGCTGATCCGATTCTTCGACCGTGCCGTCCCCCGGCACAGAAAGCGCAAAGCCTATGCAGCAACGTTCCAAGCCTCAAAAACGCGCCCTGCGCGCCGTCATCTTTCTGCTCATTGTCGTGCTGCTCTACAGCGCCGCGGCCAATGTGCTGAGCGTGAACAATACGTGGGATATGCGCCATATCCGCGGCTTTTATCTGGAACCGCAGGATTCGCTCGACGTCGTCATGCTCGGCGCGAGCGAGCTCTACACCGGCTTCAGCTCTCCGCTGGCGTGGCAGCAGTATGGCTTTACGAGCTATCCGCTGGCCGTGTCGAGCATGCCGTCATGCCTGTATGACTCCATGCTCACCGAAACCATGCGCCGGCAAACGCCAAAGGTCGTCGTCGTGGAGATCAACGGCTTTTTGTACGACTTCAATCAGGACGAAACGGACACCGGCCTGCACAAATGGCTCGACAACATCCCGATGTCACGCAACAAGGCACAGACGATCGCAGACTGCGTGCCGAAAGACCAGCAGTCGTCCTATTTTTTCCGCTTGGAAAAGTACCATGACACCTGGATCGAGCCGGACGTCTGGGGCGGGGCTGCCAAAGATCAGCTGACCATGCGCCGGACCGGCTATTCGCTGACCAAGTCCTTTGAGGTCATCCCGAAAGTGGAGACCGGCGAGCGTCAGGTCAAATCCCTGGAGCTGAGCGCGGAAAATGAGCAGACGCTGCGCGATTTCTGCGAGCGGGCCAAACAGCTCGGGGTGGAGAATGTGCTCTTCGTGCGCTTTCCGCACCGCACGGTGCTCAGCGACCCCTCCGTCCTTTCGCAGCTTGCGGACATTGTGCGCGAATATGGCTACGGCTTTCTCAACTGCGACGAGCAGATGGACAGCATCGGTCTGGAGCTGGACGGCGACTTCTGCGACAACGAACACATGAACGTGTTCGGCATGGAGAAGTTCACCGCCTGGTTCGGGCAGTACCTCTCCGAGCAATACAGTCTGACTGCCGCGCACAGCGACGCCGTCACGGCGGAGTGGCAGCGCTGCGCGGAATTTGTGGCGCACATGCTGCCCATCTGCAAACAGAAAACACCGGGCGACGGCGGAAACTACAACGAATTTTCACCGGAATTTTTGGCCTACCGCTGACCCTGTATCTTCGAGGACGTTATGAAACAAAACCGTTCCAAAACCAAAACCGTCGTGCGCGTCATTGCGTTCCTGCTCGTCGCGGCGCTGATCTATGGCGCGCTCTCCCGGCTGCTGGCCGTGAACAACGCCACCGAGCAGCAGTATATCCACAGCTTCTACCTCGAGCCGAAAAATTCGCTCGATGTCATGATCCTCGGCGCGAGCGAGACATTCACGGACTACTGCGCGCCGCTGGCGTGGCAGCACGCGGGCTTTACGAGCTATCCGCTGGCCGTGTCGGCCGCACAGGGGATCATGTACCCCTCCATGCTGCGTGAGGCCGCCAAGCGGCAGAGTCCGGGCGTCTACGTCGTGGAGGTCAACGGCTTTCTGTACACGGCGGCCGAGCGCGACGAGTTTTCGCACGCCGCGCTGCGAAAATGGATCGACACAATCCCGCTGTCGGCCAACAAGGTCGACACCATCCGGGCGTGCATCCCGGACGGTCAGCGGTCGTCCTACTACTTCCCGCTGCTGAAGTACCACAAGAACTGGAAAGACATTGACGGCGTGCGTCAGTCACTCTCGATGCAAAGCCAGACCCGCGCCGCGGGCTATTCCTATACGAAGCCGTTTTTGTCCATTTCGGCGTACCTGCTCGAAAGCGACGAGATCCCCGTCCGCCAGCAGGACCTCGATGCGTTCAACGAGCAGTCGCTGCGCACGTTCTGCGAGACGGCCCGGGAGCTGGGCATCCAAAACGTGCTCTTCGCCCGCTTCCCGCACCGCACCGTCATCGAACACGGCGACGCCGTGTTCTTGAAGCTCGCAGCCATCGTGCAGGAGTACGGCTACGACTTCGTGAATTTCGACACGCAGCTCGACGCCATCGGCCTCGACCCGCTAAGCGACTTCGCCAACGCCGAGCACCTGAACATCTTCGGCGCGGAAAAGTTCACGCCCTACCTCGCCGACTATCTCACGACGCACTACGACCTGAACACCGCGCACAGCGGCAAGGTGACCGATGAGTGGGAGCGCTGCGCCGCCTTCACGCAGCAGATGCTGCCCGTGTGCGAGGACAACACCCGCCGCTATACGGCCGAAAATCTCAATGAATACTCAGCCGTGTTTGCAGCCAACCGATAACCGCCCAAAACAAAACCGTCCCCGGGAGCTTTGCTCCCGGGGACGGTTTCTCTGATCCAATTTTACCGGCCGGTGCTGCCGAAGCCGCCCGCGCCGCGGTCGGTCGCATCGAGCGCGTCCGCCTCCGAAAACTCCGCCGCCAGAAACGGCAGGATCACAAGCTGGGCGATGCGGTCGCCGGGCGCGACGGTGCGCGGCGCGTCCGTGTCGTTGTGCAGCGCGACGGTGCACTCGCCGCGGTAGTCGGCGTCGATCACGCCAACGCAGTTGGCCGGGCGCAGCCCCTGCTTGGACGCGAGCCCGCTGCGCGCGAACACGCCGCCGAAATACCCCGCCGGGATGGCGAGCGCGAGGCCCGTGCCGATCATGGCCGTCGCGTGCGGTGCGATGGTGACGCTCTGCCCGTCCGCCGGGCAGGCGTAGAGGTCGTAGCCGGCGGCGTCCGCGCTGCCGCGGCGGGGCGTCACGGCGCCGGGCCGCAGCTTCTGAATCTTTACTTCCATCCGTTCATGCCCTCCCAGAGTACGATGCGGCCCGCCGCGCGGGTCCGGTCCATGTCAATGATGCGCTGGTTTTCCGAGCCGCGAAAGCGCAGGCTGATGTTGCGCTGCGCGTCAATATAGCGCCCGTCAACAAGGATGTCGATGAGCGAGAGCATCTCGTCCGTGACCTCGCAGCGCGGGTGCGCACCGTCGACGGTGAGCTCCTTGTCGAGCGTGAAGCCCGAATACGCCCAGATGTCCTTATCCGGATACTGCGCACGCGCCCGGTGCAGAAACGGCACGAGCGCGCGCTGGTTTTCCGGCTCGAACGGGTCGCCGCCGAGCAGCGTCAGGCCGCGGATGAAGGGCTTTTCCAGCTCGGCAAAAATCACCTGCTCGGCCGCCGCGTCAAACGGCTTGCCGTAGTGAAAGTCCCACGTCTGCGGCTGAAAGCAGTTGTAGCAGTGGTTCGTGCAGCCGGAAACGAACAGCGTCACGCGCACGCCGACGCCGTTGGCAATGTCGCAGGTTTTGATCTCTCCATAATACATAATAGCAATTCCTCGCAAGCAGCGGGCGCGCCATGTGGACACGCCCGCCGGTTATTTTTGATTTCGCGCGTTACAGGTGCAGCACGCGCTCCTTGATCTCCTGTGTGCGGCCCTGGTTCCAGAACTGAGTGCCGATGTAGCCGCAGGTGCGGCGGGCCACGTTCATCTTGTCCTGATCCGTGTTGCCGCAGTTCGGGCAGCGCCAGATGAGCTTGCCGTCGTGCTCGACGATCTCGATCTCGCCGTCGTAGCCGCAGACCTGGCAGTAGTCGCTCTTGGTGTTGAGCTCGGCGTACATGATGTTGTCATATATGAACTTCATGACCTCGAGCACAGCCGGGATGTTGTTCTGCATGTTCGGCACTTCGACGTAGCTGATCGCGCCGCCGGGCGAGAGCGCCTGGAACTTCGACTCGAAGGCCAGCTTGCTGAACGCATCGATATTCTCCGTCACGTGGATGTGGTAGCTGTTGGTGATGTAGCCCTTGTCCGTAACGCCGGGGATGATGCCGAAGCGCTTTTGCAGGCACTTGGCAAACTTGTACGTCGTGGACTCCAGCGGCGTGCCGTAAAGACTGAAGTCGATGTTGTGCATCTGCTTCCAGTGCTTGCAGGCATCATTCATGTGCTGCATGATCTCGAGCGCGAACGGCGTGGCCGAGGGGTCTGTGTGGGACTTGCCGGTCATGTACTTGACGCACTCGTACAGCCCCGCGTAGCCGAGGGAGATGGTCGAATAGCCGCCGTAGAGGAGCTTGTCGATCGGCTCACCCTTTTTCAGGCGGGCCAGCGCCCCGTACTGCCACAGGATAGGCGCAGCGTCCGAGAGCGTGCCCTTGAGCCGCTCGTGGCGGCACATGAGCGCGCGGTGGCACAGCTCCAGCCGCTCGTCAAAGATCTTCCAGAACTTCTCCATATTGCCGCCGGAGGACAGCGCCACGTCCGGCAGGTTGATCGTCACGACGCCCTGATTGAAGCGGCCGTAGTACTTCGGCTTGCCGTTTTCGTCCACATACGGCGTCAGGAAGCTGCGGCAGCCCATGCAGGTGTAGCAGTGGCCCTCGCCGTTTTTGTCGACTTTCAGCTCGAGCATCTTCTTCTCGGAGATGTAGTCCGGCACCATGCGCTTGGCGGTGCAGCGGGCGGCCAGCTCCGTGAGGTACCAGTAGGGGGAATCCTCGTGGATGTTGTCCTCCTCGAGCACGTAAATGAGCTTCGGGAACGCCGGCGTGACCCAGACGCCCTTCTCGTTTTTCACGCCCTGATAGCGCTGGCGCAGCGTCTCCTCGATGATCATGGCGAGGTCGTGGCGCTCCTGCTCGTTTTTCGCCTCGCCGAGGTACATGAACACCGTCACGAACGGGGCCTGGCCGTTCGTGGTCAGCAGCGTAACGACCTGATACTGGATCGTCTGCACGCCGCGGCGGATCTCCTCGCGCACGCGGTTTTCGACGAGTTCGGCCAGCTTTTCCTCGCCCGGATGCGCGTCGATGGCCTGCATCTCGGCCTCGACCTCGCGGCGGATGCGCTCGCGGCTGACCTGCACGAACGGGGCCAGGTGCGTCAGCGAGATCGACTGCCCGCCGTACTGGTTGGAGGCGACCTGCGCGATGATCTGCGTGGCAATGTTGCACGCGGTCGAGAAGCTGTGCGGCCGCTCGATGAGCGTGCCGGTGATGACGGTGCCGTTTTCGAGCATATCCTCGAGGTTTACGAGGTCGCAGTTGTGCATGTGCTGCGCGTAATAGTCCGCGTCGTGGAAGTGGATGATGCCCTCCTCGTGCGCCTCGACGATGTCCTTCGGCAGCAGGAGACGGCTCGTGATGTCGCGGCTGACCTCGCCGGCCATGTAGTCGCGCTGCGTGCTGTTGACGATCGGGTTCTTGTTGGAGTTTTCCTGCTTGGCCTCCTCGTTGTTGCACTCGATCAGGCTCAGGATGCGGTCGTCGGTCGTGTTGGCGCGGCGCACCAGGCTGCGGGTGTAGCGGTAAGTAATGTAGGCCTTGGCGACCTCGAACGCGCCGTGGGCCATGATCTGCTTTTCGACCATGTCCTGGATCTCTTCCACGGCGGCGCTGCGGCCCAGCTCCTGACAGGCAAGCTCCACGCTCTCGGCGATGCGCTGGATCTGGCGCGGCGTCATACGGTCGCCCTCCTCGACGGCGGCATTGGCCTTTGTGACGGCCATGATGATCTTGGAGATATCAAACGTCGCCTCGGCGCCGTTGCGCTTAATGATCTTCATTTCTCTCTTCCTCCCCCTCATAATCGAAAAACACAACATCTTGTGTGAAAAAACGCTTTATTTTGTATTGAGAGCAGGTATATCGTACACTATCTAGTACAGGCTGTCAATAACCAATTTGATTTTTGTTGCACATTATGTGAACAGCGCGGCCCCTTCAGGCCGCAAAAAAGCACCGCCCGCAGGCGGCGCAGCGCTGCCCGGGCCGGAGAAAACTCCGGCCCGGGCACGGTCAGTCCGTCAGGCAGTTTCGTAGCCGTTGGGATTGTGCGTCTGCCAGTTCCAGCTGTCGCGGCACATGTCCTCGAGCGAATACTCGGCGTGCCAGCCGAGGATGCGCGCACTCTTGTCCGGGCAGGCGTACACGGTCGGCAGGTCGCCCGCACGGCGCGGCGCGATCCGGTACGGCACATGCACGTGGTTGGCCGTCTCGAAGGCGTGCACCATCTCGAGCACGCTGTAGCCCTTGCCGGTGCCGAGGTTGAAGACACTCTCGCCCGGATGCTCCGCCATGTAGGCGATTGCCGCGACGTGGCCGCGCGCGAGGTCCATGACGTGGATATAGTCGCGCACGCCGGTGCCGTCCGGCGTGTCATAGTCGTCGCCAAAGACGCTCAGGCACTCCAGCCGGCCAATGGCCGTCTGCGAGATATAGGGCATGAGGTTGTTCGGCACGCCGCGCGGATCCTCGCCGATGAGGCCGCTCGGGTGCGCGCCGATGGGGTTGAAGTAGCGCAGCAGCACGACCGACCAGCTCGGGTCGGCCACGACATAGTCGCGCAGGATCTGCTCGCAGACGTACTTCGTCCAGCCATAGGGGTTCGTGCAGTTGCCGGTGCGGGACGTCTCGTAGAGCGGCATCTCGTTGTCGCCGGAGTACACCGTCGCCGACGAGGAGAAAATGATCTGCCGGACGCCGTGGTCACGCATCGCCTCGCAGAGCGTGATCGTCGAGCCGAGGTTGTTGTCGTAATATTCCAGCGGCATCTGCACCGACTCGCCCACGGCCTTGAGGCCCGCGAAATGAATGACGCAGTCGATCTTCTGCTCGGTAAAAATGCGGTCGAGCCCGGCGCGGTCGCGCACGTCCATCTGATAGAATTTCAGCGGCCGGCCCGTGATCTGTTCGACCCGTTTGCCCGCCTCCGCGCTGCTGTTGACAAGATTGTCCACCACGACGACATCCATGCCCTGCTCAAGCAGCTCCACGCACGTGTGGCTGCCGATGTAGCCCATGCCGCCGGTCACCAATACGGTCATGCACCGTACCTCCTTGTGTTTGCTATATTCTCTTTTATTGTACATCACATTCCGGCAGGATTCAACGCTTTTCCCTTGCCAGAAATTTGCCAGGCGCGTGAATTTCCTGACAATCCCTGATTTTTCAAATATTCGGTTATTTTTCTTGACTTTCCGGCGCTGCTCGGCTAAACTGCTAGTATCATTGGTGATGTCGGGATGTCTGCGTACGCATCGTTTGAACCCATTTTGCAACCTACCCCATCTCTATCTCTTTTATCAATTCTTTTCTCTTTTTATCTGATCTCTCTTTTCGGATTATCTACCCTTTTTGTTCTCCGCCGCATGGCAAATTTCATCCCGCCTCAGTGATCATGGCGCGTGTCTGCTGCGTACGGGGCGCGTGTCCATAACGGCTGCATCCGCAGCAAAAGACCTCTGGGGGCGCCCGGAGGTCTTTTTTATAGCGAATCGAAAACGCGTCAGGGCGTGCCTGCACCCTGACGCGTTTTGGCGCGCCGCGCCCTCAGCTCTCCATCTGCTTGCCGAGGAAGCCCGACACGGCCTGTGCGAGCTTGCGCTCCGTTTCGCCGGCGGGGCCGTCGCCGTGCCCGGCCACGAACAGCACGCAGCCGAGCACATCGCCCTCGGAGAGGATGGGCGCGGCAACGGCGACGGCGTAGCGCTCGTCCGTGTCGACGACCGGCAGCGTGCAGCTGTCGGCCGCGTACTGGCCGCGCGTGCTCATGAGCTCTTCGAGCTCGCGGCTGATGCGCCGGTCGAGCAGCTCACGCCTGCCGCCGCCGGCCACGGCGATGACGGCGTCGCGGTCGCACACGGCGGCAATGCCGCCGGTGGTCTTGTGCAGCGCGTCGCAGATCTGCGCGGCGAACTCGGACAGTTCGCCCATCGGGGAATACTTCTTGAAAATGACCTGCCCGTCGGTGTCGGTGTAGATCTCCAGCGGGTCGCCCTCACGGATGCGCATGGTGCGGCGGATCTCCTTGGGGATGACCACGCGGCCAAGGTCGTCGATCCGGCGCACGATTCCGGTTGCCTTCATATTCTGAAAACTCCTTTGCTCTGTTTTGCTTTGCATTTCGGCAACCCTATTTTCTGCAAAATCCGGTAGTCTATGCAGACCGTGCCGCTCGCAGGTATTACCAGTTTTCGGTGCTGCAGTCTTGACGCCCAATTTCATGGGCACTATCATAAAATTGGAAATCAAGCGTGCTATTTTCATACGGTTTCGCACGTGGCCGTATGCAGCGCGTAAAATTGCAGGGAGCAGGAGGTAAGATTTTGAAAAACGAAGGCACTTCGAGGCAGCTGTGCGAATTATACACCGTACTCGGCGATGCAGAAATACCCGACGCTGAGCGAACGTTCCGCAAGCAGCGCCTGCAGCGGGCGGCAGATCTTGCCAATCAGGATCCCTTCGCAAACAGGTTCTTTCAGCTGGCGCACGAGATTAGAAGCCTCGCATTTTTGCCCCAATATGGGAACACCCGCATGGCATACGACAGCAAACATGAGGGCGGCGCAGATTTTGTCCTGAACGGTGCTGTGTATGTTGAGTGTGTCTGCGCATCGCCGGGAAGAAACGTGCAGGAATCCGGTCTGGACCCTCTTCTGGTCAGAAACTCTGTCAACAGCGCCGGCCTCATAGATTACGCTGAGAAAAACCGTTTGCTGAAAGCGCGCCTGACAAACTCCCTGCAAAACAAAGTTCATTTCTATCAGAAGCATCTCGATCGGAGCATCCCCGGCGGTCAACCGTATGTCATTTTTCTTTCGCCGGGATATCTCACTTACGAGTGGTTTGAAGAAGAATATGGAGCCGCTCTCACAGAGATTTTGCTCGGGCGTGGTCAACCGACCATAACCATCAATGTTGAAACCGGAAAAGTCGTCGCAAGCGGATATGCGCACGAAAACAGCCTTCCAAAATATAACGGTGCAGCAATCAACTGTAACCTGTTTTGCAGTCCGGATTTCAAATGTGTATCCGGTGTCCTGCTTGCAGCGGCACCCGATGAGCGCTACACAATGGACAACACATTTTTGTTTCTCAATCCTTTTGCAGAGAACCGTCTGCCGCCTTCCGCGTTTCAGGGCCTGGTGTATTGGGACAGCACATCCGACGGAACGAAGTATTGCCCATGGCACGATGGCAAGCCCATAAAAATGGATTCTCCGCAATCAGACGGGAGCGCTGCACTGTCAGGCTGCGAACCATGATTGCCCGTCAGCTTGCAGCTTCGATCGGAAATATAAACGAATCGCGTGCAGCAGCCCCTTCACGATCAAACAGCCGGTTGGCCAAAATGGCCAACCGGCTGCTTTTTAGAAGGGAGTGGAGTAAATCACGGGCGCATGGTGTCGCCGCCGCCGCCGTCCGGCAGCTGTCCGCCGTCGTCGGGCGCATGCGCGCCGCAGCGAGCTGCGAGGCATTCACACCGCTGGATTTCCTGTTTCACCAGGTCATCATCGACCAGTGCGGCAACCCCCTGTTCGCCGCGCTGTTTCAGGCGAGCATGTCGCTGTACGATCAGCACATTCAGGCCGTGAACACGCGCACGTCCTCCGAGCGGGCGCTCGACAAGATCGTGCACCTGCACGAGGAGATCTTCCGCGCGCTGGAAGCATCCGCTGGCCGTCTTCGTGGACGACAAGCGCTACTGGAACGTAATGGAACCCGTGTGCCGCGAACTGGACCGGCGCGGGCTGGACGTTGCGTATCTGACGGCGTCGCCCGACGACCCGGCACTGCAAAATCCCTACGCGCACGTGCACGCGGAGTTTCTCGGCGAGGGCAACAAGGCCTTTACCAAGCTCAACTTCCTGCGCGCGAACGTGCTGCTGTCCTCCACGCCGGGGCTGGACGTCTATCAGTGGAAGCGCTCGCCGGGCGTGGACTGCTATGTGCACATCCTGCACGCGGCCAACGAGGTCGCCGGCTACCGCATGTTCGGCATTGACTACTACGACACGATCTTCGTCTCCGGCGACTATCAGATCCGCGACCTGCGCGCGCTCGAGGCGCTGCGCGGCCTGCCCGCCAAGGAGACAGTGAAGATCGGCATCCCCTACATGGACGAGATGAAGCGGCGGCTGGACACCTCCGGCCCCGTTGCACCGCACAAGACGACGGTACTCATCGCGCCGTCCTGGGGCCCGAGCGCGATCTTCAGCAAGTACGGCGGCAAGATCATCGACAAGCTGCTCGCCGCCGGCTGCCACGTCATCATCCGCCCGCACCCCCAGTCTTACAAGTCGGAAAAGGACATGATCGACAAGCTCATGGCCGCCTATCCGGACACGGAGGACCTGGAGTGGAACCGCGACAACGACAACTTTGACGTGCTCCAGCGCGCGGACATCCTCGTCTCCGATTTCTCGGGCGTGATCTTCGACTTCACGCTGGTGTTCGACAAGCCCGTCATCTACGCAGACACGAAGTTTGACAAGAGCCCCTATGACTGCTGGTGGCTCGACACGCCGTACTGGACGTTCGAGATCCTGCCGCAGATCGGCCAGCAGCTCACGGAGGACAACTTCGACACGCTCGGCGACATGGTGCAGCAGTGCCTGACCGACCCGAAATACGCACAGGGGCGCGACGCGGCCCGCGCGCAGACCTGGGTCTACCCTGGCGAGGGTGCCGTGCGCGCCGCAGACTATCTCGAGCAGAAGGTGCGCGAGCTCACCGCCGCCGCCGCGACACATGAGGAGAAAGAACCGTGACATTTTTTCAGATACTGGATTCGCTGCTGTTTCAGCCGCTGCAGCTTTTGTTTGAGGTCATCTATGTCAACGCCAACCGCGTGATCGGCAATCCCGGCCTGTCCATCATTGTGCTGAGCCTGGTCATGAACTTTCTGGTGCTGCCGCTCTATATGCGGGCCGACGCGCTGCAGGAAGAGGAGCGCGACATGGAGGCCCGCCTGCACCGCGGCGTGACGCACATCAAAAAAACGTTCCGCGGCGACGAGAAAATGATGATCCTGCAGACCTACTACCGCCAGAACCACTACAAGCCCACCTACGTTCTGCGCAGTGCGGTGTCGTTGTTTCTGGAGATCCCGTTTTTCATCTCCGCCTACCGGTTCCTGTCCGGGCTGGAGCTCCTTCAGGGCGTGTCCTTCGGGCCGATCGCCGACCTCGGCGCCGCCGACGGGCTGATTGCCATCGCCGGGGTACACATCAACCTCCTGCCCATCATCATGACGGCGGTCAACCTCGTCTCATGCATCATCTTCACGAAGGGCTCGACGCCCAAGACCAAGATCCAGCTGTACGCGATGGCTGTGTTCTTCCTCTTCTTCCTATACACATCCCCCGCCGGCCTGGTGTTTTACTGGACGCTCAACAACATCTTCTCCCTCATCAAGACCGTCTTTTATAAGCTCAAGCATCCGGGACGGGTGCTCAAGATCCTGGCCGCTGCCGCCGGTGCGGCGCTGCTGGTGCTCGGTCTCGTGCGCTATTCCTTCTCCGCGCGGCCGGTCGTCAAGGCCACGCTGCTGCTCCTGGGCGCGGCGCTGCTGCTGCCCCTGATCCTGGAGCTTATCCACCGGAATAAGCCCGCTGCCGAAAAGCCCGCCGCCAAGCCGAACGCAAAGATCTTCTTCGGCTGCGCCGCGTTCCTGGCGCTGTTCATCGGCGGGTATATCCCGGCGTCCGTCATCTCGTCGTCCGCGCAGGAATTCGTGAACGTGCAGATGTACTACAGCCCGGTCTGGTTCATCGTCAACAGCCTGTGCCTCGCCGTCGGCACGTTCGTCATCTGGTTCGGCATCTTCTACTGGCTGGCAAGCCCGAAGGGCAAGGTCGCCTTTGAGAAGGTTTTGTGGATGCTCGTCGGCGTCGCCATCGTGGACTTCATGTTCTTCGGCAAGCGCCTCGGCGTGCTCTCGTCCACGCTCAGCTTTGAGGGCGGCATGCAGTTTGCGCCGGCCGAGCTCTGGGGCAATCTGCTCGCGGCCGCAGCCGTCGCCGCCGTCATGTATCTGGTCTATCGGCGGTGGAGCAAGCATGTATTCAAGGCAGCGATCGCGTTCGTTCTGGCCATTGCCATCATGCTGCCGATCAATATCGGCAGCATCCACTCGCAGATCAAGAGCATCCGCCAGACGATGGAAGAGAGCGGCGGTGTGCCGGAATACACCATGAGCAAGACCGGACAAAACGTCATCGTGCTCATGCTCGACCGCGCCGTGGGCGCGTTCCTGCCGTATATCTTCAATGAAAAGCCGGAGCTGCAGGCACAGTTCGACGGCTTCACCGCTTATACGAACGTCGTCTCCACCGGCGCTTTCACGAACATGGGCACGCCCGCGCTCATGGGTGGATACGAATACACGGTCGACCAGATCAACCTGCGCAAAGATGAAAAGCTGGTCGACAAGCACAACGAAGCGCTCAAGATGATGCCGGTCCTGTTTGACCAGAACGGCTTCGACGTCACGGTCTTTGACCCCATCTACGCCAACTACCAGTGGGTGCCCGACCTGTCCGTCTTTTCCGATTATCCGGACATCCATCGCTATATCACCTTCGGCGCCTTCGAATCGGACATGAGCCCGAAGAACTGGATCAGCGCGAACATGCGCAACTTCTTCGGCTACAGTCTCATGAAGGTATGCCCCGTCACCGTGCAGTCCATCCTCTACGACAACGGCAATTTCAACCGCAGCACCGTGCAGACGGAGGAGGAGGAGGAAAATTTCGTCGAGCAGACGATCACCAGCCCCCACACCGCCACCGGCATGGACGCCACGTTCCTCAAGGGCTACCATGCACTGACCCATCTCCCGACGATCACGCAGGCCACCAAGAGCGGGGACAACACGTTCCTGTTCATGACCAACGACACCACGCACTCCCCCGTGCTGCTGCAGGCGCCGGACTATTCCGTCTCCGGTACCGTGGACAACACGGAGTATGACAGCGAGCATGCGGACCGCTTCACCGTCGACGGCAAGTCGATCGTCATGGAGGAGGACGTCCAGTTCGCGCACTACGACTCCAATATGGCCTCGCTGATGCAGCTCGGCAAGTGGTTTGACTACATGCGCAAAAACGGCGTGTACGATAACACGCGCATCATCCTCGTCGCAGATCACGGACGCGGCCTGTACCTCAATTGGGATCGCGTTATCGACAACGGCCCCGATACGGACTTTTTCTTCCCCCTGCTGATGGTCAAGGACTTCAATGCCAAGGGCTTCTCGTTCTCGG
The DNA here is from genome assembly GCA_900317855.1 of uncultured Eubacteriales bacterium. Taxonomy (GTDB): domain Bacteria; phylum Bacillota; class Clostridia; order Oscillospirales; family Oscillospiraceae; genus CAG-103. The sequence continues at coordinate 19,677 of ONIG01000018.1, read as the reverse complement.
ACACGTTCATGACCACGGCCGACGTGCCGACACTGGCGACAAGCGGGCTGATCGACAACCCGACGAACCCCTTCACCGGCAACGCCATCAATGCAAACGCCAAATATGACCGGCCGTTTTATGCATTCATGTCCTACGATTGGGACACTTCCAAAAACAACGGCAACCAGTTCTTTCCCGGCGACTGGTACCGGATCGACAATCAGAACGCACGCGATAAGCACAACTGGATCCCGTGCGGCACAGAGACCGTCCTGCCGGACGCCCTGCGCTGACCCCGCCGCGCCCCCCACGGGGCGCGTGGATTGAAATTGCCACGGTGTTATATCTGGTTGCCATATCGTCGGTAGCGCCCCACACGGGCGCGTGGATTGAAATATTTCCTTTCAGGGTGTTCTTAATATCTTCGCTCGTCGCGCCCCACACGGGGCGCGTGGATTGAAATCTGTCCCCATCCCTCATGGATATCACGATGGCAGGTCGCGCCCCACACGGGGCGCGTGGATTGAAATTCGATGAAGCGCACGCCGGGCAGCTCGCCCACACCACCCAAAACCGCAGACGCCCCGGACTGCATTTGCAGTCCGGGGCGTCCGATATCAAAGGAAGGCATGCTCTGCCGAAAGGACAAATCGGAAGCGCGCAGCCGCCGTCGCGCAACGGAGGAAGAGGTGCCATGAAAGATTGAAACAAAACCTCTGGGAACGCGCGCTTCCAAATGAGGGGGTGTGTTCAGCATAGAACAAATTGCGCCACAAGAAAAGCCACGGAACCGCAGTTCCGTGGCTTTTTGCCTCACTTATACGTTTTTGTGGTCCAGTGTGTGCTCCCACGCATCGCCGAGCTCCTTCCACCGGCCCATGATATCCTTCCACAGGTGCAGCGCCCAGGGGGCAAACACCTCCGGCGGCGGGCAGCCCGGCCGGCTGAGCCAGTTTTGAATGATGTCCATGACCACATCCGACATCTTCCCGAACATGAACGCCTCGGTCTGTGGGTCGGGGAAAAGGTCGGAAAAATCCGCCTGAAGATACGGCTGCAGCCGGGCGCAGAGAAAGTCGTGGAACGAATTCTGCCCCGTGAACGTGAGCGCGCGGGCGTAAAACGCGCGGTCGGCATACAGATACGTGCACACGCGCCCGAAGAGGTCGAACAGGCCCGGCTCGTCGTCGCCGATCGCCTTCTGAAAGCCCTTGTCATAGATCCACGTCACAAGCTGGTACTTGTCCGTAAAGTGCCGGTAGAACGTGCGGCGGTTGATCTCCGCAGCCGTGCAGAGGTCCGTCACGGTGATGTCCGTGAAGTCGCGCCGGAGCATGAGGTCCTTAAGACTCTCGGCGAGCACTTTTTTCGTTGCGGATTCGCGCATGGCGGCCGCCCCCCCTTCCGGTGTTGCTGCCGCCAGTATAGCACGCGGCGCGCCGGCGGGCAAGCCGGGCGTTGCAGACGTGCCGCGGATGTGCTACCATATGATTATAGCCAAAAGAAAAGAAAGGCGGGGCCGCCATGCCGCTGCAGATCGTGCGAAATGACATCACCAAAATGAACGTGGACGCCATCGTCAGCGCCACCGACCCGACGCTGCTCGGGGACGGCGGCGTCAGCGGCGCCATTTTCCGCGCCGCCGGGCCGGAGCTGGCCGCAGCGTGCCGCGCGCTGCACGGCTGCGCCGAGGGTGAGGCCAGGATCACGGCCGGCTGCGGTCTGCCGTGCAGATATGTCATCCACACCGTCGGCCCGCGCTGGCATGGCGGGCAGCACGGCGAGCAGGCCCGGCTCGTCTCCTGCTATCGGGCCGCACTGGCGCTGGCAGAGGAATACGGCTGCACGTCGGTCGCCTTTCCGCTGATCGCCTCGGGCAATTACGGCTACCCGAAAGACCAGGCACTGACGACCGCGGTGGACACCATCCGTGATTTTCTGCTGGAGCACGACATGACGATCTATCTCGTCATCTTCGGCCGCGAGGCATACCGGATCGGCAGCCGGCTGTTTGCAGACATCACCGCTTATATTGACGACCGCTATGCCGCCGCACAGATCGACCGTCGGCGGCCGTGCCTGCAGCAGCCGCGCGCACCGATGCCGGAGCAGGCGCCGGAGTGCGGACCGGCCGTGGCGGCAGATACCGCACTGCTCGCAAATGCGCTGGCCCAGCTTGACGAGAGCTTTTCGGAGATGCTGCTGCGGAAGATCGACGAGCGCGGCATGACCGACGCACAGTGCTATAAAAAAGCGAACATCGACCGCAAGCTCTTTTCCAAGATCCGCTCGGGCAAAAACTACCGGCCATCGAAGCCGACGGTGATCGCGTTTGCGCTCGCGCTCGAGCTGCCGCCGGCAGAAATGCGGGACATGCTCGCCAAGGCGGGCTTCGCCCTGTCGCACGCAAGCAAGTTTGACATCATCGTGGAGTTTTTCGTCGAGCGCGGCAACTACAACGTGTTTGAGATCAACGAGGCGCTGTTCGCATTTGACCAGCCCCTCCTCGGCATGTGAACAATGTCGCCTGCCAGGCGACCACTCCGGCCCGAACCGGCGCTAGAATATGACTGCAAGGTGAAAACCGAGCAGTCATATTTGATTTTAGGAGGAACGGAACATGAAAAAGGGCCTGACAGAGATCGTCTTTCTCCTCGACCGCAGCGGTTCCATGGCGGGGCTGGAGTCGGATACGATCGGCGGCTTCAACGCCATGATCGAAAAGCAGAAAAAGGCGGACGGCACGGCGCTTGTCTCGACCGTGCTGTTTGACAGCGCGAGCAAGGTCATTCACGACCGCGTGAACGTGCAGGACGTTCGCCCGCTGACGACCGACGACTACACCGTGCGCGGCTGCACGGCGCTGCTCGACGCCATCGGCGGCACGATCCACCACATCGCCAACATCCACAAATACGCGCGGCCGGAGGACGTGCCGGAACACACGCTGTTCGTCATCACGACCGACGGAATGGAAAACGCCAGCCGCCGCTACGGCATTGCGCACGTCCGGCAGATGATCGAAAAGGAAAAGGCAAAATACGGCTGGGAGTTTCTGTTCCTCGGCGCGAATATCGACGCCGTAGAGACGGCGAACGCGTTCGGCATCGACGCGAGCCGCGCCGCCAACTATTGCTGTGACAGCGCCGGCACCGCGCTCAACTATGACGTCATCGGCGAGGCGATCAGCGCCGTCCGCAGCAGCCGGCCGCTGAATGGAGACTGGAAGCGGCGCATTGACGCCGACTACGCACACCGGGGCCGGTCGAACGACTGATCCGGCGCACCGACACCGGCAGAGGCCGCCCCGGCCGGTGGCCGGCCGAGCCATTCGGCGGCCTGCACAAACCGGCACAATTCCCGCCCATTGCGCCTCCAAAGCATTGCAATCCCAGCCGGTTTTCGTTACAATATAGGCAATCTGAAATTGGGAGGCCATGCTATGCATCCGCGCAACCTGCACCTGTATTTCTTCAGCCCCACGGGCGGCACGCAGCGTGTCGCCGGTCTCTTCGCGGAAAATCTGAACGCGGCCGATGCCTGCACCGACATCACCGTGCGCGCCGAGGCAAAAACGTTTTCTGCCGACGACTGTCTGCTCGTGTTCTTCCCGGTCTACGGCGGCCGCGTACCCGGGCCGTGCCTTGAGCGCGTGCGCGCCCTGCGCGGGACGGACACCCCGGCCGTGCTTGTAGCCGTATTCGGCAACCGCGCCGTGGACGACGCCCTGCTCGAAATGCGCGACACGCTCGCCCCGCTGGGCTTTCGCGTGATCGCAGCGGCGGAGGTCATTGCGCCGCACTCGGTCAACACCGACATCGCCGCCGGCCGGCCGGACGCGTCCGACCGCAGCAAGATCAAAGATTTTTGCACCCGGCTCGCATCCCGCATCGCCGCCGACGCCCCGGCCGGGATCACCGTGCCCGGCAACCCGAACTACCGCGCCTACAACGGTCTGCCGCTCAAGCCGACCGGCGGCCTGCGCTGCATCCGCTGCGGCCTGTGCGCGGACAACTGCCCCGCCGGCGCCATCCCGAAGGACGCGCCGCAGAAGGTGGACAAGGCCAAGTGCATCTCCTGTCTGCGCTGCATCCAGATCTGCCCGCAGTCGGGGCGCAGTGTGCCGCTGCCGCTGCGGCTGGCCGCGGCCGCCACGGTGAAAAAATACTGCGCCGGGCGCAAGGAGCCGAAATTCTACCTGTAACGTGAAAATCCACCCCGGAAGCGGATCGCTTCCGGGGCGGTGCTTTCTTGTCTTGTTGTCAGGCTTCGGCGTCGTCCGCCGTGTCGAGTCCTGCGAAGAAGGCGTCAAACGGACAGCCGTAGAGCCGTTTGAGCGCAAGCAGCACGCTCACGCGGACATTGAGCTCGCCCGCCTCGTATTTGGCATAGGTCGTGCGGCCGATGTCGCAGCCGCGGCGCTGCAGCTCGGCGCACAGCTTTTCCTGCGAGAAGCCGCTGGCATTGCGCAGGCGGCGCAAATTGTCGCCAAGATTGCGGTCCCGCCGTAATTTCTGCTCCATCTTCTCACCACCGCACAGCATTTTTCTGACCAATATTGGTTGCAAGTGCTTTTATTTTATGCGGCGGCCGCCGCAAAAGCTGTCCGCAATACTGGTCAAGCGCAAAAAGATGTGCCCCTCACCCCTCCGGCCTGCGGCCGAGGGCACTTTTGAGCGCGTTGCGCAGCGGGTTCGACCCCGGCGCGCCTTTTTCGCAGGCGGGGTAGCCGCAGTCAGAGAGCACGCGGCGCAGCTCCGCCTCGGTAACGATCTGCGGGTCATAGCGCACGGTCAGCTCCGCGCGCCAGAACGATACCGCCGCATCGAGCACGCCGCGCGTGTGCAGCAGGTCGTCCACGATCCATTCCGGGCACTGGCGGCAGTAGATGCCGCAGACATACGTTGTCAGGACTTTTTCTTCCATGGGAAACGGCTCTCCTTTTTGCCGCCGTCCTTGAGCCGCAGCGAGTGCATGAGCACGCCGATCGAGCTGGCCGACATGGCCGTGGCGCAGATGGACGGGTGCAGCACGCCAAGCGCCGCGACCGGGATGCTGACGAGGTTATAAAACAGCGCCCAGGTCAGGTTCTGGCGGATGGTGCGGATGGTCGCGCGGGAGATATCAAACAGCTCCGGCAGCTTCTCGAGGTTGCCGGACGGCAGCAGGATGCCCGCCGACTCGATGGCAATGTCCGACCCGCCGCCCATGGCGACCGCGCAGTCCGCCACGGCGAGCGCCGGTGTGTCGTTGATGCCGTCACCGACCATGCAGACCGTCTTGCCCTGCGCGCGCAGGCGCTCGATGGCGGCGGCTTTCTCGTCCGGCCGCACCTCGGAGAGCACGTGGTCGATGCCGACCTCGGCCGCAATGGCCTCGGCCGTGCGGGCGTGGTCGCCCGTCATCATCCAGGCCTCTTTGCCCGCCGTCTTGAGCTGCGCGACGACGGCGGCCGCCTCGGTCTTGCGCGTGTCAGCGATGCCGAGCGTGCCGAGCACGATGCCGTCACGTGCGACACACAGCTCCGTCTTGGCCTGCGCGCGCAGATCCGGCAGCGCGGCGAGCGGGGCCGTGTCGATGCCCAGCTCATGGAGCCACGTCCGGCTGCCGCAGACAACGGCCGCGCCCGCGACCGTGCCGCGCACGCCGCGGCCGAGCGCGTAGGAAAAGTTCTCCGCCTGCGGCAGCGGCGCGTCAGACTGCTGCTGCGCATACGCCGTGACGGCACGCGCCAGCGGGTGATCCGAGCACTGCTCGAGCGCGGCGGCGAGCCGCACGAGCGTCTCCGGCTGCACGGCGCTGTACGGGCAGACGTCCGTGAGCGCGGGCGCGCCGTTCGTAAGCGTGCCGGTCTTGTCAAAAACGACGCAGTCGGCCTTGTAGGCGTTTTCAAGCTCCGCGCCGCTCTTGAAGAGGATGCCGCGCTCCGCCGCGCGGCCGGAGCCGACCATGAGCCCCGTCGGTGTGGCGAGGCCGAGCGCGCACGGGCACGCGACCGACAGCACATCGCAGCAGGTGAGCAGCGCGCGCTCGAGGTTGCGCGGCGCAATGCGCCGGTACCAGACAAGGAACGTCAGCGCCGCCGCGCCGATGACGCCCGGCACGAACCAGCGCGCGACCTTGTCGGCAAAGCGCTGCACGGGTGCTTTTTCGCACTGGGCCTGGCGCACGATCTGGATGATCTGCTCGAGCACGGACGCCTTGCCCAGCGCCTCGGCCGAGACGATGGCCGAGCCGGAGCGGTTGAGGCTGCCGCCGATGACCTTGTCGCCGGGAGCCTTATCCACCGGCATGCTCTCACCGGTGAGCATGGACTCGTCGACCGCGCACTGGCCGCTGATGATCGTCCCGTCGACCGGTACGCGCTCGCCGGGACGGATGCGCACCCGGTCGTGCTCCGCGATCTGGTCGACCGGCAGCTCGACAAACGTGTCCCCGCGCTGGACCATGGCTGTGCGTGGCTGCAGGTGCATGAGCTTGCGGATGGCGGAGTTGGCCTCCCCGGCCGCGACCTGCTCCATGTACTTGCCGAAGAGGATGAGCGAGAGCAGCACCCCGTCGGACGCAAAGTAGAGCTTGTAGCTGCGGCGCGGCGTGAACGTCACGTAAGCGCTGTAGAGATAGATGAGCGTGGACGAGAGCGAGACGAGGAAATCCATGCCGAACGTGCGGTTGCGCGCTCCCCTCCACGCACTCTTGTAAAAATACCGCCCGGGGCCAAACTGCAGCGCCGTCCCGGCCAGAAACTGCAGCTTCGGGTGCATCTCGAGCATGAGAGGCGCCGTACAGCAGGCCGAGGTCACGAGCGTTTTGAGCAGATCCATGCGCTTTTCGAGCTCCTGATCCGCGTCGCCGCCGCGCAGCTCGCCGAGCGTGACGGCGCAGCCCACGTCCGCGCAGGCGGCGGCGAGGTTGCGCCCGCCCACGCCGATGGGCCAGAGGTACGCCGTGAGCGTGCCGTCCGCCTGCACCGCGGCGTCCTTGACGCCGAACACCGCGCGCAGCGCGTCCGCCGCGTCGGCAGTCCTGGCCGCGTCCGCTTCCGCCGGGAGCAGATCCTGCTCCTCGACCGGCACGCGAAAGCCCGCGCGCCGGACCCTCGCCGCGATTGCGGCGAGATCGGTCACGCCCTCGTCGTAGGTGATGAGCGCCGACGCGGCGGTGTAGTTCACCGCCGCGTGCTGCACGCCCGGCAGCTTTTCCAGCGCGCGGTCCAGCCGCGCCACGCACGCGGCGCACTCCATGTCCAGAATTCTCAGCGAGATGTCTTTCATTTGCTTCGCCCCCAAGTCAAAAGGGGAGCGCACAGCCGGCGCTCCCCCTCAAAAATCATCAGGCCTCTTCGCCCGCTTCCAGCAGGTTCTGCTTGAATTCCCTGCGCTTTTTGATCGCCGTCATGCACGCCGGGATGGCCACGGCGGGCAGGTCGAGCAGCAGCGCCCAGTCGATCCAGTCAATGCCCTTGATGAACTGGCCCTCGTGCCACACGCCCTTGGCGAGCTTGAAGTAGTTGTAGTTCCAGGCGCCCCAGATATCCGTCGTGGGCTTGAACAGGTGCACCTTCAAAAACGCCGCGCTCGTGACGATGCCATTTGCGGCAACGGTCAGGAACGAGGACGCGCGCTTGTTTTTCAGCAAAAACTCCGCCACGGTGGGCAGAACGTACACGGCCAGGTTGATGATCCAGAGCTGCATCGGGATCTTATAGTGCCAGCGGATGGCCTGGCGGATGTGGTCGGCGTCGTGCAGCAGGGCTGCACCGAGGATGACCAGGTTCCACTTTTCCAGTACGGCGGCGGTCTCGTCGTCGAGGCGGGTATCCAGGAATTTCGCTTCGTCTTTCACGGACTGTGTCATGGTATTTCCTCCCCTTGATCGAATCAATATGTATCCAGATTTTCATTTACCATCTGGTCAGCAAAAAAGTAGCACATCCCGCCCGGAATGTCAAGACGCTGACAGGGAAAACTGGAAATTTTCTTCGTGCCACCGAAACGAAGAAAACGTACTTGCGCATTGCAAGCGCTCGTTGTATAATAATGTAAATTAAGTGAAAATCAAGAGACGCATTCCATGATCGCATACGTTCGCGCAGCGGACAGCCTGCCGCAGCCATTGGATATGCCCTGCAGGAGAGTGTGTTTACTCTGCGCACAATCTGCCCCAACAGCTCGGGCTGAAAGCGGCTGTTTACAGCATTCGAGCCCTTCCGATGCACGCATTTGAACGGAGACGGCCACATCAACTGCATCCGTTCCGAGATTTCGGACATCTGCCTGGCAGCTGCAGCGACCATCCCCGGCATCGTCACGCTTTCCATCCCTACCGGTGGCAGCAAAACTTACGCCAACCCGCGCTATACGCTGCGCCACGCCGCTGTGCATGGTCAGCGCCGCATTTTTCTACATTATCCCCCACAACACGATCCTCGAAGAACGCCGTAGACATCCGCGCCGCTCTGAACGATTATTCTGCGATCCTAGAGCAGCACGCCAATGTCGTCCTGCCAGCGGATGATGAGCAGCAAGCCTACTGGTGCCTAACCGAGCGCCGGGACGGTGACATCATTTTCACAACAATTCGTGCTGACCATTGTCAACATCAAGGCCGCCGCCCGGGAGATCTACAGCGAAGCACCCTGTGTGCTCCTGGATGCCGGCTATGCTCCAACTGTGATTGACACAACCATGTCGGATGTGCAGATCCGCGACCGTGCGCGCAAATACGCCGTACGAAATCCTCAACGTACACATGAGCGCTGCTTGCTCTGCCCCGTGCACTGCAGGCGCAGCTGGGGTCAAGATCTGGCTAGAGGCGCGTCGACAGCCCTGATTGAGGCTGAGCTCCCCGGTCATTGTGCGCAGTCTGGCCGGGCTGCCGAGCATCGCGCATGCCCCCCGGCCGCGCCAGCATCCTGGCCAGATACTGAGCACATTGACAATCTACCGGGTGATTTAGTGCGATACGTTTCCGGGCATTTCCGCGCCCTGGCACAAACGCAGCTGGACGTGATTGTCGAGCTCTTGAACGACCGCCCGCGCTCGTGCTCCTGTGCGCGGCGGCAGCCGGGGCGGGCGCGCTGTTTCTGGTGCAGAACGCGTTTGAGACCGACGCGCTGCAGACAAACATCGTGCCGATCGTGAACATCGTTCTGCTGGGCGTCGGCACGGTCGGGATGTATCTGGTCGGCCGGGCGCGCGGGAAAATTTAAGTGCAAAACCGCCCTGTCGGAAAAACCATGGGTTTTCCCGACAAAAGGCTTGCCGCCTGCGGGCGGCAAACTCTGCGAGGCTTCTTGACACAAGAAACCACCCTGCCGGAGGCCCGGCAGGGCGGTCGCTATATATCTATATGTATTGTGTGCTCACGGAGCGAGGCGGTCGCGCCAGCGGGCGGTGAGCCGCTCGAGCTCCTCGGCGAAGGCGCTCAGCCCCTTGTTCGGGCAGCCGGCGCAGCGGCGCACTAGGGCCGTGAGCTCGCCGAGCGCGCGCTGCAGCCGCGCGTAGGCCGGGCTCTCGCGGCGCTTTCCGGCGGCGGCAGCCTGGCGCGCCTCGTCGCGCCGAATGGGCCGCGGCGGGGCCACATACGTATAGGCCCCCGCGGCGAGGTCAAACTCGCTGCCGCTGTAGGGCGCGTCCGCGTCATAGCCGTACTCGTCACGCAGGCAGGCGGCGAACGCCGTGCACGCATCGTCGTCGCCGTGGTTGACGAACACGTGCGCGGGCTTTTGCTCCATGGCATTGATCCAGCCCAGCAGCCCCTGCTTATCCGCGTGGCCGCTCACACCGGGCAGGACGGTGATCTCCGCGTGTACGGCGATCTCGTCGCCGAAGATCTTCACGCTCTCGGCACCGTCGTGCAGCTTGCGGCCGAGCGTGCCGACCGCCTGATAACCCACGAACAGCACCGTGCACTCCGGCCGCCAGAGGTTATACTTCAGATGGTGCCGGATGCGGCCGGCGTCGCACATGCCGCTCGAGGAGAGGATGACCTTCGGCGTTTTGTCGTTGTTGAGCGCCATGGAGTCCTCTTTCGTGACGGCGGTGTGCAGGTCGTCAAAATACAGTGGGTTGATGCCGCTGCGGATGAGCGCGCAGGCCTCGTCGTCGAGAAAGCTCGTGTCCGTCTGCAGGAAAACGCGCGTGGCCTCATTGGCGAGCGGGCTGTCCACATACACGGGGAAGTGCGGGTGGCCGTGCACCATGCCGGCGTCCTTGATCTGGCGGATGAAATACAGCAGCTCCTGCGTGCGGCCGACGGCGAACGACGGGATGACGACGTTGCCGCCGCGGTCGAGCGTGCGCTGGATGCAGTCCGCGAGCGCGGCCAGATAGTCCACGCGCGGGCCGTGGCTGCGGTCGCCGTAGGTCGACTCGATGAGCACGTAGTCCGCGCCCGAGACGGTCTGCGGGTCGCGGATGATGGGCTGGGCGGTGTTGCCGATGTCGCCGGAAAAGACGATCTTCTTTTCCGCGCCGCCCTCGGTGAGCCATGCCTCGATGCACGCGCTGCCGAGCAGGTGGCCGACATCCGTGAAGCGGATGATGATGTTTTCCCCGACCTGAATGCGCTTGCCATAGCCGCATGGGCGCAGCAGACGCAGCACGCCCTCCACGTCCTCGAGCGTATACAGCGGCTCGGGCGCCGGCTGGCCGGCGCGGGCGGCCTTGCGCCCCTTCCACTCGGCCTCGGACAGCTGGATGTGCGCCGCGTCGCGCAGCATGATGCCGCACAGGTCGCAGGTCGCCTCTGTGGCATAGACCGTGCCGCGAAAGCCCTGCTTATACAGCAGCGGCAGGTGGCCGGTGTGATCCATGTGCGCGTGCGTGACGAGCACAAACTCGATCTGCGCCGCCGGGACGGGGATGGCGATGTTCTCAAACAGGTCGCGTCCCTGCTCCATGCCGCAGTCGATCAGGCCGTAGTGCCCGCCGATCTCGAGCAGGGTGCAGCTGCCGGTCACCTCGTGGTCGGCGCGGATAAATGTCAGCTTCATGGGCTCGCTCCTTTCCGGTTTTCTTTCCCTGATTTTAACACAAGCGCACGGGGAGCGCAACCGCGGCGCGAAAAGTTCACAAATAGCGCCATACCCCGGCGGGGCAGCGTGCCCGGCCGGGGTATGGCATTGCTTATTCACTTTCGAGCCGCAGCAGGGCCTCGCGATACTGCACCGTGACCTTGTCGCTCCAGCCGCACCAGTAGTCGATCGCCTCCGATGCGTGCCCACTTGTCAGCCCGTCGAGCACCGTGCGGTACGTCCTGCACAGCTCGCGCATGTCCAGCGTGTACGCCACGATGTAATACGTCACGTGCGCAAGCTCGCGCGACGAGCGCAGCAGGACGCGGAAGATCATGTTGTCCGACTCGGCAAACATGCACACCAGAAACTGATTGACCAGATCCAGAAATTCCGGCTTGTCCTTCTCGCCGTCCGGTGCGCAGGCGATGGCCTCCATCCGCTCGAGCAGCCCGTACAGGTGCCGCATCTGCTCCGTTTTGGGGTTGCGGCCCGTCCAGCGGAACCAGCCGAGCGCGACCATTTCGCGCAGCTCCAGAAACGCATCCACCAGTTCCGGCTGCGGCTTGCCGCCGTGCGTCATGATGGCGGCCAGCGTCTCCAGATTCGCCTGCTCCCAGTAGGGCGCGACATAGGTCGCATGCCGGGGCACGACCCGCAAAAAGCCCAGCCGCTCCAGCTCCTGCAGACCAAGGTGCACGTTCGTCTTGCGCAGGCCGTACTGCTCGGCCAGCTCGCTCTCCGTCGGCAGCCGGTCACCCGGCTTGCGCTGTCCGCTGAGGATCTCCTTGAGCATCCGGTCAAGAAACCGCTCGCGTTCCGACCGGTTTTCCGTTTCCTTCTCTTTCGTCATGTTCTCTTTTTTCCCCCTGAAACCTCCTGTAGATGCACGCATTGTATTGCATTTTTCGCCCGGTGTAAAGAGAAAATAACAAAATTTTTAAGATTTTCCCATCACTGTACAACAAACGGGACTCTCCGGCATCGGAGCGTCCCGTTTCTTTGAAATACCTAGATTTTTAACAATCACGGGCAGGCTGCAAAGCCGACGGCCAGCAGCACCTGCGCGAGGATGTACGTGAGCATGACGACGAAGTTCTGCTTCGTGGGCTCGGCCTTCTTGACGAAGAGCATATCGCACAGCACGCCGTCGGAAGCGAGGAAGAACGTCGCGCCGAAAAACGCCACGAGCTTGCCCCACCAGAACGCCGTCAGCAGCGGCAGGATGAGGCTCACGCTCAGCACGCAGAGCATGAGCATATATGCCAGCGACAGCGGACGCAGCGCGCGCGGAATGTTTCTGCGGCTGTTGGCGTACACAAACGCGGCACCGGCGGCATAGATCACGCAGACCACGACGATCCAGATCCAGCTGATGCGGATGACATAGTGCGTGTAGATAAAGATCAGGTAACACACGTGGCCCAGGAAGAACGACGACGTGCCGAGCGCAAAGAACTTCTTCTTGAGCGGCCAGAGCAGAAACAGATCGCCCAGGCAGCCAAACAGCAGGCCGGCGACCACCCAAAGCGACGGCATGCGGGCAAAGGCGAGGTAGGCCAGCGCAACGACCGGCATCAGCGCGACCTTGGTCGGCTTGCGCAGGTCGTCGTCGCCGCGCCAGCAGCTGATGAGGTGCACGATGGCGAGCACCGCCAGGAACACCGGGAACACCCATTTTAATACGATCACCTTATCCCATCCTATCTCCAATCAGAATGTGTTCGGAATCCGCGCAAGTTTACATCTCGTTCATTGACACGGTATTCCGATGCAATTATAATAGATTTGGAAGTTTATCGTCAATGATTATTGGCAATATTTTAATACTTAATATGCTTGAAGGTGTCCGTTCATGCTTTATTATCTGCTGCTCATTCCCGCCGTGCTCAGCACAGCGTGGATTTATTTTTTATCCCCCGCGCTGAGCTACTGGTGGCTGCTGCCGATCCTGATCGGCTGCTTCGCGGCGGCAAATCTCGTGTACGTGCTGCTGATGTTCGTCTGTTCGTGGTTCGCCGGGCCGAACAAAATGTATACGCACATCAGCCCGTTTTACCACGCGCTGACCATGGCGCTCGACGGCTGGATCCTCGCGCTCTGCCGCGTGAAGATCCACGTCACGGGCCTCGAAAAGGTGCCGACGGACACGGAATATCTGTTCGTGAGCAATCACCGCTCCAACTTTGACCCCATGGTGCAGTGGTGGGTGCTGCGGCGCTGGCGGCTGGCGTTCGTGTCCAAGCCGTCGAACATGCGCAAGTTCGTCATCGGCCCGTTCGTGCGCCGGTGCTGCTTTCTGCCGATCGACCGCGAGAACGCGCGCAACGCCCTGACCACGATCAACGCCGCGGCCGACCTCATCCGCGCGCATACATGCTCGTTTGCCATCTATCCCGAGGGCACGCGCAGCAAAAGCGGCGAGCTGCTGCCCTGGCACGCCGGCTCGCTCAAGATCGCGCAGAAGGCCAATGTGCCCATCGTCGTTGCGACGATCGAGGGCACGGAGCGCATCGCGCACAACGTCCCCTGGCGGCGCACGCACGTGTACCTGCGCATCCGCGAGGTCATCCCGGCCGAGACCGTCAAGGCTACCAAGACGAACAACCTCACCGAAGGCATCCGCAGCAAAATGCTCGCTGAACTGGGCAAATAATCCTGAATGATCAAGAATTTTCCTCGTCCGCACACTTGCGGGCGAGGATTTTTTATACAGGTAAGATAATGTGTCACATTTTTCGTATAAATGTTGAAATACGTCCTATAATACAGGCTGTCCTCAAAGACCACAGACAGGAGGTTTTTTTGCAATGACAACCCACAAAAACATAACACGGATCCTTGCGGTCCTGTTGGCCGTACTGCTGTTCGGCCAGCTCGCCGCGTTCCAGATCCCGGCCTTTGCCGCGGACGTCGTGCCGGACGTGCACGACGGTGCGGCCTACATCCCCGCCGGAGCAGACGTCAACGATCTGCTCAGCCAGACGCTGCTGAGCAACTACAGCGACGTCGGCTGCCAGGAATGGGAGTACAAAGCAACCAGCACGCTGTCCGGCGGCGGCGGACTACCACGGCTGTGACGCAGTCGAGGGCACGCTCACGGTCGACAAGGCCAATGTGCGCGTCAAGGTGCAGGCGGCCGCCATCTCCGCCGGTGAGACCCTGACCACACAGCAGTACGTGACCACGAACCCCGAGGACACCTTCGCCATCTTCAAGGTCTACAGCGGCGTGACGAGCGGCCTGTCCGGCATCGTCTACGTGCAGCTCCCGGAGAGTATGGTATCCGAGACAGCGCTGAAAGTGCTCGACCCGATCGTCAAGCCCATTCTTGGCAAAACACTCACCGAAGCGCTGCAGGACGGCACAACCGTCGGCGAACTGCGTGCATTCCTGAAGAACAATCAAAAACTGCTGGATGGCGCGGCCGATTTTCTGAAGCTCATCGGCGTGGATATCACTGCGTTCACGAAGCTGGTCGACACCCTCAACAGCCTGCCCAGCGTGTTTGACAGCACGCGCGTGGCCTTCGGCTCGCCGAACCGCGCGGGCATGTACCTCGTGACGGCCATCGCCTCGAACCCGAATTACAACCCCGGCGTCGGCACCGGCGTGCTCGTCGTGAAGATGCACACCTCCGGCGCAAGCCTGAGCTGGAACAACAGCGAGACGACCTATGCCGCCAGCGCGCTCAAGGCCGATACCCTCAATGCCACGCTCATGCGCGGTGACAGCGCCGCCGACAATCAGGACGGCGTGCACTACCGCTACATCGGCTTCACGGCCGCGCACAAGCTCTATGTCAGCAGCAAGGCGCCCACCGAGGCCGGCACCTACCGCCAGACCGCCTATATCTTCGGCGGCAACGACATGGCAAAGCCCATCTCCCGCACCGTGACGATCACGGCGGACTAAGCCGCAGCAAACCGCAAAAAAGCTCCCGGAGCAGTGCTCCGGGAGCTTTTTATTATGGACTTAATGGCTGTCGGCCATGCGGTAGCCGACGCCGACCTCCGTGAAGATATACTGCGGCTCGACCGGGTTCGGCTCGATCTTGCGGCGGATGTTCGCCATGTGCACACGCAGAAGCTTGTTGTCTCCGCCGACGCCGGGGCCCCAGAGCTCTTTCATCATGGACTTGTAGGTGAGCACCTGCCCGGCGTGCCGGCCGAGCAGCGCCACGATCTTGTACTCGTTCGGCGTCAGGTGCGTGTCCTCACCGGCGAGAAAGACGCGGTGCTTGTTGTAGTCGATGCACAGGTCGCCGACGCGGTACTCCCCCGTCATGGCCAGGCCGTCGCTCGTGCCGTCGGTGCGCGTGTGGCGCAGGGCCGTGCGGATGCGCGCGAGCAGCTCCACCGTGCCGAAGGGCTTGGTCAGGTAATCGTCTGCGCCCATGTCGAGCGCGGCCGCCTTGTCGATCTCCGCGCTGCGGGCCGAGATGATGATGATCGGCATCCGGCTCCAGGTGCGCACGGAGCGGATGATCTCGCTGCCGTCCATATCCGGCAGGCCGAGATCCAGCAGCAGCACATCCGGGCAGTGCGAGGCGATCATCTCCAGCGCGGTCTTGCCGTCAGGCGCCAGCAGGATATCATACCCGTGCGAACGCAGCGCCGCCTGCAGGTACTTGCTGATACCGGGATCGTCCTCGACGATGATGATTTTATCACGGATCATGTGTTCGATTCCTCCTCCGCCGGCAGCCAGAAGCGGAACTCCGCACCGCCGTCGATCTTGTTTCTTGCATAAATCTCACCGCCGTGCGCGCGCACGATCGCGCGGCAGACGCTCAGTCCGATGCCCATATGGCGGCTGCGGTCGGACGCCTCCACCGCGCCGAGCGGCAGATAGCCGTCAAAGAGCACGCCGAGCAGCTGCGGCGGGATGCCGTCGCCGTTGTCGGCCACGGTCAGCCAGATGCAGCGGGCATCTTTGCGGATCTCAATGAAGATCTCCGTCGCCGACGGGCTGTGCTTGGCGACGTTCTCCAGCAGGTTGAGCAGCACCTGCTCGATGAGCGTGGCATCCATCGGCACGAGCAGGATCTCCTCCGGCTTCGAGACCGTGATGGGGATATCGGTCTTGCAATTTTTGCGAAAGCGCCGGATCGCACTGCCGACGATCTCCTCGACGACCTCGTCCGATTTCTCGATCACGACGCCTTCATCGCAAAAGCGCGTAACGGACAGAATATTCTCCGACAGGTGCAGCAGCCACTGCGCGTTCTGGTGGATCTCCTCGACCATGCCGCGCCCCTCGTCCGTGAGCGCCTCGTTTTCCTCCACGGTCGCGCTCAGGCCCATGATGGCCGTCAGCGGCGTGCGGATATCGTGCGACACGCTGCGCAGGAGGTTGGCGCGCATGCGGTCCCGTTCCGCCTCGTAGCGCAGCTGCTCCTGCCGCTTGATCTGCGTCGTGAGCGTGCTCACGAGAACGCTCACGACCAGCATGACCGCAAACGTCAGCGGGTAGCCATCGATCGACATGTTGAATTCGTGAAACGGGTAAGTAAACAGATAGTTCACGCTCACCACACCGACGGCCGACGCCAGAATGCCGGGCCAGTACCCTGCGGTAAAGCGCGAGACGAGCACCACCGCCAGAATGAACACGGAGGTGGCAAACGGGTTGTTGTCATCATAGCAGACGGACAGCAGCTCGCACACGGCAACGGCGCAGCCCATGATCAAGATGAACATGAGCGTATCGCGCAGCCATTGCGGCAGGCGCTTGCTTGCTTTCTGCATAAGCATCCCTCTTTCCGGACAGCCGTCTTGGCTCCACTGTCAGCATAGCACATTGTCTGTCCAAACGCGACGGTCTTTGCAGCCTCAGGCGCATTCTTTTCCGCCTTCTTAACGGCTGCGCAGCGTTTGGGCCGCTGTTTTCCGGAAACTTAGCGCATAGATTCCTTATAATGAAGTATCTTCACAGATCCCGTCCGGAGCACGGGCGGGACATTGGGGGAAAGGAGGCAGTCACATGATCTTTGCAGCAGTTGGCGGCGGTATGATCATTGCCTGCGGCGCGTTTGTGTGGTACATTCTCAAGCGCTGATGCGCGCTACCGCGTCGAGGGAGAAAAAGCGGAAAACTAAGTGATGTATCCAGATCTATCACGACAAAGGCCAGCCGGAAGCGGTTTCCGGCTGGCCTTTGTCGTGTATTTTTTGCTCAGCGAACGATCGCCTTCGTGCACAGCCAGTCGCACCAGTCGAGGTCATACTTGGCGTAGACATGGGTGCTGTCGCCGCTGGCGTCGGCGCGCAGGTTGCCGTTTTCGTCGTCGAAGAGTTCGTTGATGTCGATGTAGAAGATCGTCTTGCCGTCGGCGAGCGCGGCGAGCTTTTCGTTGAGCTTGTCAATGCGGGGGTTATTGAACGTCGCGTCCGTGCTCGAGCGCGAGGGGCCGACATGCAGGTTCGCCTCGACGAAGATGATGGCGTCCGGCTGCGCGGCGCGCACGGTGTCGACGAGCGAGGAGAACTTTGCCGTGATGTCGTCCAGATCGTTGCCGAGCTCGTTGATGCCGAGCATGATGTAGACCTTGCCGAACGTCTTCTGGCTCAGCAGCTGCGGCAGCGTGACGGTGCCGACATTTTTCACGGCGACGGCCTTCGTCTGTGCAACGTAGACATTCAGGCCGACGTCGGCAAAATACGTCGCGTTTTTCAGGCTGCCGTATTCGGCGATGCCGACGGTGCGCGAGTCGCCGATGAAGAGCGCATCGTCAAAATACGATGCGTCCACGGTCGTGAACTGCAGCGGCGTCGGCTCCGGCGTGGGTGTCGGCTCGGCAGTCTCCTCCGGCGCCGCCGTGACGGCTGCGGCCGGCTGCTTGCCGACACTGCTGCGGTCGATCAGGCCGCGGATGAGAAACGGTGCCGCCGCAATGGCGGCCACCAGCAGCAGGATGAGGAAATATTGCGGTTTGATGCGTTTCATACGTCAGCGCTCCTTAGAATCGGAAGTACATAAAGGGGTCGTTCATGCCCTTGCTCAGGCAGAACAGGCACAGCCAGAACAGCACGGCCAGAATGACCGCCCCGGCCCACGTGCCCTTGAGCCGGCGGTACACATACGCCGGCAGCGATGTCGAGCACAGCAGGCCCAGCACGAGGAACACCCCGTAGGTCTTGCCGTACTTGAGAAAATCGAGCGGGTAGGCCGCCGCGTGCGAAAACAGCGGCAGCAGCCGGCCGAAATACGCGCCGAGCTGCCCGAGGTCCGACACAGAGAACACCGCCCACGACAGCGGGATGAGCACGAGCATGTACAGATGCCCGAGGACCGGCCAGCGGTCGAGATATTTCTTGAGCCAGAGCTTTTCGACCGTGAGGATTCCAAACAGGCCCAGACCCCAGAGCAGGAAGTTCAGGTGTGCGCCGTGCCAGAGCCCGGTCGCGGCCCAGACGACCAACAGGTTAAAAATCATGCGCCCGCGGCTGCAGCGGCTGCCGCCGAGCGGGAAATACAGATACTCGCGGAACCATGTGCCCAGCGTGATGTGCCACCTGCGCCAGAACTCCGTCATGCTCAGCGCGAGGTACGGACAGCGGAAGTTCTCCGGCAGGTGGAAGCCGAGCATCCGGCCGATGCCGATGGCCATGAGCGAGTAGCCCCAGAAGTCAAAATAGAGCTGGAACGAATACGCGAACGCGGCCATCCACGCCAGCGGCGTCGAGAGGCTCTCAAAGCCGATCGTGGTCACATCGCTCCAGAGGCCGCCGAGCTGGTTGGCGAGCAGGATCTTGAGCGCCATGCCGAACACGAACAGCTTCAATCCGTCGACCGCCTGCCGCAGCGACACATCGCGCGCGCCGAACTCCGGCTGCAGCTGCGCATAGCTCGCGATCGGGCCGGAGACGAGCTTCGGGAACATGGTCAGGTACGTGCCGAACGTGAGCAGTGAGCGCTCCGGCGCGACCGTGCCGCGGTAGACGTCGATGAGATAGCCGGCGGCGGAAAACGTATAAAAGCTGATGCCGACCGGCAGCACCCAGCCCAGCAGCGGCACGGCCGCCTTGCCGCCGGACACCCAGCCGAGCACACCGTTGACGCCGGTGAGCAGGAAATTGAGATATTTAAATAGGAACAGCCACAGGAAATTGTAGCACAGGCCGACGATGAGCCACAGCTTTGCGCGCGGCTTGTCGCGCGTGATGGCAAGGCCCAGCCCGTAGTTGACCAGCACAGATGCGGCCAGCAGCGCAAAGTACGCCCACTGACCGTCCAGCCCGATGATATAAAACACACAGCTCCCCACCAGCAGCACGGCATTGCGCGCGCCGGCCGGGCGCGACGGTGTCAGATAATACACCAGCAGAAATGCCGGAAAGAAGCAAAACAAAAACGACAGGCTGCTGAAAACCACGGACCCTATCCTCCTGAACCTTCGACAAACCCGCAAAAACAAAAAAATTTCGCATGAAAAGGGTAGCATAAATTTCGGCATTTGTGTGCATTTTCCGACAAAAAAACTGCACAAACTTTCTGCCCGTTATTTGGTGGTTTTCGTGGGTGCTGCTGCACGGGCGGAAGTGCGCGGCAGAAAAAGAAAAATCTCCGGCGCTGTGCGTTTGAACCGAACCAGTAAAAACGGACAATAGACAAAACACCCCCTATGTAGGAAAATAAAAGAACTACATAGGGGGTATTGCTATGCCAAGAAAATAT
>ONIG01000021.1 GCA_900317855.1 uncultured Eubacteriales bacterium | reverse complement strand
TTCCGCTGTTAACCTTTTCTTTCTTGCCATAAGAATGCTCCCTCCATGATGACAGTGCTTTTGTTATTTCACTGTCTCTCATAGAGGGAGCATATCACTCAGTACCGGGGCCGCGGGTTTGCGTTTTTTCGATTATTGCGGGGCTGACTGCGCGGTCTTGGCCGGCCGGCGGCGGGATTTGCCGCGGCCGCGCTTGCGCGGCTGGGCCGCCTTGGCCTTGTAGTAGCTCTCCATGCTGTCCGTCGCCTGATAGGTCAGGCGCGTGGCGCTCCAGGTACAGTCGTCCGCCTTGCGGAACTTCAGCCGCACGAGCAGCTTGCCGTCTGTCGGACATTCGCCGAGCGTCATGTAGCGCTGATCGCCCTGATTGACCCACTTGCTGTATTCCACCTCGCCGCTGCACAGCGGGCAGCAGGGGGTGACGAACGCGGCGTCGCCAAAGAGCTCCGACTTCGTGGCGTAGGACTCCGACGCGACGTGCTCGATCGGGTCCGGGCCGTTATTTTCGCCGTGGTGCTCCTTCGGCAGCCGGGTCGTGAGCTTCTGCGCAGCGTCGTGATAATCGGCCAGACCCTTTTCCATGTTCAGGTGCGTGCACACGAGCGCGGTGTTGTACGCGTCACCGAGTGCGTCGTGCGCGATGCGCGTCTGCTCGATGGCGAAGTGCTCCATTGCTGTCGCAAGCGATTTCTGGTTGCGGTCTCCGTCGGTCTGGAGGTTGTAGATGAGCTGGAGGTTGATCCAGCCGGCAATCCAGTCCCAGTCCAGATCATGGATGATAATGTTCTGCTCGAGGATGCCCTGATCGTCGCAGCCCCAGGTGAGGAACGTCACATCGTCCCCGCACCAGGCGCGAAACTGCGCCAGCGCCTCCGGAAAGCTCACGCCGGCAGCCAGCCGCTCGCGGTCGAAGCCGGTGAGCTTTTTTACCTTGTAGTGCATGCGCTTGAAGTACATGGGCTTGACATCGATCTGAAATTCTTCGCCGGGGGTCATGTCCTCGTTGAGCTTCACCGCGCCGATCTCGATGATCTCGCCGCGCAGGTGAATGGGCAGCTTGTTGAATACGGAGGATTTGGAACTCATCGCCTGATTCCATTCCAGATCCATCACGACATAATGCATGGCTCTTTTCCGTCCTTTCCTGTAACATTAGGAGTATAGCACACAATGGCGCAACTTTCACGCCCTTTTTTCGGGAATTCTATATTTGAATGCAAGCGCATAGTGTGATATAATCAAACAATACCGTCCTGAGACGGTTCTATGAGAAAACGAAGGGGGTATTCCCAATGAAAATTGCAGTTCTTTGCGGCGGCCTGAGCCCCGAGCGCAATGTCTCGATCTCGAGCGGCACGAAAATCGCCGGCGCGCTCCAGGAGAGCGGCCACCAGGTCGTGCTGCTGGATATGTTTTTCGGCCTTGAGGACTATACCGGCGACATCGCCGCGATCTTTGACAACCCGCCGGCCCTCGGCGGCACGCACATCGATGAGAGCGCGCCGGATCTGGAGAGCGTGCGCGCGCAGCGCAAGCTTAAGAGCCCGAGCCTGTTCGGCGAGCACGTGCTCGAGGTGTGCGCCATGGCGGACATCGTGTTTCTGGCCCTGCATGGCCGCACCGGTGAGGACGGCCGTGTGCAGGCGACGCTCGACCTGCTCGGCATCCCCTATACCGGCAGCGGCTACCTCGGCAGCGCCATCGCCATGGACAAGGACCTGACCAAGCGCGTCGTCGCGCCGCTGGGCGTCAAGACCCCGGCGTGGATGCTCGTCGAGAGCGACGGCATGGACATCGACGCCGTCTGCGCGCAGGCGAAGCTGCCCTGCGTCGTTAAGCCCGACGATTCCGGCTCGAGCATCGGCGTGTCCATCGCCAATGACGAGGCTGAGCTGCGCGCCGCGCTCGAAGCGGCCGCCCACGAGGGCAGCCGCATCCTCATCGAGCAGTACATCCGCGGCCGCGAGGTGCAGATCGGCATCCTCGGCGACAAGGCCCTGCCCAGCATCGAGATCATCCCGGCCGAGGGCTTTTATGATTACCGCAACAAATATCAGCCCGGTGCAGCCAAAGAGATCACCCCGGCCGAGATCCCGGCCGAGACCGAGCAGCGCCTGGCCGACGCCGCGCTCACGGTGTTCCATGCGCTGAACCTGTCGGCCTACTCCCGCGCGGACTTCATCCTCGACGCGGAGGGCGAGCTCTGGTTCCTCGAGATCAACACCCTGCCCGGCATGACGCCCACCAGCCTCGTGCCGCAGGAGGCCGCCGCCGTCGGCATCAGCTACAGCGAGCTGTGCGAGCAGATCATTGCCGCCGCGCTGCACAAGTGAGCCGATGACGGGCTACTGTGTATCGGACATCGCCGCCATCACCGGCGGCGTGCTCTCGGGTGACGGGGCAGCGCCTGTGACCGGCGTCGTCATCGACAGCCGCGCCGTCACGCCCGGCGCGCTCTTTGCCGCCATCCCCGGCGAGCGGGTGGACGGGCACGACTACATCGGCAGGGCGTTCGACCTCGGTGCGGCCTGCTGCCTTGCGCAGCGCGTCCCGGCGGGGGAGACCCGCCCGGTCATCTGCGTGCCGGACACAGCCGCCGCGCTCGAGACGCTCGCGCGCGCCTACCGCGCCCGCTTTGCCATCCCGGTCCTCGGCGTGACCGGCAGCGTCGGCAAGACGACGGCCAAGGAAATGGTCGCGTCCGTGCTCTCGCAGCGCTGGAACACGCTGAAAACCGAAAAGAATTTCAACAATCAGCTCGGCGTGCCGCTCACGCTCTTCCGGCTCGAGCCGGAGCATGAGGCTGCGGTCGTCGAGATGGGCGTGTCGCACTTCGGCGACATGGCGCCGCTGGCTGCCATGGTGCAGCCGACGGCCATGCTCTTTACGATCATCGGCCACGCGCATCTGGAGTTCCTGCGTGATCGCCGCGGCGTCCTGCAGGAAAAGACCTCCGTGCTCGACACCATGCCGGACGACGCCGTCGCCTTCTGCAACGGGGACGACGACCTGCTGCGCGCCATGACCTGCCGCCAGCGCAAGGTGACGTTCGGCCTCTCGGCCGGCTGTGACGTGTGCGCGGTCGATGTGCGCGACCTCGGCGATGAGGGCAGCACCTGCACGATCGTCGCGGGCACGCGGCGCATCCCGGTGCGCATCTCCGCCTACGGGCAGCACATGGTCTATGCGGCGCTCGAGGGCGCGGCCGTCGGCATCGAATACGGCCTGACGGACGAGGAGATCATCCGCGGCATCGCGGCCTATCGGCCGGTCGGCAGCCGCGCGCGCGTCGTGCGCACGGCGCGCTATACGGTCATTGACGACTGCTATAACGCCAATCCCGATTCCACGGCGGCGGCGCTGCGCTCCATGGCGACGCTTCCGGCCGGCCGCCGGGTGGCCATCCTCGGCAACATGGGCGAGCTCGGTGCCAACGCTGATGCCCTGCATCGCGAGACCGGCGTCTGCGCGGCCGAAGCCGGCGTGTCGCTCGTCATTACCTGCGGGGAGCTGGCGAAAAACATCGCCGTCGGCGCCGCCGCGGCGGACTCTGCCGTTGCGGTCGCATCGTTTGACACGCTCGACGCGCTGCTCCCGGCACTGCCGCAGCTGCTGCAGACGGGCGACTGCGTGCTCGTCAAAGCATCGCACAGCATGCAGTTTGAGCGCGTCGTTCAGGCGCTGACACAGGCATAAATTGCTGACACAGGCGTAAACTACAGTAGATTTCCAGCCGGGCGAGGCTTTGCTTCGCCCGGTATTTTCGCACTTCGTCGATTTGATAAAAACATAACGTTAAAAATAAAACAGCTTTGTTAAAAAAGTAGAAATGCAAAAAAGGGCTTTTCAAATGGGTTGAAAAGCGCTACAATGCAGTTGATAAGAAAATAACAAAGTTCGACAAGCTTCGTTCCGATTCGCCGCAGCGGCTGTTGCCGCCTGTGTGGGAAGTGTGGAAAGCGGAACGCAGAGGAGATAAAAAACAAACAACACTTTTGATTTCTTAAAGGAGGAATCTGTCATGGCAAAGACCAAGATCGCAGTTCTGTGGGGCCTGCTCATCGCAATGATGGTCGCCTGCGCGGGCATTTACGCCACGCTCAAAGCGCGCGAGATCAACCCCTACATAGGCAGCACCGGCACGTATGTGGAGACGGTGCAGCCGAATGGTGAGGCGTCCGCCGTTGTCGCGGACAACGTGGTCACGGTCAATGACTGAGTCCTGACAGGCGCGCGGTTCGCCGCCTGCGGATAGAATGAATATGCAAGCGCGCCGGGTGAAGTTTTGCTTCACCCGGCGCGTTTTTTTGCCCCAATATCCGGAAGAGCCTTTTCTTTTCCGCCGGTATATGGTACTCTTAACATGGGATTGGGAGCGATAAGTTTACATAACACCATTTTGGGAGGGATGGACCATGTCGAAAACGAGCAAGATTATCCTCTGGTGTGTGCTGATCGCGGTGCTGGCGATGTGCATTGTGCTGTACGCTGCTGCGAAGCGGCCTGCGGCGGACACAACGTATCGCGACGCCGGAAAGACGTATGCAGAGTCGCTGCAGCCCGGCGATGAGACGCCGGTCATCATGGGCAGGGACTTCACGATCACGGCGCACACGTTTGAAAACATGCGCGCGCAGAACCGCGCCTCCGGCATGACGGAGGCAGAGGCCGCGCAGTACACGCTCGCGTGCTATATCGTGACGCGCTCGCTGTACGATCAGGCGGTCGCTGAGGGCTATGAGGCTGCGGATGCCGCCGTGCAGCAGGACATCGACGACACGCGCGCCGCCGCGCAGACGGCGGACAACCGCGAGGTTTATGAGCAGTTCATCGCCGGCACCGGCATGACGGAGGACGCCTACTGGGCCTCGATGTTCGAGACGCGAAAACTCATGCTCACGCTTGAGAATTATACGCAGGCGCAGGAGGCTGCCTTTCTCGCGGCGGGGCACACGCGTGACGAGACGGACGCGTGGCATGATTTCTGCTATGCGCTGACAAAAGCGGCCGTGGATGCGCAGAACATCACGCTCGCCGCGCCGTACAGCTGGACGCTCACGCGCGAGAATTATAATGATACCGGCACATGGCCGGAGCTGACGCAGAGCACCGGCACGCCCGGATAAAGCAGTTCCCCGCATCTTCGGATGCGGGGAAACATTTATGTAGGCTAAAAGAGATATTTGATGAGCAGCAGCAGCACCAGCCCCGGGAACCCGGCCACGCCGATGACCAGCGCATTGATCCAGTTGAGGCCGAGCGTGATGCCGATGGCGCTGCCGAAAAAGTTGAGCAAAAACAGCGCCGCGAAGCCGATGGCCGTGTTGAGCAGCAGCTTCAGGATCCAGCGGATCGGCCTTCGGAACAGCCGGATGACCAGCCAGACGAGAAACACGGCCGCGATCACGACCAGAATGTCCATAAGTGTTTGTGACATAAGAAACCATCCTATTGTGTCAGATTTTTCAGATCGTGCACGGCGCAGTTATACTTTGCGCGCAGCGCGTTGATCTCATAGATGCACGCCTCCATCAGCAGGGGATCGGTGATGTTGTCAAACTCGTTGTAGGCCTGTTCGAGCTCGCGGCGCACGCCGAGCATCTCTGCGCGCACGCGCTGCACTTCCGCGCGGTGCGCCCGCTGCTGCTTTCTCTGACTGGACATGGAAAAGCCTCCGTTCGCTTTTCTGTATATTCTATGTCAGCGGCGGCGGTTTTAGTCAGAGCGCAGCGAAATTTTCCAGGTATAGCGGTGAGTGGCGCGCGCATACTGTGTTCGGACAACATATCCGACGCGCGCTGCAGCGAAGCAAACCCGCGGAGGCCGCCCGGCACACAGGCCGCGGCGCAGCATCCGATTCCTGCAAGAGCTTTGCAGGCTGCTGCATCCAGCGCGGGAACGACCCGCTCCGGACCACCGGAACGCCGTTCGGCACGGATTGCGTCAAGTGCCGGAGCGGCAGGGGAGAGTCCCAAAGGTTCCGGGGCGGCGGGGAGCGCACTTTTCGCGTTCCCCGTCTATTTTTTGGAATTCCTTGCATTTCCGGCCTTGATACGCTATACTAGATTGGTTAAGGTATGAAATGAATGCTACCACATCTTGTGATATGAGAGGGATCCAACGACATGGCAAAGGCCCCAACGACAACCTACGGCAATGACAGCATCTCGATGCTCAAGGGCGCGGAGCGCGTGCGCAAACGCCCGAGCGTCATCTTCGGCTCCGACGGGCTGGAGGGCTGCGAGCACGCAGTGTTTGAAATTCTCTCGAACGCGATCGACGAGGCGCGCGAGGGATTCGGCAATATTATAACCGTTACGCGCTACGAAGACAAGTCCATTGAGGTGGAGGATTTCGGGCGCGGCTGTCCGGTGGACTGGAACGAGAAGGAGCAGCGCTACAACTGGGAGCTGATCTTCTGCGAAATGTACGCCGGCGGCAAGTACAAGAACAACGAGGGCGAAAACTACGAGTACTCGCTCGGCCTCAACGGCCTCGGCGCGTGCGCCACGCAGTACGCCTCGGAATACATGGACGTGACCATCTGGCGCGACGGGAAAAAGTACACCCTGCATTTCCGTCACGGCGAGGTCGTCGGCGGGCTGGAGAGTGCCCCGGCCGACCGCAAGAAGACCGGCACGACCATCCGCTGGCGGCCGGATCTGGAGGTGTTCACGGACATCGACGTGCCCGAGAGCTATTTTCAGGACGTGCTGCACCGGCAGGCCGTGGTCAACCGCGGCGTGACGTTCCGCCTGCGCGTGCAGCGCGGCGGCACGTTCGAGACGACGGACTACTGCTACGCCGACGGCATTCTAGACTATGTCAAGGAGCTCGCCGGGGAGGATGCACTGACCGTCCCGACCTTCATCGAGACCGAGCGCCGCGGCCGCGACCGCGCGGACAAGCCGGAGTATAAGGTGAAGATCTCGGCGGCGTTCTGCTTTTCCAACCGCGTCAATGACATTGAATACTACCACAACTCGTCCTGGCTGGAGTACGGCGGCGCGCCGGAAAAGGCCACGAAGAGCGCCTTCACCTCCGCCATCGACGCCTACATCAAGCAGCAGGGCAAGTACCAGAAGAGCGAGAGCAAGATCAGCTTTCAGGACGTGCAGGACTGCCTGATCCTCGTCACGAATTGCTTTTCGACCATCACGTCCTACGAAAACCAGACGAAAAAGGCCATCACGAACAAGTTCATCCAGGAGGCCATGACGGAGTTTTTCCGCGCCCAGCTTGAGATCTATTTCATCGAGCACAAGACCGAGGCCGACCGCGTCATGGAGCAGGTGCTCATCAACAAGCGCAGCCGCGAGACGGCGGAAAAAGCGCGTCTGAACATCAAGAAAAAGCTCACCGGCAATGTCGACCTTGCCAACCGCGTGCAGAAATTCGTTGACTGCCGCTCGAAGGACGTTTCGCGCCGCGAGATCTACATCGTGGAGGGCGACTCCGCCCTCGGCGCCTGCAAACTCTCGCGCGACGCGGAGTTTCAGGGCATCATGCCCGTGCGCGGCAAGATCCTCAACTGCCTGAAGGCGGACTATGCGCGCATTTTCAAGAGCGATGTCATCACCGACCTCATGCGCGTGCTCGGCTGCGGCGTGGAGGTGCAGAGCAAGCAGGCCAAAGACCTCTCGGCGTTCAATCTCGAGAATCTGCGCTGGAACAAGGTCATCATCTGCACCGATGCCGACGTGGACGGCTTCCAGATCCGCACGCTCATCCTCACCATGCTCTACCGGCTCGCCCCGACGCTCATCCGCGAGGGCTATGTGTACATTGCCGAGTCGCCCCTGTATGAGATCGTGAGCAAGGGCAAGACTTACTTTGCCTATTCCGACCGCGAGAAGGCGGCCATCGTTGACAGCCTCGGCGGCGCGAAGGCGGACATCAACCGCTCGAAAGGTCTCGGCGAGAACGACCCCGAGATGATGTGGCTCACGACCATGAACCCCGACACGCGCAAGCTCATCCGCGTCATGCCGGAGGACGTCGAGCGCACGGCGCAGATGTTTGACCTGCTCCTGGGCGACAATCTCGCCGGACGCAAGGCGCACATTGCCGAGTGCGGCAGCCAGTTTCTCGATCTGGCCGATATTTCCTGAGAAAAACCTGCGTAAAGGAACGGTAACGTTATGCCGAGAAAAAAAGCACCGGAAATCAAGAAAACCATCGACCCCAACGTCGTCGGGCTCAAGGCGGAGGTCATCTCCCAGCCCATTACCGAGACGCTGGAGCAAAACTATATGCCGTATGCGATGAGCGTCATTGTCTCGCGCGCGATCCCGGAGATCGACGGCTTCAAGCCCAGCCACCGCAAGCTGCTGTACACGATGTACAAGATGAATCTGCTCACGGGCGGGCGCACGAAGTCGGCCAACATCGTCGGCCAGACCATGCGCCTCAACCCGCACGGCGACGCCGCGATCTATGAGACCATGGTCCGCCTCTCGAAGGGCTACGGCGCGCTGCTGACGCCGTTCGTGGATTCCAAGGGCAACTTCGGCAAGGTGTTTTCGCGCGATATGTCCTACGCCGCCTCGCGTTACACGGAGGCGAAGCTCGCGCCCATCTGCGCCGAGCTCTTCGGTGACATTGACAGCGACACCGTTGATTTCGTCGATAACTACGACGGCTCCATGAAAGAGCCGGCCCTGCTGCCGACGCGCTTTCCGAACGTCCTCGTGTCGGCAAACCTCGGCATCGCCGTCGGCATGGCCAGCCAGATCTGCGGCTTCAACCTCGAGGAGGTCTGCCGCACGACGATCGCCTACCTCGAGGACCCGAACCACGACCTGCTCTCAACGCTCCCGGCGCCGGACTTTCCGACCGGCGGCGAGATCCTGTACGACCGCGACGAGATGGCCCGGATCTACCGCACCGGCCGCGGCAGCGTGAAGGTGCGCGCCCGCTGGCGGCACCTGCCGAAGGAAAACATCATCGAGATCTATGAGATCCCGTATTCCACGACCGTCGAGGCCGTCATCGACAAGGTGGCCGAGCTCGTCAAGGCAGGCAAGCTGCGCGAGGTGGCCGACATGCGCGACGAGACCGACCTCAGCGGCCTGAAGCTCGCCATTGACCTCAAGCGCGGCGCAGACCCCGAGCAGGTCATGCAAAAGCTCTTCCGCCTCACGCCGCTGTGCGACAGCTTTGCCTGCAACTTCAACATCCTCATTGCCGGCAACCCGCGCGTGATGGGCGTGGGCGAGATCCTCGACGAGTGGATCGCCTGGCGCATGGAGTGCATCCGCCGGCGCGTGTTTTTCGACCTGCAGAAAAAGCGCGCCAAGCTCCACCTGCTGCAGGGCCTCGGCAAAATTCTGCTCGATATTGACCGCGCCATCGCCATCATACGCAATACCGAGCGCGAGGCCGACGTCGTGCCGAACCTCATGGCGGGCTTTGACCTCGACGAGGTGCAGGCAAACTTCGTGGCCGAGATCAAGCTGCGCAACATCAACCGTGAGTACATCCTCAAGCGCACGGCCGAAACCGACGCGCTGGAAAAAGACATTGCCGACCTCGAGGCGACGCTCGAGAGCAAGCGCCGCATCCGCGGCATCATCATCCGCGAGCTCAAGGAGATCATCCGCAAGTATCCGTCGCCGCGGCGTACGGGCATCGTTGCGGCGGAGTCCGTCGCGCAGATGCCGGCCGAGGATCTGGTGCCGGATTACCCGGTGCAGCTGTTCCTCTCGCGCGAGGGCTACTTCAAGAAGATCACGCCGCAGTCGCTGCGCATGAGCGGCGAGCAGAAGTATAAGGACGGCGACGAGCTGAGCCAGAGCTTCGGTGCGACGAACCGCGGGGAACTTCTCATCTTCACCGACCGTCAACAGGTGTATAAGGCCAAGCTCTGCGACTTTGCGGACACGAAGGCGTCCGTGCTTGGCGTGTACCTGCCGACGGTGCTGTCCATGGACGATGATGAGCACGTCCTGTGCATGATCGATCCAGGCGATTACCGCGGCGAGCTGCTGCTGGTATTTGAAAACGGCAAGGCCGCGCGCATCCCCATGTCGGCATATGAGACCAAGACGAACCGCCGCCGCCTGACCGGCGCATACTCGGACAAGAGCCCGCTCGTGGCCGTGCTGCCGCTGTACGCGGGCAGCGAGGTCGTGCTCTTTGCGTCCGACGGGCGCGCGCTGCTCTTCCCGCCGGAGGCCGTGTCGCTCAAGGCCTCGCGCACGACGCAGGGCGTCGCCGTCATGGCGCTGAAGAAAAAGGCCGTCGTCACGCAGGCAAAGTTTGCGCCCGATACGCTCATCCGCAACCATGCGCGCTACCGCGCCAGGAGCCTGCCGGCCGCCGGCGCGCTGCTGCGCGAGGACGACCGCGGCGAGGAGCAGATGAGCCTGATCTGAGGAGAGAGATATGGATCTGCATCGTTTTTCCGCTTTTGATTACATGAAGCTGGTCGTCGGCTCGGCGCTCGTGGCCGCGGCGTTCCAGTTCTTCACGTTCCCGAACAGCATCGTTTCCGGCGGCGTGACCGGCATCGCCCAGATCATCCGTCTGCTGACCGGCATCCCCGTCGGCGTGCTGTCGATCCTTATTAACATCCCCATTTTCTATCTCGGCTGGCGGCACCGTCTCGGCACGCGCCGGCTCATTCTGGCGCTGTGCGTCATGGCGCTCATCTCCGTGCTCATCGACGCGCTCGCGCTGACCGGCCTTGTCGTGACGGACGAGCCGATGCTCGGCGCGGTCTACGGCGGCGTGCTCAACGGTGCGGGCTATGGCCTGATCTATACCACCGGCACGACCGGCGGCGGCACGGACATCGTGGCCAAGATGCTGCGCCGGCGCTATCCGTACATCAATTTCGGCACGCTGCTGTTCGGCATGAACGTCGTCGTCGTACTGACGTTTGCCTTTCTGTTCAAGAAGTACGACAGCTGCATGTACACCATGATCGAGATGTTCATCAGCTCGAAGGTCGTCAACCTCGTGCTCTACGGCCCCGGCGTGTCGGATGTGTGCTACATCATCACCAACAACGTCGGCGCCATCAAGAGCGCCATCACCTGCACGATGGGCCGCGGCGTCACGCTGCTGCGCGGCGAGGGCGCGTGGTCCGGCAAGGAGATGCAGGTCATCCTCTGCGTGGTCAAGCGGCCGGAGATCGCCCAGCTGCGCGAGGTCGTGCGCTCGGTGGATGAGCACGCATTTGTCATCGTGTCCGAGGCCAAGGAAGTCTTTGGCCGCGGCTTTGGAAACATCTACGGCGACGATTGAAAGGAGCGGGGTATGCACAAACGCTGCATCGCCGGCATCCTGCTGGCGGCACTGCTGGTGTCGCTGTGCGGATGCACGTCCGTGTTTGACAAGGAATATCTGTCGGTGCGCCCGTATGAGGAGCCGTCGACCCTTCTGACGGACGCCGACACGACGCAGATCCGCAACTATGCGGGTCTCATGCGCGCGCTCAACACCATGGCGGCGCAGTACGAGCGCTCGTTCGTGCTGGCCTTCGGCGACTATGACGGCATTATTGCCGACGACCTGGCCGCCGCCTGCGAGGAGCTGCGCACCGGAACCGCCATCGGCGCGTATTGCATCGAGAGCGTCAGCTATGAGACCGAGCAGGTGATCGCCTACTGTGAGGCGAACATCACCATCACCTACAACCGGCCGGAGAACGAGGTGCGCTCCATCTACAGCGCCCAGACGCAAAAGAGCATCCTCGACTGCGTGGTCGATGCGCTTGACCGGCAAAAAACGCAGTTTGCCATCCAGATCAGCACCAGTACGCTGGAGCCGGACGATGTTGCGGCGCTCGTGCGCTTGGCGTGTCTGAATCAGCCGCAGCTCGTTGTGGATTTCCCGGCCATCGACGTGACGGTCTACAGCGGGGACGGCAGCCAGAAGATCTTCGGCGTCACGCTGCAGTACGGCGCCAGGGAGTCCACGGTCAACGACCGCCGCACGCAGCTCGACGGCCGCGTGCGCACGCTCACTTCCACGCTCACGGCGGGCGAGCAGGAGACGCCGCTGCAGGCGGCGCTCATCGTCATGCGTGCCTGTGAGCAGCGGATAACGACCGTGAGCACCGCCTATGACGCGCTCGTGAGCGGTGCGGCCGACAGCTATGGCCTGGCCATGGCCTACAAGGCGGTCTGCGACGCGCTGAATATCCCGTGCCAGGTCGTGAGCGGCCGCTTCCAGGGGGCGGAGCGCTGCTGGAATGTCGTGCAGGTCGGCGGGAATTACTATCATCTCGATCTGTCCATGCAGACGGAGACGCTGTGGCTGCGCAGTGATGAGAGCATGCGCACTACCTATCAGTGGGATGCTGAGAGCTGCCCGGCGTGCACGGAGCAGTCGTTCATCTGGCGTGAGGGACAGAAACTGTAATGCCAGATTCGCAAAAAAGATCAAAAAAAGCTTGACAAGTCGACTTTTTGTGGTAAAATAACGCTTGCATTCACGAAATGCGGGCATAGCTCATTTGGCAGAGCGCCACCTTGCCAAGGTGGAGGTAGCGAGTTCGAATCTCGTTGCCCGCTCCAGATTGAGAACCACACACAGCAAAAACACCGCACGCAGTGCGGTGTTTTTGCTGTGCTTTGCTGCGCTCAGCAGCGCGTTTTTGGTCAGAGACAGAGATAGAAAACACGATCGCAGAATAAGGAGGAACCCTTCATGAACGCAGATGTTGTCATTGTCGGCGCGGGCCCTGCCGGTATCTTCACGGCACTGGAACTGCTGCGCCGCGGCACCCCGGAGAAGATCGTCATGATCGAACAGGGGCAGGCCATTGAAAACCGCCGCTGCCCGAAGGCCAAGACCGGCAAGTGCATGAACTGCAAGCCGTATTGCCACATCACGACCGGTTTCTCCGGCGCGGGCGCATTCTCGGACGGCAAGCTCTCGCTGTGCAGCGATGTCGGCGGCGACCTGCCCACGCTTGTCGGCGAGCGGCAGGCGCAGGAGATCATCAACTATGCCGACAGCATTTATCTCGAGTTCGGCGCCGATGAGCACGTCGAGGGCCTTGAGAACACGGAGGAGGTCAAGCGCATCCGCACGCGCGCCATCCGCGCGGGCCTGCGCCTGGTCGACTGCCCGATCCGCCACCTCGGCACCGAGAAGGCGCATGAGGTCTACCTCGGCATCGAGAATTACCTGCGCGACCACGGCGTGGAGATGCTCTTCGGCTGCACGTGCGAGGACGTCATCATGCGCGGCGGCCGCTGCTGCGGCGTTGTGGCGCACGACGGGCATCAGGACTATACCATCGAGGCCAAGCACACCGTCATCGCCACCGGCCGCCGCGGTGCCGACTGGCTGGAGAAGGTTTGCCTCGAGCACGGTGTGGAGCACAAGCCCGGCACGGTCGACATCGGCGTGCGCGTCGAGGTGCGCAACGAGGTCATGGAATCTGTCAACCGTGTGCTGTATGAGTCCAAGCTCATCGGCTACCCGGCCCCGTTCAAGAACAAGGTGCGCACGTTCTGCCAGAACCCCGGCGGCTTCGTGTCGCAGGAAAACTACGACAACGACCTCGCTGTCGTCAACGGCCACGCGTATAAGGAGCTCAAGTCGCCCAACACAAACGTGGCCATTCTCTGCTCGCACAATTTCTCCGTGCCGTTCAACCAGCCGATCGCCTACGCGCAGAAGGTCGGCGAGCTGACGAACATGCTCGGCGCGGGCCACATCATGGTGCAGCGCTTCGGCGACATTCTCGACGGCAAGCGCACCTGGCAGAAGGAGCTCATGCAGTCGAACGTCCGCCCCACGCTGCCGGACGCCGTCGCGGGCGATATCACGTCCGCCATGCCGTACCGCGCCATGCTCAATATCATCAACTTCATCAAGGCCATGGACGAGGTCGTGCCCGGCTTTGCCGCCTATGAGACGCTGCTGTACTCTCCGGAGCTGAAGTTCTACAGCAACCGCATCGCCATGGACGCCGACCTGAACACGAACGTGCCCGGTCTGCACTGCCTGGGCGATTCCTCCGGCTGGACGCGCGGCCTGATGATGGCCTCGGCTATGGGTGTGCTCATGGGCCGCAAGCTCGCCGGTATGCTCTGAGCCGCAGAGAGAAGCTTTGTCAGATTTTGCACAAAATGCTTGACAAATTTCCGCAATTCGGTACTATTAAAGGGATGGGAAACTGATATATCCGCCCCCCGGCGGAGGGAAGGAATCGTTTATGGATGGACTGAAAAAAGCATATTACCGTACCTACCAGCAGGTGTTTGACATTGGCATGCGCTGCCTGCACTGGCGCAAGCCGATCGTGATCTCCGGCGCCGGCTGCATCCGGCAGGTGCCGGATGTGCTGAGCAAAAGCGGCGTGACGAAGGTCATGGTCGTCACCGGCTCGCACGTGGTCAAGTCGCTCGGGCCGAAGCTGTTTGCCGCGCTTGAGGACGCCGGCATGCCTTACGAGGTGTTCAGTGAGGTCGAGGCCAACCCCTCGGTGAACACGGTCGAGAAGATCCGCGCGCAGTACACGGACACCGGCTGCAGCGGCTTCGTCGCCCTCGGCGGCGGCAGCCCGATGGACGCGACCAAGGGCGCGGCCGCCCGCGTCGCCTGCCCGAAAAAGAGCTGTGACGATATGGCCGGCGTCATGCGCGTCGGCAAGACCGTGCCGCCCATCGTCGCCATCCCGACGACGTCGGGCACCGGCAGCGAGACGACGATCGCCGCCGTCATCACCGACAGCGAGACGCACCACAAGTACGCGCTCATGGACCTCAAGCTCATGCCGCTGTACGCCATTCTCGACCCGGAGCTGACCGTTGGCCTGCCGCCGCGTACCACCGCAACCACCGGCATGGACGCACTCACGCACGCGATCGAGGCGTACATCAGCTGGACATACAACACCAAGGAGAGCCTGCGCCTCGCCGAAGAGGCCGTCAAGCTCATCTTTGATAACCTCGAGCTGGCGTATCAGCACGGCGAGGATCTCAAGGTCCGCGAGAACATGATGATCGCCGCCTTCAAGGCCGGCTTCGCGTTCTCCCGCGCGGGCGTGGGCAACGTGCACGCCATCGCGCACACGCTCGGCGGCCTGTACAACACGCCGCACGGCTTGGCAAATGCGGTCATCCTGCCGATCGTCCTCGAGGACTACGGTGAGGCCGTGTATCCGAAGCTCGCGCGCCTGTGCGAGATCGCCGGCGTCAAGACCGACGGCACGGATGCCGAGAAGGCGCAGGCCTTCATCGCGGAGATCTATGCCATGAACGAGCGCATGGGCATCCCGAAGGGCTTTGACTTCATCAAGGAAGAGGACATTCCGCAGATCATCACCTGGGCGCTGGCCGAGGCCAACCCGAACTATCCGGTGCCGGTCGTGTACAACGCCGCGCGCTGCCGCAAGGTCATTGATACCATTCGCGCCAAGGCCGCGGAGAACCCGCCCGCCGAGGCCGCCAAAGCATAAGCACATAGAAAAGCCCGCCTCGCACGGCCGTGCGAAGCGGGCTTTTGCGTTCGGCAGGCTCATGCGGCCTGCCGCTCTTTTTTGCTGCCGATGCCGCCGTGGAGTACAAAGCGGCAGAAGCGATTGTCCGGGTGCGCCGACACGATACGATAGATCAGCAGCGTGATCGCATAGGCGACCGTCGCCGCGATCAGCCCAACGATCATTCCGCCGAGCACGTCGGACGGGTAGTGCGCCATGAGGTAGTTGCGCGCAACGCCCATGGCCAGCACAAACAGGTAGGCCCACCAGCGCGCGGGCTTTTTTCCCGCGAGCACGAGCGCGGTCACGCCGGCCATCGCGGCTGTCACATGGCCGGAGGGGAAGGAGTACTCGCTCTCGGCATACGCGCCGGCAGCTTGCCACCAGGTGCGGAAGGGCTCCACCGTCAGCGGGCGCGGCCGGGCGACAAAGTCCTTGAGCCAGAAGTTTGTGATGAGCGCGCCGCAGCACACGGCGCCGAACATGCAGATGCCCACCTTGCGCGTTTTCGGAAACAGCATCAGCACGATGCCGAGCACGAGAAAGAGGATGCCCTTCTCGCCCAGCAGCGTGATGGCCCGGCACAGCGGCGTGAAGAAGCCGCCCGCCGCCCCGGCCAAATTGTGCAGCGCCTGCAAAATGGCATAGTCATAGCCCGCAAACGCGGTGTTGAGCCACTGCGCGATCGCAGTCAGTTCCATAAAGAATCACCGTCCAGGTACAAAGGATATCTATAGAAAAGACGAAAAGGTTCGCCGGAATGTAAAATGTACTTAAAATCTTTGTAAAGCGACTTTGTCATCTTACACCCCGCGCATGCGTTTTGCAACCGGCAGCGCCTGAATAGACCCTTAAAGTTTTGAATGAACGTTTTTCAATGAAAACGAAAATGGAACGTTTTCTGCGTTTTGGGCGGGATATGCGGCCGGAGGACTTGACTTTGCCGGGAAAAATCAATATGCTGGTAATGAAAATTTTCATATCAGAATAGGAGCGATGTTTGCATGATTCTCGATTGCAGCAAATATGTCGGCCCGTGCCGCTGCGGCCGCGAGCACACACTGGAGACGAAGAAGGTCGTCGTGGAATATAACGCGCTCGACAAGTTCGACCAGTATATGGACGAGGTCGGCCTGACCGGCAAGCGCGCCGTCATTTACGATACGAACACCTACAACCTCCCGACGCTCAAGCATGTGCGCGCCGATCAGGAGATCGTCCTCAACGCCGAGGGCCTGCACTCCGAAAAGGGCATGATCGAGGACATGATGCGCCAGCTCGACCATCCGGACGTCATCGTCGCGGTCGGCTCCGGCACGATCATGGACTTCGGCCGCTACCCGGCCTACCATCTCGGCATCCCGTTCGTCGCGGTGCCGACGCTGGCGAGCTCCGACGGCTTCACGGCCAATATCTGCTCGATCATCATCGACGGGCAGAAAAAGTCCATCCCCATGCAGGCGGCGGCGCTCGTCGTCTGCGACCTGAACGTCGTCTCCGGCGCGCCCCTGTGGCTGACCGTGAGCGGCATTTCGGACATT
This sequence comes from uncultured Eubacteriales bacterium, assembly GCA_900317855.1. GTDB lineage: Bacteria > Bacillota > Clostridia > Oscillospirales > Oscillospiraceae > CAG-103. The sequence continues at coordinate 21,521 of ONIG01000021.1, read as the reverse complement.
CTGGCCAAGTACATCTCTCTGGCGGACTGGAAGATCGCGCACCTCGTCTCGGGCGAGTATTACTGCCCGATGGTCGCTGACCTCGCCGAGGAGGCGCTGACCATCATGCGCAAAGCGGCCGACGATATGGCGGCCGGCGGCAAGCCGGACTTCGAGGCCATGACCATGGCGCAGATGATCTCCGGCCTGACCATGCAGCTGCTCAACCACTCCCGCGCCGCCTCCGGCGCCGAGCACCTGATGGCGCACCTGGTGGAGATGAAGCCGCCGCGGTTTGAATCCGCGCACGGCATGCACGGTCAGTGTGTCGGCGTGGGCACGTACCTGTGCGCGAAGGAGTATCATTACCTTGCCTCGCTCCCGACACCGAAGGCCAAGCCCTTCGAGCCGCTGACGCGCGCGTGGGTGGACGAGAAGTTCGGCCCCCTTGCCGACGGCATCATGAAGGAGAACGAAAACGACGTGCTCGGCACGTTCGATGCGCAGAACATCGTCGACCACTGGGACGAGATCCGCGCCATCATCGCCGAGATCCCCTCGGCCGAGGAGCTGGCCGCGCTGTGCGAGAAGCTCGGCGCGTTCTACAAGCCCGAGCAGATCGGCATCGACCCGGCCCTGTCGGAGGACATGCTCAGCGTTTCGGCGGCCATCCGCAACCGCCTGACGCTCATCCGCATGCGCCGTGTGCTCGATTTCGGCGAATAATTGCAGACATGTGTGCGCCCGGAAGCAGCCGCTTCCGGGCGTTTTCCGCTTGTGAAACGGGACGTATGGTGGTATAATATTCTGATTTGATTTTTTGCAGAGGAGGCCGTTTCGTGCCGGATTTTGAAGTCATTTCGCCCTATGAGCCGTCGGGCGACCAGCCCGAGGCGATCGACACGCTCGTGCAGGGGCTGGAAAACGGCATCGACGAGCAGGTGCTGCTCGGCGTGACCGGCTCCGGCAAGACGTACACGATGGCCAAGGTCATCGAGCGCGTTCAGCGGCCGACGCTCGTGCTCGCGCACAACAAGATCCTCGCGGCACAGCTGTGCAGCGAGTTCAAGGAGTTTTTTCCGAACAACGCCGTGGAGTATTTCGTCTCGTACTACGACTACTACCAGCCGGAGGCGTACATCCCGCATACGGACACGTTCATCGAAAAGGACGCTTCCATCAACGATGAGATCGAGCGTCTGCGCCACTCGGCCACGTCGAGCCTGTTTGAGCGGCGGGACGTGATCGTTGTCTCGTCCGTGTCGTGCATCTACGGCCTCGGCGACCCGATCGACTATGCCAACATGGTCATCTCCCTGCGCACCGGCCAGCAGCGCGACCCGGAGGAACTCATGCGCAAGCTCATCGACATCCGCTACGAACGCAACGACATCGCCTTTGCGCGCAACATGTTCCGCGTCCGCGGCGATACGATCGACATTTTCCCGGCCTATTCCTCTGACCACGCCGTGCGCGTGGAGTTTTTCGGCGACGAGATCGACCGCATTTCGGACATCAACGTCGTCACCGGCGCGCCCATCCGCACGCTCAGCCATGTGGCGATCTATCCCGCGTCGCACTACGTCACGACGCACGAGAAGATGGAGCGCGCCATCGGCGAGATCCGCGCCGAGTGCGACGCGCGCGTGAAAACGTTCGAGCAGCAGGGCAAACTCCTCGAGGCGCAGCGCATCCGTCAGCGCACGGACTATGACATTGAAATGATGCAGGAGCTTGGCTACTGCTCCGGCATCGAGAACTATTCGCGCATCATCAGCGGCCGCGCTCCCGGCAGCGCGCCGATGACGCTGCTGGACTATTTTCCGAAGGATTTTCTGCTCTTTGTCGACGAGAGCCACGTCACGCTGCCGCAGGTGCGCGCCATGTACCGCGGCGACCGCGCGCGCAAGGACTCGCTCGTCGAGTACGGCTTCCGCCTGCCGAGCGCGTATGATAACCGCCCGCTGAAGTTTGAGGAGTTCGAGCAGCGGGTGAACCAGGCCATCTACGTCTCGGCCACGCCGGGCGACTACGAGCGCGAACACGCGGGCCAGATCGCCGAGCAGATCATCCGCCCGACCGGCCTGCTCGACCCGCAGATCTTCGTGCGGCCCATCGAGGGGCAGATCGACGATCTCATCGGCGAGATCAACGCGCGCATCGCCAAAAACGAGCGCACGCTCGTGACCACGCTCACGAAGAAGATGGCTGAGGATCTCTCGGCCTACCTCACGAACGCAGGCATCCGCTGCCGCTATCTGCACCACGATATCGGCGCCATCGAGCGCATGGAGATCATCCGCGACCTGCGCACCGGCGCGTTTGACGTGCTCGTCGGCATCAACCTCCTGCGCGAGGGGCTTGACCTGCCGGAGGTGTCGCTCGTGGCGATCCTCGACGCGGACAAGGAGGGCTTCCTGCGCAGCGAGACGAGCCTGATCCAGACGATCGGCCGCGCGGCGCGCAACGCCGAGGGCACGGTCATCATGTACGCCGATAAGGAGACGGCCGCCATGCACGCGGCCATCATGGAGACCAACCGCCGCCGCGCCAAGCAGGCGGCCTACAACCAGGCGCACGGCATCGTGCCGAAGACGATCGTCAAGAGCGTGCGCGAGCTGCTCGAAATTTCGAGTGACGTCGAGGCACCCAAGCGTGCCGACGGCGTGAAGATGACGGAGGCCGAGCGCCGGGCCGAGATCGCGCGGCTCGAGGCCCAGATGAAGAAGGCGGCCGAAATGCTCGAGTACGAGTATGCCGCGGTGCTGCGCGACCGGCTCATTGAACTGCGCGGCCAGTGACGCGCAAGGAGGATACCCGAATGAAACTCATGATTCTCGACGGCAACAGCATCGTCAACCGCGCCTTTTACGGCATCCGCATGCTCAATGCGCCCGACGGCACGCCGACGAACGCGGTCTACGGTTTTCTGACCATTTTCCAGCGCATCCTCGAGCTCGAGCAGCCGCAGGCGGTGTGCGTGGCGTTTGACGTGCACGCGCCGACGTTCCGCCATGAGCAGTACGCGCTCTATAAGGCCCAGCGCAAGCCCATGCCGGAGGAACTCGTCGTGCAGATGCCGCTGCTCAAGCAGACGCTTGACTACATGGGCATCCGGCGGCTGGAGCTGGCCGGGTGGGAGGCGGACGACCTGCTCGGCACGGTCGCCAAGCACTGCGAGGCCGCCGGCTGGGCGTGCGAGATCGTCACCGGCGACAAGGACAGCCTCCAGCTCATCACGGACACCACCCACGTCTGCCACGTCAAGACTCGCATGGGCCAGACGGAGACGATCGAATACACGCCCGAGGTGTTTCGCACCGAGTACGGGTTTGACCCCATCCATATGATCGACCTCAAGGCGCTCATGGGCGACAGCTCGGACAACATCCCCGGCGTGCCCGGCATCGGCGAAAAGACGGCGAAGGATCTGCTCGTGCGCTTCGGCACGGTGGCGGATATTTACCGCGATCTGGACACGCTGGACATCAAGCCCAGCGTGCGCAAAAAGCTCGCAGAAGGGCGCGAGAGCGCGCAGCTGTCGTTCGACCTCGCCACGATTCACACGGACGCGCCCATTGATTTCGCACCAGAATCGGCAGCCTGGAATCGGGACTACCGCCCCGAGCTCTATGACTGGTTCCGGCGGCTGGGCTTTTTGAAGCTCTCGGAAAAGTGGGGCCTGCAGCCGGCCGACGGCGCGGCTGCGCCGGAGGGCGCGCTGCCGCAGCTGCCGACCGTGGACGTGACGGACAGCACAGCGCTGCACGCGCTTGAGCAGGCGGTCACGGCGGCGCCGTATGTCGCGGTGCTCGCGCCCGACGGGCTCGACGCGCTCACGCTCTGCGACGGCAAGGCGTGCTATGCGCTCGCGTGGGCGCAGCTCGGCGATGATTACAACGCATTCCTGCGCCTGCTGTTTTCGGGCCGCGTGCACAAAGCGGGGCATAACATCAAAGACCTCATGCGCGCGCTGCTCGCCGAGGGCCTGCCGACGGACGGGTTCGTGTTCGACACGGCGCTGGCGGCCTATCTGCTCGACGCTACGGCCGGGAACTATGACCTGCCGCGTCTCGCGCAGGCTTATCTCGGCGGGGAAGCGCCGGACGCGCAGGCCGTCTGGGCGCTGCAGCCGGTGCTGCGGGAAAAGATGGACGCGCTCGGCATGCTGCCGCTCTATACGGACATCGAGCTGCCGCTGTGTCCGGTGCTGGCGCGCATGGAGCACACGGGCTTTCTTGTCGACCGCAAGGCACTGTATGATTTCGGCGAAAGTCTCACGAGCGCCATCGAGCAGCTGCAGCAGAGCATCTGGGCCTGCGCGGGCGAGCCGTTCAACATCCAGTCGCCGAAGCAGCTCGGCCACGTGCTGTTTGACCAGCTTATGCTCCCGGCAGGGAAAAAGACGAAGACCGGCTGGAGCACGAATGCCGCCGTGCTCGAAAAGCTGCGCGGCAAGCACCCGATCATCGATCAAATCCTGGACTACCGCATGCTCACGAAGCTCAAGTCCACCTATGCCGACGGGCTGCTCAAGGAGATCTCGGCCGACGGGCGTATCCACACGAACTTCCAGATGACCGTTACGGCGACGGGGCGCCTGTCGTCCACGGAACCGAACCTGCAGAACATTCCCGTGCGCCGCGAGCTCGGCGCGCAGATCCGCAATATGTTCGTGGCCTCGCCCGGCAAGGTGCTCGTGGACGCGGACTACAGCCAGATCGAGCTGCGTCTGCTCGCGCACATCGCCGATGACGAGACCATGATCGCGGCCTTCCGCAGCGGGGAGGACATCCACGCCGTCACAGCGTCGCAGGTGTTCGGCGTGCCGCTCGACGAGGTCACGCCGCTGCAGCGCTCGCACGCCAAGGCTGTCAATTTCGGCATTGTCTACGGCATCTCGGCCTTCAGCCTCGCGCAGGACATCGGTGTGTTCCAGAGCGAGGCCAAGGCGTACATGGACAGCTATTTTGCCAAGTACCACGGTGTGCGCGACTATATGGACCGCATCGTCGCGCAGGCCAAAGCGGACGGCTATGTCACGACGCTCTTCGGCCGCCGGCGCGACCTGCCGGAGCTGAAATCGTCGAATTTTAACCTCCGCAGCTTTGGCGAGCGCGTGGCGCTCAATATGCCCATTCAGGGCACGGCGGCGGACATCATCAAGGCCGCCATGGTGCGCGTGGACGCGCGCATGCGCACCGAAGGGCTGGAGGCGCAGCTCCTGCTGCAGGTGCACGACGAGCTCATCGTCGAGTGCCCGGCGGCGGAGGCCGAGACGGTCCGCGCCATCCTCGTCGAGGAGATGGAGCACGTGGTCGATTACCGCGTGCCGCTGCTCGTGGACGCGAAGATCGGCGCGAGCTGGGCGGAGGCGCACTGATGGACTGCACGATCTGCGACGCCGGGCCGGCGCACCTGCCGCAGCTCGAGGCGCTCGAGCGTGCGTGCTTTTCCGCACCGTGGACGCGCGCACAGCTGGCAAGTCAGCTGCCGGACGACCGGCACGTGTTTCTCATCGCGGCGGCGGGGGAGACGGTGCTCGGCTACGCAAACTTCCTGCACGTGCTCGACGAGGGCGACATCGGCAATGTCGCCGTCGCGCCGGAGCACCGGCGGCAGGGCGTTGCGGACGCGCTGCTCGACGCGCTGTGCGCGCGGGCGGCGGCGCTCGATCTCGCATTTTTGACGCTGGAGGTGCGCGTATCGAACGCGCCCGCCATCGCGCTGTACCGCAAGCACGGGTTTCAGACCGTCGGTCAGCGCCGAAATTACTATCAGAAGCCGGACGAGGATGCACTCCTCATGACCTGGTTCCGGAGAGAGGCAGAGACGATATGATTATTCTTGCGATTGAATCTTCCTGTGACGAGACGGCCGTTGCCCTCGTGCGCGACGGGCGCGAGGTGTTGACCGATCAGGTCTTTTCCCAGGCCGATCTGCATGCCATTTACGGCGGCGTCGTGCCTGAGATCGCGTCGCGCTCACACGTGGAGGTCATCTCTCAGCTGGCCGACCGCGCGCTGGCGGTGACCGGCCTGACCCGCGGCGACATTGACGCCGTGGCCGTCACCTGCGCGCCTGGGCTCATCGGCGCGCTGCTCGTCGGCGTGAACTTTGCCAAGTCCGCCGCGCTCGCACTCGGGGTGCCGCTCATCCCGGTGCACCATGTGCGCGGCCATATCGCGGCCAACTACATCGCCTACCCGGAGCTGGAGCCGCCGTTCGTGTGCCTGGCCATCTCGGGCGGCAACACGCTCATCTGCGACGTGCGCGACTATACCGACCTGCGCATCCTCGGCGCCACGCGCGACGATGCGGCCGGCGAGTGCTTTGACAAGACCGCGCGCGTGCTCGGCCTGCCGTACCCTGGCGGCAAGCCCATCGACGATCTGTCCAAGACCGGAGACGACCGGAAGTACAAGCTCCCCATTGGCCACGTGGACGGCTGCCCGTATGACATGAGCTTCAGCGGGCTGAAAACGGCCGTCATCAATCTCGCCCACACGGCGGAGCAGAAGGGCGAGCCGCTCGATAAAGCGTCGCTCGCCGCGTCGTTCTGCCGCGCCATGAGCGAGAGCCTTGTGCCGCGCACGATGGCGGCGGTCCGGGAGCTCGGCTATGACAAGCTCGCCGTGGCGGGCGGTGTTGCGGCCAATTCCCGCATCCGCGGCGATTTTCAGGCTGCGTGCGACGCGGCCGGCATCCGCCTGTTCGTCCCGCCGCTGAAACTCTGCGGCGACAATGCCGCCATGATCGGCTGCCAGGCATACTATGAGTATCTGCGCGGTGCCCACGCCGGCAGCGAGCTCAATGCCTGGGCCAACATGGAGATCTCCGAGGTGCCGTTTTATGGGCGTGCATGACGGACACCGCGCCCGCATGAAAGCACGCTTCGTGCGCAATGGGCTCGATAACTTCGATGACCACAGTGTGCTCGAACTGCTGCTGTTTTACGCCGTGCCCCGGCGCGACGTCAACGAGCTCGCGCATACGCTGCTGGATCACTTCGGCACACTTGACGCGGTCTTTGAGGCGAGTTTTGAAGATATGATGCGCGTGCCAGGCGTGGGAGAAAACGTGGCTACGCTCCTCACGCTTATCCCGCAGGTCGGCCGCCGGTATCAGATGGCCAAGCGCCGTCAGCAGAGGATCCTGCGCTCGAGCGAGGACGCCGGCAACTATCTCGTGCCGCTGTATCTGTATGAGCGCACGGAGGTCGTCTACCTCCTGTGTCTGGACGCCAAGTGCGGCCTCATCAGCTGTAAGGAGATAGGACGCGGCGTGGTCAATGCGGCGGAAGTGTCCGTGCGCGCCATCGTCGAGACGGCCCTGTCGCAGAAGGCGGTGTCTGTGATTCTCAGCCACAACCATGTGGATGCTTACGCGCTGCCATCGCGCGAGGATGAACTCACGACGCGCCGCATCCGGGACGCGCTTTTGCTCGTAGGAATCACGCTCGCGGATCATATCATCGTCTGCGGCGAGGATTATGTGTCATTTGCTGACAGCGGCCTGCTCTGAATCATCACCGGCGGCACAAATCCTGCATTTTGCCTGTCAAGCATTTTTTCAAATCTCTCGCGGCAGCGAGAGATTTGCGTTATGGTAACAAAATTGGTGTTTGCAAAATCCACAAAGTCCGTTTCCGGGATTTCCTGATTTGTGTAAAAATGAAGAAACCCATTGAAATCACAGAAAAAATCCCGTGTTGAAAAGTCGGTTGAAAATGTTGATAACTTATAGCAAACGCGCAGCCGGAAAATAGTTATGTAAACGCGTTGTCACAAAAATGTAAGAACTATGATCCTCTCCGCGCGCGGGAAAGCCTGAAACGACGCGTGTTTTCCGCCGGAGCGTAACAGTGCAAATTCTGCACAACCGACAGGAAACGAAGAAAATCGACATTTTGTGCAGGAACGCAACATTTTTTCATGCATGAAAACAAATAGTAATCGTCGAACTTTTTTGTTGACATCCCAGGAGACATGTGATAGAATGTGCAAGCTGTAAGAAATACGCTAGTGTAGCTCAGTCGGTAGAGCAGCTGATTCGTAATCAGCAGGTCGTGTGTTCGAGTCACATCACTAGCTCCATCAAAAAACCCTGTAATTCCAATGGTTACAGGGTTTTTTCTTTGCTTTGGAGCTGTAAAAATCTAGGAACAATTTGGGCTGCTTTCGGCTATAAAATGCTCTGTGATGTTGCACCCGCGTTGCACCAAAAACTAAAGGTCTATGGTTCAAAAAACCGCCTGACGCAACGGCGATTCACACGACCCGGAAGGGTGGTGCAACGTGTGCGGCGGGAGAATGTTGCACCTCGCCCTGAACTGAGGCGTCGGGGACTGACAGGCGGGTGCTGGTGCGTACTTTTTCGGCGGTCGATTCAAGCCGCATGAGCCGATCGTAATGCGCATAGACACGCATGGTCATGTCCGGAGTCGAGTGCCCGGCGAGGTACTGAACTTCTTTCACGTCAAGGCCGGACTCGACCCAGCGGGTAATGCAGGTATGCCGAAGCAGATGTGGGTGTACATGGAAGTCCAGCGTGTAGATGACGTTCGGATGTCGGACTGAAACGGGCGTTCCGAGCTTTTCCGGATCGTCTGTCGTTCGTGCTTGGATGAGGCCCCATAACCGGCTAAAAGACGACTCGGTTAGGGACTCGCCGTTACGCATGGCCAGCACGAAGAGGGAGTTCGTTCTCGCGTGTTCTTCCCGCAGGATCTGGAGAAGCCAAGCCGGAATCGGAATCGTCCGGTACGCCGCTTTGCTCTTGAGCTGGTCGGTGACTTCTCCTTTGCCGTGGTGGAAAGGCTTCGCGTGTCGAACATGGAGATACCCGTTCTTCAGGTCGACGTCTTCCCACATCAGCCCAACGGCCTCCTCCTTCCGCAGACCCGCGCCGAGCATGAGCGCGACCGCCGGGTATGCGCGCGTACCGGCCGTGGCATCGAGCAGGCGCTGTGACTGTTCCGGTGTCAGCGGCACGCGTTCTTCGGCGGGAGCTCCACCTGCTTTCAGTGCGGGTGACACAGGCGACCGCAGGAGCAGATGGTTTTCCACGGCGGCATTGAAGATGGAGCGCAGGACCTGCACGGTCTTTGATTGCACGGAACGACTGTACCCGGTTAGGCTCGACATGACGCCACGGATATGCACAGGCTTAATGTCGCGCAGGCGCATAGCAGCGAGCTGAGGCATGATGTAGTGGTTGAGAATGTAGAGCAGGTTTTCTTTGCTGTTCTCGCGCAGGTTCGGCCGCTTATAGGTGTTAAACCAAAGCTGGGCGAACTCGCCGAAAGTCGTGGCGTCAGTGATGTCTACGCCCGCGCCGATCTCGAGCTTTGCCTGCTGATATTTTCGCTCCAATTCCTCCTTTGTTGCCGCGCGGATGTACTTCCGTTTTCCGGTGGGCGTTGTGATGGTTTTGGTGTAGAGTTTTGACATTTGAAAAATCCTCCTTGTAAAAGCTCGGCCGAACTGATACAATGGAGACGCCTGTTGAAGCCAATGTGAGCGAACTGTGCATTGTGTGATCTCCTTTGTATTCAATCGGCTGAGCCGCATCCGTGTGCGAGACGGGTGCGGCTTTTTTATTTCTGTATGGTGTTGAGCTGTGTGGTCAGTTCGTCTATCCGCTGCTGCAATTCGCGGTTCTCCCGTTGCAGACGGCGGACTTCATTCTCGGCGTCGACGACATCACAGCGCGCCTCTTCTTCCATTTCGGCAACGCTGTTTTTCAGGTACTGATACCGACGGTACAGCGTGGCGTATGCACTCGGCGCGAAGATACGCCAGAATGCTTGCTTGACCAGATCCCATAGCTCCGCCGGGGAGCGGTGGAAAAAGTCCATGTTCATGCGCAGCACCTCCTAACATTCGCCCTTTCCCGCGTGCGAGACGGGAAGGGGGTGTTTTTTTTTTATTTAAGGAATGATACTCGTGAAGCCGACGGCCTTGCCCAGGATACGGACGGTCGACATGGTCTCACCGAAGTACACGAGCGGCTCGTAGGACGGATTCTCGGGCTGAAGCACGACATGATCCTCGTACACGTACACGCGCTTGAGCGTCGCCTCGTCCCCAATCAGCACAGCGGCGATCTCTCCATTGTTCACGGCGGGCTGCTGGCGGATGTAAACGATGTCACCGTCGTGGATGCGGGCGTTTATCATGCTGTCGCCCTTGCACCGCAGCGCAAAGTCGGCGTGGATATGCTCTGGTATGTCCACGTCGTCCTCAATGTTTTCTGCCGCAAGGATCGGCTCACCGCAGGCGATCGTCCCGAGCAAAGGCACCCTGTAGGTTTTAGGCATCGGTATGATGTTGTCGGGGAGGGGAGTCCCCAGATTCTCTTTTTCGACGGCTTGGTAGAGCTTATATGCGCGTTGCACATCCCCATCACACGCTTCTATATAGTTTAGAGGAATGCTTGCGAGCAAATCGCCGTCATCATAATCAATCATATCGGGTGTTTTTCCGACGAGCCAATCCGGATTGACATGAAGTGCTCGTGCGATCGCTTCAATCACGGGGAGCTTGACGCGCTCGATCGAACCGGTTTCGTAGCGCTGTATTGTAGAAATTGCTACGCCAACCTCGGTGGCTATATCTCCTTGCGTCAGCCCTAAGTCCGTGCGGCGCTGTTTTATGCGGCGGCCTAAATCGATGTTGTTCATAGTATGGCCTCCTTTCTCAGCATCAATATAACATAATAATTTGCGGAGTGCAACACTTTTTTGCGCAGGGCAAAATATTTTGAAATACCTCTTGACACGGTTGTTGCGCTGTGCTAAAATTGCGCTGTGCAAAAACGAGGGAGGTGATAAATAGATGATAAACACAGAGGCCATCAAAAAAAGAATGCGCGAGATGGGTATTTCACAGTCCGAACTCGCGGATGCAATCGGTGTCGCTGCGTCAACAATGTGTCAGAAACTTAATAACATTCGACCGGTAACGCTGAATGAGGCGGAGCAAATCTCGAAAAAGCTGTTGATTGCGGATCGAGATTTTGGCGTCTATTTTTTTCACTGATAATTTGCGTAGCGCAAACGGAGGGGCCGAGGACTTACGGTATAAGGTTAGACTCTCAAAATTTTACGACGTAACGGTTCAGGACCTTTTCTTTGCCTGACACACCCCGCTGGAAACAACAACACAAAAGGAGACATATCATCGAAGCGGATTAGAGGAGGCGCGGCTTATGCTCAAACCGTGTCCGTGCTGCGGGGCAGAGGCGTCTTTGCATCGAACCGTGCAGCGCGTGGCCTATGTTATGTGCTCAAGATGCCGGTTACAGACGCCGTTCCTGCCAACGACCGAGGCGGCAGAGGCCGTCTGGAATCGGAGAACAACACCAAACCCTATATCACAAAAGGAGGAATCCCCATGAGGTACAAAATGAACCTGGGCGGCAGCACCCTGATCGTCGACATTCCGCATCCGCTGTTCTCGCGCGCTCAGACCACGGAATCCGACGCGCACCGGCAGACCGCAAAGCGCGCGCCACAGCCGGTGATCGTCATCACCTCAGACGGCGTGACCACGACGGCGACCCGCCGCATCGGCAAGGCGATTCAGGCGATCGCTACCGCGAAATGCAACCCCGGCGACCGCTTCGACTTTGAAGAGGGCGCACGCATCGCATTCGAGCGGCTCTGTGGCAGAGACCCGTTCCCGGAGAAGCCGGAGGGCACGGCGACGCCGGAGGCCTACAACGGGCGCATGATTTGTGTGGAGTCTTCGTGTCCGTGGTGGACGGTTGGCAAGATCTACGAGGTCGTGGACGGCCGCATCACGGCGAACAACGGCGACGTGTACCCCCCGCGGGACAGAGCACCGTACCGCGACGCGGAGGACGCCAAACACGCTGGCAACGCCGGTTGGTTTGAAGGCGACCCGCGCCACAACAGCCAGAATCTGTTCCTGCCGGTGGACACCGAAGGACGGCTGCTGGTATGAGCTCGGAATACTACACGGTTCCGGAGCTGGCAGCACGCTGGCGGTGCAGCGCCGATGTGGTGTATGACCTGCTGCGGCAGGGTAAGCTGCACGGCTTCAAGCTGGGCGCGTCATGGCGCATCACCGACGACGCCCGCATTCAGTACGAACAGACACCGACCCCGCAGGAGACCAATCTGCGCAAGCCGGTTCTGAAGATACAATAAGGAGGAAACCACATGAAAAACCGCGATGATCTCATCGCATGGGCGTGGTCAGAGCTCGACCGCGTGACCACTCAGGCGAGCCGGATCGACGACACGAGCTCAGAGCGCTACGGCAAGGCGGTGGCTCTGGTCAATGAGCTGCTGATCCTGACCTTCCCGCCGGCGCCCTACGAACTCTCGCCGTGCGCTGCACCGACCACGACACCCGACAAGGACGGGCCCGGCCACGGCGATGGCTCCGGTGCGTATACCGAGGAGCCGGAAGTACCTACCGAGACCACCAAGGCCGAGGAGCCGGAAGCGCCCGCAGAGACACCCACCTACACGCTGCCGCAGGTGCGCACGAAGCTGGCCGAGGCCAAGCGCAAGGGCGTGGTACTGCCGGAGCTGTTCCAGGAGTTCGGCGCAAGCAGCATCATGGGCGTGCAGGCCAGCGACTACGGCGCGCTGATGGCGCGAGTGGCTGAGCTGCTGGAGAGCGTGGAGTAATGCGCGCACACGCGGTTTTATCCCCGTCCGCATCCAAGCGCTGGATGGCCTGCCCACCGAGCGCACGACTGGAGGAGAAGCTGCGCGACCGCTTTGGCGAGCAGTCATCCCCGTTTGCGGCGGAGGGTACGAAAGCGCACGCCGTCGCGGAGCTGAAGCTGCTGCGCGAGAAGGGGCGGCTCGGGGATGCAGACGGAATCAATCAGTTCAACTATGACGCCCGCCTGAAAGCACTCGGCGACGTGAGCAAGGAGATGCACCAGGCGACCGACCTGTATGTGGACATCGTCATGGAGAAGCTGTTTGCCGCCAGACGCACCTGCCCGGACGCCAAGCTCTTTGTGGAGCAGCGGCTGAGCATGGATCGCTGGGTGCCGGGCTGCTTCGGGACGAGTGACGCTGTGGTCGTGTCCGACGAGATCCTCGACGTGTGCGACTACAAAAACGGCTCCGGTGTGCGCGTGAACGCGAAGGAGAACCCACAGGCCCGGTGCTACGGGCTGGGCGCGATCGACGCATTCGGCGATCTGTACGGCTTCCAGACCGTGCGCAACACCATCATCCAGCCCCGGATCGACCACATCACGGAAGAACAGCTCTCTCGCACGGAGCTGCTGACCTGGGCCGAGACGGAGCTGACCCCCAAGGCACAGCTTGCCTGGCGCGGGGAGGGGGACTTCTGCCCCGGAGAACACTGCCGGTTCTGCGCCGCCCGCGCGATCTGCTATGCCCGGGCAACGCAGGCAATGAAACTGTTTCAGACCGGCATGGACGCTCCGGCTGTGCTGCCGGACTCCGAGATCCCGCAGATGCTCGCAATGGCGGACGACGCGATCACATGGCTGGGCGAGCTGAAGGCATACGCTCTGCGGCAGGCGCTCAAAGGACAGCGCTGGCCGGGGTACAAGCTGGTGCACGGAAAGCGCCCGAGACGCGCATGGCGCAACGAGGAGTCCGCCCGCGAGCAGCTCATCCGCGCCGGGTACAAACCGGAGCAGTTCGAAGAGCACAAGCTCAAGAGCGCCGCTGCCGTGGAGAAGCTCATCGGCAAAACCGCGTTCGACGTGCTGCTCAAAGACCAGACCGTTCAGGGCGAAGGCGCGCTGATCCTCGCCCCGGAAACGGACGGCCGTCCGGAGTATTCCACGGCCGACATTGACTTCAGCGACATGGGAAGTTCCAACAACTCAAACAACATTGAATGAAAAGGAGATCACACAATGGCTAAGTTCAACAAGAAGATCAAAGACACCAGCGTTCGCCTCGGCGAGGTTCGTTTCAGCTACGCGGCAGTGTTCCAGCCGAAGAAGAACGACGACGGCACGCCCTCGAAGTACGGTGTGTGCGTCATCATCCCCAAGGAGGACACCGAGACCGTGAACCTCGTGAAGGAAGCGATCGAGGCAGCGAAGCAGCGCGGCAAGCTGGAGAAGTGGGGCGGCAAAATCCCGGCCAACGTCAAGAGCTGCCTGCGCGACGGCGACATCGACCGCGAGGACGACGAGGCCTTCGCCGGATGCTACTTCCTCAACGCCAGCAGCCGCAACAAGCCCGGCGTCAAGGTGCTGGAGGACGGTGTCGTATCCGATGCGCTGGACGAGGAGGACTTCTACTCCGGCTGCTATGGCGCAGTGACGCTCGACTTCTTCCCGTATGAGAGTTCCGGCAACAAGGGCGTCGGCGCGGGCCTGAACAACGTCATCAAGACGCGCGACGGCGATCGTCTGTCCGGCGGCCGCAGCGCCGATGAAGACTTCGCCGACCTCGGCACCTGCTGAGACCCATGCAGAGAACGCTCTCGATCGACCTCGAGACCTACTCCGAGATCGACATCGCAAAGTGCGGATCCTTCCGGTACATAGACGACGAGAGCTTTGAGATCCTGCTGCTGGGCTACGCCTTTGACGACGAGCCGGTAACGGTGATCGACCTCACGGCCGACGAGGAAGTCCCCGCGGATTTCCTCGCCGCGCTGTATGACCCGGAAGTGACAAAGACCGCATGGAACTGCGCGTTCGAGCGTTTCGGCCTGTGGAAACACTTCGGCCGATACTGCCCGCCGGAGCAATGGAGCGACACGATGATCCTCTCCGCCGTGTGCGGGCTGCCGCTGGGGCTCGGAGAGGCGGGCAAGGCGCTGCGGCTGGAGGCGGACGAGGCGAAAGACCGAGAGGGCAAGGCGCTGATCCGCTACTTCTGCTCACCCTGCCGACCGACAAAGGTCAACGGCGGGCGCACCCGCAACCTGCCCCAGCATGACACCGACAAGTGGGCGCTATTCATCGAGTACAACCGGCAGGACGTCGTGGCCGAGCGGGCGATCCGCAAGCGGCTGCTGCGCTGGGAGCCGGACTCGCTGGAGCACCGATTCTGGTGCCTGGACGCCCGGATCAACGAGCGGGGGATGCGCGTCGACCGCGAGCTGGTACACAACGCGATCGCTATGGACGCACGCTACAAGGCCGAGCTGACCAAGCAGGCCGTCGCGATCAGCGGACTGGAAAACCCGAACTCAGTCGCGCAGATCAAGCAATGGCTCCTGGAGCAGGAGGGCGTCGAGGTGCCGTCCCTGAACAAGAAGGTCGTGGCCGAGGTCGTGTCTCAGCTCAACGGCGAGCGCGCGAAGCAATTCATGGCGCTGCGCACGAGGCTGGCGAAGTCCTCGACGAAGAAGTACGAGGCGATGGAGCGCTCCGCCTGCGCCGATGCACACATCAAGGGTTGCTTTCAATTCTACGGCGCAAACCGAACCGGGCGCTTCGCCGGGCGGCTGGTACAGCTACAAAACCTGCCGCAGAACCACATGGAAGATCTGGCGGTTGCCCGGTCTCTGGTACGAGACAACGATTACGAGACGGTACGACTGCTATATGACAGCGTCTCCGATACCCTCTCCGAACTGATTCGTACTGCGCTCATACCAGAGCCCGGCCACCGCTTTATCGTAGCAGACTTCTCTGCCATCGAAGCCCGTGTGATCGCGTGGATCGCGGGGGAGCAATGGCGGCTCGATGTTTTCCGAAACGGCGGCGACATTTACTGCCGTTCCGCTTCGGCTATGTTCAAGGTGCCGGTCGAAAAGCACGGCATCAACGGACATTTGCGCCAGAAGGGGAAGGTCGCGGAATTGGCCTGCATCGCGGAGGGGCAGCTTGTGTTAACCAACCAAGGCTGCGTCCCCATTGAACAGGTTACGCCCGACATGAAACTCTGGGACGGCGTTGGATGGGTTCACCACGACGGCGTCGTCTGCAACGGAACGAAGGAGGTTTTGACCTACGCAGGTCTCACAGCTACCGCCGACCACATCGTCTGGGCCGAAATTGCGGGGGCGGCGCGGCCGGTACACTTTGGATTCGCCGCCGCCTGCGGCGCACATCTCCTACAAACCGGAGATGGTGGGCAAGCAATACGGCTGGGTGGAAGTCATCAGCCCGGAAAAGCGCTGGAATCAAAAGTGGAATCACTGCTATGTGCTGACCAGATGCCGTGGGTGCGGCGCAGTTCAGTGGCAGAACCTGAGCAATCTGCGGGGCGGAAAGTCCAAAGGTTGCCAGACATGCTCTCAACCGCGCACGGTACCGCATTGGTTAGAAAGACGCTTTACCGCGGCCAAGCAGCGATGCACAAACCCAAACGACGGCAACTACAAAAACTACGGCGCACGCGGAATCAAATTCTGCTTTCCGAACGCGACAGCGGCGGGCCAGTACATGATCGAAAAGTATGGCTTACCAGATCGCGCACTGGAGATAGACCGAATAAACGTCAATGGAAACTACGAGCCTGGAAATCTGCGCTGGGTCACACATCAAGAGAACTGTCAGAACCAGCGCCGGTATCTCGAAAGGTGAGAGTCTATGACATCAAGAACGCCGGGCCGCGACACCGGTTCACCGTGTCGAACGTGTTGGTTCACAACTGCGGTTACGGCGGGGGCGTGAGCGCGCTCAAGGCATTCGGTGCAGACAAGCTGGGCATGACCGAGGAGGAGATGGTGAACACCGTCGACCTCTGGCGAGAGTCCAGCCCGCGCATCTGCGCACTGTGGCGCGCGCTGGAGCGCGCCGCGATCCGCTGCGTGGTACACAAGACGCCGCAGGTATCTGCAATCGGCGGCATCCGCTTCGAGATGGAATGCGGCATCCTGTGGATGACGCTGCCGTCCGGACGGCGTATCGCCTACTACGGCGCTGAGTACGGCCCGAGCAAGTTTCACCGCGACCGGCGCGCGCTCAGCTATATGGGCGTCGACCAGAAGACAAAACGCTGGGGGCGCGTGGAGACATGGGGCGGTAAGCTCGCCGAGAATGTCACCCAAGCAACCGCGCGCGACTGCCTGCGCGACACGATGCTGGCGCTGGAAGATGCCGGGTACGACATCCGGGCGCACGTCCACGACGAGGTGATCATCTCCGAGCCGCGAGACGGGCGAACGGTGGAGGACGTGTCGGCCATCATGGGGCGCGAGCTCCCGTGGGCGTCCGGACTTCCGCTGCGGGGTGACGGCTACGCCTGCGACTTCTACATGAAAGACTGAGGTATCTGTCATGAACGACTTTGACTACGACGCACTGCAAAAGAAACGCCTCGCTCGCAGCGACCGCTGCCGGAAGCGCAGCACACGCAAATGCACGCTGCCGAGCGACTACCTGACACCAAGTGAACGCAAACGGAGGAATGGTGAAATGAAGACCTACAACCTGTCGAAACCTATGACCTATGCTGAGTTTCTGACGATGCCGGACGACCTGCAAGCGCAGTATCTGCGCAGCCTGCGGTGGCGCTTCGGCGCATCGGACAAGCGCATCGCCGAGATGATGGGCGTGTCTCACCCGGTCATCAGAAAGCACCGGGATCGGCTGGGCATCCGGATCGCGCCGGGAACACGCCTGCCGCAGACGGAGCTGAACAAAGAGGAGTGGACGACGTGGGTCAACGGCGGGCAGGTCTCGATGACGCCCCTCGCCGCGCGACCCGAGGATGCATCTGAAACAGAGGCCGACCCGGAAGACAAGCATGATCCCCCGGAGACCGAGCCCGCGCCGGTACCCCGGCGGACCCCGACGGTAACGGGCGGGAGCTTCACGGCCACGGGTTCGGCAGGCGCGACGGCGCAGATGCTGGCGCACCTGTTCGAGGGCGACCCGCGCGAGGTGACCTTCACCCTTACGTTTGCGTACACGGAGGTGTCACGGTGAGGCGCGCGGCGGGTAACCGCAGGCGGGCGCTGGCGCTCTTGCTCTGGGCCGTCGTGGTCGCGCTCTGGGTGCGGCATATGCTGCCCGGCGAGAAAGCGGAGACGATGTACCTCGGCGCAGAGGTCTCGACCGTAAACGAGACGCCCCTTCCGGCGCAGACCCCGGCGGCGACACCGGAGCCTACGCCGACACCGGAGCCTACGCCGACACCCCGGCAGCCGGAGAGCGATGCGGTCTATCTGGCGCAATGCCTGTGGGGCGAAGCGCGGGGCATCCCGAGTCAGACAGAGAAGGCTGCTGTGGTCTGGTGCGTGCTCAATCGCGTAGACCACCCCGACTTCCCGGACACCATCCACGGCGTGCTCTCCGCGCCCAATCAGTTTCTCGGCTTCTCCGAGCGTTTCCCGGTCGATCCTGAGCTGCTCGCACTGGCGCAGGACGTACTCGACCGCTGGCGCGCGGAGAGCGCTGGGGCTGGCGATGTGGGCAGGGTGCTGCCGAAAGACTATCTGTGGTTCTCCGCTGACGGCCATGGCCACAACGCTTTCCGGGCGACGTTCCGGCAGAGCGCGGCATGGCAGTGGACGGCGGAGAGCCCGTACCCCACTTGAATACGAAAGGAGATCACACAATGCACAACCCCTTTGGAGACAGATCAGCCGCTGAGATTTGGGAGCTGGTGAAAGAATGGCTCTGGCGTATCTTCGCCCCGAGAGCGTATGCCGACCTCTGTCAGCGGTATCAGTACCTGCGCCGGGCAATGGACGAGCGCGACGAGGAGTATGAGACCGACATCACGGACGCCGACCTGCGCATCAAGGAGCTGGAGGCCCGCTGCGCCGCGCTGGAAGCGCTGGGGATCACGGGCAACACATGAACTACGAACCGAGACGACATCAGAGGCTCGCAGAGGAATTCTGCATGACGCACAGCCACGCCGGGCTTCTGCTGGACATGGGGCTCGGCAAGACGGTCGTCACGCTGACGGTGCTGCACCGGCTGCTGTATGACGAGTTTGCGCTGAACAAAGCGCTGGTGATCGCCCCGAAGCGCGTGGCCGAGGACACATGGAGCCGTGAGGCGGAAAAGTGGGACCACCTGGCCGATCTGCGCGTGGTAAAGGTGCTCGGAACGGCCAAGCAGCGCGAGGCCGCCCTCCGACAGGACGGCGACGTGTACGTCATCAACCGGGAGAACGTCGTGTGGCTGGTCGAGACGCTCGGCAGCCACTGGCCGTTCGACGGGATCGTGATCGACGAGCTGTCGAGCTTTAAGTCCTCGCGCTCCAAGCGATGGCGCGCGCTGCGGCGCGTGGTCGGACGCGCGAACTACGTCTACGGCCTGACCGGCACGCCTGCACCCGGCGGCTACATCGACCTGTGGCCGGAGATGTACCTGCTCGACCGGGGGCAGCGCCTCGGGCGGACGCTGGGCGAGTACCGCAACACATACTTTAACCCCGGCGCACACAAGGGGCACATCGTCTACGAGTGGAGGCTCAAGCGAGGAGCAAAAGAACGCATCGACGCCAAGCTCGCAGACCTGTGCCTGTCCATGAGCAAGGAGGACTGGCTGGATCTGCCCGAGCGCACCTACAACACGATCCCCGTGGCGCTCACGGCCGGAGCGCGCAAGCTCTACGACCAATTCCAGCGCGAGAAGATCCTGCCGCTGCTGCGGCAGGATGACGGCCTGCATCTGGCCGGGAGCGACGACGCGGCGAACTGCGACTCGGCAGTCATCGGCGACATGGCGGCGCAGGTCTCCGGCAAGCTGCTTCAGATGGCGAACGGCGCCGTGTACGACGACGGCGGCGAGGTGTTTCACATCCACGACGCCAAGCTGGAGGCGCTCGAGGAGCTGGCGGACACAAACCCGGGGCAGCCTCTGCTCGTGTTCTACACCTATAAGCACGACCTGAGCCGCATTCAGGCGCGGTTTCCCGGGGCGGTACAGATACGAGACAGCGAGACGATCCGCGACTGGAACGACGGGCGGATACCCATGCTGCTCTGTCACCCGGCCAGCGCCGGGCACGGGCTGAACCTGCAAGCGGGCGGGCACATCATCGTATGGTTTGGCCTGCCGTGGTCGCTGGAGCTCTACCAGCAGGCCAACGACCGCCTGCACCGCATGGGGCAGACGCAGGGCGTGATCGTGCACCATCTGGTCGCGCAGGGCACACTGGACGAGCGCGTCATGTCCGTGCTGGCAGGGAAGCAGGCAACACAAAAGAGCCTGCTTGATGCCCTGAAATCTTACGTTGAGGAGGAACTGGCATGATTACCACGAACACTACGCCAACCGGCGAGCCTGACCGCCGGGTCATCGCCGTAGACTTCGACGGCTGCCTGTGCGACAGCCACTGGCCGGAGCTGGGCGAGCCGATCCCAGAGGTACTGGCCGAGATCAAACACCGGCAGAGAATCGGATGCCGTATCATCCTCTGGACCTGCCGCTGTGGCGAGCAACTGGCCGCCGCCGTGGACTGGTGCGCCGCACATGGTCTGCACTTCGACGCGGTGAATGACAATCTACCGGAGGTCAAGGCCGCGTATGGCTGCGAGTCGCGCAAGATCACGGCCGACGAATACTGGGACGACCGGGCTGTCCGGCGCGGACGCTGCCCGGGTGAACCGGCATGAACCGAGCGGACTACCAGAGCCTCCGGGACTTCCTCGGCAGCGTCCGGCACGCGCGGCTGGAGCAGGAGCGCCTGACCGAGCGCGTGCTGGAGCTGGAGGCACAATGCACCCGGCTGACGGCGCAGATGCGGCAGACGCCGGGCGGAGGGACGACCGACGCGCAAATGCAGTGGGCCAGTCTGGCGGATGAACGCCGCCGCCTGACCAGACAGATGTATCGCGCGCAGCGGCAAGAGCGGGAGGTGCAAAACCTGATCGACCGGGTGCGGCCGGAGCTGTACCGGGACATCCTGACGCTACGCTATATCGACCTGCGGAGCTGGCCGGAGACCGCTGAGATCATGGCCAGAACCGGAGGCCCGCAATCTGAACGACACCTACAACGCCTACACGGCGCGGCACTGCAAGCCGCGCAGAGACTGTGGGACGAAGAAATCTGAGAGGAGATAAAACTATGAACTCTGTACCGAACTTTACCCTGCGGCGCGACGCAGACGGCTATGTGCTGCACACCGATGACGGAAAAGACGGCTGCTTCCCGACGCTGGGCGCGGCGCTCGACAGTCTGAGAGCGCAGGGGTGTGCCGCCCCCGCCACCACGAGAGAGCAGGTGCTCTCGGCCGCGCGTGCCTGCGTGTGCGGCGACCGCGAGCAGGACTACGGCTCACCGGAGAATAACTTCCGCACGATCGCGAGCCTCTGGAACAGCTATCTCTATGGCGCCGGGCTGATGGAGAACCCGACTCCGCATGTGTGGAAGGGGCTCAAGCCGAAAGACGTGGCGGCCATGCTGGCGCTGCTGAAGGTGGCCCGCATCGCGGGAAACCGGCCGAAGCAGGACAACTGGATCGACCTCGCGGGCTATGCGGCCTGCGGCGCGGAACTGGAGCTGAGCGATGCGATCTGAGCTGCTTGGCGTTAAAGGAAGCTGGTGCGA
This sequence comes from uncultured Eubacteriales bacterium, assembly GCA_900317855.1. Classification (GTDB taxonomy): domain Bacteria; phylum Bacillota; class Clostridia; order Oscillospirales; family Oscillospiraceae; genus CAG-103. The sequence continues at coordinate 95 of ONIG01000021.1, read as the reverse complement.
GGTAGTGGACGACTGCCGCGCAACCGTGGGAAAGGAGAGCCTTGGCCACGAGCCGAGCGAGCAATTCAAACGCTCCATCTTGATCGCGGAGCACA
>ONIG01000047.1 GCA_900317855.1 uncultured Eubacteriales bacterium | reverse complement strand
TGTATCGTTTGTTCGGTACGCCCTTTGCCATAGAAATGCACCCCATTTCTTAGTACTAAGTATTTTACCATACTCGTCTAACAAATGGGGTGCTGTTCACGCATCCGGGGGATTTTTTTGCCTGCTATTTCGTTTCGGTCTCGCCGCTGCGCTTTTGCAGGTAGGCAAAGTAGTTGCAGCGGAACGTATCCTGCGAGATGTCGATCTGCTCATGCACCTGCTCGCGCATGGCCGGCACGGCCGGGTTGGTCGAAGCGTCATTGCCGGTGTCATAGGTCTTGCCGTCATACCACGCGTAGTTGCGGAAGTAGACCACGCCGCCGTCCGGGCCGAACATATCGTTGCCGATATAATAGCGCAGGTCGGTATCCAGCGAGAACAGGTCCACAATCGTCGGCGCGATGTCCATCGTGCTGACGTATTTTTCGGAGACCTGCGGCGTGATGCCCTCCGTCCAGATCACGAACGGCACGTTCGAGAGCATGTTGTGATCGCTGGTGCCCTTGATGGCCTCGATGAGCTCCGTATCGGAGAAATACTTGCAGTAGTGATCCGTGAACAGCACGAGCACCGTGTCCTCGGCATGGCCGTCGGCCTCCAGCCGCTCGCGCAGGCCGCCGATGAAGGCGTCCGTCTCCATGGCCTGCGCCACGGCGCGGGTGTACTCCTCTTTCTGCGCCTCGGTCGTGTACGGCACGGTGCTGTAGTCGATCACCGCGCGGGCACGGTCCAGATGGGGCTCCGAGATGTTCTGCTGCTCCGTCGTGTACGGCCCGTGGCCGGAATACGTGATGATGAAGCTGAAAAACGGCTCGTCCGAGACGATCTGGTCATAACCGCGCAGGAGTTGCGAATCGAGCATGTAGTCGTCCATGCCAAGATCGCCGTAGTCACTATAGGATTCATAGCCGAAGTTCAGATGGATCTGCCCGCGGTTATAAATGTTCGGGTTGGCCGCGTGATAGGACCGGGCGCGGTAGCCCGCGTCACGAAACAGGTTCGCCAGCGAATACGGCAGCGCATGCTCGGCGTAATACGAGTTGCGCACATGATACTCCGGCGCGATGAGGCCGGTGTTCGCCGTAAACTCCGAGTTAAACGTGCCGGCTGAGAGGAACATCGGCGCGTAGTAATTCGGGAAATACAGGCCATCCTGCTCCAGTTGCCAGAGGTTCGGCATATACTCCGGTGTCACGAGCCAGTCGTCCATGGACTCCATCATGATGAAGATCAGGTTCTTGCCCGCAAACGCGCCGGTCATGGGCGTATTGGCCGCCTCCTTCGGGTGGGACGCGTAGTAGTCGTCCAGCTCCGCGATGCGCTGATCCGTCGCCGTGTCCTGCGGCCAGAGCGTCACGGCCGCACCGCGCACCGTGTACTGGTACAGGCCGGTCAGCATCAGGCAGCGGTTGGGATTGCTGAAGTCCGTATAGGTGTCGCGGAACGTGTCGTGGCTCTCTGCGTTGTCCCAGGAGAGGTACTCGCTGCGATCCTGATCATCGCCCCGGTACACCAGCGCATTGTGGACAACGACGATGCCCGCCGCGCACGCGACCGCCAACACGGCGGCCACGATCCGGCCGCGGCGGCCGGGGCGCGCTTTCGGCATGAAGATCACGGCGCAGAGCATCATGGCCACGCAAACGGCGAGACTGAACCACTCGCCTTTCCTCAGGCGGAAGTAGGACGCGCTGATAAACCGCGCGCCGTCGCCGGCATACGCAAGATCGGCAAAGGAAAAGCACGTGCCCGTCAGCTGATAGAGCACGCAGTTCGTGATAGCCATCAGCGCAAACGGCACGAACGTGATCAGCAGGAAGATACGCCGCCCCGTCCGCGGCAGCAGCGCAGCGATTGCGGTCATCGTACCCGACCACAGCAGCGTGAACACCAACGGCTGCCACGCCCAGAGCGACACATTGCTCATCGAGCCGTAAAACAGACGCAGGGAAAAATCCAGAAGAAAATACGCCAGAAATGCCAGCAGCAGGCTCAGCCACAGCGGGGCCGGGCGCAGCCGCTGCGCGCGCTTGGCCGGCGCAGAAACGGTTGCCATGAAAACCATCCTTTCGAGGAAAACAAAAAAGCGTTCGCTTAAAATATTACAAAAATATTTATTATTATAGTATCTTCTCGTCCCCGCGTCAATTTAAATATTTAAAAATTCGCCTGGAAAATGTAGGTTTTCCTGCGTGCGGCATAAAAGCGGGGGCGCATCCGGATGGATGCGCCCCCGTGCCGGGAACGAAAGTCTGCGCCGTCTGCTCAGGCGAACATTTCGCAAAAACGGTGCAGCACTGCAGCCAGCTCGGCGCGATGGCATTGCCGCCGACGCCGAAGATCAGCTCATGCGCGAGACACAGTCCACGTCCGTGCCCGGCGCGGTCACGTGCAGGAGCAGCCCGTCGAGCGCGCGCACCTTATCCTGATCGACGGTCAGATCGCGCACGGTGTCAGCGTCGTCGAACACGCACAGCAGGTCGCGCCCCATGTAGGCCGCCCGCGGCCGTGCGCCATTCATGGCCGCGACCATCTCCTCCGTGACCGGCACCGGCCGCAGCGCATAGGCCGGGAAATCCATTTCGTACCGGTCGCCCCGGCGCACGACGGTCAGGTCGCCCGAGATTGTGGAGAACGTGATCTGCGTGCGCTCCGGCTCCACAAACGTCATGATCGCGCAGGCGGTGCCAAGCGTGGCATGGCCGCACAGGTCGATCTCACCGCCGGGCGTGAACCAGCGCAGATGGTATTTCTCGCCCTCGCGCACGGCAAACGCCGTCTCGGAGAGGTTGTTTTCGATCGTGATGGCCATCATCTTCGCCTCGTCGAGCCACCGGTCCATCACGCAGACGGCGGCCGGATTGCCGGCAAAGACATGGCCGGTAAATGCATCAATGCCATACTGGCGCATCCACAATTTCCTAGCGTACCATGTCACATTGTTGATGGCTACGGTCAGCTCATTCATTCCTCATCCATCTCCTCTACATCCACGAAAAGCCGGTCAAACTGCTCGTTCCGCAGGCGGCAAAACGTTCTGCCCTTGTACGGCACTCTCACATATGCTGTGACGCCGCCCCAGCTATGTACCTCCGAGACGATCATCACGCAGCCCTTCCAAGCCTCTGCGCCTTCGTTGCCGATGATAAGCTCGCCGGGCTTGAGGGGTCTAGGTTTGCTCATATCATGATGCGTTGAGACAACGTTTGTTTTGAATCACTTTGAGCAGGATCATCCCGATCCAGGCAAGAAAAAGCCCTCTCCGGGGCACGTCATCTGCAGACATCATTCGGAGGAGAGAGTCGAAAACTCCGATCATTTGTTCTGCGCAGCCAGAGGAGAGCTGTATTACGGCAATATTGACCCGCAGAACAGTGGATTTGAGGATGACGCGGGCGTCCAGCGCGAGCTACGTACGATCAGCGAAAACGAGGACTGGCTGACCGAGCATCTCGCCGGTGAGGAGAAGAAACGCTTCCTGGATTTTGCCGACGCCTGGTCTGCTTACAACGGCGACGCCACCCTGGACGGCTTTATCACCGGCTTCCGGCTGGGAGCAAGGTTTGTGATGGATACCTTCGTATTGCCGGAAGCCTCGCCGCAGAACTATTCACAAGATAAAGAATAAGAATACGCCCCTGCCTTGCTTCTGTAAGGCAGGGGTAAACTCATTCGCTGTAATACGCCGCCCAGCCGACAAAGCAGCCGTCCTCTGGCATCACAAGCACACCGTCTGTTTGACCGCGCTGCTGCACCAGGATGCAGCGCCATACCTCGCCCTTTGAGCAAAGAGCAGCGTGATCCTCGATGAACTGCCGGTCCGCGACCATATCCGTGATGAAATTCTCATAGTCGATCTTCGCCAGCTTCACCGTCTTTACGACCTCAAACGGGCGCTCCTTCTCCACCAAATGCAGCACGGTCAAGTCCTCGATCCTGCACGGATCGCTGACGAAATAAGCCTTCCCTGATATCTCCATATCCTCACCTCTCTAAATGTTGTGTACTTAAAATGAGTACACTTTGCACATTCTATCATGTACTTGAAATAAACTCAAATTATCTTTTATCAAGTACACGGAGGGTATGGCATGGACGCTTTGAAGAAGGAAAAGGATAAGCACCTCGGGCTGCGTATTGACAGCGAGCTTCACTATAAACTGCACTATATTTCTCAGTACGAGGGCCGCTCCGCCAACGGAGAAGTGATCTACCTGATCCGCAAGGCCATCGAG
>ONIG01000048.1 GCA_900317855.1 uncultured Eubacteriales bacterium | reverse complement strand
AGCAGCGCGTGGCCGAGCACATCCGCGCGCGCGGCCTGCGCCCGGCCGAAAACGGTCTGGGCGGCGGCGGGGCCGGCATCGTGGTGCGGCCGGACGTGTCGCGCATGAGCCGCGCCGACCGCGCAGCGCTCGCCGCGCGCGCAGAGCGCGGCGAGCGCGTGAAGCTGAGCCTGTGACCCGCTTCGCGTACATCCGCCGGGACGGGCGGTGCGTGCTGCGCGCGGACGGCCACGCGGACTTCTGCCCGGGCAGAGACATCGTGTGCGCCGGAGCGTCGGCGCTCGTGTGTGCGCTGGCGGGCGCGCTCGATGCGCTGGGCGCACAGGGCGTGCAGCGGACGCTTTGCGCCGGGCACGCAGCCATCGCAGCGGACGACCGGGCCGATGTGCGCGCGGCGTTTACCGTGGCCGTGACGGGCCTGCGGCAGCTGGCCGCGGCCTACCCCGGCCACGTTGCGGAGGACACCGGCCGCGTCCCCGCGCAGGAGACCGAAACCCACGGCAGCGCAGCGGCCGGGCGCTGCCCCGGCGCTGTCCCCGGAAGCGGACAGCAGAGAAAAAAGGAGACATGAGTATGGAAAACATCCGCATGAACCTGCGCCTGTTTGACGCAAACACGCAGGTGACCACCCAGCAGAGCCTGACCGAGGAGATGAAAACGTTCTACTCGGACTACCTCATCGACGCGGCCGAGCCCGAGCTCGTGCACGACCAGTTCGCGCAGAAGCACCCCATCCCCGCAAACGGCGGCAAGACGATCCAGTTCCGCCGCTTCGCCCCGCTCGGCAAGGCGCTGACCGCCCTGACCGAGGGCGTGACCCCCGACGGCCAGAGCCTGAGCATGACCACCGTCGAGGCGGCCGTGCGCCAGTATGGCGGCTACATCCAGATGAGTGACCTGCTGCTGCTGACCGCCATCGACAACAACCTCACCATGGCCACGAAGCTGCTCGGCGCGCAGGCCGGCCGCACGCTCGACACGATCACGCGCGAGGTGCTCGTCGGCGGCGACAACGTGCAGTACGCCGACGAGTCCGTGTCCGCGCGCTACCTGCTGCAGGGCGGCAACGCCAGCGCGGCCGACAACAACTACCTGACCGTCGACTGCATCCGCCGCGCCGTGCGCGCGCTCAAAAACGCCAACTGCCGCCGCATCGACGGCGCGTTCCCGGTCATCATCCACCCCGACGTGGCCTATGACCTCATGAACGACCCGAAGTGGCTCGCGCCCCACCAGTACGTGGACACCGAGCACATGTACGAGGGCGAGATCGGCAAGATCGAGGGCTGCCGCTTCGTCGAGAGCACGGAGGCAAAGATCTTCCACGCAGCCGATCTTGCCAGCGACAGCCGCACCCTGCTCACGAACGGCGCAGTGAGCGGCAAGACCACCTTCTCGTTCGATGGCGGCACGGTCCAGGCCGGTGCGCTCGTCGGCCGTCAGGTGCTCGTCGGCAATGCGTGCGTGACCGTCACGGCCAACACCGCGAGCTCCATGACCGTGGACGCCGCCGTCACGGCCGAGGACAACGCCATCATCTACCCCGGTGAGGCCGGCGCGCAGGGCCGCGACGTGTACGTCACGCTCGTGCTCGGTGCCGATGGCTACGGCACGACCGAGATCACCGGCGGCGGCCTCGAGCACATCGTCAAGCAGCTCGGCTCCGCCGGTACGGGCGACCCGCTCAACCAGCGCGCCAGCGTCGGCTGGAAGGCCACGAAGGTCGCCGTGCGTCTCGACGACAGCGCCATCCGCCGCATCGAGACCTGCAGCACCTACACCGAGTAAGAAATCCACCCCGTGCCTCCCGCCCGCGCGGCGGGAGGCACCCATGCACACAAGGAGGAATATACTATGGCAACCAGAAAAAAGACCGACCGCGCCGCCGCTGAGGCCTGGCTGAGCGAACCCGTGACCGTGCGTCTGTTCCGCGACAACGGCAGCTACAAGGAGGACAAGGTCGTGACCGTCAACGGTGAGACCGTGCGCATCCCGCGCGGCGAGGACGTGACCATCCCGCGCCGCTTCGCGCTCGTGCTCGCGCAGGGCGAGGCGCAGGATGCGCGCACCGGCGCGCTCATCGAGCGCGAGACCGCCCGCTTTGCCGCCGAGAGCGGCGCGCTGGGGCTCTGAGCATGGCGACGCTTCAGCAGGCGCTCAAGCGCATCGACACGATCTGCCCCAACGCATGGGACGACGCGGCAAAGCTGCTGTGGCTCAACGAATGTGAGAGCATGATCCAGACGCGCATCCTCGGCATCGCGCCGGGAGAATGTGTGACCTACGACGCGAACTCCGACCGCAGCACCGTGCTGCTCGTGCCCGCGCCGTTTGACCGGCTGTACGTGTACTACGTCATCGCCATGTGCGACTACGCCGCGCACGAGACGGCGCACTACGCCGACAGCATGGCGCTCTTTAACGCGGCACTCGACGAATACGCCAAGTGGTACCAGCGCACGAACGGCGCCGCGGCTTCCGTGCCCGGCGCCGCAGTGCAGATCGCCGCCAACACCGCCGCCCGTCACTCACACGCGAACAAGCGCGTGCTTGACGGCATCACGGCCGCAAAGACCGCCGCATGGGACGGCAAGTCCAGCTTCAGCGGCCGCTATGCGGATCTGACCGGCAAGCCCGCAGCCCTGAAAAACCCGAACGCGCTGACCATCAAAATCGGCGGCACGACCGTCACCTACGACGGCAGTGCGGCGAAAACCGTCACGATCGCCGACGGAAGCGAGGTGGCCTACTGATGGCAAAGAAGCTCTACGAAGAAGCGGCCGTGCAGGCCATCGCGGGCGCCATCCGCGCGAAAAACGGCAGCGGTGCCACCTATAAAATCGGCGAAATGGCCGCCGCCGTGCAGGCCATCACGGGCGCGGAGGCGGTGGCGTGGCACCAGTGCCCGGAGGCGGTGCGCAATTATCTCGCCGCCGTTACCTACGACGCGGACGACGACAGCGTGT